>JABAQN010000022.1 GCA_019187495.1 Steroidobacteraceae bacterium
ACCACGAAATCGATGCCGTCGGGCGAGCAGTTCGTGTCGACGATCGCGACGACCGGAATGCCGAGCTTCCTCGCCTCGTGGATCGCGATGTTCTCGTGGCCGACATCGATCACGAACAGCGCGTCGGGCAGCGATTCCATCGCCTTGATGCCGCCGAGGCTGCGCTCGAGCTTTTCCATTTCGCGGCGCAGTTGCGTCGCTTCCTTCTTGCCGCGCTTGTCGAGCAGGCCGCTCTCGCGCATTTCGTTGAGATCGGCGAGCCGCTTGATGGACTGGCGGATCGTCTTGAAGTTGGTCAGCATGCCGCCGAGCCAGCGCTGGTTGACGAACGGCATCGTGCAGCGCAGGGCTTCCGCCTGCACGGCATCGCGCGCGGAGCGCTTGGTGCCGACGAACAGCACGGTGCCGCCGTCGGCGACCACGCCCTTCACGAAGTTCGCCGCCTCCTGGTAGAGGGGCTGCGTCTTCTCGAGGTTGATGATGTGGATGCGATTGCGCTCACCGAAGATGAAAGGGGCCATCTTCGGGTTCCAGAAGCGGGTCTGGTGTCCGAAATGGACGCCCGCTTCCAGCATCTGTCTCATGGACACGCCGGACATAAAAACTCCTGTCGGGTTGAGCCTCCGCGCCGCCCTCCCGGCCATCCCCGCATGGCCGAAGCCCGCGGGAACACCCAACCGGAAGGTCACTTGCTGCGCGTGTGGATTGCGTTGCCAAAAAAGGCCGCGCTTTATACCATGTGTTCCTCGCGAAAACAACGCCTTACGCCGCCACCGCCCCGCTGATGCCCGTATCGATCAAGACCCCGGAAGAACAGGACAGGATGCGCACGGCCGGCCGCCTCGCCGGCGAAGTTCTCGACATGATCGGGCCGCATGTGCAGCCGGGCATCACCACCGAAGAACTGGACCGGCTGTGCCACGAGTACATCGTCGAGGTGCAGCACACGGTACCGGCGAACCTCAATTACCGCGGCTTCCCGAAAACCATCTGCACCTCGGTGAACCACGTCGTCTGCCACGGCATTCCGAACGACAAGCGCCTGAAGGCGGGTGACATCGTCAACATCGACGTCACCGTGATCCGCGACGGGTTCCACGGCGACACGAGCCGCATGTTCTACGTCGGCAAGCCGGGCATCCAGGCGCAGCGCCTCACCGAAACCTGTTTCGAGGCGATGTGGCAGGGCATCCGGCAGGTCGCGCCCGGCGCACGCCTCGGCGACATCGGGCACGCGATCCAGACTTACGTCGAGGCGCGGAATTTTTCCGTGGTGCGCGAGTACTGCGGCCACGGCATCGGCCGCGTGTACCACGAAGACCCGCAGGTGCTGCATTACGGCACGCCCGGCACGGGTGTCGCGCTCGAACCCGGCATGACCTTCACGATCGAACCGATGGTGAACGCCGGCAAGCGCCACGTCTCGATCCTGAAGGACGGCTGGACCGTCGTCACCAAGGATCATTCGCTGTCGGCGCAGTGGGAACACACCGTGCTCGTCACCGAAAGCGGCGTCGAGGTCCTGACGCTCGGTGCCGCGGACCGGCGCTGATGCCGTCCGCACGCACGGTCGACGAAGCAGCGCCCGCCGCGACTGCGCCGCTCGTCTGGCCGCTGCTCGAGCGGCTGCCGGCGCGGCTCGCCGCGGAACCGTTGTCCGCTTCCCTCTATCGCGACGCGCTTCGCGAAGCCAACGCCGAGCTTGCGGCCCGCTTCCATGCCGAGGAGCCGGTCGAGGCGATCGTGCATGGGCGCGCGCTGCTGATCGACGTGGTATTGCGCGCGGCATGGCACGCGCACCTCGGCCCGCTCGCGGAACGCTGGGCACTCGTCGCGGTGGGCGGCTACGGACGGCTGGAACTCGCGCCCTGCTCCGACGTCGATGTGCTCGTGCTCGTCCCGGCGCCGCCCCCGGACCCCGAGCGTGGCCAGGTCGCCGGCCTGCTGGCATTCCTCTGGGACATCGGCCTCGAGATCGGCCACAGCGTGCGCACGGTGGCCGAATGCACCACCGAAAGTGCCGCCGACGTCTCCGTGATGACCACGCTGGTCGAGGCGCGCCATCTCGCGGGCGACGGGGCGCTCACGCTCGCGATGCGCGCGGCACTCACGCCGCAGCACCTCTGGCCCGTGCGCGAGTTCTTCGAGGCGAAGGTGCGCGAGCAGGCCGGGCGGCACCTGAAGGCGAACGACACCGCGTACAACCTCGAGCCGAACGTGAAGACCGCGCCGGGCGGCCTGCGCGACATCCAGACGATCGCGTGGGTCGCGAAGCGCCACTTCGGTGCGGCAACGCTCGATGAACTCGTGACACACGGCTTTCTCGCGCCGTCCGAACTGCGCAAGCTGAAGCAGGCGCAGGCGTTCCTGTGGAAAGTGCGCTGCGCGCTGCATCTCGCGACCGGCCGGCGCGAGGATCGCCTCCTCTTCGACCACCAGATCCGCATCGCGAAGAGCTTCGGTTACGAGGACGCCTCGTACACGCTCGCGGTCGAGCAGTTCATGCAGCGCTACTACCGCACCGCGATGGACGTGAGCCTGCTGAACGAACTGTTGCTGCAGCTCTTTCGCGAGGCGATCCTGACCGAGGGCGCGCCGCCCGTGCCGCTGAATGCCCGCTTCCAGGTGCAGAACGACTACCTCGAGACCGTGAACGGCGACGTCTTCGGGCGCACGCCGTCGGCGCTGCTCGAGCTCTTCGTGCTGCTGCAGCAGCACCCGCAGATCCGCGGCGTGCGTGCCGAGACGATGCGCGCGATCAGCCGCTCGCTGTGGCTGATCGACGAGGAGTTCCGCCAGAACCCGCGCCACCATCGGCTGTTCCTCGACATCCTGCGCGCGCCGGTCGGCGTGACCCACGAACTGCGGCGCATGAACACCTACGGCGTGCTCGGCCGCTACATCCCGGCCTTCGGCCGCATCGTCGGCCGCATGCAGTACGACCTCTTCCACACCTACACGGTCGATGCGCACACGCTGTTCGTGGTCAGCAATCTGCGGCGGCTCGCGATCGAGCGCTACGACCACGAGCTGCCGCAGGTTTCCGCCGTGTTCCGCGAGCTGCCGAAACCCGAGCTCGCCTATCTCGCGGCGCTGTTCCACGACATCGCCAAGGGCCGCGGCGGCGACCACTCGGAACTCGGCGCGGTCGACGCCGAGGCCTTCTGCCTCGAACAGGGGCTCAGCCGCTACGACGCGAGGCTCGTCGCCTGGCTCGTTCGCAACCACCTGATCCTCTCGGTGACCGCACAGAAGCAGGACATCTCGGAGCCCGAGGTCGTCAACGATTTCGCGTTGCGGGTCGGCGACGAGGCGCACCTCAATTATCTCTACGTGCTCACCTGCGCCGACGTGCGCGGCACGAACCCGAAGCTGTGGAACTCGTGGAAGGCATCGCTCTTCCACACGTTCTTCGAACGCACGCGGCGCGCGCTGCGCCGCGGCCTCGAGGCGCCGATCGACCAGGACGAGCTGATACGCGATGCGCAGGCCGCCGCCCGCGCCATACTGCTCGCGGGCGGCTGTCGCGATGCGCAGGTCGATGCGGTCTGGGCGCGCCTGACCCCCGGCTACTTCCTGCGCAACAGCGCCGACGAGGTCGCCTGGCATACGCGGCTCCTCGCCGAGCGCGACCCGCGCAGCGAAGAGCCGGTGGTGGCGCTCGATCCACGCAGCGTGCGCGGCACGACCGCGATCTTCACCTTCGCGCCGCACCGCTACCACGGCTTCGCGCGCACGACCGCCGTGCTCGACCAGCTCGGGCTCACGATCGTCGACGCGCACATCACGCCGACCGAAGACCGTTACAGCCTCGACGTCTACCACGTGCTCGAGGACGACGGCGCGCCGATCAACGACCCGGAGCGGCTCGCCGAGATCGAGCAGGCGCTGTGGCGCTCGCTGCAATCGCCGGACGAGGAGCCGCTCGCGGTGCACCGCCGCGCACCGCGCCAGACTCGCATGTTCCACACTCCGACTCAGATCACCGTGAGCATCGACGAGCGCCAGCGGCGTTCCGTGCTCGAATTGACCGCGGGCGACCGGCCCGGGCTCCTGTGCGACATCGGCAAGGTCCTGATGGCCGAGCGCGTGCACCTGCTGAACGCGAAAATCATGACCGTGGGCGAGCGCGCCGAAGACGTCTTCTACCTGACCGACGCCTCGAACCAGCCGCTCGACGCCGCGGCCGCGGAGCGCCTGCAGCAGCGTCTCGCGGAAGCGCTCGAACGCAGGCGCGCGGCGTGAACCCGCGCATCGCGGCGCTGCACGCGTATCCGTTCGAGAAGCTCGCGGCGCTGACCGAGGGCTGCCGCCCGCCCGCGCAGCTCGCGCACATCGCGATGTCGATCGGCGAGCCGAAGCACGAGCCGCCCGCCTTCGTGCTCGACGCCTTGCGTGCCGCGCTCGGGGAACTCGGCCGTTATCCCTCGACGGTGGGGCTCCCTGCCCTGCGCGCGGCGGCCGCGCGCTGGCTCGAGCGGCGCTTTGCACTCGGCGCGGGCGCCGTCGACGAGGGCACGATGGTGTTGCCGGTGAACGGCACCCGCGAGGCGCTGTTCGCGTTCGTGCAGGCCGCCATCGATCCACGCCGGCCGGCCCTCGTCGCCATGCCGAATCCTTTCTACCAGATCTACGAGGGCGCAGCGCTGCTCGCCGGAGCCACGCCGCATTACCTCAACACGACCGCGGCGTCGGGCTTCATGCCCGACCTCGATGCGGTGCCGGCCCACGTGTGGCGCGACGTGCAGATCCTCTTCCTTTGCTCGCCCGGCAACCCGACCGGTGCCGTCCTGCCGCGCGCGTACCTCGAGCACGCACTCGCGCTCGCCGAACGCCACGACTTCGTGATCGCCTCCGACGAGTGCTACTCGGACCTGTGGCTCGACGAGGCACGGCCGCCGCCCTCGCTGCTCGAGGCCGCGCGCGGGGCGGGACGGGACCGCTTCGAACGCTGCATCGTCTTCCACAGCCTCTCGAAGCGCTCGAGCGTGCCGGGGCTGCGCTCGGGATTCGTCGCGGGCGATCCGGCGCTGATCCGCGACTTCTTGCGCTATCGCACCTACCACGGTTGCGCGATACCGGTGCCGACGCAGCTCGCGAGCATCGCCGCGTGGAACGACGATGCGCACGCCGCCGTGAACCGCGCGCTCTATCGCGAAAAATTCGCGCGCGCCGTGCCGCTCCTGGCGCCCGTGCTCGACGTTTCGGCGCCGGCGGGCGGGTTTTACCTCTGGCCCGACGTGCGGGGCGATGACACCGTGTTCACCCGCGAGCTCCTCGCGGCACAGAACATCACCATCCTGCCGGGGAGCTTCCTCGCCCGCGAGGCGCACGGGATGAACCCGGGCACCGGCCGGGTGCGCATTTCGCTGGTCGCCGGCGTCGCGGAATGCGTCGAGGCGGCCGGCCGGATCCGCGCCTTTCTCGACCGGTAGCGCGCTTTCGACGGCGGATTCGTGACCCGCATCGCGGTCCGCGCCCGCATGGGCGGCGCAGACTACGCTTGTCATATTCTTGCCCGAGGACAGGACGCCTTGCAGGCCCAGCCGTTCGATGCGGCCCCTTATGCGCAGATCGTGCGCTCGCTGTTCGCGCGCACGCGCCGCGTGATGCTCTACGGGCCCGACGGACGCCTGTGGTGGAGCGAGGACGGCGCGGATGCGCTCGATGTGCGCGCCCGCCTCGAGCAGGTGCTGGCGCTGATGCGCCGCAAGGAGTCGGCCGCCGCGACCACGCTCGCCCGCACGGATGATCCCGCCAAGGGCCTGCTGCTGCCGGTCGGCGAGGACAACGCGTCGCCACTCGCGTGGCTCGGCATCGTGGGCCCGGAGCCGCGCATCGCATCGGATCCCGACGGCACCGCACTCGCGCAATCGCTGCGCCCGGTGCTGCTCCTCCTCGCGCGTGAACTGGCCGGTACGGCGCTGCTGCGCCGGCAACGCCACGCGAGCCTGCAGGCCGCGGAACAGACCGCCGAACTTCGCTGGCTGCTCGCCACCTCGAGCCAGGCGGGCCGCGGCACGAGCGTCGACCGGCTCGAGGCCACCCTCGACGCGTCGGCCGCCCACCTCGGCTGCGACGGCGTGCTGCTGTGGCTCGCCGACCGCAGACTCGAACGTTGCGTCATGCGCCGGCCCGTTCCGTCCGACGAACTCGAACCGCTGCGGCGCCTCGCGCGTGGCTCGCTCGCGCAGGAAGTCGCGGCGCGTCACCGCACGACGATCGTCGCGAAGCTGCGCGAGACGCCCGATTCCGAACTGCTGCCCTGGACCGTGATCGCCACGCCGGTCGAATCCGGCGGTCAGCACCACGGCCTGCTGATGGCCTTCGCGCGGCGCGATACGCGCCGCCTCACGACCCGCGATGCGCGACGGCTCGAGCAGATCGTGCCCCGCGTGCTCACCGCGACCGAGATCGAGCACGATCCACTCACGGGCCTGCCCGCGCGCCACGTGTTCGAGGACCGGCTGCGCGCCGCGCTCGCCGCGCCCGAGGCCAACGACTGCGTGATCTACGCCGACCTCGACCAGCTGCACGTCACGAATGATCTCTTCGGATTCGCCGCGGGCGATGAGGTGCTGCGACGGGTCGCTGCGCTGTGGCGCGATCATGCCGGCGTGCGCGTCGACATGGCGAGCCGCTTCGCCGGCGACCGTTTCGTGGCGCTGCTGCGCCAGTGCACGTTGAACCAGGGCCGGGTGTGGGCCGAGGCTGCGCGCCAGGCGATCGAAGCGCTGCCGCCGCCGCCCGGGCGCGCGGGCCTGCGTGTCACGGCGAGCTTCGGGGTCGCCGCGGCCGTCACCGGCGACCCGCCCGAACACGTGCTCGCGATCGCCGAAACCGCGTGCAAGGCGGCGAAGGACCGCGGTCGCAACCGCGTCGAGGTGTTCGCGCACAACGATGCGAGCCTCGTGCAGCGCCGCGACGACCTGCAGGTGTTCCGCGACCTGAGCGATGCCTTCACGCAGGACCGGTTCCTCCTCTACGCGCAGCCGATCGAGTCGCTGTGGGATCCCACGCGACCGCGGCGACACGAAATCCTGGTCCGCATGCGTGACGCGGACGGGGAGCCCGTGTCGCCGTCGCGGTTCATTTCCGCGGCGACGCGCTACCAGCTGCTGCCCCAGCTCGATCGCTGGGTCGTCGCGCGCGCCATCGCGAGCCTCGAGCCGCACGCGGCAACGCTGCGTGCGAGGAACCTCAGTTTTTCGATCAACGTGTCCGCCCAATCGCTCGTGCAGCCGGACTTCGCGGACTTCGTGCGCACCACCCTGAAATCCGCCGATTTTCCCGCCGAGCTGCTGGTGTTCGAGTTCACCGAAAGCGCGGCGATCTCCGACATCGATGCGGCGCGGCGCTTCATCGAGCGCATCGGCGCGCTCGGTACCCGTTTCGCGCTCGACGATTTCGGCACCGGCTTCTCCTCGCTCGCGTACCTGAAGTCGCTGCCGGTCTCGGCGCTCAAGATCGACGGCTCGTTCGTGCGCGACCTGCTCACCGACGAGCGCTCCGAGGGTGTCGTGCGGGCGGTGCTGCAGATCGCGGCACAGCTCGGCCTCGACACCGTGGCCGAGTTCGTCGAATCGGAGGCCATCGCCGCCCGACTGCGCACCCTCGGCGTCACCTACGGCCAGGGATACGCCTTCGGCGCACCCGTGCCGCTCGAAACCGTGCTCGCGAAGCTCGACGCCGCAGACACCCCCGCTCCCGCCCTGGTTGCGACCGGCCGCTGAGGCCGGCACGATGCACGCTCCCCCCGCGGAGCGTGCCATGGCCGAACTCGACGAACTCAGGACGACGATCGATGCCGCCTTCGGGCAGCGGGCGGAGCTCGCACCCGGCCGGGTACCCGCCGCCACGGCGCGCGCAATCGAGCGCTCGATCGAACTGCTCGATGGCGGCACGGTGCGCGTCGCCGAACACGATGGCACCCGCTGGATCGTGCACGAATGGCTGAAAAAGGCCGTGCTGCTGCATTTCCGCACGCACGACAACACGGTCGTCGACGCCGGTTACACGCGCTTCTACGACAAGGTGCCGCTCAAGTACGCCGGCGCCGACGAGGCGGCCTTTCGCGCGGGGGGCACGCGTGTCGTGCCGCATGCGATCGTGCGCCGCGGTGCCTACGTCGCACCGAACGTCGTGCTGATGCCCTCCTACGTCAACATCGGCGCCCACGTCGGCGCCGGCACGATGGTCGACACCTGGGCGACCGTGGGCTCGTGCGCACAGATCGGCCGCAACGTGCATCTCTCGGGCGGTGTCGGCATCGGCGGCGTGCTCGAGCCGCTGCAGGCGGCGCCCACCATCATCGAGGACGACTGCTTCATCGGCGCGCGCTCCGAAGTCGTGGAGGGAGTCGTCGTCGAGCGCGGCTCGGTGCTCTCGATGGGGGTCTTCCTCGGGCAGAGCACCCGCATCTATGATCGCAAGACGGGCGCCATCCTGCAGGGCCGGGTCCCTGCGGGCTCGGTCGTCGTGCCCGGCGCGCTGCCCTCGAAGGACGGCACCCACAGCCTCGCCTGCGCGGTGATCGTGAAAAGGGTGGACGCGCAGACGCGCGCGAAGACCGGCATCAACGAGTTGCTGCGGCTCGAGTGACGCGAGTCGGACTGGACGGGCGCGTCAGCCGTATCGACCCGTAATGTAATCCTCGGTCGCCTTGCGTCCGGGATTCGTGAACAGCTTGCTGGTCGCATCGAACTCGACCAGCTCGCCGAGGTACATGAACGCCGTGAAGTCGGACACGCGCGCTGCCTGCTGCATGTTGTGCGTGACGATCAGCACGGTGACCCGTTCGCGCAGCGCCGTGATCAGCTCCTCGATGCGCGCCGTCGCGATCGGGTCGAGCGCCGAGGTGGGCTCGTCGAACAACAGCATCTCGGGGTCGGTCGCGAGCGCGCGCGCAATGCAGAGGCGCTGCTGCTGGCCACCTGACAGCGACAGCCCCGGGCCGTGCAGGCGATCCTTGACCTCGTCCCACAGCGCCGCGTCGCGCAACGCCTTCTCGACCTGCTCCTCGATCAGCGCCCTCGAGCGGGCGCCTCGCACCCGCAGCCCGTACGCGACATTCTCGAATATCGACTTTGGAAAGGGATTCGGCTTCTGGAAAACCATGCCGATGCGCATGCGCACTTCGATGGGGTCGACCGCTTTCGCGACGAGGTCGATGTCATCCGGGTAGAGGCGGATCGAGCCCTCGTAGCGGGTGTGCGGCGTCAGGTCGTGCATGCGGTTGAAGCAGCGCAGGAACGTGCTCTTGCCGCAGCCGGAGGGACCGATCAGCGCGGTGACCTTCCGGTCGCGGATCTCCATGTCGAGCCCGTGCAGGGCGCGCACGTTTCCGTACCAGAATCCGAGCCCGCTCACGCGCGCTTTCACGGCCGATGTCAGCATCGAGTCACCATTGGAATGTCTTGCGGAGGCGATGGCGCAGCCAGATCGCGAGGCCGTTCATCAGCAGCGTCATGCCGAGCAGGATGGCGCCGGCCGCGGCCGCGTTGACGCGAAACGCCGGGTCCGGCCGCGACACCCAGTTGAACATCTGGATCGGCATCGCGGTGAACGGGTCGCCGAGCCACGCGAACGACAGGAACGGGAATTCGCCGGTGAAGGGCGGCGTCGGCAGAAAGGCGATGAACGACAGCGCCCCGATCGTGATGATCGGCGCCGTCTCGCCGATGGCGCGCGACAGGCCGATGATCATGCCGGTCAGCACGCCGCCCATCGAATACGGCAGCACGTGGTGCGCCGTGACCTCCCAGCGCGTGGCGCCGAGCGCGTACGCGGCCTCGCGGATCGTGCGCGGCACGGCCCGCAGCGCCTCGCGCGTCGCGACGATCACGATCGGCAGGATCAGGAGCGCGAGCGTCAGGCCCGCCGCGAGAATGCTCTGGCCGAGGCCGAACTCGTAGACGAACAGCCCGAGCGCAAGGAGGCCATAGATGATCGAAGGCACGCCCGCGAGGTTCGTGACATTGATCTCGATGATCGCGGTGAGCCAGTTCTTCGGCGCGTATTCCTCGAGATGGATCGCCGCGGCGACGCCGACCGGCACCGCGACGCAGGCCGTGACGAGCATGATCAGCGAGGTGCCGACCCAGGCGGCGAGGATGCCGGCCTGCGCGGGGCGGCGCGAGGCGAAGGAGGTCAGGAAGTCGGGATTCAGCCGCGCCGCGCCCTGGCGGACCAGATCGGTAAACAGCGCGAGCAGGACCGCGAGCGCGGCAATCAGCACCAGCATTCCGAGCACGACGAACAGCCTGTCGAAGCGCTTGCGCCGCACGACCCCGCCGCTCGCGGCCAGCATCAGTACGCCTCCCGGAAGCGGCGTGCCAGCAGGAAGCCGGCGACATTGAAGGCCAGCGTGACGATCAACAGGACGAGGCCCGCCGCGAAGATCGACTGATAGCCGATGCTGTCATGCGGCAGGTCCCCGAGGGTGACCTGCACGATGAACGACGTGATCGTGGCGGCGGACTCGGTCGGATCCCAGGTGAGATTCGGTTGCAGCCCTGCGGCGACCGCGACGACCATCGTTTCACCCACCGCGCGCGAGATACCGAGGATGTACGCGGCGGCCATGCCGGACAGGGCGCCTGGCACGACGACACGCAGCGCCGTCTGCAGGCGCGTCGCGCCCATCGCGTAGCTGCCTTCACGCATGTGGGTCGGCACTGCGCGCATCGCATCCTCGCTGACCGATGCGACGTACGGGACAATCATGATGCCGATCACGAGGCCGGCCGACAGCATGTTGAAACCCGGCAGGCCGGGGATCAGTTTCTGCAGGAACGGCGTGACGATCGCGAGCGCGAAGTAGCCATAGACGACCGTCGGCACCGCGCCCAGCATTTCGAGCGCGGGTTTGACCACCTCGCGAAGGCGACGTGACGCGAACTCCGAGAGGTGGATGGCGATGATCGTGCCGGCAGGGATCGCGACCGTGAGCGCGACCGCGGTCGTCACCAGCGTGCCCGCGAGCAGCGGCAGGATGCCGTAGCGCGGCTCCGCGAACAGCGGCGTCCACATCGTGTCGGTGAGGAAATCGCCGAGTGGCACGCGACGGAAGAAAGGCAGGGCCTCGGTCACGAGGATCCAGACGATCGAGAGCGTCGTGAAGACCGCCACCAGCCCGGCGAGCAGCAGCAGGGCTTCGATCATCCGGTCGCGAACCCTGCGCCGCCGGATCGATATCCGCCACGACGCAGGGGTTGTCGGTGCTGTCGTCACGAACGGGCGCGGTTCAGAGTTTGCCTTCGCGCTCGAGCATGGCCTCGACGTCGAGGCCGACCTCGGTCACGCCGCCGAACGCCGTGCCGACCTTGCCGGTGCGGAAATTGCGCAGCGCGAGCTCATAGGCTCGCCGGGCGAGCGGCACATACTTCACTTCCTCGATGAGCGGGGCCCCTTCGCCGAGATAGAACTCGACGAAGGCCTTCACTTCCGGACGCTGCGCCGATGCGGCGTTCACGTAGATGAAGATCGGGCGCGACAGCGGCTCATAGCTGCCATCGAGCACGCCCTGCGGCGACGGGGCCACCGCGGCGCCCTTCGAATTGACGATCCTCACGGCCTTGAGCTTCGCCGCGTTCGGCGCGTAGTAGGCGTAGCCGAAGTACGCAAGCGCATTGACGTCCGACCCGACGCCCTGGACCAGGACGTTGTCGTCCTCGCTCGCGGTGAAATCCCCGCGGCTCGACTTCGCCTTGCCGACCGTCGCCTCGGTGAAGTAGTCGAATGTGCCGGAATCGGCTCCCGGGCCGAAGAGGCGCAGCGGTTGCGCCGGCCACTTCGGATTCACGTCCCTCCAGGTCGCGACCTTGCCTTGCGCCGCCGGCTCCCACATCTTCTTCAGCTCGGCGAGCGTGAGCGTGTCGACCCAGGTGTTCTTCGGGTTCACCGCGACCGTCAGCGCGTCATAGGCCACCGGCAGTTCGATGTAGCGCACGCCCGCCCCCGCGCACGCGGCCATCTCGGAACGGCTGATGGGTCGCGACGCGTCGGCGATGTCGATTTCGCCCCGACAGAACTTCTTGAAGCCGCCGCCCGTCCCGGAAATGCCGACCGTGACGCGCACCTTGCCGCGGCGCGCGATCTGGAATTCCTCGGCCACGGCCTCGGAGATCGGAAACACGGTGCTCGAACCGTCGAGCTTGATCGTCTCGCCGGCGGCGGTGGCAGCCGGCGCGGTCGCAAGGCTCGACGCGAGCACCGCGGCGATGGTGAGGATCGGTGTCCATTTCATGATTGCTTCCTCGTCATGTAATCAATGATAAAAATGATGCGTGACAAATTTGTGACAGAAGCCCGGCACCACCGCTAGAACTTGTAGTTGAGGTCGAGTTGCAGGCGGTCGTAGTCGCGCCACGTTTCCGCGACCGCGGCCGGGCCCGGGAGCACGCGCTCGTTCACGAAGTACGTGCCGTTCAATGTCCAGTTCTTCGCCGGGCTCCATGCCGCCTTGACGACGCTGCCCTTCGAGTAGGTGGTCCCGCTGCCGAAATCGGAATCGACGAACTGGCCGAACTGGGCGTTCTGCTCCATGTCCTGGTAGACATAGCTCAACTCCCACGTTTTCGCGCCGCCCGCCTTGCCGAGCGTCACGCCGACCGCGTAGCCCGTGTCCCCGTCGAGCGCTGCCCGATTGCGGATGTAATCGCCGAACACCGAGACCGGTAGCCCGCCGAACTTGAAATCGGCCTTCGCGAGCACTTCGACCAGGTCGTAGTCATCACGCAGTTGCCGGCAGCCTCCGACCACATCGGTGCGATTGCCCTGCGCGCCACCGAAGAAGACCTTGCTCGCGGCACAGGTCGGCGTGGACGAATTCGCGGTCACCGCACCTTGCACAGAACCGACGTCGAAGTAGCCGACCGCCGCCGTCAGGGTGGTGCCGCCGCCGAGCGTCGCGTTCACGCCGAGCTGGCCGCCCAGCAGGCTCGCGTCCGCGCCGCTGCCGGATTCGGACAGCCAGGAGCCGAAGGCGCTCGCGAACACCGGGCCGCGCGCGAACCTGACTGCACCGCCCTCCCAGGTGATGTCGCCGTCCCAGAAGTAGCTGCCGACCCGCTGCCATGCGTACGGGGTCTTGCCGAGCTGCACGCTGGCGCCTTCCACGGGCGCCCAGTCGACATAGGCGAGATCGAGGCCGATGCCCTTGCGGGTCAAGCCCTCGCCGAGCGTCTGGTTCGTCGAGCGCGGGTCGCGATCGTCACCGGACGTCGCAATCTGCACGACCGCCTTCACCGTCTCGTTCACCTGCGCGTCGAGCCCGAGCCGCACGCGGAGGCGATGCCGCACGCGTTCGTTCGCCTGCGAGGCGTCGTCGATCTGCTCATGCCGATAGCGCAGGTCGCCCTTCAGGCGCACCTTGCCCGCCCAGTCGGCGGCCTTCGCCCCCTTCTCGATGGCCGGCAGGCGCGCGAGCGCGACTTCCGCCTCGGCGAGTTCCTTGCGGCTCGCGCGGGCGTTGTCCCTGAGATAGGCGTTCTCGGCCTCGACGCGTTCGAGGCGCTGCGACAGCGCACCGAGGTCGCGACGCAGCTCCTCGAGTGTCGAGGCGGCGGGCTCGTCGGCGAAAGACGGCGCCGCCAGCAATGCGCCGACGGCGATGGCAACAGGTGTTCTCACAGAAGTCTCCGGATTGGTTGCGGACGGCAGCGTTATACGGAGCCGATGTGCCGTTTCCGTGACACCTGCGTGGCAGTTGCATGACAACGGGGCTTGCGGACCGGACGCGCGCCCCGTATAAGGCGCAGCCACTGCCGCCATGTCCGCCACACTCGACCTGACCCTCGATCTTCTGTCCCGCGCCTCCGTCACCCCGACGGACGGTGGTTGCCAGATCGTGATGATGGAGCGCCTCACGACCGCAGGATTCGCCGTCGAGCCGCTGCGCTATGGCGTCGTCGACAACTTCTGGGCGAAGCGCGGCCGCGGCGGGCCGGTCCTGTGCTTCGCCGGGCATACGGATGTCGTGCCCACCGGGCCGCTCGAGGAGTGGACGTCGGATCCCTTCCGCCCGGAAATCCGCGACGGCGTGCTCTTTGGGCGTGGCGCGGCCGACATGAAGAGCGGCCTCGCGGCGATGATCACCGCGACCGAGGCGTTCGTGCGCGAGCACCCGGGGCACCGCGGTTCGATCGCCTTTGTCATCACCAGCGACGAGGAAGGCCCTTCGGTCGACGGCACGAAGCGCGTCGTCGAAACGCTGAAGGCTCGCGGCGAGCGCATCGACTGGTGCGTGGTCGGGGAGCCCTCGAGCGAGCGAACGATCGGCGACACGATCAAGATCGGCCGGCGCGGCTCCCTCTCCGGCCGGCTCACCGTGCACGGCACGCAGGGACACATCGCTTACCCGCAGCTCGCCGAGAACCCGGTGCACACGTTCGCGCCGGCGCTCGCAGAATTGACCGGCCGCGTGTGGGACGAGGGCAACGAGCACTTCCAGCCGACGTCGTTCCAGGTCTCGAACTTCAATGCCGGCACGGGCGCACCGAACGTGATTCCGGGCGAGCTGAAGGCGCGTTTCAACCTGCGCTATTCACCGGTGCAGACGCTCGACGGCCTGCGCAGCACCGTCGAGGGAATCCTGAAAAAGCACGGCGTGCGCTACACACTCGAGTGGTACGTGTCGGGTGAGCCGTTTTTCACGCCGCCTGCGGAGCTCTCGCGCGCCGCGATCGACGCGATCCGCGCCGAAACCGGCGCCGGGCCGAAGCTGTCGACGGGCGGCGGCACCTCGGACGGGCGCTTCATCGCCCCGCTCGGAGCCCAGGTCGTGGAACTCGGCGTCGTCAATGCGACGATCCACAAGGTGAACGAATGCGTGCGCGTCGAGGAGATCGACGCGCTGCACCGGATCTATTTCGGCGTCCTGCGATCGCTGTTGACGTAGACGCCGAACGCACCGAGGAAGGTCGCCGCAACCAGTACCCACGCCGGCATCGAGAGGCCGAGGAACCGCCAGTCGATCCGCGCACACTCGCCGCCGCCGGTCATCACCTTGCGAACCACATCGGCGAGCGGGAACGCCTCGAGCAGAAAGTCGAGCGATGCACCGCAAGCGGGTACCGTCCCCGGCGGCAGCGCCTGCACGTACACGTGGCGCGCAGCCACGCCAATGGTGGTCGCGGCGGCGAGCACGATCAGCACGGCATAGACGCGGGCGCCTGCGCGCCCCGGTGCGTGCAGCGCCGCCAGCGCGAACACAATGCCGATCGCGAGCACCCCGACGCGCTGGAACATGCACAGCGGACACGGCGCGAGCCCGAGGATCTTCTCGGCGAAGATCGCGAAGCCGAGCATCGCGGCGCAGGCTGCGGCCCCGACCACATTTCCCGACCGGCCCTGCAGTACTCTCACGGCCGCTCGCCGCCCGACCGCGATCGCAGGCGGGCCTCGATCTCCTCGAGGCGCGTGTGGCGGATGTCCTGGCCGTGCACCATGTAAACGACATACTCCGCGATGTTCTTCGCGTGATCGCCGACCCGCTCGAGCGCACGCGCCGCCCAGGTCACATCGAGCATCCTCCTCACCTGGCGCGGATCCTCCATCATGAACGTCATGCACTGTCGCTGGATCGATTCGTATTCCTCGTCGACCTGCAGGTCGTCTTGCGGCACCTGCAGGGCCGCCTCGACGTCGAGCCTGGCGAACGCATCGAGCGCCTCGTGAACCATGCGTTCGACGAGCCGGCCGAGATGCCGCAGCTCGCGGTAGCGGTCGACGGGATGCTCGAGCGCGGCGAGCCGCAATGCGATGTGCGCGATCTTGCGGGCCTCGTCGCCGATGCGCTCGAGGTCGGTGATCGCCTTGATGATCGCGACGATCAGCCGCAGATCGACAGCCGCCGGCGCACGGGTCGCGAGGATGCGCAGGCACTCCCCGTCGATCTCGACCTCCATCCGGTTGACCTCACCGTCGTGGCGCACGACGTCGCCGGCGAGCGCCCTGTCGGCGTCGGCGAGCGCCGCGAGACTGCGCCGCAGCTGCTCCTCGACGAGGCCGCCCATCCTGAGGAGTCGTGCCCGCACGCTTTCGAGATCCTCGTCAAAGCGGCTCGAGATGTGTTGCGATCTGGCACTCGATTCCATGGTTTCGATCATAGCTCACCCGTTGCCGGCGGCCGCCACGACGCGATGGGCCGGAAAGTGACAGGTAAACGTGCTGCCGCGGTCTTCAACGCTCGCAATCTCGAGCGTGGCGCCGTGACGCTGCAACACGTGCTTGACGATCGCGAGGCCGAGTCCCGACCCGCCGGTCGCCCGTGAGCGCCCCGCGTCCACGCGGTAGAAGCGCTCGGTGAGGCGCGGGATCGCCGCCGCGGGAATGCCGGGCCCGGTATCAGTGACCGAGCAATGCCCGCCGTCGCGATCGACCCACCAGCGCAGGGCGATGCGTCCGCTCGCGGGAGTGTACTTCGCGGCGTTGTCGACGAGGTTCGCGAATGCCGAATGGATTTCGAGCTCGTCGCCGAGCAGTCGGTCGTTCGGGTCGACCATGAGCGAGACCTCGGCGGGATGTTGCGGTCGCGCGAGGACCTCGTTGCGCAGCTGCGCGAGCATCGCGGCGACGTCGATCGGCCGGCCGTCGACCTGCTCCTCCTTCGCCTCGAGGCGGGACAGCACCAGGAGGTCGCCGATGATCGCGGCCATGCGCTCGGCCTGCCGGCGCATCTCGGCCAACGGCGGCGCGAGCGCGGGGTCGAGCGCGATATCATCCGCGATCGTCTCGAGATACCCCGTGATCACGGTCAGGGGCGAGCGCAGTTCGTGCGATGCGTTCGCCACGAAATCCTTGCGCATCGTCTCGATGCGCGTCTCGCGTGTCACGTCGCGCAGCAACAGCAGGCGCTGGCCTTCGCCGTACGGCAGCACGTGCAGGGAAAGCCAGGCCTCCGTCGCCTCGCCGGTACGGAGCAGGAGCGGTCGCGAGTGATCGCCGCCGGCGAGATAGGCGCCAAACTCGGGCCGGCGCAGCAGGTTGTCGATGCGCACGCCGACATCCTGCCGTCCACGCAGTCCGAGGAGTTGCTGCGCCATGCGATTGAACCAGGTGATCCCGCCGCGGGCATCGAGCAGCACGACGCCATCCGGCAACGCTGCCGTGGCATCGCGCAACTCGCGCGCCAGAGTCACGAACCGCTCCTTGTGGTAGCGCTTGCGGCGATGGATCCGCAGCACCTGCGCCACGACATCGTCCCAGGCCCCGCCGAGTGCCGGCGGCCCGGAGCGGCTGCGATGCCGCAGCCAGTAGTCGAACCGCAGCAGCTTCGAAAACTGCCAGGCGACGCAGGCGAGCACGGCGAGGAGGAGCGCGATCGGCACTTGCCCCGAAATCAACCCGATGGCGAGGGCGACCCCGAGCACGGCGAGCAGCCTCGCCGCCGCTGCGCCCAGGAGTCGCAACGTTCGCGCGAATCGCGGGCCGTTCGCACCTCGCCCGCTCAAGGCGCGAGTGCCGAGAACCGGTAGCCCGCGCCTCGAACGGTCTGCACGAGGTGATCGCAGCCGTGCTCCTCGAGTACCTTGCGCAGCCGCCGGATGTGCACGTCGACGGTACGTTCTTCGACGTATACGTTGCCGCCCCATACACGGTCGAGCAACTGTTCGCGCGTATACACGCGCTCCGGGTGCGTGATGAAGAATTCGAGCATCCGGTACTCGGTCGGACCGAGCGGGACCACCCGGTCGCCGGCCGTCACGCGATGACTCGCCCTGTCGAGCGTGAGACCGTGGAGGTCGATGCGATCCTCGCTTCCGCCGTGAATGCCACGGCGCAGCACGGCGTTCACCCGTGCGACGAGCTCACGTGGCGAAAACGGCTTCGTCATGTAATCGTCCGCCCCGCCTTCGAGCCCCGCCACCTTGTCCGATTCTTCCGCGCGCGCGGTGAGGAGGATGATCGGCAGGTCGCTCGTGCCGCGGTCGCGCTTCAGCTGTTTCGCGAGCTCGAGACCGCTCAGGTCGGGCAGCATCCAGTCGAGCAGCAGCAGGTCCGGCCGGCGATCCGCGAGTTGCGCGCGCGCGCTGCGGCAGTCTTCCGCTTCGCGCACCTCGAAGCCCGCGCGCCGCAGGCCGTACGCGATCATCTCGCGGATCGGGCGCTCGTCTTCGACGACCAGGATCTGTTTGCCGCTCATGGCACTCATTACAGCCGGGAATTATTGCAGAACCATGACAGCCGGCACGGCGACTTCGTCTCGCAGGTAGACGGGCTGCAGGCTCTCCGGTGGGCCGGCCTTGCCCGCGCGCTGCGCCGCCACCGCGAGCGCCGCGATTGCGCCGGCATCCGGCAGGATCGCCGCATCGATCATCGCGAGCTGCGCGTTCAACCGCTCCGCGAGCTGCGGATGGGCCCGGAATCCCCTGCCTGCGCCGACGACGCGTGCTCCCCTCGGCACTGCGATCGAGACGGCGTCGGGGCGCGAGACGCGTTCGGCGCCTTCGAGCACGGCGAGCCCGCCGTCGCTGCGGCGGTAGAGCGCCGTGTAGACCTCTTTCATGCGCGCATCGTTCGCAACCAGCACATGGGTCGCCTGGGCCTCGCGCCCGAACATCGCCTGCGCAACGGCCGCGAGGTTCGAGATGCCGACCACGGGCAACCCGGCGCCGAAGGCGAGGCCCTGCGCGACACTCACGCCGAGGCGCAGGCCGGTGAATCCGCCGGGGCCGCGCCCCGCGGCGAGGCCATCGAGGTCGGCGAGGCGCAGGCGATGCGCCGCGAGCCGCGCATCGATCATCGGCAGGATGCGCTGTGCATGGCCGTGCGCGAGCTCGACGGTCTCGACGTCGACCTCGCCGTCGAGCCACAGCGCGACCGAACAGGCTTCGGTCGCGGTGTCGAGCGCGAGCAGCTTCACGGCGCCGGGCCCGCCGGCGCGTGGCGCGCGAGGAAACGACAGGATTCGTCCTGCTCGCGCGTCACCGTGAGCGGCGGCAGGCTCGCGCGCAGCACGCGACCGTAGCCGCGCGACACGAGCCGCGGGTCGCAGATCGCGACCACGCCGCGATCTTCCTCGCTCCTGATCAGCCGCCCGACGCCCTGCTTCAGCGCGAGCGCCGCCTCGGGCAACTGGTAGTCCCGGAACGCGTTGCCACCCGTCGCCTCGAGGTGCGCGATGCGCGCCTTGACGAGCGGATCCTCCGGCGAGGCAAACGGCAGCTTCTCGATCACGACGAGCCGCAGCGCCTCGCCTTTCACGTCGACGCCTTCCCAGAAGCTCGCGGTCCCGAGCAGCACGGCATTGCCGAGCGCGCGGAACTCGCGCAGCAGCTGTTCGCGCGGCGCCGTGCCCTGCACGAGGATCGGGTATTCGAGGGGCCCCTCGGCACGCGCCCGGATCAGGTCCGCGACCCGCCCGAGCGCCCGATGGCTCGTGAAAAGCAGGAATGCTCCGCCGCGCGCGGCCTCGATCAACGGCAGCGCTTCGCCGAGCACCGCCGCGAGATAATCGGACGAGGCCGGATCCGGCATGTCCGGCGGCAGGTACAGGAGTCCCTGGCGTTCGAAATCGAACGGGCTATCGATCCGCAGCGTCGCGGCATCGCCGAGGCCGAGGCGCGCCGCGAAATGGCTGAAATCATCGCCGAGCGACAGCGTCGCCGAGGTGAAGATCCACGCACAGGGGCGCGCATCGACGATGGCACGGAAACGCGGCGCGATGTCGAACGGCAGCATCGACAGCGTGAAGCCGCGCGCGTCGCGCCCGACACTGCGCGCCGCTTCGCTTTCGTGCGCGTGCGCGACACGGGTGAGTGTCGCCGCGAGCTGCGCCGCGCGCATCGCCGAATGCGCGAGCCCGGGCCCGTTCGCCGCCCCGGCGAGTGCGCTGTGCAACTGCTCGAGGGCATCGGCCAGCGCGTCGAGCGCCGTTTCGAGCGACACCGGCGCGTCGCCCCAGGCGAGCCGCGAGCCGTTCGCGCCGCTGCGCGAGGGCAGGCTGTCGCGCGCGGCCGCGAGCGCCGCGGCGACCGCCTCGAAGTGCGCAGTGAGCGAGGCATCGCCGCCCTGTCCCGCGAGTTCAACCCGCGCATCGGCGAGCAGGTGCTCGATCTGCCGGCTCGTGAACTCGACGCCGAAGAACTGGGTGACGAGATCGGGCAACTGGTGCGCCTCGTCGAGGATCACCGCGTCGGCGGCGCCGAGCAGATCGCCGAACCCGTCTTCCTTCAGCGCGAGATCGGCGAGCAGCAGATGGTGGTTGACGATGACGAGGTCGGCCTCGTTCGCCGCGCGGCGCGCGGCGACCACATGGCAGCGCGACCACTCGGGGCAGCGCTGGCCGAGGCAGTTCTCGCGGGTCGAGGTGACGGCGGCGCGAATCGCGCCGGTATCCGCGAGCTCCGGCACTTCCGCGAGATCACCCGTCGCGGTGACGGCGGCCCAGCGCTCGATCACCGCGAGGCTGCCACCTTCGAAGCCATCCAGCGCGCGCTGCGCGGTGGCGGTTGCGAGTCGCTGGCGGCACAGGTAGTTCGCGCGCCCCTTCAGCAGCGCGACGTTCACCGGGCGCCCGATCGCCGCGGCGACAAGCGGCAGATCCTTGGCGTAGAGTTGGTCCTGCAGCGTACGCGTGCCGGTCGAGATGATCACGCGTCGGCCGGACAGCAAGGCGGGGACGAGATAGGCAAAGGTCTTGCCGGTGCCGGTCCCCGCCTCGACGAGCAGCGCCCCGCGGGATTCGATTGCCTCGGCGATGCGCACGGCCATGCGTTGCTGCGAACGCCGCGGCGTGTAATCCGGCAGCGCGCGCGCGAGCGGGCCGGCCGCCGCGAAAATGTCCCCGATATCGGTCATGGCGGCAAACTAGCCGTGGCCGATCGGGCTGTCGAGGCGCGAATGCCGCGCGACGGGCCCCGAAAATAATGTTGCATCGCAATAGCACGGCCGGCACGACGTCGCTATAATGGAAAGCTCACCACGACGAGGATTCGGGATGGCCACAGCGCCTCGAACGTTCACTCCGCTCCCGCAGCTTTCACCGTCGGTGGCCGAATGGGTGGCGAACGTCGCGAGCCTCACGAATCCCGACCGCATCCATTGGTGCGAAGGCTCACCCGAAGAGATCCGTCGCCTGCGCGGCGAGCTGATCGCGAGCGGCGAACTGATCGCGCTCAACGAGAAGGAATTCCCGGGCTGCGATCTCTACCGCTCGCACCCGGCCGACGTGGCGCGCGTCGAAAAGGTGACTTTCATCTGCACGACGGCGCGCGAAGACGCCGGGCCGAACAACCTCTGGCTCTCGCCGGCCGAGGGGCACGCGAAAATGCGTGCGCTCTTCAGCGGCTGCATGAAAGGCCGCACGCTCTACGTCGTGCCCTACTGCATGGGCCCGCTCGGCTCGCCGCACGCGCGCTGCGGCGTCGAAATCACCGACAGCGCCTATGTCGTGCTCAACATGGCCATCATGACCCGCATGGGCCGCGCGGCGCTGGAACGCATCGCGGGCGGCGAAAATTTCGTGCGCGGCCTCCATTCGATCGGTGAGCTCGACCCGAACCGCCGCTTCATCATGCACTTCCCGGAGGAGCTCACGATCGAGAGCTTCGGCTCGGGCTACGGCGGCAATGCGCTGCTCGGCAAGAAATGCCATGCGCTGCGCATCGCGAGCTGGCAGGCGCGCCAGGAAGGCTGGCTCGCCGAGCACATGCTGATCGTCGGGCTCGAAAGCCCCGCGGGCGAACAGCACTACATCGCCGCGGCTTTCCCGTCCGCCTGCGGCAAGACGAACCTCGCGATGCTGATCCCGCCCGATTCGCTGCAGGGCTGGAAAGTCACGACCATCGGCGACGACATCGCGTGGCTCCACCCGGGCGCGGACGGCCGCCTGTGGGCCATCAACCCCGAAGCGGGGTACTTCGGGGTCGTGCCCGGGACGAACCGGGCGACGAACCGCAACGCCTACGACATGATCCGCCGCGACACGCTCTTCACCAACGTCGCGGTGACCGCCGACAACCAGCCGTGGTGGGAAGGACTCGAATCGGGCACGCCGGTCACCGACTGGCAGGGTCGTCCGTACGATGCGAAGCTCGGCCCCGCCGCGCATCCCAATTCCCGCTTCACGGTCGCCGCCACGCAGAATCCGGCCTGGTCGCCGCACTCGGAGGATCCGCAGGGCGTGCCGATCTCGGCCATCGTGTTCGGCGGGCGCCGCCGCACGGTCGCGCCGCTCGTCTATGAGGCGCGTAATTTCACGCATGGCGTACTGGTCGGCGCCGGCATGGCCTCCGAGCAGACCGCGGCCGCCGAGGGCAAGGTCGGCCTCGTGCGCCGCGACTCGATGGCGATGAAGCCCTTTTGCGGATACAACTTCGGCGACTACTTCGCGCACTGGATCAATGTCGGCTCGAAGCTGAAAAACCCGCCGCGCATCTACCACGTCAACTGGTTCCGCCGCGATGCGGACGGCAAGTTCCTCTGGCCCGGCTTCGGCGACAACCTGCGCGTGCTCGCGTGGATGCTCGATCGCTGCAGCGGCCGCGGCGGCGCGGTCGAGACACCCATCGGCAACCTGCCCCGCCCCGGCGACCTGAATGTCGCGGGCCTCGACATCGCACCCGCGACACTCGAGGCCCTGCTGCGGGTCGACATCGAGGACTGGCGCAAGGAAGCCGCCGAGATCCGCGCCTACCTCGGCGAGTTCGGCACGCACGTGCCGAAGGCGATGCTCGCGGAACTCGACAGGCTCGACGAGAAGCTCGAGGCCTAGCGGCTCGCGGTTCAGCGTCAGATGACGAAAGGAATGATCGCGCGCACCCGCGCCCTGTAAGCCGCGTACGCCTCGCCGAACGTCTGCTGCATCCACGCTTCCTCGAGCCTCAGCTTGCGGACGAGTGCAATGGTCGCGACCAGGAACGCGAGCATGCCGCGTCCGTTGCCGAGCACCAGCGCGGAGCCGAGGAACGCCACGATCAGCCCCGTATAGATCGGGTGGCGCGCGAGCGCATAGGGCCCGCTCGTCACGAGCGTGTGATCTTCCTTCACGGTCACCATGCCGCTCCAGTTCCTCCCCATGTGCACCCTCGCCCACACGGCGAAGAGAAGTCCGGCGGCCGTGATCGCGGCGCACGTCCAGAACCACGCCCGCGTGACATCGATGAACCGCGCATCGATCGGGCCGAGCGACGGCACCGGGCTCGCCATCAGACCCCCGGCGATGATGAGCGGCACGACATGGCCGAGCCGTGAGGCGCGCGACTCGAGGCGCACGGCGGGCTTGGTGCGAAACGACGCGAGGTACCAGCCCAGCATCCAGGCCACCCACAAGCCGGGAAACGTGAAACCATAGAGCGCGTGCATCAGAGTGTCAGCGTCGCGGCCTGAAGTAGAACTCGTAAGCCGGTCCGCCGCGGACCAGCATGTCGACATACAGCATCGCCATACGCTCCGTATACCGGGCCGTATCGAGCGGGCCGACATCGGCGGGCTCGAGCCCGAGCGCGCTCACGAGCTTCGCGACTTCCGCCTTTGCCGCCGCATCGTCACTCGACAGCGGAACGCTGACGGGGCCACCGGCGGCCTTCGGATTCGCCATGATGCGATAGTTCACGGTATTGAACGCCTTGACGAAGCGCGCCCGCGGGGCGCGCGACTGCAGCAGCTCGACGCCCGAGGCGGGAAGGCCAGGGTCCTGCACCCGGCCGTCACGGACGCGGATCGGATTCGTGACGTCGATGACGATCTTGCCGTCGAGATCACCCAGACCCGCCACCGTCGACTCCGCAGCTTCCCAGGGAATCGCGAGCACCAGGATCCCGCAGGCCTGGGCGGCATCCTGCGGGATGAGCGCGCGTGCATCGCCGCCCGTGCGGGCGACGAGTTCCCGGACCCTGTCCACCTGCGGGGTGCGCGAGCCGTAGACGATCGCGTGCCCGAGGCCAGCGAATCGCATGCCGAGCGCTCCGCCGACTTCCCCGGTGCCGATGATCGCCATGCAACTCCCGGCGCCCCATGCCGGGGCGGCCAACCACAGGATCAACGCCAGCGCTGCGCGCATCATCTCCCCCGACGACCGTGATCAGTTCCCGGGCACATCCTACAGCTTGTGCGTCGCGAGCAGCAGGCTCGTCTCGGTGCTCGCGATGCCCTCGACCTGGCGAATGCGGCCGAGCACCTTGTCGAACGCCTCCAGGCTCTCGGCGCGGAGTTCCGCGACGATGTCCCAACGCCCGTTCGTCGTGTGCAGGGCCTGCACGGCCGGATCGCCCTTGAGCGTGCGCAGCACCTTCTCGGCGTTGTTGCCCTCGACGGCGATCGTCATCAGGGCGGCGATGCGAGGCTCGTCGACTTGCGGGCGCAGGCGCACGGAGTAGCCGGCAATCACGCCCTCGCGTTCGAGGCGTGACATTCGGTTCTGCACCGTGCCGCGGGCCACCCCGAGCGCCTTGGCGAGCCGCGCCACCGGCGTACGGGCATCGGTGCGCAACAGGGCGAGCAGGCGGCGGTCGGTATCATCCATAAAGCCAAGCCTTCTTGCCAGAATGCTCGAATGATCGCACAAGTTGATCAGTAATGTGGCTTCTTGTTGGCTCTGAACCCCCTGATCATTACCGGGGACACCCGAATGTCACGATGGGAGCCGCCCATGGTCAATTTCATCGGAGTCAGTGATATCCAGCGTCTCGTCCACAGGATCGGGACCGGCGCCTTCATCGAGCGCCTCGCGCGCGAGATCGAACACGACTACCGCCGCTGGCGCGAGTTCGAGAAATCCGCGCGCCTCGCGAGCCATTCACCCGTGGGCGTCATCGAACTGATGCCGACGACCGACGGCCGGTTGTATTCATTCAAGTATGTGAACGGGCATCCGAAGAACACGGCGGAGGGGTTGCTCACGGTGACAGCCTTCGGCGTCCTCGCCGACGTCTCGACCGGTTATCCGCTGCTGCTGTCGGAACTCACGGTCACGACGGCGCTGCGCACCGCCGCCACTTCGGCGCTCGCCGCGCAGTGGCTGGCCCGCGACGGCAGCCGGGTCATGGCACTGATCGGCAACGGCGCGCAGGCGGAATTCCAGGCCATCGCGTTCCACCGCCTGCTCGGTATCCGCGAACTGCGCCTGTTCGATGTCGACCCGCACGCCACCGCCAAGCTCGAGCGGAACCTGCGCGCGACGCCCGAACTCGCCGACCTGAAGCTCACCCGAACCCGTTCGGTCGCCGAGGCGTGCAAGGGCGCCGACATCGTCACGACGGCGACCGCCGACAAGCGCAACGCCGTGATCCTGACACCGCCGATGATCGCACCCGGCATGCATCTCAACGCGGTCGGCGGCGACTGCCCCGGCAAGACCGAACTGCACGCGGACGTGCTGCGCATGCCCGGTGCGAAAGTCGTGGTCGAGTACGAGCCCCAGTCGCGCATCGAGGGTGAAATCCAGCAGATGCCGCCGGAATTTGCCGTGACGGAGTTGAGCGACGTCGTTTCCGGCAAGGCATCCGTGCGCGCGGCGCCCGGCGACATCACCATTTTCGACTCGGTCGGATTCGCGCTCGAAGACTACTCGGCGTTGCGCCTCCTGCACACGCTGCTCGAAGAGGAGCGCGGCGCGCATCGCACCATCGATCTCGTCCCCGAACTGCTGGACCCGAAGGATCTCTACGGCGGCACGCTCGGCCGCGGTGGTGCGCGCGGACGGATGCGCCTGACCGGCTGAACCGCATGGACGCCACGGCGGTCTCGCTCATCGGCGCGCCCACCGACATCGGCGCCGGCTCACGCGGCGCTTCGATGGGGCCGGAGGCGCTGCGCGTCGCGCATCTTGCGGCGACACTCGAAGCGCAGGGCGTCGAGGTCATCGATCGCGGCAACCTGGCGGGTCCGGCCAATCCGGCGCTGCCGCCGGTGAACGGCTACCGGCACCTCGCGGAAGTGACGACCTGGTGCCGGCAAGTCCACGAGGCGGTGCATGCCGAACTCGCGCAGGCGCGCCTGCCGATCCTGCTCGGCGGCGATCACAGCCTCGCGATCGGCTCGATCAGCGCGGCCGCGCGGCACTGTCGCGAGACGGGCCGCAACCTTCGCGTCCTGTGGCTCGATGCACACGCCGATTTCAATACCAGCGTGCTGACGCCGAGCGGCAACATCCACGGCATGCCGGTCGCGTGCCTGTGCGGCTTCGGCCCGCACGAACTGGTATCGCTCGGCGGCAGCACTCCCGCCGTCGATGCGCACTCGCTGCGCCAGATCGGCATCCGCAGCGTCGACCAGGGCGAGAAGCGCTTCGTGCACGAAGTGGGGCTCGAGGTCTTCGACATGCGCTACATCGACGAAGTCGGCATGCGATCGGCGCTCGAGCACGCGCTCGCCGGTGTCGACGGGTCGACGCACCTGCACGTGAGCTTCGACGTCGACTTCCTCGATCCCGTCATCGCGCCCGGCGTCGCGACGACAGTTCCCGGCGGGCCGTCTTATCGCGAGGCGCAGCTCTGCATGGAGATGATCGCGGACACCGGGCGCCTCGCCTCGCTCGACATCATGGAGCTCAATCCGGCGCTCGATGTCCGCAACCGCACGGCGGAGGTCGCCGTCGACCTCGTCGCCTCGCTCTTCGGCAAGAGCACGCTCATGCGACGCTGATGCGCTTGCCGCCGCTGTCCGCCTTCTTCGGCAGCGTGAGGTTCAGCACCCCGTCCTTGTACTCGGCGCGCGCACCCTGCGAATCGACCTCGTGGGGCAGCGAAAAGCTGCGGCTCACCATGCCGTAGCTGCGCTCGCTGTAGATCACCTTCTCGCCCTTCTTCTCTTCCTTGTCCTGCTTCGCTTCGACGCGCACGGAAACCACGTTGCCGTCGAGGTCGACCTGGATGTCCTCCTTCTTCACGCCGGGAATGTCGGCGTGCACGGTGTAGGCCTTGTCGTCCTCCTTGACGTCGATTTTCAACGTCAGTTCCTGGCCGCCCTGCATCGTCAGCGGCTTGACGAAAAATCCCCTCGTCATCTCGTTGAACAAGTCCTCGAACGGCGTATAGCGGGTCACGTTGGGCATGGCACTCCTCCTCGATAATCTGGCAACCTTCGACATGGGCGGCAGCACCCGGCCGCGCGCCCGTTCCACACTTACCCCTTGATGGAGGCACTTTTCCAATGTTCAAGAACATCCTGATTCCGACGGATGGCTCGAAACTCGCCCTGAAGGGCGCGAAGGCCGGAATCCGGCTCGCGAAGGCGCTGGGGGCGCGCGTGACAGTCGTGTATGTCATCCCGCCGTTCGTGCCCATCGCGTCGAGCGAAGCATCCGCCTACGCACCGATGTTCGCGCTGCCGGACTATCGCCGGGCTTCCGAAGCGACGGCACGCAAGGCGCTCGAGGCCGTGGCCGCCCAGGCGGAAGAGGCACACGTACTGTGTCGCACACGCTTCGTCACGGCATCAAAGGTGCACGACGGCATCCTCAAGGTCGCGCAAGGCTCGAAGTGCGATGCCATCGCGATGGCCTCGCACGGTCACGGGGCCGTCGTGGGAGCGCTGCTCGGCAGCGTCACGAACCGCGTGCTGGCGCATTCGAAGCTGCCGGTGCTCGTGACGCGCTGACGCCGATCGAACGTTCCGGCACAGAGGACGGCAACATGACGGATGCGCTCTTTCCCGCCGGCGCCGTGCTCGTCGTTGGCGGCAGCGGAGGTTTGGGTCGGGCAATCTGCGCCGAGTTCGCGAAAGCCGGTACGGACGTCGCGCTCACCTGTCACCGCAGGCGGGACGCGGCCGATCAGGTGGCTGCGCAGGTCGAGGGGCTCGGGCGCAGGGCGACCGTGCACCAACTCACGATCGGCGACCCTGAGCGCGTCGAGGCGGTCGTCGACGAGGCGGCGCGCGCGCACGGGCGGCTGCACACTGTTCTCGTCGGTGCCGGCACGCTCGCGACGCAGGTCAGGGTCGCGGACATGACACGCGAGCAGTGGTCGACCGTCGTCGACCAGGACCTGAACGGTTTCTGCAACATCGTCCGCGCCACCCTGCCGCGCCTCAGGGCGTGGGGCGGCGGCTCGTACGTGCATCTGGGCTCGGCCGGACAGCTGCGCTGGCCCGACGGCGACGTGCTGTCCGTCGCACCCAAGGCGGCGATCGAAGCGCTGGTCACCGGCATCGCGCGCGAGGAAGGCCGGCATGGCATCCGCGCGAACAGCGTGCTGATCGGCGTCATCGAGGCGGGCATGTTTCTCGAGCTGACGAGGCGCGGCGAGTTCGATGACAAGTGGGTGCGTGCAGTGCGCAAGTCGCTCGCGCTGAAACGCTGGGGCAAGCCGGAAGAAGTCGGGCACGCGGCCGTGTTCCTCGCCTCGACGCGGGCCGCCTACGTCACGGGGCAACGCATCGCCGTCGCCGGTGGCTACGGTCTCTGATCGCCCGGCCTGCCGGACTACCGCGCCTGCAGCCGGATCCGGTCGACCCCCGCGAAAAACCCGGACGAAGCACCGTTGCGACCCGTGATCCTGAGGGTCACCGGCCGCAATCCACGGTGCAGGGTGAAGACGCCGAGGTCGACGGTCACAGGGCCTTGCACGGCCGGCGCATAGCCGTCGAAGCGGATCGCCGACGGCTGGTGGTCCACTTCGAATTCGAGCTGCCCGTAATCGGGGGCCCGCGTCAGATCGATCGCGACCCGCCACGCGCCGTCCCGCGGCACCTCCACCATGAGATCGAGCGTCGAGCCGGTTTCGCCGCCGTGCCAGAAGAGCTGCCGGTTGTCGCTCCAGCCGCGGCCGAAACCCTTCATCTTCTGCCGCGACAGCTCCCCGCCGCGCAGGTGGTAACGATGCTGCAGCGAAAGCCCCTCCCCTTCGAACCCCACCGCGAAGCGCATCGGCAGCACCGAGCCCGCGATCCCGCCCAGGCCGGTTGCGAGCGCCGAATCGCCGACCGGCAGCCGTTGCGATGGCGGCAGCTCGAGCCGGCAGTAGCGCTTGCCGTTCAGGCTGAATTCGCTGAGGCAGGCCGCATAGGACAGGTGGCTCGGGCAATGCATGACGAGCCCATCCTTCTGCGCGGACTTTCGATCCGGCGTCGTGCAGCCGCGGCTCTTCACGCGCCCGATGGCGCCGATCATCCACATCGCCTGGTTGGCGTACTCCTTCTGGTAGCGCGGCCGCAGCTGCTCGCAGGCGCTCTGCCACACGGGCGGCGTCACATTCTGTCGCGCTACATTCCTGAAGCAGACCGCTGCGTCTCTCCGGTAAACCTCGGCGGGAGTATCGAGGGACCGGACGCTGGATTGCGCCAGTTCCTGGAGATGGCGACACTCTTGTTCCGTGGGTTTGGGCTCGTAAGGGGAAGGCGCGCTGTCGTCCGCCAGTTTCCTGTAACAGTCTCGCGCCCGTTCATAGTAGGCGCCGGTGGTGATGGGGTACTGGTTCCCCGGGTCATTGGCCAGCTCGTTGAGCCATCGGCAGTGCGCGTCACTCGGCTCCGGAAACGGAAAGCGCTGGTGCATCGTGAACGCACAGTTCCGGACGAACAGTTCCTGTCCCGGAAGCGGACCGCCGGTCGAGGGCTTCCCGTAGTTGGCGAGGACCACGGCGCGGATTGCGGGACGGGTGACCGACTCGAAATAGCCATCGACCGCCACCGGCAGCGCAGCGGCGAAGCCTTTCACTTCACGGGTGAAATTCCGCTTGAACGCACCGCAGGTCTCGCGCGCGGTCGAGCGGTACTGGTTGTGTGAATCGAAGTAATTGACGCAGCCGTCGTAGATCTCGCCGACCACCCGGCCGGGCCCGGCGCCGCGCATCACCTGCGCGGTCGAGTACTGGTACCAGGGTTGCCAGTAGAGCGCGTAGTAGCGTTCCTGCGGCATGTGGCTGTCATCGCCCATGAGTGCGCTCTCGAGCGCATCCGCGCCGGCCGCCACGGCATTCGCGATACTTTCGGCGAATCGTTTTGCTCCGAGGAGGATGGCCGCGAGACCACCGCACAGCATGTCCTTCGCGAACCCCGCCGCACCGTCACCCGGGATCAGGTTGCAGACACCCGTGCCGACCGCCTCCACCAATGCCCACCAGTCGGGGCCCTGCAAGGCGCTGAACACCCGGTCGAGCGTGCCGGCACCCTTCGAGATCACCCAGCCGATGATGCTGCAGGCGGCGCCCTTGACCGGCCCCGAGAGCGGCAGCACCGCGCACGACACGGATTTCGCCACGACCTCGCCGCCGATCCGGACCACATCGACCCAGCGCCCATCGCGCGCCGCGGCGAAGACCTGCGCCGCCTTCTGCACGCGATCGTCGGCGGGCCCGATGGGCAGGGCATCTCTCGCCTGCTGCTTCGCCGTCTCGAGGGCACATGCCTCGGCTGAACCGCCTCCCGCCAGGCATTCGATGAGCGGTCGCGCCGGTGCGAGGGTCGGATCGATCGCCTGGATCACGTAGTCGAGGAGGTCGGCCGCGCGGACCGGAGAAGCGGCCACGCACAGCAGGATGGCGAGACAGGCCAGCGGCCCCCTTTTTCGGTTCATGCGACCCCCGACTCCGGTCTTTCAGCTCTCCTCGCAGCTGAAGCGGATCACACCCGGTGCGCCGAGTTCCGGCGCGCGGCCGAGCCCGATCACCCCTTCGCCCTTCAGCTGCATGCTGTCGCGCCGGACGAAGGACTCCTCGCCGTCGGCGCCCTGCACGAACGTGCCGTTCGTGCTCTGGTCGATGAGTACGATCTTGCCGCGGCTGATTTCGATGCGCGCGTGCAGCCGCGAGATCAGGTTGCCCTTGACGACCAGATCGTTGTCTTCGGCGCGGCCGAGCGACGCATAGGGCCGGCGCTCGTCGAGCACGACTTCGCCGTCCGCCGTGCGCAGCCGCAGCCGGACCGCGCGCCGTGCATCACGACCGGCGAGCGCGATCGCCGGGATCATGCTGGTCACGTCTTCGGTCTGCCACAGCACCTCGTAGAGCGTGACCTCGTTGCCCTGCCCCTTCAGCGTCGCGATGTCGATCTGGCGCACCGACGCACGCCATTCGGGCGCGAGCTGCTCGACGGTCGTGGCGGTGGTGACGATCTGGCCGGCCTTCGCCTGGCTCGTCATGCGGTTCGCGGTATGGACGGTCGCGCCGAACACGTCGCGATTCTCGAGCACCACGGGACCGAAATGGCAGCCAATGCGAATCGCAACCGGGTGACCGTCGTGCTTCAGCTGCGCGTGCACCGAAATCTGCTGCTGCATCTGGGCGGCCGCGTTCAGCGCCTCGTCGGCGGAGGGGAAGGTCGACATGACCTCGTCGCCCATCGTCTTGATCACCGTGCCGTTGTGCTGCTCGGTCGCGGTCCGCATCACGTCGATGCAGGTCGCGATGGTGTCGCGCGCGCGCGCATCCCCGAGTTCCTCGAACAATCGAGTGGACCCGACGACGTCGGCGAACAGAATGGCGAGCTCGATATCCTTGCCCATGGCACTTTCTTATGCGGGCGCCGGGCGATTATAGCAAGCGATTTCGGCACTTTGGGCCGCTTTGCTGAACAGCGACGCATCCGCGTCGGGTGCCCGCGCGCCTTCGCTCAACAGGCGGCGGAACTCGCGCGCCCCGGGTTCGTGCGCATAGAGTCCGAGCGCGTGGCGCGCGATCGCGCTGAGGCGCGCACCGCTTGCGATTTCGCGCGCCGCATACGTCGCCATGCGTTCTGCGAGCGCGCTGCGCGACGGCGCTTCCCATGCGTCGGCGGGCCACACGAGCCGATGCAGATCCGCGAGCACCTGCGGTCGATGATAAGCCTCGCGGCCGAGCATCACGCCGTCACACCACGCGAGCTCGTTCGCCGCGGCCTGCACCGTGCGCAGCCCACCGTTCAGGATCATCGGCACATGAGGCAAGGCGGCGCGCAGCCGCTGCACGACATCGAAGCGCAGCGGCGGCACCTCGCGATTGTCCTTCGGCGAGAGCCCGCCGAGCACCGCCTTTCGGGCATGCACGATCAACGCGGTCGCACCGGCGTCGATGACCTGCTGCGAAAACCCAAGCAGCCGCGCGAAATCCTCCTCGGTGTACGTGGACGTCGCGGCCAGCGCCGCGCGGCGGCCACCCGCCTCGACCACACCGATACGCAGTTTCACGGTGACCGGCACGCGCACGACGGCGCGCATCGCCGCGACACAATCCGCGACGAGGCCCGGCTGCTGCATCAGGCACGCGCCGAAGGCGCCCGCGCTGACGCGATCGCTCGGACAGCCGCAGTTGAGGTTCACTTCATCGTAACCGGCGTCCTCGCCGATGCGCGCAGCACGTGCGAGCTGGTCGGGATCACTGCCGCCGAGCTGCAGTGCGAGTGGATGCTCCTCCGGATGATGACCGAGCAGCCGCTGCCGGTTGCCGCGCAGCACCGCCGCCGCGGTGATCATCTCCGTGTAGAGCAGCACGCGCGGCGAGAAGCCGCGCAGGAAGTAGCGGCAGTGCCGGTCGGTCCAGTCCATCATCGGGGCGACGGAGACGCGGTGCTCCATCGAATCGCTGCCAATCCCGAGGGAGGTGCCCGTTTTGATAGCGCTCTCCACTCGTGCCGCTTCTGCGGGGACTCCGTGCATTGCGGTTGGTCTATCGCTTTACATTACGCATAGTCGACACATATGTCGATGGAGCGCCATGTGATTCGCCTGCTCGAGGCCCGGCATTCGCGCAATCTCTTCGGATACACGGCATCGAGATAGCCCCGTCCACCGAAGCCAGGCAGACCGAGACTACGCAGCGCTGGAAACTTGCGCTGCGCATCATCGAGTCCGGCGCAGAAGTGCCGACGAAAATCGAATTTTTCCGTCGTGGCCTTCGTGGCGAGAAGCCACTGGAACCCGTGGATGCAGGGATCATCCACACGTACCGCCTCCACCCTGTGATCGTGCAGCACCACTCGGTACATACGGCATTCGCCCGGAAATTCTCGGCTCTGCCGCTTCGCGGGCAAGTGTTCGCCTACCTGGAACCCGAGTACCAGGATCACTACGGAAACAGGCGCACCTGGAACGAACTGCAGGAGCAGGATCCCTTCCGCGCGTTTGTCGCCGAGCGCATCAAGGCGATCAGGTCCGCTGGCTCGAATTCACGAACCTGAAGGGACACAAAGGAGACAACTCCCTTCCGCCACCGCCCGGTTTCCGATCATGGAAACGCCCTTGGAAGCCTCATTCCGAGGGCTTGACCATTTTCGTACAGTGCCGTACGGTTGGGGATGAGGTGGCTCATGGCGAAACCCGGCCGAAAAGGGGCTGAAGAAGCCCGCAACCAGCTTCCGGACCTCCTGACAGCGGCCGAAAAGGGCCGATCAACGGTCATTACCCGGCATGGCCGCCCTGTAGCAGCCCTCGTTCCGATGAGCGATTTCACCGGCGGCAACCGGCAGCAATCGCTCGTGCCGCTCGAGGGCTCAGGCGTCGGGCTATGGGGAAAGGACAGCGCAGGTACGCTTCGTGACCTGCGCGACGAATGGAGCCGCTAGATCTTTCGGGCTTGCCCGAGCACGCCCTGCTGTTACTCGATACACCGCCCCTCATCTGTTGGTTCGAAGCCCACCCCGAACTCGGGCCGCGTTTCCGGCCTCTGTTCGAGGCGCATCGGGATGGCGGCGTGCGCTTTGCGGTGACCACGATAAGCCTTGCGGAAGTCATGACCGGCCCGCTGCAATCGAACGACGAGGCGTTGGCGCGCCGCTATCGGAACATCCTCGAATCCTGGCAGATCGTCGAGCTGGACGCCGCCATCGCGGAAAATGCCGCACGACTTCGCGCAGCCGCACGCCTGAAATTGCCCGAGGCCGTACAGGCCGCCAGCGCGCTGGCGGTCAATGCCGATGCGCTGATCACTCACGACCGCGATTTTTCGCGATTGAAGTCCTTGCGGGTGCTTTCCTGAAGGCGTCGCCCGTCCGGGCGTGAATCCTCCGGGGAGTGCAGCGGTTTCGACTACGATTGCGGCAACGCGAACGCTGCAAGGACTCCCGCTTCATGGCAATACGATTCTCGTCGACTGGCCTCGTCGTGGGTGAGGACACCAGGTTTTCCCTGCCCGCTTTCGTCGACGCGATCCTGCGCGGGGTCGGGCAGGTGATGCTGATGAACAACGCCTGGACCGGCCTGCTCTTCCTCGCCGGGATATTCCTCAATTCGGCGCTGTTCGGCGCCGCGGCGCTGCTCGGCACCGCGGTCAGCACGGCGACCGCCCTGCTGCTCGGCGCCGACCGCGCATCCATCCGGGATGGACTCTTCGGCTTCAACGGCGGGCTCGTCGCGATCGCGCTGCTCTACTTCCTCGAGCCGAACCCCCTGACCTGGGGCTGCGTCGTCTTCGCCGCAGCGGGGTCGACGATCGTCATGGCGGCGATGGCCTCCCTGCTCGACACGTGGAAGGTCCCCGCGCTCACGGCACCGTTCGTGTTCACGTCACTGTGCTTTTTCCTCGCGACGGCGCGCTTCGGAAGACTCGAAACCACGAATCTCCTGCCGACCGCCGGCCTGCCGCAGACCGCGGCCGTGGAGGGCGTGGTGACCGCCGCGACGGTTGGCGAGGGCCTCTTCAACGGAATCGCCCAGGTATTTTTCCAGGGCAGCCTGCTGACGGGCATCGTGTTCGCGATCGGGCTGCTGGTCGGCTCATGGCGCGCCTGCGTTGCGGCGCTCGCGGGTTCCCTCGTCGGCATCCTCGTCGCATGGGGCATGGGCGCGGCCGAACCCGCGATCCGCGCCGGGGCGTTCGGCTTCAACAGTGTGCTGGTCGCGATCGCGTTCGGCGCCGTGTTCCTCGCGCCGGGCCGCGGCGCCACTTTCGCTTACGCGTTGCTCGCAACCATCGCGACGCCGGTGGTATTCGCGGCCGTGTCAGCCGCACTCGAGCCGCTCGGTGTGCCGGCGCTCACCCTGCCCTTCGTGCTCGTCACGTGGCTGTTCCTGTTTGCGAGCCAGCGATTTCTCGGGCTATCGCGAGCTGCCGCCAAAGACTCGCCTCACTGACAGCCGGGCGTACGGTTCGATCCTGAGAGTGCGGATCTCGATGTAATCGAGCGGCGCACTGCCACGAACCCCGGAGAAGATCTCGCGCTTCCGCTCGGCCGCCCGGTCGGTGAGGTTGTTGAGTTCGAGGCGCACATTCCAGGCGGGTGCAGGCTCGAATTCCACGAAGGCATCCACCGACGTTCCGAGCCGGTCGGTCCGGATCTCGTTGAACCGGTACTCCGTCTCGGTGCGCGCCAGTTCGACGGCGAAGCCCCAGTGGGCCTGCCAACGCGGCAGGTCCTGCGTAAACGTGCCGGTCGCTTCCAGCGGCGCGTCTCCGGAGATGCGCCGCGACTCGCCCGTGGCCGGATCGGTCGCACGGCTGTCGCGCCACAGGGCGTCGATCTTCACGCGCATCGGCGGCAGCCCGCGCCATTGCATCGGCAGCGTCAGGTTGAGCTCGAACTCGTTGCGCTCGCCGGCGCCGATATTGCCGATGCCGTCGAACGGCGTAGGGCCGGCAATCGGAATGCGATCCACAAGGTCCGCGATCTGCTCGTGGCGCGCTGCCAGCACGAAGGCAGCGCCCTGCGTGAAATGCCGCTCCCACGCGAGCTCGGTGCGCCACGTCTGATCTGGCTCCAGATCAGGATTGCCCGCGGTGACGGTCTGCGACGTCAGTGAAGCCGAGCTCACGAAATCGCCGAAGTCGAGCTGTCCCACCTCGCGCTCGACCAGCAGGCGCCACTGGTCGGCGGACGTTGGCGCCCATGACAGCAGCGCCCTCGGCTTGGTGAAGAAGAACGTCTTGCCGAGGCTGCTGTCGCCGCTCTGGCTCAACTGCGAGCGCTCGAATCGCAAGCCGGACTCGAGCAACCAGCGCGAGGAAATCCGCCATGTCGCCGTCGCAAACGCCTCGCCGCGAAGCTCCTCAACACGCACGTCTGCAGCCGGCAGCGGAATTTCGATGCCGTTCTCGGTCAACCCGCTGTGGCTGTCAAGTATGTTCAAGGCGGTTTCGAGACCGCCTTCCAGCGCCAGGCGATCGCCGTTGAGCCGCAGCGTACCGCGCACGATCGACTCGCTGGCATCCGAGTCCTCGCGCGAGGATGCACGCTCGTCGGCTGCGACACTGCGCTCGCCGCCCCGTTCACGGGCGTTGCGCTGGATGCCGAAGACCTCGAGCTGCAGGCCGTCGGACAACGGGCGCTCATAGTGGGCGCTCAGCTCCGAGTTTCGCTTGTCTTTGAACTCTTCGCCGGTCGACAGGGAGAACGCCGGCACGACCCGGTCATCGACGATGTGTGCAGCGAACTTCTCCTGCCTCAGGGCGGCGTGCACCCGCAGGTTCCCCTCCCCGGCCCCGGACTGGTAGTTCGTGGCCAGCTCTGCGATCCGTGCGCCTTCGTCCTGCGAGTAGCGACCGTCGCGCAGGATGGCGCCGTCCGCGGCCACGCGGGGGCGTGTACCGCTGCCGTGCTCGTCATCGACCGTGCGGTAGAGCGCACCGGAGAGCTCGAACAGCTTGTCCCCGGACTGACGCGAGAACTCGCCGGCGACGCGAGGTGCGTGAAAGCCCCGGCGATAAGTTGCCTCACCGATTTCGACGGCGGAACGGGTCGCCAGATCGCGCACGCGAACGATATTCGCCAGCACGGACTGGCCCTGCATGTCGATGCCGGGTGCGCCGGCGCGGATCAGTTCGATGTGATCGACCGTGCCGGCCGGAATCCTGCGCAGCAGGGCTTCGAGCGTTTCGTGCTTGCTGGCCGGACGGCTTCCGTCGATGAGCACATTGCCGGCGGCATCCGCATAGCCCCGGATGTCGGGATCGATGTCGCTGAACTTGTACCCCGGCAGCAGCATCAGCATGTCGAACGCCGAGTACGGCTGGGCCTGCGCGAAGAAGGCTGCGCCGTACTCGGTCACGGGCGCGGCCTCGGACTGCGCGGCGTGGGGCGCAGTGGCGTACACGAGCAGCATCCAGGCCACGAAAACTCTGCAAAGGCGTATCGGCACGGCATTCTCCCCGGTCGGCTCCGCGCCTTCGATGCGCGGAACCCGTGCGATGGAGCATGCGCCGGGGCCGCTGACGAGCCGCCTGCAGGAATCGTCAGGTTGCCGTCAGCGGGCGAACGCCCAGGAAATCTTCACCCGCAAACCGCCGAGATCCGAGCGCGAGAGCTCGATCCGGCCGCGGGTTGCCCCGACGAGATCGTGGGCGATCGCAAGCCCGAGCCCGTGGCCCGTGCCCGCCTCGTCGAGCCGCCCCCCGCGCGCCATAGCCTCGCTGATCTGGTCGGGGGCGATCCCCGGGCCGTCATCGTCGATGCAGAGCTGACGGGCGCCGGGGGAAGCCGCGCCGCTGATCCGCACGCGGCGGCGCGCATGGTGCGAGGCGTTCTCGATGAGCGCGCCCATGAGCTCCGTGAAGTCCCCGGCTGCCACCGGAACGTGCATCTCTTCCGGCACGTCCACCTCGAAAACCAGGCGCTGGCCGAATTCGGTTCTCTCGACGACCCGGATGATCGATTCGATCAGGGACTGGGCCGCGGCGCTGTCACCAGCCGACGCGGCACGCACGGCTGCCGCGCGACTGCGCGCGAGTTCGCCCTCCACCGCCGCCGTCGCGGCATTGATCGCCCGATCGAGGCCATCCGCCGCGGCATGCGCGCCGGCCTCTCGCGCGCGACGGCTCTGCGCCGATAGCGCCGCGAGCGGCGTCTTCAACCCATGGGCCAGGTCGGCGGCCCGGCGGCGCGCCCGCTCGAGATCGCGCTCACGCGTATCGGCCAGCTCATTGATGGCACGTATGAGAGGCTCGATTTCGAGTGGGTGCGCGGCATCCAGGCGCGCGCGGGGATCGCGCTGCAGGGCCTCGAGCTCACTGCGAACGCGCCGCAGGGGACGCAGCCCGAGTTCCACCTGAACCCATGCGGCCGCCGACAGAATGACCCACAGCAACGCGAGGAACACGGCGAGTTCGGCACCAAACTGGGCGCGCGACTCGTGCAGCGGCGCGCTCTCGTAGCCGATCTGCAGCAACACATCGGCCGCTCCACGCTCGGGCCGTACCACGCGCTCCACGAGCAGCAGTTCCTTCTCGAAAGGACCTGCGACGAGCCGATCAGACCACCTGCTCGCCGACGCAGTGCCCGAGGCGGGCAAGGCCTGATCCCAGAGCGAGCGCGAACGCAGCATCCCGCGAGGCGTCGACACCTGCCAATACAGGCCGCTCGCCGGCTTCTCGAACCGTGCATCGCCGGGCTCGCGCGCGATCACGGGCACACCATCGGCGCCGATCGATACGCTCGCCGCGAGTTGTTTCCCGTCGCGAACCAGCTCCTCCTTGACGCGCCGCTCGATGTGGCGCTCGAACAGGATCGTCATGCCGACCCAGGACCCGGCCAGCGCGAGGAGGATCGCGATGGCCGCGCCGAGCAGCAGGCGCACTCGCAAGGAACGCTGCACTACGCACCATTCTGCGCGAGCGCATAACCGAAGCCGCGGCGCGTCTCGATGACATCGGGCCCAATCTTGCGCCGCAGCCGTACCACGAGCGCTTCGATGGCGTTCGAATCGTTGGTGTCGCTCGCGCCGTAGAGGTGCTCGGCCAGCTCACCCGCCGATATCGGGCAACCCGCGTGATGGGCCAGGTAGTGCAGGAAGCGGAACTCCAGTTGCGACAGGCGAACGGGGCGCCCCGCCCAGGTCGCCGACATGCGGGAGGTATCCAGTACCAGCTTGCCGACCTCGATCGCCGGTGATGCATGCCCCGCTGCCCGACGCAGCAGCGCGCGCACACGCGCGACCAGTTCCGGAATCTGGAAGGGCTTGCCGAGGTAGTCATCCGCGCCCGCCTCGATACCGTCGACCTTTTCGGTCCAGTCGCTGCGCGCGGAGACGATCAGGACCGGAAAGTCCCGCTGCGCGCTGCGCCAGCGCTTGAGGACAGACAATCCATCGAGCTTCGGCAGGCCGAGATCGAGCACGACCGCGGCGTAATCCTCGGTGCTGCCCTTGAACCAGGCCGTCTCACCGTCGCCTGCGGTGTCGACGATGAATCCCGCGCCCTGCAGCGCCCGCGCCAGATCCTGCGCGACATCGATGTCGTCCTCGACCACGAGCAGGCGCAATCAGTCGTCCTCGATCTTCAATACCGCCCCCGTGCCGGCGTTGATCTTGATTTCCCGCACCCGACCGGTGTCGGTCAATACCTTGATCTCGTAGACCAGGACGCCGTGCTTGCTCTCGAGTTCCACCTCGATGACGTCGCCGGGAACCTGCGCCGCCGCGATGGCCAGCACCTTTGCCAGGGGCAACACTTCACCGCGACGCAGCGCCTCGCGGACGATGTCCTGCTCGCCCTTCTCGCCGCCGATCGCGACATTCTGCGTCACATCGAGCCACAGCAGCGAGAGCAGCAGTGACCCGCCAAACACCCACGTTACGCGCTTCATGCCTGCCATTGTGGTGAGAGCAACCTGACAGTGGCCTGACGGCGGGCGTCCGCTTGCCGTCAGCCATCGCAGGCTATCTTGCCACCCGCATGCCAATTCCGGCAAAAATCAGGAGCAGGATCATGACTAACCGAACGACACTCGGCGGCGCACTCGCCCTGGCGGGGCTGATGGCCCTGGGTGGCACCGCGATCGTTTCCGCACAGACCGCGCCGGCAAGCCCCTCGGCCGCCCCGGTTGCCGCCACCACGCTCAGCCTCGGCGACATCGAGAGCAAGATGAATGCACAGGGCATCACGATCAAGGAGATCGAGTTGGAAGGCCTGCTCGCCGAGGTCGAAGGCCACGATGCGCAGGGCCGCAAGGTCGAGCTCACGCTCGATCGCCGCAGCGGCGAGGTCCTGTCGCGCAAGGTCAAGAACAAGACGAAGTGATGTATTCGGCTCGCCGCCACCGGTCGCGCCGGCTGATTCGGCTGGTGCGACCGGTGGCGGCGATTCCGATGAGGCCTCTCAGTTGGCCACGCGCGCAAACGTTTCCGTCAGATCGTTACGAATCGACTTCTTGGTATCGTTGATCTGCTTCCATTCCGGCTGCTTGAGCAGGACTTCTTCCTTGTAGACTTCCTTGGCAGCCTCGCCACGCGCCTGTGCTTCCGGCGATCCGTACTGCTTGACCAGCACCGCCGTGGGGTTCGTGCCGGCGGGAGTACGCTCGATGTACATCGTGTAGGCCAACAGGGCGCCCGTCGATTTCTGGTGTGCCATGTTCGGAACAATGTACTTTTCCGTGTAGGACTTGTACTCGGCGGGCGTAACCAGCGCCTCGTAGTGATTCACCGCATAATAGGATGACGGCGCCGCGGAATCCGCCGAATCACTGGCGTCGTGCGCGAGCACATCGGCTTGGCGCACCTGCACGCCCGGATCGCTGAGCGTCTGCATCCACTGCTGCAAGCTTGGCTCGTCCTTGAAATCCAGGATTGCGAGCGATCTGAATCCTGCCGGTCCCGGGCCCGGTTGTGCACTGAGCACCGCAACCCGCAGTACGCCCGGAGCCTGGCGTACCGCAACCATGCGCTCGGCAAACTCCTTCGACTCCGGCGCGCTCGCCGCGACCGTTACCAGCGCGTGCGCGGGTTCGGCGGGCGCCACAACAGGGGGCGCGGAGTTCGCGGCCGCTGCGGATGATCTGCCCGCGTCCGCATTATTGCCGCTGCACGCCGCCAACATGGCGCACGCGAGAATCGACGCACCCGTCGTGACTTTTTTCAGAAAACCTGCGATCTGCATAGGTAACTCCCTGCTCAGCTATCTGTGAAAACCAGACGCAAGTCTAGGCTCGATCACCTGACATCAATCTGACATCCAGTCGTCATCACAAGCCTCTCCTCGCGCGCGCGCCAGTTACGCCTCGGCTTGACGGAGAATGTTCCCGCTCAAGGGGAGAAAAATGCCCTGGTCGAGCACGATGGCTTGCCCTTCCTGGCTGAGCACGAATCGTGCCCATTCACCATCCGCTTCGGCAATGTCAGCCCATGAGAGTTCTCCGCCGCCCGATCGGGTGCGCGCATAGACACATCGCGACAGCGACGGCGGCGATTCCAGCGAATCCGCTGCGCCCACCCGGAACAAGTCAGTTCCGGGTGGTATCGGCTGGAACTGCCAAGGTCCATGAGTCGGTAGTCCGCAGCTTCTCCTTCTTCTCCATCTGGGCCGCGTACACGGAATCGCTCGCCGCCAACTCGTCACTGAGCCTGCCCTTGATCGGCTCCGAAGATGCTTCGATCGCGGCGTCCGGGTACTCGAGCACGAGTAACAACCTCCCTTTGTCACCTTCTTCCAGGTACATCATGTAGCTCGAAAGAATGCCGGAAGACTGTTGCGCACGCAGGTACTTGGCCAGATATCCATCCACCCAGTCCTGAAACTCGCTCACCGGAGCGGTCAGCGAGTAGTAGCTGATCTTGTAGATGGATCTTCCGGAGCTCTTTACGCCATGACCATCGCCGAGCAGGGCTCGCGCCCGCTTCGAGAGGATGGGCGCCTCGAGCTTCGCGGCATGTGCTGCGCGCCACGCCTCGAGTGAACGGTCATCCGGAAACCCGAGGATCGACATCTGCTCGAAACCGGAGGGTGCGTCGCGCTTCACACTGCGAACCCATGGTGTAGCGACGAATGCCCCGGTACTTCCGGCACCTGCGGCGACCATCGCCGTCGAATGCCCGCTACCTTCCGGCACGGTGAGAATCAGCCACGACGCCGACTTTGGCTGCCGGGCATCGGACACGCGAGCCCGGGCAAACATCGCCGCATGATCGGCAATCTGTGACTGCAGGCCGTCGCGCATCCTGTTTGCCTCATGCAGGAACTCTTCATCCGATCGTTGTGCTCCCGGCGGATTCTTGAATCCGAAGACGATGCAGCCGACATTCCTCGCGTTCCTGTCGCGCAAAGGCACCAGTACCAGGAACTTCGGCTCGGGATCCTGTTTGTTCCATCGTGGGTCGATGAGGGTAAAGCCGCTTTCGATCACCATGACATCGTCCGCCGCGGAAATCTTTCCGATCCGGTCCGGCCAGGTGCCGGCGAACATCGTATAGATTCCCTTCTTGCCCGGCGGAGAGCCATGGAACGTCACGCTGAGCAGGTCGCGGTTGTCACGCATCAACTGATCCACCAGGGCCTGTGCATGCATCTTGAACGCGGGCGCAACCCAGTTCTTTCCGGGCGGCAGGCCCTCAGGGTCGGCCGCAAGAGCGGCATAGGATGAAAATACATACGTTGCGACCCACAATAGCTTGCGTACGAGTGTCATCGGCTGCCTCCTGCGGAATTCAATACTGGCCTGGGGGCGACAACGCCCACTTCAGCAATGCGACGTAGACCGCGCGACCATCCTCTGTCAGGTCAGGGAACCGTGGCGCATCCATCGGAAACAACGCACGACGGGCCGGCGCCACTCGATCGTTCGCCATCGTCGCGCCCTTCTCGTAAACGAACAGGGTCGCGTGTTCAGGCTGATTCGGGATGGTGGCGATGACCTGCGCCCCCGCTGGAGGGCGCGACCACGCCAGCACACCGGGCGTCCGGTAAAGCTTCAAGCGCCCCGCCGGAAATCCCGCCGCAATCGGGTGCAATCCGCGCGCAATGTCGATGTAATTCTCCGGCGGATAGAGGCTTTCCTTGTGATCGTTCACACCATAATCCCGATTGCGATGCCGCCCAACCATGCCGAGCGCATCAACGGCCTTGGCCTCGAGCAGCACTACGGGAGCAGTAGCATCCGCGTACTTCACCCCCAATTTGTACTTGTTGGTACTGGCGGAGATGATCACGATGTCCTTGCCGACTGCGCGGCTGTCCGGCTCCATGTGATCAGCCGTCGCGACATCGAATCCCAGCTTTCCGAGCCAGGAGAGTTGGGCCTGGTCCGATGCCTCGTTCTCCGGCCATGGCAGATCATAACGACGGACGAAGAGCAGCTTCTTGCCCTTGGCGATGCGTGACAGTTCCTCCCACTGCGCGGAAGCTGTCGCAGTGATCGGCGCGGGCGGTGCGCTGACAGCCCAACGCAGCGCGGCGTCGAATATGCGACGCCCGGAGAACCACGCGAACTCCTTCGGATCCTGGGCTGCAGGTCCCTGCGCATCCGACAGAATGGACCAGCTGTTGTCGCCGAGAAAGAGTCCCACACGCCGGGCTGGTGCGACCGCTCCGCCGGCCATCAGGGAACCCTTCTCATATGAGAAGACGGCAGCCTTGTCGTAGTCATCCTGGAATGACACCGCGACATCAGCGCCTCTCATCGGCTTTCCCCAGCCGGGGTCGGTGACGCCACCGCTGAACAGCAGCGGTGCGATCATTCCCTGCGAAACGCTTGCGGCAGCGAGTATCGGATTCGTGCTGCTCGTGGCGAGCGCGTAGTAGTCCGCATGATTCTCGTTGTGGAAGGGCTTCTCGCGAACCACCGAAAAATCCTCGTGCAGCTTGTCGCCGGTCATGTGCAGCAGCGGATACGCGTACTTGTTCCACGTAACGATCGGCGCTGCCACCTCAGCCAACCGGGCGTCCATCTCGCGTGCGTTGACAGTCGACGAGACAATGATCAGGTCCGCCTTGCTGGCTGCCGCAGGCGCCTCGACCGCATCGACCATCGTGACATTTGCTCCGCGCGTGCCGAGATAATCGCGAATCAGCGGGTCATCGTTCGGAACTCCCGGTTTCGCCTCGCCGACCACGAACAAGACACGCTTGCCGATCAGCGCGTCCGGGGCCACAACATCAGCACGTGCCTGTGCCGACCAGGCCAGCACAACCACCACCATGACCAGAAGTGTTCGCAGCATTCCAATCTCCCCGGTTATTGCCCGCCGCTTACTTGCCCACACCGAGCAACCCACCGTTTCCCGCTAGGTACAGTTGCTGCGTCCGGTCATCGAATGCGGCCGCAACGCCGCGCGAGCCGACATCCGGCGATTCCATCAGTGAGGCGGTCAACTTGGCATTCTGGATCACATTCAACGCGCCGCTCGCATTCGGCATGTAGAGCATGACGAGCCGGGCCGGAGCGAACTGCATGGCCAGCCCGGACTCTCCCTGCCCTCCGACCGGAACCACGCCGATCATTTGACCCGGGTCCGGGTCGACGATGATCATTCGACCGTTGGAACACGCGACATAGAGGCGTCGCTCCCGGGTATCGTGGGCGATCGCGGTTGGGCCTGCACCGGGCCACACCGAGATTGCCCCGACCGGGTTCATCTCGTGCTTGGCGCCCAGTTCGATGACATGGAGCACGTTTGCGGCTTCGTCCGCGACGAAAAGGTGCCCGCGTCCGTCGACGGAGGCCTGCCGCAGGCGGCCACCGAGCTTCACGGCCCCGCGCTTGCTGCCGCTTATCGCGTCGAACGCGACCAGGTCGCCGCTGCCGGCATTGGAAACATAGATTCGTCGCGTCGTTGCATCAAACTCGACCTCGCGTGGTTCGAGACCACCAGATCTGACTGTCGCAACGACCTGCAGCGATTGCAGATCGAACAGTGTTACCGTTCCCGCATCCCGGTTGCTGACATAGCCGCGCCGGATTTCCGGCGCGATCTCGATCGCCCCCGGGACACCGGTCGTCGCCACACTCGCCAGCCGACGGCCAGTCTCCAGGTCATAGACATCGACACCCCCGTCACGCGCCGAGTACAAGCGTCGTGCGGCGGAGTCCACCGCCAGTGACAGCGTCTCGGGTGCGCCCTCGGTCGAAATGGTGCGATTCACCCTGTAGCCGGGCGACGCGGCATTCGCGTTCGCTGCATCGAAAGCGAGGAGCGCGAACATCATGATCAGGCAGCCTGTCAGTCGCAACTTCATGGTGTCATTCCGGTTTGTGAAACTCTTTGCCCGAAGAATGTTCCGTCGGTGCTATTTCGCGAGCAGTTCCCGCGCATGCGCAGCCTGTTCGGCGCGCAGCGGCAGGAAGACAGCCTGATCGAGGACAACCTGCTGGCCCTCTCTGCTGAGCAGGAACTGCAGGAAGGACTCGAGTGCGGCAGGCACGGGCTTCCCCGGTGCCTTGTTGATATTGAAATAGATCAGCCGGCTGAGCGGGTATCGTGCCTGTGCCACGTTCTCATAAGTCGGTGCAATGGCCGGGTCCGCGGGGTCCCGCGACAGTGGCAGCATCTTCACAGGCGAATCGATGTAGGCCAGGCCCGAATAGCCGATCCCGAAGCGATCGTTGGCCACACGACTCGCGAGTGGAAACACCAGCTTCTCGTAGTGCAGATCCTCGCGCCATTCGCCGCGAGTCGCACCCGGGCTGAGAACGCGCTGCCGGATGAATTCCTCGAAGCCGTTCCACGGCTGGATGGCGTAAGCCCTGACCGGCTTGTTTGCCCACTCGCCTCCCAGACCGAGTTGTCCCCAGGTGCGAATGGCCTCCGGCGCACCGCGGTGCCGTGTTCGCGAGAAGATGGCGTCAATCTGCGCGAAGTCGAGCTTCGACAGCGGATTGTCCGGGTGGACAAAAAACCCCATCGCATCGAGGAATCCGAAATGACGATAGCTTCCGCCCGCGACCGGTATGCTCGTCGGCAAATAGCCGAATCGCCGCTCGAACTCCTCGAGATCTTCCGGCTTCAGCTCACGCGAGACGAAAACGAAGTCGACCGACTGCCTGATCAGTTCTTTCGTACCGAGACTGCCCGCGTACGGCGGCGCTGTCAGACTTAGCTGCACACCGGGATGAAGTTCACTGAAGCGTTTGAACCAGCGATTGGCGAGTTCCACGAGCACATCCGATGCGCCTCCGGTGAAACTTCCGGACAGCCCCGGGCCAGAATCCCGCTGATAAGATGGCAAGCCCTCGTCCAGTGCCGGCTGCAGCAACTCTCGCATCGGCAAACTGCGACCGTGTGCACGCGCCTCCTCCTTTTCGGCCTCTGTCTGCGGCAAGACAGGCGCAACGGGTGGAACGAGCCAGTGCACCGGCCTGACCGCGCGGCCAGCCTCGATCGCTGCTGCCCCCTCACTGGCACCAGTCGAAGCCGCGATGCAAAGCATCGCGACTGCGGCGAGACCGCTTTGCAGTCCTGCCGCGCGAGGGCTCACAGATTCACCCGCCACGACAGTGTCATGTTGCGAGGCGCTCCGGGCACCACCCCGTTCTCGTTGAGCGTGGAATTGACACCCTCGAAATAGTGTTCATCGAACAGATTGCCGATCTTCAGCGTGAAATTGTGCCGCTCGCGCAACCGATAGTAGATTGCGAGATCTGCGACCGTGTAACCGGGCAGCATCAGCACTCGCCCATCATTCTGGCTCGGCAGGCTGCCGGCAATCTCGCTGCTGTAGTACGTGCCCACGCCAATACCGAGTCCCTGCAATGGGCCATCCACGACGTCATATCGAACCCACAGATTGGCGGTCCGAAGTGAAGAGTTGGTCAGCTGGGCACCGACCAGGGGCGCCGACGGCGCGCTGTAGGACTCGTCGATGTACGCATCCGTGTAGGCGACACCCGCAACGACCTGCAGGTTCTCGAGCACGCTGTAGTTCAATTCCAGCTCGAGGCCCTTCGAGCGCTCCGCACCCACCTGCTGGGAGCAAGTGCCGGCCACCCCGGTGTTGCAGGCGATGGGAGCAAGCGTGTCTTCCCGCTTGATATCGAACAGCGCAAGTGTTGCTGTAAGGCGGTCTGCCAAGGCATCGGCCTTCACCCCGACTTCGATCTGCTTGCCCGACTGGGGATCAAAAGGGTTTGCTCGCCCGGCAGCGTCCTGCACCCCTGCCGCCTGGGGTACAAATGATGTGGCGTAGCTCGCGTACAGCGTCCACGCGGGCGTCGGCTGAAACATCAGGCCCGCTGTCGGCAGCACGTTTGATGTTTGCGTCTCCCGCGAAGTCAGCGGAGGCGTCTTGCGCTCCTCCGTTTCCTGCTTGTCCCTGGCGTAGCGGAGGCCAACACTGGCTTTCCAGCGTTCGGAGAACGTGATGAGGTCGGACAAATACAGACCTGTCGAGGTATTTCGCGTGTAGCGCCGATTCAACGGTCCCGATGGGTAGCTGGCGAGCGGCAATGCGTTGCCGTACACAGGGTCATAGACATTGATATTGATCCGTCCGGGGCCCGGCAATGACGCGGGCCCAGTCGTCGGTCCGTTGAAGAACTGTATGCGCTCGAAATCAGTCGAATCGACTCCCGCGTTCACGCCAACCAGCAACTTGTGGCCGATCGGCCCGGTATCGAACGGTATCGAGAGATTCGAATCGAGGAAATTGTAGGTTCGCTTGTTGAGCTGCTGTCGCGCGCGCCTTTGCAACGTCACCCGATCTGCCAGCACCGAGACATTGTCGAATCCTTCAGCCGAATCTTCCGTGCTGATACTGCGAAATGCGGCGTTCAAGCGCAGACCGCTGTCGAAATCGTGCGAATACGCCAGCGTGCCACCCTTGCCCTCTTCGTGCTGCCGATCGCCCGGCTCCTGATAGCGGGTCCGGATATCCGCGATCAGGCTCGCATCCTTGTTCGGTGCAACGAGTTGCGTGTCATACGCATTCTTGCGGCGGCGATACTCGAATGAAGCTCTCAGCGAATCTCGTTCCGTCATGTTCCAGGTGAGACTTGGCGAAACGTAGCTGGCCTCTTCGAAGCCGTGACGAAACGTATCCCGATCCGTGTGCTCCACCACGAGCCGATAGAGCAGCGCGCCTTCGCCGATCGGGCCCGTGACATCGAAGCCCGCGTTGTAACCCGCACCATCACCGAAGGACATTCCGGCGCCATCGTACGTCGACCCTCGCAGGTCGATGATGGCACCGAAGTTCTCCCGAGGCTTCTTGCTGACGATATTCACGAAGCCGCCCGGCTGGGCCTGGCCGTAGAGTACCGACGCAGGGCCTTTGACGACTTCGACATTCTCCGCCGCGAACGTCGGCGGCGAGCCAAATCGGCCGCTCAGGCCCGGCAGGCCATCCACCATGATCGCGCTCTTGTCGGCTTGCGTATTCTTGAAGCCACGAATGGAGAGGTCATAGCCCGTCACGCCACCGCGGCGTACTCCGGTCATATAGCTGTAGAGATCCGCGATGTTGGTGGTCTCGATCGCCTTCATGAAGGCATCGCTGTAATTGGCGACCGAGTAGGGAGTATCCATGACGCTGATGTCCTGCTTCATCGCGCTCTGGGCTCCCACCGAAACGAACTTTCCCTCGACGATCACCGTATGGAGCTCTTCGGCCTGCTCCTCCGAAGCAGTTTCCTGGGATCGCACCTCGCCAATCATTACCAGAACAGCGGTGAAAATCAGAAAGCTGCGCAACATGGAACCCTCCCAGGTCATAGTCATTGATTTCATCCTGCCGCCAACGGAAACAATCCCAGCGCGAGCGCCGCCACGAGCATCAGCAGGCAGATCCCCGCCGCCCAGGCCAGTGTGAATTTCTGGTGATCCCCGAAATCGACACCCGCGAGTCCGACCAGCAAGTAAGTGGACGCGACCAATGGGCTCAGCAGATGTATGGGTTGCCCGATCAACGACGCCCGCGCCATTTCGAGGGGGCTGATGCCGGCGGTGCGCGCGACTTCCGTCGCGATCGGCAGCACGCCATAGTAGAACGCGTCATTCGAGATGAAGAACGTGAACGGCATGCTGGCGAGCGCGGTAATGACCGCGAGCGACGGTGCCCAGGATTCCGGCACCACCGTCAGCAGGCTGTCGGACATGGACTTGACCATCCCCGTGCCGGATAGGATGCCGGTGAACACGCCGGCGGCGAAGATCAGCGCAACCACAGCGATGACATTGCCGGCATGCGCCGCGATGCGCGCTCGCTGCTCCGGCAGTTGCGGGTAGTTGGCGACGATTGCGATCGCAAACGCGACCATGAAGAGCACGGGCAGCGGCAGCAAATTGACGATCAAGCCAACGATCAGGGCCACGGTCAGCAGCGCATTGAACCAGCGCAACCGCGGGCGCTTGAGCCGGGATGCAGCTTCACTCTCCCCGTTCGCCGGCAGCAGCGCAGTATCTTCAATCGATGACTGCGCGACCGCCGGATCCGAATCGGCTGCCAGGGGGGGCGTCCCGAGTACGACTTGGCCCAGCCGCTGCCGCTCGCGCACACCGAGGAGCCATGCGAGCGCCACGACGCCCGCGACTCCGATGACCATCACCGGAATCATCGGGACGAAGACTTCCGACGGATCCACCGACAATGCGGTCGCCGCCCGTGCCAGCGGCCCGCCCCACGGCGTGAGATTCATGACCCCACTCGCGAGGATGGTCACACAGGTGAGATTCAAGGCGTTCATGCCGAGACGCCGGTACAGGGGCAGTATCGATGCCACGGTGATCATGTAGGTGGTCGATCCGTCGCCGTCGAGCGACACGAATGCGGCAAGCACCGCGGTACCCACCACCACCTTTGCGGGATCGTTGCCGACACTGCGCAGGATCCGGCTCACCACCGGATCAAAGAGCCCCGCATCGATCATGATCCCGAAGTAGAGGATGGCGAACATGAGCATCACGCCGGTCGGTGCGAGCGTGCGGATGCCATCGAGCATCATGATGCCGAGTTCATCACTGCCGACACCGGCCAGCACGGCGAAGAGGATCGGAATGGCGATCAGCGCGACGAGCGGCGAAACGCGCTTCAGCATGATCAGCGTCATGAAAGTGATCACCATGCCGAAGCCGAGCAGCGTCAGCATGGAATCTCGCCTCGTGCACTGGTCATGGGCGCCCCTCCGATCCGGCGTGGACGCTTTCGGCCAGCGTCGCAGCGGATGGGGGCCAGTCTAGGAACTTCTTGCTGTCTGCAACCTGTCAGGGACGGGCGCTCACTTCGGCGGCTCGATGGCTCCATTCCAGAGGTTCATAAAGCGACGCTTCTTCAGCTGGTCGAGGTAAACCAGCAGGCCGGGGCCGAGGACCACCGGCCGCAGCGGGCCGACCACGGCGTTGGTAATTCCGCCGCGGGTCTGCTGTACCGACGCCTCATTTCGAATCGCCGGCAAGCCACCCTCGTTCGCAAGCGTCCGCTGGCCCTCGATGGACACCAGGTACTCGAGGAAGCGATGTGCCGCATCCGGATTCGGTGCGCTGGCGGGAAGCACAGCGGTTCTCGTGACGACCAGCGTGTAGTCGCGCGGATAGACGATCGCGAGCGGCGCTCCAGCGGCGATGCGCGATTGCGCATATGAACCGAGGAGGTTGTAACCGATGGCGAGATTGCCCTTCTCGAGCCGCGCGAGCAGGTCGCTGGTGCGCCGCTCGATGACGACACCGGCGTCGCCGAGAGTCTCCAGCAGCGCGCTGAATTCACTGCTCTGGCGCGCATCCTGCGAGGCGAGCAGGTAACCCACACTGCTGCCGGCAATGTCATAGGTACCGATCCGGCCACGCCACGCCGCGGGATCCCGTCGCACCAGTTCGATCAGCTCGCTTCTCGTCCGCGGCAGGGTCCGCCCCGAGAAGGCGTTGACATTGAACACCATCACGGCGGGCTCGAACGTGAATCCGAATGCCTGGTCGCGCCACCGCGCCCATTCGGGAAGCATCCGGGCATTGGCCGAGAGATGGGTCGCGGCGTAGCCGTCGTTGACGAGTTTTACCTGCAGATCCATGGCCGAGCTCAACAGCAGATCGGCCCTAGGCTTGCCGTGCTTCAGATCTTCGAGGAAGCGCTCGTAGAGCACGTGGCTCTCGAGTTCCTCATACTGGACAGCAATTCCCGGGTTGAGCCGCTGAAAGTGCCGGACAGCCGCCTCGAACACCGCGGTATCTGTCGTGCTGTAGATCGTCAGCTGCCTCGCACCAACGCTCGCCGCAGGATAGGTCTCCGCGACGGCTGTCAGGGAAAACCAGCCGGCGGCGCTCACGATCAATAACCACGCGACGCGACTCATGACTCGACACCTTCCGCCCGCCACGGGAGCCGGAGCGTCACTTCGAGACCACCACCTTCCCGGTTGGCGAGTACCACTTCACCACCGTGACTGGCAATCGCACGGCGAACGATGGCAAGACCCAGCCCGGCTCCAGGACTGCCGACGCCATCACCACGAACGAAGCGCTCGAATACCTTCGCCTGCCGGGATTCCGGGATACCGGGGCCACGGTCGGCCACCGTGACTACATAGCCGCCCTCTTCCGCCCGAATCGACACGAGCACGGAACCATCCACGGTCGAGCCGTATTTCAGCGCATTGTCGATGAGGTTCTTCAGTGCCTCGCCCAACATCAACGCATCACCGACGAAAGGCGCCTGATCCAGTTCGGTGCTGATGACGACATCCCTGCGCCGGGCGTGCGGTACTCCCTCATTGATCGCCTCGTGCACAAGGTCCAGCAGGTCACAGGGCTCGAAGGCCCGCACATCCGAGCGATGCATCACCGTGGCGTCGATCAGGAGCTGATCGAGCAGGCGCGAGAGCCTCGCGGCATTGCGCTCGATCGCCGCGATACTGCGCCGCAGCCCCTCCGGATCCTCGTCGGCGGCGACGTGGGCCTGCGCATACAGGGAGGCGAGCGGCGTGCGCATCTGGTGCGCGGCTTCGCCGATGAATGCCCGCAGCGCCTCGATGTTCCCGGCGAGGCGCCGCATGAAGCCGTTTATTGCGTCTATCAGCGGTGCGATCTCGAGCGGTACGGGTTCCACGACGGGCTGCAGGTCTTCCGGTTGCCGGCCTGTGAGGTCTTCCCCGACGCGCTGCAACGGACGCAGCGCCCGGGCAATACCCCACATGACCACCGATATCGCGAGCAATGTCATCAGGGTGATGGGCGCAACCGCTCCGAGCACGAGCTCCCGTGCCAATTCGTCACGCGCGCGGCGCGTGTGCCCGACCTGCACCCAGACCCATCCCTGCATGCCTGGTTCGGCGATCTCGCGCCCGAGCACTGCGAACCTCACCGGCTCGCCCCGATAGTCCGCGTCGAAAAAGCGGGCCTCGTCCAGCGCGATGCGCCGGTCGCGACCCGAAGGCAGCTGCCAGCCAGGCAGGTCGTCATATCCGGTGATCGTGCTCGGGCCTGGCCCGATCACGCGATAGAACACCCGGTCGTCCGGTGCCGCCGAAAGCATCTCCAGCGCGGCATACGGCAGATCCACCTGCAACTGGCCGCGGTCGACGGACAGCGTTTCCGCGATGGACAATGCGGAGCCTGCCAGCAAGCGGTCATACGATTTGTCCGCGGCAAGGCGCCCGTAGGCCTGGGCTGCGAACAGCAGTGCGAGTGTCCCCACCAGGAACAGCAGGCCCAGCATGCCCGCGATGCGGGCGCGCAGCGAAAGCACCCTAGGCTTCATTGCCCGAGCCCGCTGCCTCGGCGACATACCCGACGCCGCGAACCGTACGAATGATCACTGCCGATCCGAGCTTGCGTCGCAGCCGGCCGATATACAGCTCGATCGCGTTGTCGCCGGCCTCTCCGTCAAAGTCGAAAAGCTGTGAGGCAATTTCGTGCTTGCTGACCACGGCGCCGACGTTGCCGATCAGGATCTCGAGAAGCCGGTACTCGCGATTCGGCAAATGCAGCATCCTGCCGTCGAGCGTCGCGGATCTCGCGCCCCGATCGAAAACCAGCGACCCGACCGTCGTGACGCCGGAAGCCACACCCTGTGTACGACGCAGCAGCGCGCGGCAGCGCGCATCGAATTCGCGCAGATCGAATGGCTTGGAAAGATAGTCGTCGGCCCCGACATCCAGCGCACTCACCCGGTCCTCGATCTTTGCGCGCGCTGTCAGCATGAGCACGGGGGTTCGATCGCCCCGCTCGCGCAGCCAGCGCAACACCGAAAACCCATCCCTGCGGGGAAGGCCGATGTCGAGGACGATGAGATCGTAGGACTGATAGCTCAGCACGTCGTGCGCGGCCTGGCCATCACGCAACCAGTCGACGGCATAGCCCTGCCGGCGCAGATGCCGAAGCACCGCGTCTCCCAAGTCGGCTTCGTCCTCCACCACGAGGATGCGCATTGCAGGCTTATAGCAGGATCGGGAACGCAACGGGCACTACCGCCGCAGCGGGGTCGCGCACGTGTCAGCGGAATGTCAGGTTTGGATCAATACGATGGCTTTACTGTTCATGGACCTGCCGTTGACGGGAGACACTGATGATGCGCCTGAACCGATATACACGAACGAGTCGCCACAGCGGTCAATCCGCGTTGGCGATAGTCGCGACGCTCACCCTCGCGGTCACACCCGCGCTCGCGGCTTCGGATCCGTCCCCCGAAACAGCGGCCGCAATCGCCGAGATCCAGACCCTGCGCGCTGAACAGCAGCGCATCGCCGAACTGCAGCAACAGGTCGCGGCGCGGCTGCAGGCCCTGGAGGCCGCGCTCCACGTGGCGCCATCGCCGTCTGCACAGCCGGTCACGCCAGCAACTCCGGCGTCGGCCGTGGCGGCAACGGCTGCGGCAGCGAAGCCCCGGCTGGCCGTATCGGGCGACCTGCGCATACGCTCGCAGGGCGACTACGCGAGCGACACACCGGATCACCTGAGCGGGCAGGTGCGCGGTCGGCTCGGCGTCACTTACACCGCGAATGATGTCGTATCGATCGGCGCCCGGCTGGTCACCGGCAATCCCGATGATCCGAACAGCACCGACGTGCAGCTGTCGAACTTCGATGACGACTTCGACGTGAGCCTCGACCAGGCCTACGTGCAGTTCAACCTGGGCGACCTGAAGCTCTACGGCGGCAAGATGCCGCAGCCCTTCGTGCGCACCGAACTCGTGTGGGACGGTGACGTCAATCCGCAGGGCGTGAGCGCGGTTTATCGTCATGCGCTCTCGGACGGCTCCGCGTTTCGCGCGAACGGTCTCTTCTTCATCATCGATGAACGCGCCGTGGCCGCCGACAGCACGATGCTCGGGGCACAGTTCGGCTACGACACGCGTACCCTCGGGAAGTGGAAGCTCGACGCCTCGGTCGCCTACTACGACTACAAACTGGGCAGCGTCGCGGGAGCCGACAGCGGTGATCTGCGTTCGAACCTTCTCAATCCGGACGGCACGTATCGGTCGGACTTCGAACTGGGCGATGTCATCATCGGGGCCACCTGGAATGGAGCGGGCGAGCGCTGGCCGCTGCGTATCGTGGGCGACTTCGTGCGCAATTTCGGCGCCGCAACCGATGCCGACACCGGCTACGGCGCGGACTTCACGATCGGGCGCGCGAGCAAGGTGCACGACTGGCGCGTGACCTACGGTTACTCGATCGCCGAAACGGACGCCGTGCTCGCCGCGTTCTCACACGACAACATCGCGCTCGGGACCAACTACCGGCTGCACGCGCTCACGCTGGACTACGTGCCGTTTCCGAAGACGATGTTGAGCGCGATCTGGTACCACTACCAGCCTTACGAATCGACGCCGACGCTCGGCAAGGACTGGATCGAGCGCCTGAGGCTCGCGTTTGCCGTGAGTTTCTAGCGCCCCGCGCGCGCCCCGCCGAGATCGACCGCAAGCCGGTAGATGTGGTCGAGTCCTTCGTAGAACGACGCCACCGGGAGCCGCTCGTTCAGGCCGTGTGCAAACATCTCGGACGGCTTCGAGAACAGTCCCGAGGACGCGAAGGTCGGGATGCCCGCCCGGCGATACACCTTGCCGTCGGTGCCGCCCGATTCGAGATAGGGGACGATCGGCACACCCGGATGCACCGCGTGCACCGCGCGCGTGATCGCGGCCATCACGTCCGGACGCATTTCGGACACCGGGCTCGGCTCGGGCGAGTCACGCACGACGACCTGAACCCCGGGATCGCCGATCGTGCGCACGAGTTCCTCGCGCACCGTGCCGACCTCGACGCCCGGGAAAATGCGGCAATTGATCGCCGCCGACGCCTTCTGCGGCAGCGCATTCTCGGCGTGGCCCGCCTCGAGCATCGTCGCGACACACGTCGTGCGTGTCGTGCCGACATACTCCGGCGATCTCGCGAGCGTGTCGGCCGCGGCTGCATCCGTCGGGTCGGCAGCGAAACGACGCAGCGCTTCACCGACCTCGCCGGTTTGCGCCTTGCCCATCGTGCCGAGATAGGCACGCGTCAGGTCGTTCGCCATCACGGGGAAGCGATGCGCCTCGATGCGGTCGAGCGCATGCGCGAGTTCGTAAATGGCGTTGTCGGCGCGCGGCCGCGAGCTATGTCCGCCCGGATTGGTGACGGTCAGGTCGAAGGTGGCGTAGGTCTTCTCGGCGCCCTGCACGAGGTACACGAGCGGCTTGCCCGTGGCATCGTCGAGTGCGCCACCACCGGCATCGGTATTGATCGCGAACTCGGCATTGCGGACCCAAGGGTGTGAAGCAATCGCGCGCGTCGTTTCCATGCCGGTCTCTTCGTCGCCGACGAACGCGAACACGAGCTCGCGTGCAGGCTGAAGGCGCTCCGCCTTGAAGCGCAGGATCGTCGAGACGAGCGCGGCGACACCCGCCTTGTTGTCAGACGTGCCGCGTCCATAGAACCTGCCGTCCTCCTCGATGAGCGTGAACGGATCGCGCTGCCAGTCGGCCGGACGCGCATCGACGACATCCATGTGGGCGGAAAAGAGGATTGGCCGGCCCGGCTCGCGGCCCGGCAGTCGCACGAGCATCGCGGTGGCGCCGGCCGCCTCGAGCATCGCGATGTCGTCCGCCGGCACGCCGCCCGCTTTCAGGACCCCGGCGAGATAATCCGCCATCGCGGCCGTCTGGTGCTGGCCCGCCGCCGTGCGAAACCCGATGATGCGCGCATACACTTCGCGCGCCTGCACCTGATAGGGCGCGGTCTGCGCGGGGGCGGCGGTCGGCAACGCGAAGGCCAATACCACCGATGCGACGAGCGGAATACGCATTCTTGTTCTCCGGGATGGGCTGGCGGCAAGCATACAGGCATCGCATTGGGCTATGGTGTCCATGTCAAACGACTGGAGTCGCCATGAAAGCCATCAAGAGTTACCCGACGAGGGTGGAAGCCGACCTTGCGAGAATGGAACTCGACGTGGCGGGCGTGCCCTCGATCGTCGTCGGCGTCGGTGTCGGCATGGAAGGCGGCATGGACGGGGTACAACTGCTCGTGCCCGAAGAGCGCATCGACGACGCGCTGGCGGTGCTCGGGAAGGAGTGACGGCGGGCCGCTACGAACCCATCTGCGACTGGCAGTAATTCTCGATCCCGACGCGCGCGATCAGATCGAGCTGCGTCTCGAGGAAATCGATGTGCGACTCCTCCGACTCGAGGATCCGTTCGAAGATCTCGCGCGAGACGTAATCCGCCAGCTTCTCGCAATCCGCGATGGCGGCCTGGAACTGCGGCCGCGCGGCCATCTCGAGTTTCAGGTCGCAGCGAATGCATTCCTCGACATTCTCGCCGATGTGCAGTTTGCCGAGGTCCTGCAGGTTCGGCAGCCCGTCGAGGAACAGGATCCGCTCGATCAGGCTGTCCGCATGGTGCATCTCGTCGATCGATTCCTTCTTCGTGTGTTCTTCGAGGCGCTTGAGCCCCCAGTTGCCGAACATCCGCGCGTGCAGGAAGTACTGGTTGATCGATGTGAGCTCGTTCTTCAGCGCCGCGTTGAGGTGCTTCAGGACTGCCGGGTCGCCTTTCATGATGGTCTCTCCTGCCGCTTCAGCGAGACCCGATCTTGGACGCGGTCGCGCCTCACTGCAACGCGCGCGCCTGCGTCGTTCGCGTGCTCAGGCGGCGCGTGGCGCGCGGCACTGCTCGACGCACGAGTCGATGACTTCGCGCGCCGTGTCTTCACAGTGCCCGCAGCAGGTCGCCACGGGCAGGTGGCACTGCACCTCGGCGAGCGATGACGCCCCCCGGTTCACGACCTCGCGCAGTTGCCGGTCAGTCAACGAATGGCAGATACAGACGTACATGGCAGCCCTCTCAGGGAAGCCATGGTAAATACGAATGAGAATTGTTGTCAATTGACGAGGACGGTGACGACCCCGACGCCCTCGATCTCGCCCTGGACCCAGTCACCCGCTACAACGGGGCCCACGCCGGCCGGCGTCCCGGTGAAGATCAGGTCGCCGGGCGCCAGGCGAAAAAACCTCGACAATTGCGCGACGATTTCCGTGCAACTCCATGTCATTTCAACCAAATTCCCTTCCTGCCGGCGCTGCCCGTTGACGCTGAGCGTGATCCGGCCCGACTGCGGCAAGGGCTCGCCCGCCGGCCACTCGACGAGCGCACTGATCGGGGCCGAGGCATCGAACGACTTGGAACACTCCCAAGGCCGCCCGGCCTCCTTCGCCGCGTTCTGCAGGTCCCGGCGCGTGAGATCGATACCCACCGCGAGGCCGATGACGTGCCGCCTCGCCTCCTGCGGGGAAATGTCGGCACCGCCCAGCCCGATGCCGAGCACGAGTTCGACCTCGTGGTGCAGATTGCGCGTCTCGGGCGGGTACGCGATCGTGCTGCCGCTCGCGACCACGGCATCGGTCGGCTTCTGGAAGAAAAACGGCGGCTCGCGGCTGTCGTTACCCATTTCGCGTGCGTGCGCGGCGTAGTTGCGGCCGACGCAGTAGATGCGGCGCACCGGGAACAGCGCGTCACGCCCTGCGACCGGGATCGCGATGCGCGGCGGTGGCGGAATGATGAATTGCGACATCGAGCGATTTTATATCATCGCCCTTTCACCGCCGGGACCCGCCTCATGCGTATCGCCAAGCCGTTCTTCATCGTCACGACGCCGATCGGGCTTGCGCTCGGGCTCTATGAAGGCTGGCGGCTCGCCGGTGGCCTCGTCGTGATCATGGCCATGATGATTGCGCTCGTGGGCGCGGCGATGCTGAGCGTCGTGCTCACCGTGCGGCGCGAACGACGCGCCGCCGGGCAGGCCGATCGCGAGTCGCCGGGCCCGCCGTGAAGGCACTCATCCTCGGCCTCGATCTCCTCGGCACGTTCGTGTTCGCGCTCGCCGGGGCCACCGCGGGCGTGCGCCGCCAGCTCGACATCTTCGGTGTCCTCGTGCTGTCGTTCGTCACGGCGAGCGCGGGCGGCGTCGCGCGCGACCTGCTGATCGGCGCCGTGCCGCCGGCGGCGCTCGGCGACTGGCGCTACTTCGCGACTGCGATGCTCGCGGGCATCGTCACCTTCCTGTGGTACCCGACCATCGAGCGCCTGCGCACGCCGGTGCGGATGTTCGATGCGGCGGGGCTTGCGCTGTTCGCGGTCGCGGGGGCGGAAAAGTCGCTCGCTTTCGGCCTGCACCCCTTCGCGGCGGCGCTCCTCGGCATGCTGACCGGCATCGGCGGCGGCATGGCGCGCGACATGCTGCTCGCGGAAGTGCCCGCGGTGTTGCGCTCGGACCTGTACGCGGTGGCGGCGCTCGCGGGCGCCGGAGTCGTCGTGATCGGCGCGCAGACTCCGTTGCCGCACGCGACAACGGCACTCGCCGGCGCCGCGCTCTGCTTTGCGCTGCGGATGTTCGCGATCCGCTATGCCTGGCACCTGCCGCGCGCGTGGTCGCGCGATCGTCGCCTGCCGTAGCGGGGATCAGGCCTCCGGCGTCGCGATCAGCGCGCCGAACTCGGCGACAGGTCGCGGCCGCGAGAGGAAATACCCTTGCGCGAAATCGACGCCGATCGACTCGAGCGTCTCGAGCACGGCGGCATTCTCGACACGCTCGGCGACGGTCGCGATGCCGAGCGTGCGCCCGACCTGGCTGATCGCCTCGACCATGCTGCGATCGACGGCGTCCTGCGCCACGTTCGCGATGAACTCGCCGTCGATCTTCAGGAAATCCACCGGCAGCGTCTTGAGATAGCGGAACGATGACAGGCCGCTGCCGAAATCGTCGAGCGAGAAGCGGCAGCCGCGCGCGCGCAGCTCCTGCATGAAATAGGTCGCGTTCTGCAGGTTCGCCACCGCGGCGGTCTCGGTGATCTCGAAGCACAGGCCGCGCGCGATCGCGTCATCGTCGATGCGGCCGAGCACGTACTCGAGGAAGCCCTGGTCGTTGAGCGAGGTGCCCGAGAGATTCACGGCGAAGAGCGGCGCGGCGCGCCGGTGCTCGCGCAGCATGTCGACCGCGCGCTGCACGACCCAGCGGTCGATCATGTTCATCACGTTGTAACGCTCGGCCGCCGGGATGAACTGGCTCGGCGGCACGATTTCGCCGGTGTCATCGCGCAATCGAACGGTCAGCTCCGAGAACGGCTGCGCGAGTTGCGACGATCCGATCGGGCGGATCGTCTGGAAGCACAGGTCGAGCCTTCCTTCGTCGACGGCGCGCGTCACCTGTGCGACCCAGTGCATCTCGCGATGACGCGTCGCGGTGCCGCCACCGTCGTACAGGTGGATGCGGTTGCGCCCCTGGTCCTTGGCGGAATAGCAGGCGATGTCGGCGGCCGACAGCACGTTCGCGGCGCTTTCGGTTTCGGCGCCGATCTCGACGACGCCGATGCTCGCGCCGACCGAGAGGCTCGCCGAGCCCCACACGAAGCGGTAATCGCGCACCGCCTGGCGCACGCTCTCGGCGATCACGCCCGCCTGCTCGAGGTTGCAGCCCTCGAGCAGGACGCCGAACTCGTCGCCGCCGAGTCGCGCGATGGTGTCGGAGGCCCGCACGCGGGTCTGCAGGAGCCCCGTGATGTCGCGGATGAGCCGGTCGCCCGCGGGATGGCCGCAGGTGTCGTTGACGAGCTTGAACTGGTCGAGGTCGACGTACAGCAGCGCGTAGCGCGCCCCGTCGCGGCGCGCGGACTGCACCGCCTCGTGCAGGCGGTTGTCGAACTCGCGGCGGTTGATCAGGCCGGTGAGCGCGTCGTGGCTCGCCTGGTAGGCGAGCGCGCGCTTCAGCCGCCGTTCCTTCGTCACGTCGTGGAACACGATCACCGCGCCGATGATCTTGCCGACGCGGTCGCGGATCGGCGAAGCCGAATCCTGGATCGCGATCGTCTGGCCGTTGCGGCTCGTCAGCACGCTCTGCTCACCCGGGCCGATCTGCTCGCCCGTCCGCAGCGCGACCAGCACGGGATTCTCGACCGGATTGCGCGTCGCCTCGTGCACGATGGAGAGCACGTCGCCAATCGGACGCCCGCGCGCCTCGTCCGCCGCCCAGCCGGTCAGCAGCCCCGCGACCGGATTCAGGTAATCGATATTGCCGGCGGCATCGGTCGAAATCACCGCGTCACCGATCGACTGCAACGTGACCTGCGCGCGCTCCTTCTCCGCGAACATGGCCTGCTCGGCCTGCTTGCGCTCGGTGATGTCGGCGATCGTGCCCTCGTAGCCGATGATGTGGCCCGCGTCGTCGCGCATCGCGTGCGCGCTCTCGAGCACCACGATCTGCTGGCCGTCGCGCCGCCGCAGGCGGAACTCGGCGTTCCTGATCTTGCCCTCGCTCTCGAGCCGCCGCGCGAATTCCGCGCGATCGGCCGGGAACCAGTAGCACATGGACGCGCTCGGCAGCGCGTAGAGTTCCTCGGCCGAGGTGTAGCCCAGCATGCGAACGAACGCAGGGTTCACCGACAGCAGCCGTCCGTCGCGCGAGCTCTGGTAGACGCCCTCCATCGCGTTCTCGAACAACTGGCGGAACTTCGCTTCACTCGCGCGCAGCGCCGCGTCATTCGCGCGCCGCTCGATCGCGATGCCGGCGAGCTGCGCGGCATCGGCGATCAACTGCAGCTCGCCGCGGGTCGGCAGGCCCTCGTCGGGACGATAGAGGCCGAGCGCACCGAGCACCTTGCCCGATGCGCCCTTGATGGGCATCGATGCAGTCGAACGCACGCCGCAGTCGAGTGCGACTTCGCGCCGTGATTGCCAGAAGGGATCGTTCGAGAGGTCGGCGACCAGCACCTGGCGTGCGAGGTAGACGGCCGCCGCGCACGAGCCGTTGCGGATATCGATGCTCGAGCCGTCGAGCACCGCGCGCAGCCGGTCCGGCAGGTGCGGCGCGATGAGATCCTCGAACGAGCGGCCGTCCGGCGCGAGCACGCTGATCGAGCAATGCTGGCTCGGACAGGCCGATTCGACCATGCCGATGATCGAGGCCAGCACCGAGGCGAGCGGCGCGTTGTTCGCGATATTCTCGAGGACCGTGCGTTCACCGGCCGCGATGCGCTCCGCGCGCTTGCGTTCGGTGATATCGATGATGCTGCCGCGGATGATCGGGCGCTGCGAGTCCGGCAGGCGCACGAGGCGCACTTCGCAGGGGATGTCGTTGCCGAGCGCATCGCGATGGATCCACTCGAACAGCTGCGGCGTGCCTTCGAGCGCACGGGCGACGTTGCCGCGCGCCGGTCCCGACGAAGGCAGCCCGTCGGCCTGCGTCGGCGGCGACAGCTGCTCCGGGCCGGCCGCGAGCAGCTGCGCGCGCGTCATCCTGAAGAAGCGCTCGGCATTTTCGTTGACGTCGGTGAAGCGCAGCGTGTCGGCATCGAACACCACGATCACTTCGGGCGCGTGGTCGACGAGCGTGCGGTAACGCGCCTCGCTGTCGCGCAGCGCGCGCTCCGACTCGCGCCGCTCGGTCGCATCGCGCACGCAGACGACGAAGAGTTCGCGCCGGTTGATGCGCGCGCGGCTGACCGCCATGTCGACGGGAATGGTGCTGCCATCCTTGTGCCGCGCCGCCGATTCGCTCGCGGCGAGGTCGATGTGGGTGTCCTCGCTGCTCGCGGCGAGGCGGCGCAGGCCCGCCACCACGCTGGCATGCTGCTCGGCGAGGATGGGCAGCAGCAGGTCGATCCGCCGGCCGATGATCTCGGTCTGCGAATAGCCGAATACCCGCTCGCCGGTCGGGTTGAACGACTCGATCGCGCCGTCGCTGTCGACGGTGATCACGACGTCCTTGATGTTGTCGAGGATCAGCTGCAGGTGGCCGCTCGACTGCTCGGTGATCTCGCGCGTCAGCGAACGCGCCTCGTCCGACATCAGCTGCATCGAGCGGACGATGCCGCGGCGCTCCTCGTCGACCTGCTCGTAATATTCACTGACGACGGCGAGGAGCTTGCGCAGGTCGATGTCGCGATCGGCGCCGCCGCGCAGCGCCTCCACCTGGCTGCGCAGCTGCGGATGCACCTCGCGCAGGAAAGCATCGACGGCCGGAGCAGGCACCGACCCCGTGCGCACGACCGTCGTGGTCGCATCCAGATCCTTTGAACGACGCGCAGGGGCTGTATTTGACATAATGTCAGTCGCCTTACATACGCAAAATCATAGGGGGCGCCGCGCGGCGGGCGCGTGACCTGGCTCCCGATTTCACATTAATGGGCGGCGTCGCAGGGCCGCGTGGCGCGCCGTCTGGTCGGACCGTCAGTCGGCCCTGGGCGTGGTCTGGTTCGCCGCTTTCGCGGCCGGGCCGGACGCGTTGGCGGCCGCGTCGGGCGCCAGCGCGGCCGGCGTGACCCCCTCCCCCACGATGACCGGAATTGCGAACGTGCGGGTCACCGACGACTTGTCGGTATCGACCAGCGCGACGGCCGACAGCGAAAATATGCCGTCCCGCGCCGGCACGACCGTGAGCCGGTGAATGACCGGCACGCCCGCCTCGGCGCCCGCCGGCACCACCATTTCCTGCCCGTGGGTGATCTCGATACCGTCGGTGTTCTGGACGATCACGCGGATGGTCGCCGCCGCATCGAGCGGGATCACGGCCAGGTCGATCTCGAGCGGACGCCCCGGTTCGGGGCGCGACAGCAACGCGAATTTCAGGTCGACGGCGGCCGCCGACTTGCTGCCCGTGACGGCCGACACCATGTCGGATGACAGGGGCGACTGCGGCTGGGCCTTCGTCGCGGGCGCCCTGGCGGGCGCTACGGGCGCGCGATCACACGCGCCCAGCATGCCGAGCGCGAGCAGCCATCCAGCGACCCTGTAGGACATCCGACACCCGCCCCCTCGAAGCTGCGCGCACGTTATCACACGGCCCCGGCGTTCACATCGCAAGGAGCGGCGGCTCGTCGATCGCCGCTCGCTGCTCGAGCAGATCGAGGATGTGCCGCTCCCAGAAACGCCGTTCACCGAACCACGGGAATGCCCGGGGAAACGCCGGATCGTCCCAGCGCTGCGCGAGCCAGGCCGTGTGATGGATCATGCGCAGGGCGCGCAGCGGCTCGACGAGACGCAGTTCGCGGTAATCGAAATCGGCGAACTGTGCGTAACCTTCGGCCAGCGCTTCCCACGCACGGCGCGAGTCGGCGCCGCCCGGCAGCAGCATCCACAAATCCTGGATCGCGGGACCCGTCATGCAGTCGTCGAGATCGACGAATACCGGCCCCTGTTCGCCCCACAGCAGGTTCCCGAGGTGGCAGTCCCCGTGCAGCCGGATGGTCGCAACAGCCCCGACCGACTCCCACTCGCGGACCACCGCGGCAAGAATGTCCCGCGTGACTTCCGCGTAGCGATCCTCCAGCTCCTGCGGCACGAAGCCGCTCGCCTCCACCTGCCGGCGGGCGGCGAACCCGAGCCTTTCGGGGGTCAGCGACGGGCGCGCACGGAAGCGGCGCGCGGCGGCCGCCGCATGCAACCGGCCGAGCGTGCGGCCGAGCAGCGTGAAATCGGCGTCGGTGTCGAGTTCGGCGCCGCGCCCGCCGAGCCACGGAAAGAGCGCGAAGCGAAACTCCCCATGGCGCAGCAGCGTCTCGCCGTCGAAGGCGAGCGGCGCGGCGACCGCGAGGTCACGCCCGGCCAGTTCGTGCGCGAATTCATGTTCCTCGACGATCTGCTCGTCGGACCAGCGCCGCGCCCGGTAGAATTTTGCGACGAGCGGCGCGCCCTGCGTGGCGCCCACCCGGTAGACGCGGTTCTCGTAACTGTTGAGGGCGAACAGCCGCCCGTCGACTTCGATGCCGCGCTCGCTCACCGCGTCGAGCACGAGGTCCGGGGTCAGGTTCGCAAACGGAGTCGAGGGTACATGGGACATCGAGGGATTCTAGTCACGGGCGGCGCCGGTTACATCGGCAGTCACACGGCGCTGCTGCTGCGCGAGCGCGGCGAGCGGGTCGTCGTGCTCGACAACCTCGTGACCGGCTTTCGCGAGGCCGTGCCCGAGGCGCCGCTCGTCGTCGGCGACGTGGGCGATGCGGCGCTCGTCGCGCGCGTGCTCGCCGAACACGATGTCGACACGGTGATGCATTTCGCGGCCCACACGGTCGTGCCCGAGTCGGTCGCCGATCCGCTCAAGTACTACCGCAACAACACCTGCGCGACGCGCTCGCTGCTCGAGAGCTGCGCTCGCGCCGGCATCGGCCGGTTCGTCTTCTCCTCGACCGCCGCCGTGTACGGCATTCCGGGCGGCCCGTTCGCCGACGAGACAACCCCGACGATGCCGATCAATCCCTACGGCACCTCGAAACTGATGTCCGAGTGGATGCTGCGCGACTTCGCGGCGGCCTCGGGCCTGCGCCACGTCGCGCTGCGCTACTTCAACGTGGCGGGCTCAGATCCGAAGGGGCGCATCGGCCAGTCGACCCGCGGCGCGACGCTGCTCGTCAAGGTTGCCTGCGAGGCGGCCGTCGGCAAGCGTCCGCACGTGTCGATCTTCGGCACTGATTACGCCACGCCCGACGGCACCGGCGTGCGCGATTACATCCATGTCGAGGACCTCGCGCGCGCGCACCTGGACGCCCTCGATTACCTGCGCGCCGGCGGCGCCTCCGAAACGCTCAACTGCGGCTACGGCCATGGCTACAGCGTGCGCGAAGTGCTGGCGAGTGTCGCGCGGGTGTCCGGACACCCGCTCACCGTGCGCGAGGAACCGCGCCGTGCCGGCGACCCGCCGCAGCTGGTCGCGCGCGCCGACCGTATCCGCACCCTCCTCGGCTGGCGCCCCGCGCTCGACGATCTCGACACGATCGTGCGCACGACACTCGCCTGGGAGCGTCGCCTGATCGAGACACCCTGGGGCTGACGCCGTCGCGGCGCGCCGGCGGCGCTCAAGATAGAATGACCGGATGCGTTGGGCCCGCCCCAAATCCCTGTCCGGCCTCATGCTGCTCGGCCTCGCGGTCATCGCGGTGCCACTCCTGATCGCCGTGCTGAATGCGGCCATTCAGATGCGCCAGATCGCCGCCACCAGCGAGAAGCTGGTCGTCGAAAGCGTACGGGCGACGCGCGCCACGCAGGAGCTGTTCGCCGAGATCGCGGCGATCGAACGCGGCACGCGTGTCTACCAGGTGCTGCGCGACCCGAAGCTCACCGATTCGATCACCCGCAGCGAATCGCGCCTCACGACGACCCGCGGCGAGCTCGACCGGCACCTGCGCGGCCCGGACGCCACCAAGGCGCTCGCCGACCTCGCCGCCGCCCAGCACGAGTTGCGCGCGGGCCTCGCGCAACCGGCCCCGACCGATGCGACCTTCGCCTCGCTCCTCGGCCTCCTCGACCTGATGCAGGACGCCGCCGCGCGCATCGCCGCGACCGGCAACGCGCAGATCGACGCGGAACTCGCGCAACTGCGCGAACAGACGCGCCGCGCCCAGCGGCGGCTGCTGGTGCAAAGCTCGCTGCTCGTGCCGCTGTCGCTGATCGCGATACTCGCCCTCACGCTCTCGATCGGCCGGCCGCTGCGGCAGATCGACCGGGCGATCAGCGAGCTCGGGCGCGGCACCTTCACGCACCCGATCGCGGTGGCGGGCCCCCGCGACCTCGAGCGCCTCGGCCACCAGCTCGAGTGGCTGCGGATGCGGCTCCTCGATCTCGCGCAGGAGCGCAACCGGTTCCTGCGGCACATGTCCCATGAGCTGAAGACGCCGCTCGCGAATATCCGCGAGGGCACGGAGCTGCTGATGGACGGCGCGGTCGGCGAGCTCGACAGCGGCCAGCGCGAGGTCACCGCGATCCTGCGCGACAACGGCATCAAGCTGCAGCGGCTCATCGAGAACCTGCTGTCCTTCAGCGCCTGGCAGAGCCAGAGCGCGACGCTCGACGTCAGCGAATTCCGCCTGCGCCCGCTCGTGAAGCAGGTGCTCGAGAACCAGCAGTTGACGCTGCTGTCGCAGCGCGTGCGGCTCGATGTGCGCATCGACGACCTCGCGCTCACCGCCGATCGCGGCAAGCTGCGCCTGATCCTCGAGAACCTGTTGTCGAATGCGATCAAATACTCGCCCAAGGGCGGCGCCATCCACCTGCATGCGCGCGCCCACGACGCGAACTGGCAACTCGACATCGCCGACAGCGGCGTCGGCATCCCCGCCGAGGAGCGCGCACGGATCTTCGATGCGTTCTACACCGGCCAGCGGGTTCCCGGGGGTCATGTGAAGGGCACGGGCATCGGGCTCTCGGTCGTGCTCGAGTTCGTCAATGCCCACGGCGGCACGATCGAGATCGTCGATGGCGAGTACCCGGGCGCGCACTTCTGCGTGCGCCTGCCACAGCGCGCGGCCGCGGTCGCCGTGACGGAGCAGGCGCATGCGGCGTAACCGGCGCGGCTCGATTGCAGTGACGGGCATCGCGGCGCTCGCGCTCGCCGGCTGCGACACGCTCGGCGGACTCGGCGGCCGAAGCGAACCGCCCGCGCCGGTCGTCGACCGCGCGCAGACCCAGGCGCTGCTGGTATCGGGCCATCTCGAGGTGCTGCAGCGGCTGCTGTCGAGCCGGCCCGCGGAACAGGCCGAAATCGTCGCGACCGCGCGGCGCGAGTTCGACGAGGCCGCAACGCCGAGCCGCCAGCTTCGCTATGCGCTGATCCTCGCGACGCCGGGCCATGCCTCGACCGACATCGCCGAGGCCGAGCGGCTGCTGCGCGAACTCACCGCGACGCCGGAATCGCTCGTACCGGCCGAGCGCGCGCTCGCGCGGCTCGAACTCTCGCAACTCGAGCGCCAGTCGCTGCTCGCCGCCGAAAACCGCCGGCTGCAGGCCGCGGTCGACCGCGCCGAGCGAGACCGAAACGCCACCGCGAGCCGGCGCCTGCAGGCCGAACTCGAAGAGAACGCGCGCCTCCGCAAAGCCCTCGACGAGGCGCAGAAGAAGCTCGATGCGATCGCCAACATCGAGCGCACGATCACCGAACGCAAGCCCCAGTCCGAAGGACGTACTCCATGAACCAGGCCGCCCGCACCGACGCATCCGGCAAGCGCAAAGCGAAAATCCTCGTCGTCGACGACGATCCGGGCCTGCTGCGCCTGCTCACGATCCGGCTCCGTGCCGAGAACTACGAAGTCGAGGCCGTCGAAAACGGCGTCGCCGCCGTGGCGGCGGCGAGCCGCTTCCGGCCCGACCTCGTGATCACCGACCTGCGCATGGACCAGATGGACGGCATCGGCCTCCTGAAGGAATTGCAGAGCCGCTGGCCCGGGCTCAAGGTGATCCTGCTGACGGCGCACGGCACCATCCCCGATGCCGTGCAGGCGACGCAGATGGGCGCCTTCGGCTTTCTCACGAAACCGGTCGACAAGCAGGAACTGCTCGATCACGTGCAGAAGGCGCTGCGCATCTCCGGCTTCACCGGCTCGGACGAAGACTGGCGGGCCGGGATCGTCACGCGCAGCCCGCTGATGGAAGAGAAGCTCGCCCAGGCGCACATGGTGGCGGGCACCGACGCGCGCGTGCTGATCACAGGCGAAAGCGGCACCGGCAAAGAGCTGCTCGCGCGCGCGGTCCATGCGGCGAGCCCGCGGCGCAACAAGGCCTTCATCGCCGTCAGCTGCAGCGGCAGCGACGAGGCGGCGCTCGATACGGCGCTTTTCGGCGCGGGTGGCGCGATGGCCGCCGCCGAGGGCGGCACGCTGCTGCTCGACGAAATCGCCGACCTGCCGCTGACGCTGCAGGCAAAACTGCTGCGCTTCCTGCCCGACAGCCCCACGCAGGACGCGGCCGGCGATGCGGCCAACGTGCGCGTGATCGCGAGCACGGCGAAGGATCCGCAGGCGCTCGTCGCCGCCGGGAGCTTCCGCGAGGATCTCTACTATCGCCTCAACGTCGTGCACATCGAGGTGCCGCCGCTCGCGCGGCGTCGCGAGGACATCCCGCTGCTCGTCGCGCACTTCCTCGCCCGCCTCTCGGCCGAGACCGGCCAGCGGCGGATCTACGCGCCCGAGGCGGTCGAACTCCTCGCCACGGCCGAGTGGCCCGGCAACGTGCGCCAGCTCGCGAACGTCGTGCGGCAGAACGTCGCGCTGTCGCAGACCCCGATCATGCCGGTCGAACTCGTGCAGCAGTCGCTCGGCGGCTCACCGGGACGCATGGTGTCGTTCGACGAGGCGCGCGATGAATTCACGCGCAGTTATCTCTCGCAGATCCTGCAGATCACCGGCGGCAACGTCTCGCAGGCCGCCCGGCTCGCGAAGCGCAACCGCACCGATTTCTACAAGCTGCTCGGGCGGCATCAGTTGACGCCGGAGGATTTCAAGCAGCGCTGATCACTCCACCTGCCTGCAGGAAGCGGCGGGAGTGGTTCAGATGCAGATTCTGAACCGCTTCCGCCCGGCGAGACGGTAGATCGAGAAATCGCGTTGATCTGTCGTCAATACGAGATTTGTCCCGATATCCTCCGCCAGCACCACGAGGGAAGCGTCGGCGAAATCCATCGGGCAATCCGCATAACGTTTCATGAGATCCCGCGCACGCCGCACCGAATCCGCGGTCGCGGGAACAAGCAATGCACCTCCCGAGAGCACGAAATCGAGACAGGCCACAGCGCCACCCGAGACTCGCCCCAGAAGATGGGTCGACTCTGTCAGGACCGCTTCGGTCGTGACGACCTGGCCCGTCCAGGTCTCGAAGAAATCCGTGAATTCCCGGTGCCGGCGCTGACCGCGATCGAGCAATGAAACGAGCGCGCCAGTATCGAGAAGCAGCTCATTCGCCACGCGCCAAGGACTCGATGATGTACTTGCGATGCTGCTCCGCGAGATCGGGAAGACCCGAGTCCAGGGAGCCGATGAGTCCCCGGACGCGCTCGGCAGGCCTCGGACTGGATGCGGAAGATGATGCGCCCAGGTACTCGCGCAGCGCGGCACGCACGATGTCGGATGCCTTGCGACCCGACAACCGGCTGGCTCGCTCCAGGGCCCCCGAAAGGTCGGATGGCAGGCGAACGGTAAGTTGCGCGTCCATGCAGTGCATTGTAATGCAATGCACTACACACGACAAGCCGGCCTGGATTCACGGGGATACGGGTATCGGCACCGCCGCGAAGACATCCCGCTGCTGGTCGCGCACATCCTCGCGCGCCTCTCGGCCGAGAGCGGCACCCGCAACATCTACGCGCCGGAGGCCGTCGAACTGCTCGCGACCGCCGAGCACTTTATCGATCCGCGTCTGCTCGAGCGGCCTGCCAGGCCGCGTCCAGCTGTCGAACGGCGAGCAAATCGTTGCGCCCAACCGGCCGCAGCTGATCTGAACCAAGTGTGACTACCGCGCGCGTCAGACCGGCAGCTGTGACAAATTCCACTTCCACAGCTTCCGCAGAGTAGACCTGCACGACCGCGCCAACATCGCCCTTCTTCAGGCCATGTCGAGGCAGATCTTCAGTCACCACAACGGTATCGAGCTCTTTAAACTTCACTGCTCAGTCCTCTGGATAGGCAGTCATGAGTATCGGCGCCCCCGCCAGGTACCGCGTCGCGCGACGCTTCGCCTCGATGTCGGCATACACCGCCTTGGCGGCCTCCGTGGTGATCCCGAGCGCCGTACCGAGTTCGGCCGCATCGACCTTGTGCGCATACGCCCACAGCGCCAGATCCATCTGCGCGTACGGCAGCCCGAAATAGAACTCGTCCTGGCCCTGCGCGAGACTGTAGGTGTCGGTGGTCGGGATGGCGTTGCAGATCTCCTCGGGCAACTGCATGAAGCGCGCCATCGCGTATACCTGCGACTTGTAGAGGTGCGCGATCGGCTTCACGTCGGCCGAGCCGTCGCCGTTCTTGACGAAGAAACCCTGGTCGTACTCGAGCCGGTTCGGCGTGCCGACCACCGCGTAGTTCAACCGGTCGGCATGGAAATACTCCATCGTCTTGCGCACGCGCTGCTTGAAGTTGGTCGCGGCGACGATCTGCAGGTACTGCCGGTATTCGAGCCGCGCCTCGTGCATCAGGCCCGAGGGGTCCTGCGCGACGAGCTTGAAATGGTTGTAACGCCCCTCGAGGCCGCCCTCGAGGACGATCTTGTTCTTCCAGCCCGCGCCATACGCGGGGTGCACGGCCCTGCAGACTTCCTCGATGCGCGCATAGCAGCCGAGCGCCTCGAGCGCGGGCGCAATGTCGAAGACTTCGTGCTCGATGCCGAGGTGCTTGGCGAGCAGGCGTCCGCGGTGCGTGCTCTGCGGCGACGAGACGCGCTCGGGCAACAGCAGGCCGTAGACGCGCTTCGGCCCGACGGCGCGTACCGCGAGCGCCGCGCTCACCGAACTGTCGATGCCCCCCGAAATCGCGACCACGAGCCCGCGGCGATTGAGGTCAGTGGTGAGCGCCTGGCGCAAGCGCGCCGCGATGCGCTCGATTTCGGCGGTGAAGTCGAGCGCGAAGGCGCGCTCGGCCGAGAGCGGCTGTGTGGTCGTCATCCTGCTTCCTTCAGCATGAATCGTTTGATCTTCCCGGAGGCGGTTCGCGGCAAGCTTGCCACGAACGCGACGTCCTTCGGCACTTTGTAGACGGCGAGGCGCGCGCGGCAGTGCGCCTGCACGGCGCGCGAATCGAGCGTGGCACCCGCGCGGGGCACGACATACGCCTTGATCACCTCGCCGAGAATCTCGTCGGCGATGCCGATCGCCGCGCACTCGGCCACGCCGTCGAGCGCGAGCAGCACTTCCTCGATCTCGAGCGGGCTCACGCGATGCGCGCCAGTCTTGATCATCTCCGACGAGCGGCCGATCAGCGTCAGGTACCCGTCCGCATCGAGTCGCCCCAGATCACCCGTGTGCAGCCAGCCGCCGCGCAGCACCTTCGCGGTGGCCGCCGGGTTCTCCCAGTAGCCGAGCATCACATTGTCGCCGCGCGCGCAGACTTCGCCCTCGGTGCCTGTCGGGACCGGCCGGCCGTCGGCGTCCTGGACCTCGACCGTCACACCCGGAATGCCGATCCCGACCGAGCCCGGCTTGTCGTCGAGCCGCTCCGGCGGCAGATAGCTGATGCGCGCCGTCGCCTCGGTCTGGCCGTACATCACGAAGAGCCGCGCGGCGGGCAACGCCGCCCGCAGCCGCTGCGCGAGCGCCGGCGCCATCGCGCCTCCCGCCTGCGTGATATAGCGCAGCGATGAAAGATCGTAATCGGCGAGCTTCACCCGTTGCAGCAGGAGCGCATAGGTCGATGGCACGCCTGAAAATCCGGTCGCACGTTCCGTTGCCATCGCCTGCACGACCAGATGCGGATAGGTCAACGAGTTCTCGATCACGATCGAGCCGCCCGCGGCGAGATGGGTATGCAACACCGAGTTGCCGAACGAGTAGTAGAACGGCAGGACATTGACGATCCGGTCGGCCTCGGTGAGCTCGAGGTACTGCAGGATCGATTGCGTATTGGCGACGAGGTTGCGATGACTCAACGTGACACCACGCGGATCGCCGGTCGTGCCGGAGGTGTACATGATGGCTGCGGGAGCCGCGGGATCAGTGGCAGCGCACGCGTCGGATACATCGCCATTCCCGAGCCAGTCGCCCCACGCGACGGCACCGGCGGGGGCCGCGCGGGCCGTCGTTGCGGCCACCGCCACGATGCAACGCAAGTCGCTGCCTTCGGCGACAACCGTCGCGAGCTCGGCGTGATCCGGCGATGCGATCAACGCCGCAGCATTGCAGTGGGCAATCCTGCGCGCGATCTCGGCGCCGCGCATCGCGGTATTGAGGCCGACAACGATGCCACCCATGTGCAGCACCGCGTAATAGGCCGCGACGTACTCGAGCGAGTTGTCGATCAGCAGCGCAACACGCTCGCCGGGTGCGATGCCGTCGCGGCGCAACGCCCGCGAGGCCGAAAGCACCGTCTGCCAGAGCGATTCGTACGTGGTTGCAACGCCGCGATGGCGCAGCGCCTCCCGCCCCGGATGCCGCCGCGCCGACTCCCGCAGCAGGTCGACCAGGCTGGCCGGACCGGCGGGCACCGGACTACGCCTTCTTGCGTGCGATGAACGCCGCGATCCGGTTCACGGAATCGAGGTTGTCGGGAATCATCTCGTTGTCATCCACCTTGATTCCGAAGGTCTCCTCGAGAAACAGCAGCACCTCGAGCATCCCGGTGGAATCGATGAGCCCGCGCGCGAGAAACGAATCATCCATGCCAAGCAGCGACGTGTCGGTGCTGAAAAGGAAGTTTTCGAGGATGTACTGTCTGACCTGTTCGCCTGCCGACATCGGCTGCTCCCTGACCCGAGGCACGCAATTTGACTATAGGCCACCCGTCCCGGGAGTGACGCCGTCCACAAATAGCCGGTGCCACACCTGGGTCGACAGGATGCCGATGAACGTCATGCTGTCCTTGTAGCTTACCGCACGGCCGGCCCGGACCTTGCGCACCAGCAGCTGCGTGCGACCCGGGTCGAAATAGCCCGCCTGCCGCAGGCTCGCCTCCGAAAGCGCATCCGCGACGAAATCGTCGCGCTCCGCTTCGAATGCCCGGCTGTCCGGGCTGCGGTAAGGCTGTTTCTTGCGCGTAAGGATAGCCGGAGGCAGACGCCCGTCCACCGCCCGCTTGAGCAGGTACTTCTCGTTCAGCACGTGCATCTTGAGGCGTGGGTCGAGCGAGTTCGCGAGCTCGATCACACGGTGGTCGAGATACGGGAATCGCCCCTCGACACTGTTTGCCATCAGCATGCGATCGCCCTGCGTCGAGAGCAAGTAGTTCGCGAGCAGCGTCTTCGCTTCCACGTACTGCGACTGATTGAACGGATCCCAGGCGCCGAAACCCTCCGGCAGCGAACGCGCGAACGCGCCGACGGCCTCCTCGCCGATGCATTGCCGCGTCTCCTCGGAAAAGAGGGCCTTGCCCTGCGCGGTGGTCCGCCAGCGCGGCTCGTGCGCGAAGAACGCGGCGCCCGCTGCGTCGAGCCCCGAACCAAAGAACGCCTCGCTGTATGCCTGGCCGCGCGCCGCGGTGATGTCGAGGTAAGGATATAGGCGCTGCAGCAACCGGGCGCGCCACTTCGAACCAGGCTGCCTCGCCCAGAAGCGGCGGATCTTCGCTTCCTTGAACAGATCGTAGCCGCCGAACACCTCGTCCGACCCCTCGCCCGTCATCACGACCTTGCAGTCGCTCGCATGGGCGAGGCGCGACAGCGACATCAGCGGAATCGGCGCGCAGCGCAGGAATGGGGTCTCCGCCCGGTACACGGTCTGGACGAAACCGGCACGAATGTCCTCGTTCCCGACCCGGATCGTGCGATGGTGGACACCGAAGAATGCCGCCGCTTCCTGTTGATACACGCTCTCGTCGAGCCCGGGGTCCTCGAAAGCGAGCGAAAACGTGTTGGGCTTCACCCCACCCTCGCACATCAGCGCGACGAGTGCGGTGGAATCGAGCCCGCCTGAAAGATAGGCGCCCACCGGCACGTCCGCACGCAGGCGGATGCGCGTCGCATCGGTGAGCAGTGTGTCGAGTTCGCGCGCGAGGTCGGCGACCGCACCGCGCCGGTACTCGCCCGGCGCACTGAACGTCCAGTCCCAGTAACGCTCGATGTGAACGCGCCCCTGTTCGGCGACCAGCAGGTGCCCGGGCGGCAGCTGCTCGACCCCGTCGAACATTGTCGCGCTGCCGACCGGCGACCAGAACGTGAACACCTGATCGAGCGCGGCGCGGTTCAGCGTGGGCTTACGCGAAAGTCCCTTCAGCAACGACTTGATCTCGGACGCGAACACCAGGCGCCCGCCATCGCGCGCGTGGAAGAGCGGCAGGATGCCGGCACGGTCCCGCGCGAGCACCAGCCGGCGCGCGTTCACATCCCACAGCGCAATCGCGAACTGGCCGTTCAAGTGATCGACGAAGCGCAGGCCGTGCTCCTCGTAAAGATGCACGAGCACTTCGGTATCGGTGCGGGTATAGAAGCGATGGCCAGCCTTTTCAAGCGCCGCGCGCAATTCGACATAGTTGAAAATCTCGCCGTTGAAGACGACCTGGACCGTGCCGTCCTCGTTGTGGATCGGCTGCGCGCCACCGGCGAGATCGATGATCGAGAGACGCGCGTGGGCGAGGCCGGCGAGTTCCGGTTCCGCAAGGTAGGTGCCCTGCCCGTCCGGGCCGCGGTTGGCGAGCGGAGCGAGCATGGCGGCGAGCACGTCCCGCCGCACCGGCGCGCCCGGTTCGAGATTCAGGATTCCGGCGATTCCGCACATGACAGCAATTGTCCCGGAATTTCAGATGCGAATGCCATCGATCAGACGAACGATGTGTCGGCGAGCCGCAAGTCCCAGTTTGCGGAATCGAGCAACGATCGCGTGCCGAGCCGCAACCGCCCGCGATCGGGCGGCTGCACGACCGGCCAGACGAGGATCGAAGGCAGCCCGCGCGCGGTTTGCTCCGCATCGATGGGCCGAAAGCCGCAGGCCGAGAGCGCAATGCGTCCGTCCGCCGGGGCGCTCCCGGCCCACGTGACCAGTTCCGAAGGTCGACCCGCCTCGAGCGCGAAACGCAGGAGAACTTCCCGAACAGCTGGCGTATCGACCTCCCAGTCGACGATATGCGCGCGCCGGCGATTCGCGAGATCGGACAGGGGACGCTCGACGATCAGGAACCCGGCCAGCCGGCCGTCGCGCTCCGCCACGATGCAGCGATACTCATGCAATGGATTCCGGAAGCGCCACGCGATATACGCGGCATCGCGCAGCCGCCGGATGCGCCCGTCGTGAGGCAGCTTCGCCGCGAATTCCGCGATCGCCGCGGCGGGCAGCGCGCGCGCGACCGAGACCTGCACACCGCTGGCGGGATCGCGCGCGGGCATCGCGGCATCGAGTCGCGCGAAGAATCCGCTGGCCCGCTCACGGCCCAGAGTGCCCGCAGCCAATCGCCAGACCCACGGCAGGCGCGCCGCGGCGGACCGCAGCGCATCGAGCGCCCGCACCGCTGTTGGCAGACGGCCGAGCGGCTTTGCGGGCCCGACCGCCAACGCACCGTGCTTGAGTGACAGATGCTGCGTAGCTCGCATCGCGCTCAGCCCGAGGAAGAAGTCGATACCCCGCGTCTCGAGTTCGCCGCGCACGGCGCGATCCAGCAGCGTGAATAACCCACGGCCTTCGAACTCGCTCGCGACCACGAGATCATCGACGAGGTAGATCGACATTTCGATCCCGTCGGGGCCGGCGCACCAGCGCGAATCGTGCAGGGCCCGCATCGCCACAGGCTCATCGCCGTCGAGCACCAGGAACACGAGTGATGGGCGGCTCGGCGCGCCGGCGCCATAGCGCCAGTCGAAAAATCGCTCGTTGAGCGCGACATCGGTGCTCCACAGGCGCCGCTGCAGGCGTGCGATCGCAGCCCGGTGCCGATGCTCGTACAGCGAGACCGACAGACCCTGTGAGCGCACGCTCACGGCGCCGAACCTGGTGGACGATCCGGTGGGTATGTCACGAACGGCAACGCGCTCGAGAACAGGTGATCGTAGCGGCGTGTGCCGAAGCGCAGCAGGACTCTCGCGGCGCGCAGCACGGGGCGATTGAGCAGCCAGCCTGGAAACGGTCGCGCATTCATGACCTGCGCGGCGATCTCCCGGCTCCTGCGCCACATTGCACGTTGCTGTGCGGGCGTATGCCAGGCTTCCCATTGTGTCTTGAGTCCCGACGGCAGCGGCAATGGGCACGGCTCCGAGCCCGGGTAAGCCTGCCACGGGATCCGTGCGGCCGCGCGCGGCATGAAGTCCATCAGGCGGTTGTACAGCCGATGGCGCACGAATCGATCGATCGGATAGCGCAGCACCGATGCGACCAGGTCCGAATCATAGAATGGCATCACGAGCTCGATCCGGTGAAGATCGAGATCTTCATAGTGCGGACGAATATTGCGCCGCGCTTCCTCGAGCAGTACGTAGAGATGAAAGCGACGTCCGCCGTCATCACCACCGATCCTTGCGAGTGCATCGCGAATTCCGCCTTTCGGAAGCGCCATGACATGCTCGCGATTGCGGCGCGTGAACAGCCGCCGCGCGACCGCCACATTCTCGAGCCGGAGGTAGCGGGCAATGGCGCTGTCCACGTCACCCCCGCGCATCGATGCGATCACATCTTCGGTCAGGTTGACGGGCGCGAGCACGCGATCGCCGCCTTCGCCCGTCCAGAGCTGCTGCACCGGAGGCCTGTCGAGCGCCGCAACCTGTTCAACCCACGTTGCGTGCGCGGCAGCGAGACGGGACCAGAACTCGGAGACCTCGCCCGCGTAGGCGAAATGACGCGCATCAATCGCGGCGGCGACATCGCGCGCGAGCACGTCGTCAGCCGTTCCGGCGGGGCCGAAGCCGATGGTGTGAAGATCGACGCCTTGTTCCCGCAGGCACAGCACGACGCAGCGCGAATCGAGCCCACCTGACAACAGCGACACGGCGCGCCGACCCGCGCCGAGCCGCGCCCTGACCGCACGGTCGAACCCGCTGCGCACGACTCCGCAGATGTCGTCGTCACTGGCCCCGCTTTCGGCCGCCGTGTCCCAATGCCAATAGTCCCGGACGCTGGTGCCATCCGACCGCAGCTCCACGATCCTGCCGGGCTCGAGACCGCGTACCGCGGCGAGACCGGTGCGCTCGCCGAGTGCACCGCCGAAACTCGCGATCTCGATCAGCCCTCGCATCTCACCCGCTCGCGGAACGAGACCGCATTCGAGGAGCGCCCGCAATGACGTTGCGAACACGATGAAGGGATCGAGCAGCGCGTAGTAGAGCGGCCGCAGCGCGAGCTTGTCCGGAATCAGCCATAGCCGCCTGTGCCTGCGATCGAAGTGGGCGGCACAGAAGGCCCCACGCGCCTCGGCGAGCGAGCCTTCGTCACCGTGCGCCCAGGCCGCGTGCAAGCGGTCGAAATCCTCCGCGCGCCTTTCGGGGCTGGCGTCCGGTCCGAGCAGCGGGTCGCCGGCGAGCAGCGAAATCGAGTCGGCGTCGATCCGGCGAGCTCCGCCGTCAAACGCCCCCGTGTCGATCGAAGCCATCGCGTAGCCGGCACCGGCGTCGATGTCGACTCGCTCGCCCGGGCGCCGGCTGAGGCGGTGCGCAAGCTGCGCGACGACAGCATCCGGTATGGCGCTGCCGACCGGCTCTCGCGCGATGACGCCTGCGAAAAGTGTCACGGGGAACCGGGCGTGTACTCGGTGTGATTCGTGCGCAGCGCGCCGCTGGCGCGCGAGATGTTGCGACGCATCACCGGATCATAGCGCGATCAGCCGGGCCTTTCGGACACAAAAGGCCTCTGCATACCCGCTCGACGCACGGCATTCCACGCCCCGCAGCCGGGCGAGCCCCTTGAAGGTCTCGGCGGTAAACCAGTCGCGGCCGCGCTGGCTCGGGTAGGCCGCGCGCAGATGCGCGACTTTTCTCCCGAGTTGGGCGCCTGAGATCGGCACGTAGACGTTCGGCTCGAACGCGCTGCCATCCCATTTCGGAACTTCGTACTCCAATACCAGATGGTCACGAAACGTATTCCACACCATCTCGTTCACGATGCGGTGATCCTGATGTCGGTCTGCGCGCTCGTGGCAGAAGATGAGGTCCGGTGCGGGTCGCGCCTTCTGCGCCTCGAAGAACGCCTTGATCTCGCCATAGTGCGCCGGGAAGCACCCATCGGGAAATTCGCCGAATTCGAGCGCACCACGCTGTCGGGGCCCGATCAGGCGACGCATGGAATCCTGCGCTTCCCGCCTGCGCCGGGCACTGCCGCTCAGGACAACCCAGTCGACCCGCACCCCGGCTTGCGTTCGCAGCAGCGCCTGCAGCGCGCCCGCGCAGCCGATTTCGATGTCGTCGCAATGCGCACCGACACACAGGATTCGCGCCTTGCCCTTGCGGGGCAGTTGGCCGACGAGATCGAGCATGCGCGCCTCTATGTCGCCTCTTCCGAGCCGTTGGCAGGATGGCGGTGCCAAAGCATCCACGGGCAATCGCCGCGTGCCTCCATCCGGTCGAAACTGATCTTGTCCTTGAACGTGTCCATGCAACGCCAGAAGCCGTCCCATCTGTACGTGCCCAGTTTCCGCGCAGCGATCAGCCGCGCGAAGGGCTGCTCAACCAGTTCCTCGCCCTCCCCGATATAGTCGAAAATGGCATTTCGCATGACGAAGAACCCGCCATTGATCAGCAATTGCTGATCCGGCATGGCCCCGAGGCGCGTCACGATGCCCCTGTCGTCGGCATTCACGACATGAAAGCTCTGCCCGGTCGACACCGCAGCGAAGCTCGCGACGAGCTCCGGCTGACCGAGGAAGCGGTTCACGTGATCGTCGAGCGGCAGATCCGACAGGCCATCGGCGTAGTTCGCGAGGAATACGGCGTCTTCGCCGAGATGCTTGCGCACGCGCAACAACCGCTGGCCGATATTGCTGTGAAGACCGGTATCGACGAAGGTGATCTGCCAGTCCGCGATATCGCGCTCGTGCACGCGGACCACGCGACCCGCGCCATGCAGCGTGAAATCGTTCGACATCGCCTCGTTGTAGTTGAGGAAGTACTCGCGTATCAGGTCGCCCCGATACCCGAGGCAGAGGATGAACTCGGTATGGCCGAAGTGCGCGTAATAGCGCATCAGGTGCCAGAGGATCGGGCGATAGCCGATCGTCGCGAGCGGCTTCGGAATCGTGTCCGAATGCTCGCGCAGCCTCGTTCCGAGCCCGCCGCAGAACAGCACCACTTTCATGCCTCGCCCTCCTGGGCGCCGGAACCCGCGGCCATTTTGACGGTCATGGACAGGAGTGCGCCCGAGTCCGCAACATCATAGGGCTTATAATGGCACGAGCCGTGACACACTCCATGAATATGTCATACGTGTCATCCGACCGATGAAGTTCGCCGCTTGCACGGTAGACGGCGCAAGGCTCGTCGAACCCACTCCACACGAAGACTTCCGGGGCCGCTTCATGCGCGCATGGTGTGCGATCGAGTTCGCGCAAAACGCGATCGATTTCACACCTGTCCAGGCAAACATGGGTTTCAGCCGCATGCGCGGCACCGTGCGCGGCATGCACTATCAGACTGCTCCGGCCCTCGAGGCCAAGCTCGTACGCTGCACGCGCGGCGCGATGTTCGATGTCGTCCTCGATCTGCGACCAGCGTCGCGCAGCTTTCGCGCCTGGTTCGGCGCAGTCCTGAGCGCCGCCAACGGCCAGATGCTCTACATACCGGAAGGCTGTGCCCACGGTTGTCAGTCGCTAGAGGACGAGACCGAGTTCCACTACATGGCATCCGCCCCCTTCTCGCCAGAACATGCGACCGGCGTACGCCACGACGACCCCGCCTTCGGAATAAACTGGCCATTGCCGGCGACCGCAGTCTCCGAACAGGACCGCAATTGGCCGCTGTTCGGGTCCGGGATGGCACGAACGGCAAGGAGCAATGCATGACCACGACCACCAGGGCCGAAGCACCGCCCAGCCAATCCGTATACCACTTGCTTCAGGCCCGCGCAGCGGCGGGGAAGCCCATCCGGGTGGGTATCGTGGGAGCCGGCGCTACCGGGCGCGCGATTGCGCTGCAGCTCGGCACGCCGGTGCCGGGCATGCGCCTCGCGGCGATCGCCAACCGCACGCCCGCTCATGCCGAGCGCGCGCTGCGGGAAGCCGCGATCTCGGACTGGAAGGCGGTCGAAACCGCCGCGCAGGCCGATGCGGCGATCGAGCGTGGCCACACGGTGCTGGCAGACGATCCCGCCGCGGTCACCCGATCAGGCGCGATCGATCTCGTCGTCGAAGTGACCGGTAGCGTGGATTTTGGCGCCGGCGTCGCGCTCGATGCCTTCGCACATCGCAAGCCGGTCGTGCTCGTCAATGCCGAGCTCGACTCGTTGATCGGACCGCTGCTCAAGCAACGTGCCGATGAAGCCGGCGTGGTGCTGACGCACACCGACGGCGACGAGCCCGGTGTCGCGATGACGCTGGTACGCTACTGCCAATCGGTCGGGCTGCGCCCGGTGGCGGCCGGCAACATCAAGGGCATGGTCGACTACTACCGCAACCCGGATACGCAGGCGGGGTTCGCACAGACGCACGACCAGGACGTGCGCAAGGTGACCTCCTTCGCGGATTCGACCAAGCTGTCGATGGAGACAACGGTGCTCGCGAATGCCACCGGCTTCGGTGTGGCCAGGCGCGGCATGTGCGGTCCCGCCTGCCAGTATGTGCGGGAGCTCGCAAAGCTGCTGCCCCCTGGACCGATGCTTAACGGCGGCATCGTCGACTACTCGGTCGGCGCCGCCCCGCACACCGGCGGTTTCGTCGTCGTGCACGAGGACAATCCGCTCAAGCGCACCCAGCTCGCGTACTACAAACTCGGCGACGGGCCCTTCTACGTTTTCTACACGCCCTACCATCTGCCACACATCCAGCTGCCCTCGACGATCGCGCGGGCGGTGCTGCATGCCGACCCAACCGTTGCGCCACTCGCGGGACCCTCGTGCGAGGTCGTGACCGTGGCCAAACGCGACCTGCGCGTTGGCGAGCGACTCGACGGCATTGGCGGATTCACGAGTTACGGCCTGATCGACAATCACTCCGCGGCGCGCGCGATGAACGCATTGCCGATCGCCCTGTCGGAAGGCTGTGTCCTGCGTCGCAGCGTCCGCAGGGACGAGGCGCTCTCGTTCAACGACGTCGACATGCCGGCACCGAGGCGCAGCGACGAGTTGTGGCTCGAACAGATGCGCCGTTGGCCCGCGGCAAGCCCGCTCGGCCTCGGCCCGGCCCAAGGCCTGCAACGCGTCGCGGCGGGCCGCTGAGTGTCCGACATCGTCGTCATCGGCACCGGCATGGCCGGCTTCGGCGCGGCGCATCGCCTGCATGCCGAAGGCATCCGCCCCGTCGTGTACGACCAGAACCCGTACTTCGGCGGCCATACCGCATCGTTCAGGGATGCGGCGAGCGGTTTCCTGTTCGATCTCGGGCCGCATATTTCGTTTACGAAGGACGCGCGCATCCAGGAACTGCTCGCGGGTTTCGTGAACCAGCGGTTCGAGGCACTGCAGGTCAAGCTCGACAATTACTGGCGTGGGCTGCGCCTCACCCATCCGGTGCAGCTGCACTTGAACGGGCTGCCGAAGGATCTGATCGTCGAGATCATCGCCGACTTCGTCAAGGTGCATGATCAGCCCGAGCCGAAGATCGCGAACTATGAGGACTGGCTCGTGGCGAGCTACGGCCGCAGGTTCGCCGAGCTCTTCCCGATGCAGTACACGCGCAAGTACCACCTGACGAGCGCGAACAACATGAGCACGGAATGGCTCGGTCCGCGCATGTATCGCCCGAGTCTCGAGGAACTGCTGCGCGGCGCGCTCGCGCCGTGGGCGCCGGAAGTGCATTACATCACCCACTTTCGCTATCCGAAGTCAGGCGGGTTCCAGTCCTATCTCGCCCCGTTTCCGGATCTCGCGGACATCCGCCTGAGCCACCAGGTCGTGAGCATCGATCCGAAGAGCAAGACGGTGCGCTTCGCGGACGGCAAGTCGATCGGATTCGGTGCCCTCGTGTCGTCGATTGCCCTGCCGGCGCTGATGCCGATGATCGAGGGCACACCTGACGACGTGCTCGATGCGGCACGGCTGCTCGCCTGTTCGACCTGCGTGCTCGTCAATGTCGGTCTCGACCGCGCCGATCTGTCGGAAGGGCAGATCACCTACATCTACGACGCGGACATCTGCTTCACCCGCCTCAGCTTTCCGCACATGCTGTCCGCAACCAATGCGCCACCCGGCTGCGGCAGCATCCAGGCGGAGGTGTACTTCTCCGGCAAATATCGCCCGCTGGTGCAATCGACGGAAAGCATCATCGATCAGGTCATTGCCGATCTGCGACGTTGCGGCATCGTTCGGGAAAGCGACCGGATCCTGCATCGTGGCGCAAACGTCGTGCGCTACGCGAATGTCATTTTCGATCTCGATCGCAGTGCCGCGCTTTCCACTGTGCACGGCTACCTCGACGAGATCGGCATCCAGTACTGCGGGCGCTACGGTGACTGGGGCTACATGTGGACCGACGAGAGCTTCATCAGTGGCGAACGCGCCGCCGAAGCGGCACTCTCGAGCAACAGCCGGGCCACATAAGTGCGTGACCACAGCGTCATGACGGTCGTCATGGCATCCCTGTGCGAGGAATCCAGGGCCATGGCGATCCGCCGCGCCTGTGAATCGGTTACGACGATGGCGGGCCACATTCCTTGCTCGCTCATCGTCGTCGCCAATGGGCACCGTGCCAGCCCGGCCGTGCTGGATTGGCTCGGAATGCGACCCGATGTACGCCTGGTACGGGTACGCTCCGGCTCTGCGCCGCTGGCCCGCCGCATCGGCGCCGAAATCGCCGACAGCGAGTTCCTCGGGTTCCTCGATGACGACGACGAGATGCTACCCCGCACGCTCGAGCGCAAGCTGGCGTTCTTTCGCGACCATCCCGAAGTCGATGTCCTGGTTAGCGATGGACTGCGCGTCGATGGCGCAGCGGAATCGAGGATCCTTCCGCCCCCCGGCGCGCGCGGTGCCGATCACATCGAGACGATGATGCGCGCCGGATGGAGCGCCTGTTCGCTGACACTTCGAACCCGCACAGTCGACCTTGCCGCATTCGATCCGCTCTTTTGCCACATGGAGTGGACACTGACGGCGTTGCGGCTGGCGCGTCATCACGAGGTGGGGTTGCTCGACGAACCCACCTACCGCTACCACGGCGACACGCCCGGCTCGCTGTCGAAGAGTGTCGAACACAGCCTCGCCGCACCGGAGGTGTGGCGGCGATTGTGCGCATTGTACGCAGGAACGCGGCATGAAGAGGCGATGCGCCGTCGCCATGGCATCGAATGCCACAATGCGTCCTGGAAAAGCGCCGAACTCGGCAGGTTGCGCGATGCATGGCGGCTGCACGCAGAGTCCCTGCGGTCGCCTGGCGGCATCCGCGCCTATCTCACGTATTCGAGAAAACTGCTGCGCGCCTCGCTGCGACAGGCACGATCCTGAATGTCACGAATGACCAACTGTCGCATCACCGTCGGCCTGCCCGTTTACAACGGCGAAAAGTACCTCGCGGCCGCCATAGAGAGCCACCTTTCGCAATCGTTCGGCGACTTCGAACTCGTGATTTCGGACAACGGTTCGACCGACGCGACGGAGGACATCTGTACGCGCTTCGCGAACCTGGATTCCAGGGTCCGGTACCTCAGGTCGCCCACCAACCGCGGCATCCTGTGGAATCACCGTCGCGTGATGGAGCCCATCGGCGACGCGACGCCCTATTTTCGCTGGGCGGGCGCCGATGACATCCTCGAGCCCGGCCTGCTGGCCGCGATGGTCGCCGTGCTCGACAAGCGCCCCGAAGTCGAGGCCGTGATGCCGGGCACGAAGAATATCGATGAGAACGGCGCGATCATCCGCACGATGGATCGCACGCTGAATCTCGAGTCACCGGACGTGTACCAGCGCGCCCGACAGATTCTCCTCGCGAACTACCAGCACGTCATCGCTTACGGTCTGTTGCGGGCACCGTCCCTGCGCCACATGCGCACCGGGCCGAACTACATTGGCTGGGACCCGGTTTTCATCTGGGAACTGGCACTGCGCGGCCAGGTATTCCAGCTGGTGGAACCGGCGCTCCTGCGCCGCTTTCATCGCGGCTCGATATCGCGCGTCAAGACAGTCAAGGAAATGAAGAAGTGGGTGGAACCTGACGCGCGACCCGGCATGAACTTTCCCCATTGGACATGGGCCTACGAGCATGCGCGCGCGCTGTTTGCGACGCCGCTCCCGGTGCGGGAACGGTCCCGGATCGCGGCTTTCCTGATGCGCGTCACGCTGTGGCAACGATCCGAGCTCATGCGCGATGTCACGCAGGCCGCGAAACGCGCGCTCGGTCTTTCCGACGAGTACACGTTCTAGCATTTAGGGGATGTCAGCGGCATTCAAAAGCTACGCCAAAAGCACGGTCGCCTGTGTCACGCTCGTCGTGTCCGGCATCACGGCCGCCGCATTCGCCCCTGGCCTGCTGCCAGGAAACATGGGTGTCATGGTCGCGGGGATCGCCGCGCTCGTTGCGGCAGCGAGTGCACCCTTCGCGGCGGCCTGCTTCGTCGTACTGTCGCGATTCCGCCGCATCCGGAAAGGCGAGCGCGACTTGTTCCTGGAATTGAACCGCACGCGCGAACCGCGAGCCATTGAACAGGCGAGCGCGCCGCGACGGACAACCTTGCGCCGCTGGCTGGCACGTCGGACCCTCGGCCATGACCTGATCGTCGGAGACCTCGTCGAGGTGCGCCCCTGGACCGAAATTCGCGCCACACTCGACGAACGGGGCTGCCTCGAGGAACTCCCGTTCATGCCGGAAATGCTCGCGATGTGTGGCCAACAGGCGCGGATATTCCGCGGCATGCATCGGCTGTTCGACTACCGGAAATCGCGTCGCATGCGGCACATGCGGGGCGCCGTACTGCTGGTCGGTGCCACTTGCGATGGCTCGGGTCATGGGGGCTGCGAGGCGGCCTGCCACACGATCTGGAAAGCAGCCTGGCTGCGACGATTCGAGCCGGAGCGGGACACTACTAGCCTTGTACCGCCCGCCGGCCATGAAGTGCCGGCGAATGCGGCCGAAATCCTCGCCGCGGGCACCCGCGCACCGCGCTACGCCTGTCAATTGACCCAACTCCATGCGGCCTCGGAACCGGTCGGCCACTCGTTTCCGCTCGACTTCTGGCGGCCGCTCATCGCGGGGAATGTGGCGCCGAAGGCATTCGTCGCGGGATGGCTCACGCACCTCTTCAACGAACTGCAGCACTACCGCGGCGGCATCGGCTTCCCCGCATTCGAAACCGATGCTCGCAGCGAGGCACCATGCCCCGAAATCCCGTTCGCGCCGGGCGACTCCGTCAAAGTCAAGTCATCGGCCGCCATTCGCCGGACGCTGAACGATCAGCTGACGCACCGGGGAATGGGATTCGAGCCCGACATGCTGAAACATTGCGGCAGGTGCTATCGCATCGAAGCCGGGATCGGCAAGCTGATCGATATCGTCAGCGGCGAGATGCGCATCATGAAGACACCCGCTTTCCTGCTTCGGGGAGTGCATTTCTCCGGCGAGCGACAACTGTTCAACTCCCAGTATGAACCGCTGTTCTGGCGCGCCGCGTGGCTGGACCGGGCGCTTCCCGGCCGCGAGGCATCCGACGATGTCGATTGAGCGCAAGGCCATCTCCGCCCTGAAATGGGCGACCGCCGCGAAGTTCGTCGCACAGACGGTCAGTTGGGCGGGCACCCTCGTGGTCGTGCGGCTGCTGACGCCCGACGACTATGGCCTGATGGCCAAAGTCGGCGTCATCTGCGCGATCGCAGCCGCCATTGCCGAACTCGGCCTCGAGGCGGCAATCGTGCGCTGGGCCGATCTTGCCCGCGATGACCTGCGGAAGATCTACGGCGTATCGCTCCTTTTCGGCGCGGGCATGACACTTGCCGTGGCCGCGGCGGCACCGCTCTTCGCCCATCTCTTCCACGAGCCGCGCCTGACGTGGCCGATCGCCTGCGCCTCGCTGCAGATCATGATCGGTGCGATCGCCATCGTGCCGAGCGGCATGTGGACACGCGACCTCGAGTTCCGGCCGCTCGCAAAGATCGAAATGTCCGTCGGCGTCATCAATATCGCCGTGACGCTGCTGCTCGCGTATCTCGGCATGGGCGTATGGGCGCTGGTGCTCGGCGCGCTGGCGGGTGCCGTGGTGCGCAGCTCGGCGCTGCTCGCCTTTGGCCGGCGCGTGAAGCCGCTATTCTCGGCACGCGGCATCGGCGAGCACCTGAAATTCGGCCTCACGCTCGTCGGCAACCGCGTCAGCTACATCGCCCTCGTGCAATCCGATATCGTGATCGGCAGCGCCTTCCTGTCGACGACCGAAATTGGCCGCTATTCCGTGGCCATGCAGCTCGCAACGCTGCCGATGTCGAAGTTGATGGGCACGATCAACCAGATCATGCTGCCGGCGATTGCCCGCCAGCAGGACGATCTCCCGCGTGTGCGCCAGAACCTGCTCAAGTCGATCGGGCTGATTTCGACGATTACCTTTCCGTCGGTGTGGGGCATCTCCGCCGTGTCGCCCGAACTCGTGAGGGTGCTCTTTGGCGAGAAATGGCTCGAGATGGTGCCGGCTCTCGCGATCCTGCCGCTCATCGTGCCGATCCGCATGGCGAGCGCCATGCTGTACACGACTTCCCTCGCGCTCGGCAATCGCGTGCTCGACCTGCGTAACACGATCATCAACTTCATCCTGCTTCCCACGGGTTTCTACATCGGCGCCCACTGGGGACTGACCGGCCTGTCGGCGTCCTGGCTGATCTCGGTGCCACTGGCCTACGCGTTCACCTTGCCGGCCGTGGCACGCGCGGTCGGCGTGCGCATGACCGAACTGCTGGCCGCCTGTGCGGCGCCCGCAGTGGCTGCAGGAGTCATGTATGGCGCAGTGGTGGCCCTGCGCCTGGCGCTGCATGGGTGGCCCGCCGTCGTCACACTGGGCGTACTGAGTGTCGCCGGCGCGCTCGTCTATTTTCTCGTCATGGGACTGATAGCACGTCACCACCTCGTGACCGTGCGCAACTTCATCAGATCGATGGTCGGCGGGAACCGCTCGCCGAATGCCGCTTGAGCGGATCGGGAAGCTAGAGGTTTCCCGCCTCGAAGTGCTTCCAGCCGTAGTTCGCCGGCGTCGACGCGTCGACCGGCCAGAAGCCGACGCCCGGCTGACCCTCCGCCCACGTCGTGTTCGGAGAACTCGCGCCGACCATCCAGTCGTTCTTGTAGACCTTGATGACGCCGCCCGATATTTCGGCGCGCAGCACGTCGCCATCGACAGGTGCGCCGGGCCCGGGACCTTCAAAACCGAGCGTCGTGTAATCGCCGAGTGGCCCATTCCAGCGAACGACCGCGAAATCGCCGTCGTGCCCCCACAGCACTTCATAGCCGCGCGCATTGTGCGCGGTGATCTCGAAGCGCAGCAGCAACTCCACTTCGTGCTTCGACCCGGCGGGCGAATAGCCGGCCGCGCGGTAAACGGTTCCTTGTGCGAACTGGTTCGGTTGAAAAACCGCAAGCGAGCGGTTCAGGTGCGCGATGCTGTCATCGTAGCGGCTGCCGGAGGCGCCCGAGCGCACCGACGCGAAGGCCCGGCCGAAAGCGGTCTGGGGGTTGTTCCAGTCCAGCCCCACGGCTTTCCCGCAGATCCACCTGCCGCCCTCGGACAGCGGGTTCTCGACGAGCGGGAAATCGGTGACATAGTTGCCGCCGGCGGCCGGGCGGCATGCGGTGGACGTGGAGCCGCCTCCCACGACAGCGCTTTCCGGTGGCGGACACGGCCGCTGCGCACGCACGAGCAGTGGCGCGAGCGCGCCGGCGGAGCCGAGAATGAAGTCCCTGCGTCTCATGCTGCCTCCACACCCGCCATGCCTCGCATCATCTGTCGAGCGGGCACAGATGCAAATAGTCGTCGATCTGCGACTCGCACAGCCGGCGGGCATCCTCCCCGGCGTGGAACCGGCGAAACCAGTCCGTGGTCCATGAAACCGCCATTTCCAGTGGCAACCGCCCCGACCATCCCAGGCGGCGATGCGCCTTCTGCGAGTTCAATCGCAACTCCATCGCCTCGTGCGGATAGACGGCCGTGTCTGGCGTCCATGCCGGCTGCACACTCCACGGAGCGGCCAGAAGCTCCACCACACGCGCGACCGGCTGCATGTCGGCATCTGCCGGACCGAAATTCCAGCCTTCGGAGACGCTGCGCGGGTTGCCATACAGCGCTTCCGCGAGCGTCAGGTAACCATCCAGACAATCGAGGACATGCTGCCACGGTCGGGTCGCGGTCGGATTGCGCAGCACCACGGGCTCCCCACGGGCGAATGCGCCGATCGAATCGGGTATCAGTTGATGCGGCGTCCAGTCACCGCCTCCGATCACATTGCCCGCACGCGCACTCGCAATCCCGATACGCTCGCCGGCCGGACTCGAAGCATCGAAAAAGGAATCCCGGTACGCATTCGCCACGAGCTCGGCGCAGGCTTTGCTGCTCGAGTAGGGATCGCGCCCACCGAGCCTGTCGATCTCGCGGTACCCCCACTCCCAGCCGCGGTTCTCGTACACCTTGTCGGTCGTGACGTTCACGACTGCGCATCGACCGGTCAATCGACGCACGCTGTCGAGCACACTGGCCGTTCCGACGACATTCGTGGAGAAAGTGTCGACGGGATCCGCATACGCATCGAGCACGACCGATTGGGCCGCGAGATGCAGGACAATATCGGGCGCAAATCGCGCGACCGCTTCCGCCAGCTTGCCGCGCTCGCGGATATCGCCAGTGGTCGACTCCACCGAATCGGCGACACGCCCCAGTTCGTAAAGGCTCGGGTTCGTGGGCGGCGGCAACGAGTAGCCCTGCACTTGCGAACCGAGCCGCCGCAACCACAGGCATAGCCAGCTGCCCTTGAACCCCGTGTGGCCCGTAACGAACACCTTCTTGCTGCGCCAGAACTGCCGGTTCATGTGCGCAGTTTCCCCGAACGTCGCGGCCAAAGGCAAAGCCGGACGCCTTTCCGGGCGTTGGATATACTTTGTGCCCGGGGCAATTCTGGCCGCGAAGGTGGGTCAGACAATTATGTTCAGACGTCACTACTGGTGGTGGCGCCACGAGCTGCGCGAGCTGGCGCGATGGTACGCGGCGCGCCTGCCCGGGAGCATCGGAGACCGTGTTCGCTCCGCGGTGCTCGGGCGGCAGCTCGCCGCCCTCGGTGAGCGCACACGGATCGGCTACGGCTTTCGGATCACGAGCCCCGAGCTCGTGCGGATCGGAGCGCGCTGCGATTTCAACGAAGGGGTCTTCATCACCGGCGGAGGCGGGGTGACTATCGGCGACTACGTGGGGCTCGGGCCTGGCGTGAAAATCTGGTCCGTGAACCATCGCTATGAAGACCCGGACACGCCGTGGATCCTTCAAGGCCACGACAAGCTGCCGGTCGTGATCGAGGACGATGTCTGGCTCGGTGCAAACTGCTTCGTGATGCCGGGTCTCACGGTCGGCAAGGGCTCGATACTGTCGGCCGGTACGGTACTGATGAAATCCGTCCCGGCCTATGCGATTGTTGCCGGCAACCCCGGACGTCTCGTGGGCTGGCGCAAGCAGCCAGCCACTCCCGAGAAGGTGTAAGCAATGAAATCACCAACCCGCATCCGCCGCGCTGCCGGCACCCTGCTCTTCCTGGCAATCACGGCGGCGGCAGTCAGCAGTTGCGCCCGGCAACCGCGCGAGGAGAAACCCGTGTCGATGGATCAAGTGCGCGCCGACCTGCTGACCATGGCCGAGAGTCGCGTGTTCTTCGGCCACCACTCCGTCGGCAACAATATCCTGAAGGGAATTCGGACGCTCGCTGACAGGGCCGGCGTGCCGCTGCGGATCGAGGAAGTCGCCATCGGGCATCCCGCGCCGCAGGGTCCGGGCCTGTTTCACGCCAAGGTCGGCGAGAATCTCGACCCGGACGCCAAGATCGCAGGTTTCGCGCAGGCGCTGGGTGACGCGAATGAAGCACCCTACGACGTCGCGACATTCAAGTTCTGCTATGTCGATCTCGACGAGGGCTCGAAAGAGCGCTCGCCCGACAAGCTGTTCACGCGCTACTCGAGCGAAATGAGCGCGATCGAGACCGCGCATCCTGGCGTCAGCATCCTGCATGCGACGATGCCGCTCATGGCTGAGCCGCCTGGCAGGAAGACCCGGCTGAAGCGCCTCCTCGGCCTGTCGACCGTCACGGATGCCGCAAACCTCGATCGCGGCGAGTTCAACCAGCGGGTGCGGGATCGTTACGCCGGGGACAAGCTGCTCGACGTCGCCCGCTTCGAGGCGACCCGGCCGGACGGCACGGTCGCCGGGTTTCCAGTGGGCGGACGCGAAGTCGAAATGCTGGTGCTCGACTACACGAGCGATGGCGGCCATCTGAATGCGCTGGGGCAGGAAAGAGTCGCGGCCGACTTTATCCACTCGATCGCCGAGGCGCTGCGTCACCGTGGCGCTGTGCAGTCACCAGCCTTGACGACGCCTTCTCCCTGATTGTCATCGGCCGCTGATGGTCAGCCGCTGCGCACGGCGGCCCCATTGGCTGCCTGGATGGGCCAGTTCCGGGTGCCATCGAGCCACAGGCACATCTGCGCCACGTCAAACAGGCGCGGACCTTCGCTGCGCTCGCCCCGGCGGTGCGCCTCGAGCGCCGCGGTCACGGCGTCGTTGTTCCACAGGCCGGATTCCCGCACCACGCGGCTCGCGAGCAAGTCCCGCAGCGGCTCGAACAAAGGTCCTCTGAACCACGCGGCCACCGAGGTCGGGAACCCGTATTTGCGAGTCTGCGCACGCACCGCTTCCGGAATCCGGCCTCGCATCGCTTCGCGCAGCAGATGCTTCGTGTAGGGGCCGCTCAACTTCCATTCCGGCCCCGCACCGAAGGCGAAATTCACGAGCCGATGGTCGAGGAACGGCAGACGCACCTCGATGCCATGCGCCATGGAATTGCGATCGTCCACCCGCAGGTAGAGCGGCAGCGACGCCACTTCCACGGAAGCCCGAAGTGCCCCATCGAGACCCCGGGGTGCCACTTCCCGACCCGCTTCCCAATGAGCCTTCACTTCCTTCGAGACCCATGGATCGCCTGCCACGCGCGCACGCCGGCGCACGTGTGACAGTGAAGAGTAACCAGGCAGCTTTGCCAACAATTGCTGCACGGCAATGGCGAATGCGCGCGCCTCGATCCTGCGAGGAACGCCACCCTGAACCGCAGCGAATGCCCTGATCTCCTGCCGGACCGCGCGCAGGCGCCGGGCGCGAATCAGCTCCGACCAGTAGTCGTAGAAGAAGTTGCCGTAGCCGGCGAGCACCTCATCCGCGCCCTGACCGTTGAGCAGTACGCGCACATCGTGCGATCGGGCCAGCTCCATCAGCTTGTATCCGACCACCGACGTGAACGAATGCACCGGTTCGTCCTGATGCCACAGGTGGCGCTCGACGGACGACCAGAGCTCGCCGGGTTGCGCCTCGAGCGGCACTTGCCGGATGCGTGTCTGCTGCAGTGTTGCCGCAATCTGCGCGGTTTCGTCGAACTCCGGAGACAGATAACAGAACGCGTGCAAGTCCTCGACGTTTCCGCCGTTGTTCGCCCAATGATGCGCCATGCGACACGCAATCGACGTCGAATCGAGACCGCCCGAAAGCTGGACACCGATGAGCACATCACTACGCAGGCGCAATCGGATCGCGTCATCAAGAAGCGCACCGTACTCCCTCACGGGCTCCGTTTCGTCGCCACGCGCGGGATCCAGTGACCAATAGCGCCGCGTGCGCAGTCGCCCCGCGGCATCCACTTCGAATGAGGTGCCGGCCGCGATCTGCGTGACCCCCTCATAGAATGTCCGTTCGCTGTCATCCAGCCGGTCTTCGAGCAGAAAGCGCGCAATCGAGCGCCGGTCCGGCGAGAGCCGGGCAACCCCCGAGTCCCGAATGGCCTTGATCTCCGACGCAAACACCAGGTGCCGGGCGTCGCGCCAAGTGTAGAGCGGCTTGACTCCGAAGCGATCCCGCGCGCCGAAGATTCGCCGGGCGACCCTGTCATACACCAGGAAAGCCCACATGCCGTTCAGGCGCTCGAGGCAGCGCTCGCCCCACTCCCGATAGGCGGCCAGCAATACCTCGGTATCGCCGGAGGATCGAAACACATGGCCGAGCGAGCGCAACTCCTGGCGCAGCTCGACGTAATTGTGGATCGCGCCGTTGAATACGAGTACAAGGCGTCCGTCCGCGCTGTGCATCGGCTGATGCCCCGATGCGGCGAGGTCCAGAATGGCGAGACGGCGAAAGCCCACGGCAAAGGCGCCCTCGCACCAAGACCCTTCCGCATCCGGTCCCCGGTGGGCGAGTAGCGCGGTCATGCGGGCGACCACACCCGACCCGGGTTTTCCCCCGTTCAGCGAAACGATCGCCGCGAAACCACACACCGCTATGGATCCTTCCTTTGCAAGTGCCCGCGTCACGCCCCTCCTTGTGTATGGAACACGAATCGGCCGCGGTGCTCAAGCAGGCGTCGAATTATGTCGGCACGGAGCTGCAGCACGGCGTGAAATGGGCATGCGATGACCAACATTCGGCTGCCCGGTGCCCGGCGATGCTAACATTCGGCTGCCGCCGCTCGCGGCGCTCGATTCGGCTGTATACACAAGAGACTGCATGAGCGAGTTACTCTTCGAGCTGCCGCTCCGTTCGGCCGAAAACGCACCCCATTCGCACGCGCTCGTCCACAGGGACAAATTCGTCGACTACGCGTCGCTCGCCCAGTCCGTGAGGGATTTTTCCGCCGCCGCGACCCGTCGTCTCGGCCTCGGCAAACTCGAGCGAATCGCGGTCTATCTGCCCAAGGTTCCCGAGACCGTGATCGCGATGTTCGGCGCGGCGCACGCCGGTTGCGTGTTCGTCCCCGTAAATCCGTTGCTGAAGCCCGCGCAAGTCGGTCACATCCTGCGTGACTGCAACGTGCGCGCACTCGTCACTTCTGCGGAGCGCGCCAGCACGCTCGCCGAGGAGCTGCAAAGCTGCATCGATCTGCGGCATGTCGTGCTCACCACATCGGACGGGCCGTCACTGCCTGCGGCTCACTACGCCACGCATCGCTGGCGCGAACTGACAGCTTCGCCCGACCATGCGAAGCCGCATCGCGTGATCGACACCGACATGGTGTCGATTTTCTATACCTCGGGCAGCACCGGGAAGCCGAAGGGAGTGGTGCTGTCGCATCGAAACATGGTGACCGGCGCGCACAGCGTCGCAGGTTACCTCGGCAATGCACCAGAAGACCGGTTGCTTGCGGTGCTGCCGTTCAGCTTCGACTACGGGTTCAGCCAGCTCTCCACCGCGTTTCATGTCGGCGCGAGCGTGACGCTGATGGATTATCTGCTTCCCCGCGACATCCTGAAGGCGCTGGCGCACGGGCGCATCACGGGCCTCGCGGGCGTGCCGCCACTCTGGGCACAACTCGCCGACCTGCGGTGGCCGGAAGCGGCTGGCGGGCATTTGCGCTACATCACGAATTCGGGCGGTGCAATGCCGGGCTCCACATTGCAGAAGTTGCGCGATGCGCTGCCTCGCACCCAGGTCTTCCTGATGTACGGGCTCACGGAGGCCTTTCGCTCCACTTTTCTGCCACCGTCCGAAATCGACAAGCGCCCCGGCTCGATGGGCAGGGCCATTCCAAATGCCGAGATTCGCGTCGTGCGCCCCGACGGCAGCGTGTGCGCGCCGGGCGAGCCGGGCGAACTCGTGCATCGCGGATCACTGGTATCACTCGGCTACTGGAATGATCCTGCCAAGACCGCCGAGCGCTTCAAGCCGTGCCCGGGCCAGGACCCTGGCCTCGTCCTCACGGAACTGGCCGTGTGGTCGGGGGATACCGTGAAGGCCGACAAAGACGGGTTTCTTTACTTCATCGGCCGCCGCGACGAGATGATCAAGACGTCCGGCTACCGCGTCAGCCCCGGCGAGGTGGAAGAGGTGGTGTTCGCCACGGGGCTCGTGGCTGATGCCGCGGCCATCGGCGTCCCCCATCCGACTCTCGGCCAGGCGATCGTGCTGGTGGCGGCGCCCGCCGACGGCCACAGCGCGGATGATGCGCCGCTGCTCGATGCGCTACGCAAGGAGCTGCCGGCTTTCATGGTGCCCGCACAGATCTCGTGGCGGAAATCGCTGCCCCGAAATCCGAACGGCAAGTATGACCGCGCGGGGCTTGCGGCCGAGATGAAATCACTGTTCACGGTGGAGGGATAGTGACTTCGGTGACATTCAGGCAACACGCCGCGCACCCGTGGTTTGCGGTGGATGGCGATCAGCTGCTGATCGGTGGTCGCTCGATCACCGACATCGCGGCACAGGCCGGACAGACGCCCTTTTACGTATACGACCGTGGCGTCATGACGCGCAAGATGCACGAACTGCGCGCCGCACTGCCCTGCGAAGTACACGTGCACTACGCGATGAAGGCCAACCCGATGCCGGCTGTCGTGAGTCACATGCTCGGCCTCGTCGACGGGCTCGACGTGGCTTCCGCCGGCGAGATGCGGGTGGCGCTCGACGCCGGCGCGGCTTCCGATCTCGTGAGCTTCGCGGGGCCCGGCAAGACCGACTCCGAGCTCGCACGCGCCGCCGCCGCCGGCATCACGGTGAACATCGAATCGGAGCGCGAGATTCGTGTGCTGGCAGCCATCGGCACGGGTACGGGACGGCGGCCGCGAGTCGCCGTGCGCGTCAATCCGGATTTCGAACTCAAGACTTCCGGCATGAAAATGGGGGGTGGCCCGAAGCAGTTCGGTATCGATGCCGAGCGTGTGCCGGATGTGCTCGCCGCCATCGGCGCAGCACCGCTCGAGTTCCAGGGCTTCCATATTTTCAGCGGCTCGCAGAACCTGCGCGCCGAGGCGATCGTCGAGGCCCAGCAGAAGTCAGTGGCGCTCGCGCTGCGCCTCGCGCAGCATGCGCCGTCCCCGGTGCGCACGCTCAATATCGGTGGTGGCTTCGGTATCCCCTACTTTCCGGACGAGCGACCGCTCGAGATCGCGCCCATCGCGACCAACCTGCGCGAACTGGTGACTCGAGTTGCCCGGGCGCTGCCAGGTGCGCAGTTAGTGCTCGAACTCGGGCGCTACCTCGTCGGTGAGTCGGGCGCGTATGTTTGCCGGGTCATCGACCGCAAAGTCTCGCGCGGGCAGGTATTTCTCGTCTGCGACGGCGGGTTGCACCATCATCTCGCCGCCTCGGGGAATTTCGGACAGGTGCTTCGCAAGAACTACCCGGTGCTGATCGGCAATCGCGTACAGGGTGGTGCGCGCGAGATTGCCTCGGTTGTCGGTCCGCTGTGTACGCCGCTCGACCTGCTCGCGGACCGGATGGACCTTTCCCGCGCGGAGGAAGGCGACCTGGTCGTCGTCCTGCAAAGCGGCGCCTATGGGCTGAGTGCGAGCCCACGGGCGTTTCTCAATCACCCACCCGCGGTCGAATTGCTCGTCTAGCCCGCTTGGCCCTCCGCAACGCGCTGCTGATTGCCTTCCAGTTTCCGCCGATGCGCGGCAGTAGTGCCGTTCAGCGCACGCTGCGATTTGCTCAACACCTGCCGAAAGCCGGCTGGAAGCCCATCGTGCTCACCGCCACGCCGGGCGCCTACGATGCAGTGAGCACCGGGGTCGACAGCGATACCGGGTCCATTGAAGTGCACCGCGCGCTCGCGCTCGACGCCGCGCGACACTTGAGCCTGTTCGGCCGCTACCCGCAGCGCCTCGCCCTGCCGGATCGCTGGCGCACGTGGGCGTACAGGGCGGTACCCACGGCGATACGCCTGGCTCGCGAGCGGAAGGTCGATGTCGTATGGAGCACCTTTCCAATCGCTACTGCTCATCAGATCGGACTCGCAGTGGCGGAGCGCACCGGGTTGCCCTGGATTGCGGAGTTTCGTGATCCGATGTGGCAGGGCGACTATCCGCCGGATCCCAGAGTCAATGCGTCCTGGAAGGAACTCGAGGAGCGGGTATTTCGGTGCGCCAGCCGTGTGATCGTCACGACGCGGGGCGCCGCTCGCGATTATCGAGCGCGTTTCCCTGAGGTGGACGACGGCTTCATTCGAATCGTGGAAAATGGGTTCGACGAGGACGCATTCGCCAGTGCGGAATCGCGGCTCGGCTCGCCCGCCGTAATCGCACCGGCCGCGGGAAGGCGGCTCACTCTGCTGCACAGCGGCGTGATCTATCCAAGCGAGCGCGATCCGGCTTGTCTCTTCGATGCGCTTGCCTCGTTCAAGTCGCGTGGCGACGCCATGGCGGGCCGACTGACGCTGAAGCTGCGTGCAACGAGCAATGACGCGCTGTTTCGGCGCATGATCGAAGGAAGGGGGATTGAAGACATGGTGCAACTCGAGCCCCCGATCGACTATGTCTCTGCGCTCGAGGAGATGCTCACGACGGACGGACTGCTGATCCTGCAAGCTGCCAACTGCAACACGCAGGTGCCTGCCAAACTTTACGAGTACTTCCGCGCGGGTCGTCCGATCGTTGCGCTGACGGATCCCGCAGGCGACACCGCGGCTGCGCTGAACGAGGCGGCGGCCGGCATCATCGCGCCGCTCGACTCGGCTGCCGCCATCGCCGCCGCGCTGCGCGAGTTCGTGCGCCGGTGCGACGCGCAGGAGTGGCGTCCATTGAGTCGACTTTCGGCGGGCCGCTATTCGCGTGAACATCGCACCGCCGAACTCGCAGAAGTCTTCGGGGAACTTCAGCCATGAATGGCGAATCCGGCGCCGTGCGGGCGTATCGACCACTGCTCGCACTCATCGTGGTCGGTGGCCTCGCCATACGATTGCTGCATTTCGCGCTTCCGCTCGGCAGCGACGATCAGGTCTGGATCAAGGTCGCGCGCGAGATTGCTGGCGGCCAGCCCCATACCGACCTCCCCGTCTACTACACGCGGCTCGTGTGGACCTGGCTGCTCATCGGCTGGGGCACGCTCGGATCCCTGACTCTCGAATGGGCTTCGGTGCTGATGTTCATGCTCGGCGCGCTGACCATCCTCCTGGTCGCCGCGGCCGCGCGCGCTGCGTTCGATGCCCGTGCTGCGCTCCTCGCGGCACTCGTCTACGCCGCACATCCGCTCGCGATCACCTTCGATACCGCGGCGCTGCCCGACGGTCTCGCCGTGTGCCTGCTCGCGGCGACGATCGCCGCTTTCATCCACTATTTGAAGGAACGTCGCGCTCGAACGCTGCTGATTTGCGGGTTGATCATCGGCCTGCAGTTTGGTGTCAAGAACTATTTCATGCTCGTCAGCCTTCCCTGCGCTCTAACGATCTTCGCATCGCCGCTTCCGTGGCGACAGCGCTGCGCGCAGATCGGCATTCTCGCGGGCGGCGCAAGTGCGGGGCTCGCCGTGGCACTCCTGATCGGTGCGCTCTCAGGCGTCGGTCTCGGCTCGCATATCGAAGGCGCGGGGCACTACGTTGACTACATATCACAGGGCGGTGGCAGTGAAAGCGTGCGCAGCGATCTCGTGCGATTCGCGGCACTTCTCGTCGGCCGCGGGGAGGTGCTCACAGTTCTCTTCTTCGGTTTTGGCGCGGCGATTGGCTGCCTCACGCTGTTCGGCCTCATTGCGACTGCTGTCGGGGCACGGCGCAACCCAGTCCTCTTGTTCATCGCGGCAACCGTCTTGCTGTTCGTGCTTTTTCTGATGCTGATGCCCGTCCGCCTGTCGCCTCTGACATTCACTCAATTCCACGAACGCTATCTCACGGTCGTCCTGCCTGCGCTGTCGATCGCGACAGGTGCGGCGCTCGCGGCGGCGTGGCAGGCGCTGACCGCCCGGCCGCTGAAGATAGCCGCCGCGGGCATGCTGCTCGCCGTGGTGGCTTACGGCGGCTGGGTACCGAACGGGATGCATGACCGCTATGGCGTCCTCGAAATGCGGGGCCTCGCGCGGGCGCTCGGGATGGCCCCCGGCACGCACACACAGGTGCTGCTGCTACCCATCCACTTTCGACGCCTCGTCCCGGACAGCTTCTACGAGCGGGGCGTGACGCTTCGATATGTCGACTTTGCTTCCACCGCGAGCCTCGATTCAGCGTTCGATGCGATTGCAGCCGACCCGACGGTGGCGATCATTGCGTTTCGCAAGCCGTTTCGGACCCTGAGCGAAAGGCTGCGCACGGGAGACTACAGCGACGCGACATCGGACGCGCTCGAGGCCGGGTTGGTGCCCACCGCGCGCTCGCGCGGTTATTCGATCGAAGCCGTGCGAGTGCCCTACGACAGCCTGCGGGTATGGCTCGCCCGGGCCGGTGTCGACACGCGCGGCCAGTTGGTCGCCTGGCTCATCCGAAAGCCGGTGACATGACGGCCCTGCGCCAGTTTTCGCGCTATGTCGCGATAGGTGCCATCACGAACCTGCTGCTGTATGCGGCATACCTGCTCCTCACCGAATGGGGGGCGGCGCCCCGGGCGGCCATGACCGTGACCTACATTGCCGGCGTGGCATCGAGCTTCCATCTGAACAGGCGGTGGACTTTCGATAGCGGCCTGCCGTACCTGCAGACACTGCGCCGCTTCATCGCGCTCTACGCATCCGGTTATGTACTCAATTTCATCGGCCTCCTGCTGCTGGTCGATGTGCTCGGGCTGCCCCACCAGCTGGTGCAGATCGCGATCATGGGGGCGCTTGTCGTATACTTTTTCCTGCTGTTTCGCGTCTGGGTGTTCAGGTCCACCTTGTAGCTCCGCCGATTGCGGCAGGGGGCGGTCATGGCTCAAGTCACCTCGGGACTACGCGCGATCCTGTCCATACCTGCGATCTACGAGCTGTTCGAGAATGTCGTCGGCGCGCGGCGCTGTCGCGCGGCGTTCATCCGGGACCATGTCCGGCCCGAGGCGGGCGAGCGGGTGCTCGATGTCGGTTGCGGGACCGCCGCGATCCTCGCCCATCTGCCAGAGGTCGACTATTGCGGGTACGATATCAGCAAAGACTACGTCGAGGCAGCCGGGAGGCGCTTCGGCGGGCGCGGCCGCTTCGTCGCCTCGCTGCTGACCGAGCACTCGCTCGCAGGTGAGCCGCCTTTCGATCTCGTGCTGGCCATCGGCCTGCTGCACCACCTCGCGGACGACGAAGCCGTGCAGTTGCTCGGGATCTGCCGCGCGGCCATCGCGCAGCACGGTCGCCTGGTCACGCTCGATCCCTGCTTCGACAGCGCGCAATCGGCCATCGCGCGGCGGATCATTGCATTCGATCGTGGCCAGAATGTGCGAACGCTCGACGCCTATCGCCGGCTCGCGTCGCACTCCTTCCCGAGAACGAGGGCGCAGCTGCGCAACGATCTGCTGCGAATTCCATACACGCACGCGGTTCTCGAGTGCCGCGCGTAACCCCTCAGCGCCAGTCGAACCGGCCCTCGCTGCGCTTCCAGACATCGCAATAGGTGCGCGCAACGTCTATCGCATAGCCATAGTCGCCGCCCAACGCGCGCCGCAGCCGCACGTACTGCAGGTACCCGCGATTCAGGACTGAAGGAAACGGCCGCGTGGCGAGAATCGAACCAAGCGGCGCCGACCATGCATTGCGATCGGACAACACGTACTTGCCCGATGCTTCCCATTGGGTCGGAAAGGCTTGATGCGAGGGCACCGGGCAAGCCTTGTGGCCGGGATATACCTGCCACGGCACACTGCGCGCCGCGGGATCGAACTGCTCCATCCACTGGTAATAAAGGTCGTGATAAAGCGCCCACTCGAGGGGCACCGCCAGCATCAATTCGAGGAACTGGGCATCGAAGTACGGCACGTGAAACTGCATGCCGTGCGACCCCGCATTGTCCCAGTGCGCGTGCAGGTGACGACGCTGATCATTCATCATCTCGAACAGATGGAATGTCCGCGCGGGATCTTCGCACGGAAACTCGCGCAGTTGCTCGAGCACGCCCTCGACGAGCTCTTCGCGCAGACGCGCGAGATCTTCTCGCCTGTAAAGGCGCTCGATGAGCCGCCACCCCATGCGACGGATGAAGAACTCCACGCCCTCGCGCATCCTGCCGGCGCGAAAGTGCGCAATCAATTCCTCGTCCCAGAAAACGGCGCCGAAACCGGTGCTGCCACCCACACCGACAAATACCCAATGCGGACGTTCTATCGGCCCCTCGCTCCTGATCCCGCCCGAACGCCACGCCTCGCTCAATTGCCAATACAGGTTCGGCACCCGTCCGCGCTCGAGCGGCAGCGACGAGTGCTCGCAACCGAGCGCTTCCGCGACCGCGCCGCTGTAGACCTGGTCCTGGGTATCGATCGGGGAGAAATTGCAGCTGACGACCGCGACACCCTGCTCGCGCAGCGCCGTCGCGATCATCCGCGAATCGAGACCGCCGCTGAGCAGACTCAACACGCGTCTGTCCGATCCACGCCGACGGCGAATCGAGGCGCGAAACCGTGCCGCAAGCTCCGTGACAGCCTCCTCACGGCTGCCGCGCCATATTTCCAGCGTGTTCCAGCGCCAGTAGTAGTCCGATCGAGCGTGCCGCGCGCCGACGCGAAGGCGCTCGCCCGGGCGAAATACACGCACGTCGCGATAGGGTGTTCGATCACCGAGGGGCCATCCAAAGAATGCAATCTCGGTGACGGATCGCATGCTCATCACCTTGCGAACCGCGGGAAGGCGCTCCATGACCTTCAGCGAGCTCGAGAACCAGACGCGATCCTCGGCGCAATAGACGAACAGCGCACGCTTTCCGAACTTGTCGGTCACCAACCGGAGCGTATCCGTCGCGGCATCGTGCACCGCATAGCCGAATTCACCCGAGATGGCCTCGAGTTGCGGCGAATCGCTGCCTGATTCCGTCCGCAGCAGGGCCCGATTCGATGCATCGTCATGCCCATCGCGGTAGAGACTGCCCCAAAGCAGCGAGAGTGAACCGTCCTCTTCCTCGATCGGTACCCCCACCGAACCGTCTAGCGTGACCCACGCCAGCTGCAACCGTGCCGTGCACGCAAACCCCGCGCTGTCGGTGGGGCCGATCTGGAGTGCCCGGCGCAACTGCGCAAGCTGCTCCAGTCCCAGCCGGGCCGCCGCCGTCCGTGCGTACGCTCCAACCACGAATGCCATTTGTGCAATCGCCTCAGTGGATGAAATTGATGTGGATCGTGTACTGCGAAGTCGTCAGCGTGAATCCCTCGGTGACCCAGACCCGCTGAACGGCACGATTGTCGATCTGGGTCGCGATGACCGTGGCGCCTGCGCCCGCATCGATGAATGCATCGATCGTCGCGCGCAGCAAATCGCGATAGACGCCCCGCCCGCGATGCTGCGGAAGGACACCGTTCAGCACGACCACGCCCGCCTCGGCGTTCACCTGCACGGTCGTGAAGGCGCACGGCTCGCCGTCGAGTTCCGCGATCAGGCAGCGACGCTCGCCATCCCCCATGTGCGCGCGCGCCCATTCCTTGTAGCCATCGGTCACCGGAAATGAAGCGAGCTGAGGGTTCGTCGCGTAGTGTGTGCGGTAGCCGGCAAAAATGCGCTCGACCATCACATCGAGCAACGGTCCATCGGTACTGGTCGACGGGCGCAGGCGAAAACCGCGACTGGATTTTCCCGCAGTCCGGCCACGGTCGACGTTGTCGCGCGTATAGACCACCCGACAGTCGCCCAGCACGAATTGCCCGCCGAGCGCCGCCAGGTCGGTCACGAGCTCGGCGCGATCCGTCGGAATCCGCACGATGGCGAGATCCGGCCGCTCCTCGCGGATCGCATCGATCATGAGCGAACCATCTCCCGTGCCGAGTTCGTAGCGCCTCACCCGCCGCGCGAAGCGTGCGGACTCGAGCGGTGAATCGGTTGCCTGGAAACCCTGCACACGACCCCGCGCAGCCATCACTCAGGCCGCAAGGCCGCGGCAATCGACGCCATAGAACACGAACACTTCGCGCACCACCGAAACCACGTCGGCATCCGACATGTCGTAGTAGAGCGGCAACCGCAACAGGCGCGCGCTCAGGTCTTCAGTGACCCGAAGGCTTCCTTCGCGCCAGCCCAGTGCCGCCCCGACCGGCGAGGTATGCAACGGGACATAGTGGAAGGTCGCCATGTAGCCCGCCCCGCGCAGGTGTTCCATCAGCGCGCCGCGCCGGGCTGCACCCTCCACCAGCACGTAGAACATGTGATGGTTGCTGGCACACTCGGCGGGCACGACCGGCAAACGCAGAAGTTCACGTTCCGCGAGCGGCGCGAGCAACCGCGCGTAGGTGGCGCTGAGCTCACCTCGTCGCGCCGTGATCCGTTCGCCGGCCTCGAGCTGCCCGAGGAGATACGCTGCGAGGATATCCGACGGCACGTAGGACGACCCGAGGTCGACCCAGGTGTACTTATCCACCTGGCCGCGCAGAAACTGGCTGCGGTTCGTCCCTTTCTCGCGAAGAATTTCGGCGCGCTTCGCAAAGCTATCGTTGTTCACAAGCAGCGCACCGCCCTCGCCGCAGGAAATGTTCTTCGTTTCGTGAAAGCTGTAGCAGCCGAGGTCGCCGAGCGTACCGAGTGCGCGACCCTTGTAAGTCGCGAACACGCCCTGTGCCGCATCTTCGACGACTGTCAGCCCCCGACGGCGCGCGATCTCCATGATGGTGTCCATCTCGCAGGCGATGCCGGCGTAGTGCACCGGCCAGATGGATCGGGTTCGAGTCGTGATCGCGGCCTCGATCTGCGCCTCGTCGAGATTGAGCGTATCGGGCCGGATGTCGACGAACACGCAGCGCGCTCCGCGAAGGGCAACCGCGTTCGCCGTCGACACGAACGTGTACGACGGCATGATCACCTCGTCCCCCGCCTCCAGACCACACAGCAGCGCCGACATCTCGAGCGCCGCCGTGCACGATGTGGTCAGCAGTGCGTGCCGAGCAGCGAACTTCGCCTCGAGCAGTGCCTGGGCGCGCTTGCCAAACGGACCATCGCCGCACATGTGGCCAGACGCGATCGCCTCCCGAACATAGGCGGCGTCGGCGCCGACCGTGCAGGGACGATTGAATGGCACTTTCGGCGTCACGATCGCACCGGCGCTTCCAGGCGGACGCCCAGGCGTTCCGGTCCTGCGGATGCCATCTCGCGCACCACATAGGCCGGGCGATCCATGCTTCTGAAGTGCATGCGCGCGAGATACTCGCCGAAGATTCCCAGCGCAAAGAGCTGCGCCCCCGAAAAAATGGTCACGATCGAGGCGAGGAAGGCAAATCCCGGTACCGCCGAGCCGTGCAGCAGGTAGTTCACGAGCACGTATCCCATCGTCACGAATCCGACCAGCACGAACGCAAAGCCGATGAAACTCGCGACCTGGAGTGGCAATGTGCTGAACCCCGTCATCAGATTGACCGCGTGGCGCATCAAGGCGCCGAGCGTGTAGCCGGAGGCCCCCGCGGTGCGCGGGCGGTGCGCAACCCGCACGATGGCGAAACGGGTGGTCGCCCAGGTGAGCAGCACATCGATCGATACGGACGGGCTGCGGTAGTTACGGAATCCTTCGCGCAGTTGCGTACGAAAAAGCCGGAACGCGCTCACATGCCGTGCCGTCTCCGCACCCATCGCGCTCGCCAGAGCGAGCTTCGTCAGCTGCGACGCGAGGCGCCGCAGGACGCCGTGCCGCTCGCGCTCGGGGAACCCGTAGACAACGTCGACCTCCTCAGTCAGAGCGGCAAGCAGCTTCGGGATCTCCTCCACCGGGTGCTGCAAGTCATCGTCCATGGTGACGACCAAGTCGTACTGCGCCGCGCGAATGCCGCACAGGAGAGCGTTATGCTGGCCGAAATTGCGATTCAGCCGAATGCCGCGGACGCGCGGGTCGGCCGCCGCAAAGTCCGCGATCAGTGCCCATGAGTGGTCCCCGCCGCAGTCCTCGACATAGATAACTTCGAAGTCGTCGACCAGCGCCTCGAGAGCCGGCACGAGCTGGCGATGCAGTTCCGGAAGCGTCTGCTCGGCACGATAGACGGGAACCACCACCGACAGGGTGCTCACGCGCGGGCCCCATACTGCTGTTCGTAATAATCGATGTACGCCCCGGAGCGTATTCTCTCCGCCCACGCCCGGTTTTCCCAGTACCAGCGCACGACCACCGGAAGCGCTGTATCGAGGGAGTGAAGCGGCCGCCAGCCGAGCTCCCGCTGCAGTGCGGCAGCGTTCATGGCATAGCGACGGTCATGCCCCGGTCGATCCGCGACATGTCGGATGAGCTTTGCGCTGGTTCCTGGCGGACGGCCCCGCAGTTGATCCACCTCGCGAACGATGCCCCGCACGATATCGATGTTGGTCCGTTCACACGCACCGCCCACGACATAGGTGGCTCCCACCCGTCCACCCGCCAGCATCGCGAGCAGCGCTCGACAATGGTCCTCCACGTGCAGCCAGTCGCGCACCTGCAAGCCATCTCCGTACACCGGCAATTCACGGCCGTCGAAGGCGTTCAGGATCATCAGCGGAATCAGCTTTTCGGGAAACTGCCATGGGCCGTAGTTGTTCGAACAGTTGCTGATGATCGCGGGCAGACCGTAGGTATGCTGCCAGGCGCGGACGAGGTGATCAGCGGCCGCCTTGGATGCGGAATACGGGCTGTTCGGCCGATAAGGGCTCTGCTCGGTGAACGGGGGATCTTCGGGTGCGAGCGAGCCGAATACTTCATCAGTCGAGACGTGCAGGAAAAGGTGCGCGCCCGCCCGATCCCTCCAGCTGAGTCGCGCAGCGTCGAGCAGCACCGCGGTGCCCTCGACATTGGTGCGGATGAACGGCCCGGCGCCCAGAATCGAGCGGTCCACGTGACTCTCGGCTGCGAAATGAACAACCCGATCGAAACGGTGCTTCGCAAAGAGCTCTGACACGAGCCCGGCATCGCAGATGTCGCCGCGACAGAACTCCACGTTGCCATTGCCGATCAGTTCCGAAATGTTCTCGAGATTGCCCGCATAGGTCAGGGCATCGAGCACCACGAGGCGCGCGTTCCCCTCCGCGGCAGCGAGGCGCACGAAATTCGCGCCGATGAAACCGGCCGCTCCCGTGATGAGCCAGGCGCTCATGACAGAATCGCGTTGCCGTTCGACAGCAGCAGTTCGTTCGCCTGCTGCAGGGATTCGAAGGTGCCGGCATCGGTCCAGCGTCCGGTCACGAAGCTGTACTGCAGTTCGCCGCGCGCGATGTAGCGATTGTTCACCGCCGTGATTTCGAGTTCGCCACGTGCCGACGGCTCGATGCCGTCGATGATGTCGAAGACCCGCTCGTCATAGGCATAGCAGCCGACCACGGCGTGATTGCTCCTGGGTGCCTTCGGCTTCTCCTCGATCTCGAGTATCAGCTTCTCGTCGAGCGCCGCAACACCGAAGCGCTCCGGGTCTCCCACCTCCTTGAGCATCACCCTCGCACCACGTTCCTGTACGCGGAAGGCATCGACGAACGGAGCGATCGAATGCTCGAAGATGTTGTCACCGAGCATCACCACACTCGAGTCGTCGGCGGCGAAACCGCGCGCGAGCTGCAGCGCATGCGCGATGCCGCCAGCCTCCTCCTGCACCCGGTAGGTGAATTGGCAACCGAACCGCCGGCCCGAGCCGAGCGAGTTCACGATCGAGCCCATGTGGTGGGTCGAGGTGATCACCATGATGTCGGTGATCCGCGCGCCTACCAGCTGTCGCACCGGATGCCAGATCATCGGCTCCCGGCCCACCGGCAAGAGGTGCTTGTTGGTGATTTCCGTCAGGGGATTGAGGCGCGTCCCCAGACCCCCGGCCAGGATGATGCCCTTCATAAGTTATTCTACGTCCAGTGAAGCCCCCGTTGCCGGCAACGATAATGAATTTCAGCTTGTCGTGGAAGCTGGACTGCCGACTGACGCCGGCATCGGAACGCTCGTAGTTTTCAGAGTCTGCATATTTGACAATGCGCACTCCACGAGATGCTACGCGGTCTCTCGCGTTGCGTGCTTCCGGTCACGCATCGCGCCAACTTCTGTATCCGAACCGGAAGTGCTTGCTATATTGCCGTCGCCCACCCTGGATACTGAAAGCCACGCAGATTTGGAAGTTGCCGTTTACAACTCGCTCGAAGACCTACCGGCGAGTGCCCGAAGTCTGTGCGAATCCATGGCCAAAGAGCGATGGTTCGACTCGCTTGCATGGTTCCAATGCCTACAGCGCACCGCCATCGACCAGACGGTGCAGCCAAGAATCTATGTCGTCACGGCAGCGCATGGATCGGCCATCGCATGTTTGTTCTGCTGCATCCGATGTCCCGGAAGCCGCGAACTCACCAGCCTGAGCAATTATTACACCATGGAGTTTGGTCCGGTCGCCGAGGCCGGTGCCGATATGGCAAGGGTCTGTGCCGCTCTCGCGTCATTCATTGCATCTGAACGGCCCCGTTGGCATACGGTACGGCTTGACTATCTGAAGAAGTCAAGTGCCGCAGCCGCAGCCATGATCAGGGCGCTCGATCATGCAGGCTATGCCGTGCATCATCATCATCAGTACGAGAATTGGTTTCTCGATTGCCCAGCTACCAGCTTCGATGAATATTTCGCTAAGCGCCCGTCGCGCTTGCGCAATACGGTTGAGCGCAAGAGTCGTAAACTACAGAAATCCTACCAAGTCAAATTCGTGCTTTATGGCCAACGGCAGGAAGATCTTGACCAGGGTGTTCGCGATTATGTGGCCGTTTACAACTCGAGCTGGAAGCAGCCCGAGCCACACCCGGAGTTTATTCCCGATCTGGCACGCCGACTCGCCGCAATAGACTGCTTGCGCCTCGGCGTTCTCTACGTGGACGGGAAGCCCGCTGCGGCGCAGTTCTGGATCACTACCCGTACAGAAGCGTGCATTTACAAGCTCGCCTACGATGAGCAATTCTCGGAAATGTCGGTGGGCGCAGTACTGTCGCGCGAAATGTTCCGGCAGGCGCTTGATGTCGACCACGTGACGCGCATCGACTATGGCGTGGGGTCCGAGGCGTACAAGCGCGAATGGATGGCCGGAATGCAGGAAATATTCGGCATCCACGCTTATTCGCGTCAATCCCCCAGTGGAATCGCGCGAAATTTCGCGGCCCACCTGAAGACGCAAGCGAAGCGACTGGCCATGCGCCCGCGTTGACTCGCGCCCGCACGACGGGGCTACTTTGCTTTTCTATTGCCCGAGGCTTCTGCTGCGGCGATCTTCCTCTTCAACCCGGACAGGGGATAACCCCCGCCGTAGGCCACTTTCGCAAGCTGCTTGGCGCGCTCCAATTCACCTGTATCGACGAAGAACAATCCAGCGACATAGTTGATCTCGATCGATTCTGGAGCCAGCCGGAGTGCCTTCTCATACTGCTCGCGCGCCTTCTCGCGCTCACCGGTCTTGTAGAGATAATTGGCGAAGATCACGTGCACGGCCTCATCGTCGGGACGAAATGCGATAGCACGGTGGAAATAGCAATCCACGGACGGAATCGAATCATCGATCGGAATTCGCCCACCTTCGATCACGTAGCGCGCGATCGCGCTCAGCGCACGATGGTGATTCGGAAATGCCCGCAGTGTATATTTCAAATCGTCGAGTACCGTACCGGTGCTGCCGTGCCGCAGGGACTCGACGTCTGGCGTGAAGTGGAAGGTCTCGACAATCGGCAGGTTATCCCGCTTGTTGACCGGGTCACGGTAATCGAACGGACCATATGCGTTCCGCAGCGTTCCGCAGCCGGGTACGTCCTGCGCCTGCAGCATTACGCTCCAAGCCAGCGAAACACAGGCGACAGCCATCAACGCAGCCAATCTCACGACGTCGCTCCCAGCGCCTCCGCCATAGCCCAGGGAGGATAATACCCATGGCAAGCCAGCAGTTGAAACTTAAAGCTTCTCGCGCCAGCTCAGATGAAGCTATCTTCCCGATTGGCATAGTCCGGCCAGCCGCATTTCCCGCCACCCTGCGCGGCCACACCGGAAGCCGCCGCCGAACTGTGATCTGAGTCACCTTTGCGCCCCTTTTCATCTTCGCATGCGCTGGCAATGAACCGCCGACGGCCGTGACGCCGTCCTTGTCGTTGGATTGCGACATGGCCACCGCGTGCTTGCACCGATATAGTATGAACGGGGCGTGCTCGTTGCTTGCGCGTCGGCCACGAATCATCTGGAGAGCGGAACATGTCTACTCGCAGGAACTTCTTGATGACGTCAGTAGGACTGGTCAGTGCTGCGGCGCCATTGATGGGCAGATCGCAAGCACTCCCTTGCCCGCCGCCCCAAGTTTCTGCTGGTGCTACCAATCCCACCGCAACGGCCTGCACCTCCTCGAACATGCCTGCGTATATCGCGTCAATGTCCCCGTTCCAAGTGCGCTCGCTGATCGGCAACTATGCGCCTTCGAACGGCACGTCGACGCTGCGATCGCTCATGCCTTCGATGTGGTCCGGCAACGACGACATCATGCGCCCGTGGAGCGGCGGTGCGAAATCCACAAGCGGCACGAAGATGTATGTGCACGGCGGCGGGCACAGCGATTCTTCGAACAACAGCCTGACGAGCTTTGATTTTGCCGGCAATTCTCAACCGACGGGCTGGAGACTGGAGAATACCGGCCAGACCGGCGTGACATCGGACTTCGCGACCGGTTCGACCGGGGCACCGATATCCGTGCATACCTACGATGGCATGGTCGACATGGGGGCGGATTTGTACCGCTTCGGAGGTTCTTCCTATCCCTCGGGCGGCTTCACGGTACAGATGCTTCGCTACAACAAGGCGGCATCGACATGGACTCGCCTTCCGAACTGGGCATCGTCTGCGCCACAATTCGCAGGTATGGCGGTCGGTAATCCCTCGACAGGAAAGATCCTGCTCATGGATCGTTTTGTAAGCTACTTTACGTACGCGTTTTACCGTGTTGCGACCAACGACTGGTCGACGCGGCGCAACGCGTCGGCGCAATGGGTAGGAGATGGCAGCGCTGCGTTCGACCCGGTGACGAATACGGGGCTCGTTATCGGAGCCAACAACGAGTCGGGCGTGTTCGCATTCTCGATAGGCATCAACTGGTCGGCCGAGACCATCACACAGACCGCACGATCCATAAATGGTATAGGTAGTGGTTGCGCGCTGATCTGGGATCCAACGCGCGCTTGCTACTGGTCCTTCGGCAGCAGCAACAACAATTCGACGCTCTTCGAAATCAACCCAACGACATTCGCGGTAACGCCACACACGCTGACAGGGGATGCGCCGCTATTACCTGAGTCGAGTAGCCACGGACATTTTGGCCGATGGGTATTCCTGAACTCGTGGCGCGCAATAGGTTCAGTTTCGAGCCGCACTTCGCCGGCGTTTATTGTACGCTTGCCCTGATACGCTTCAGGGCTGCCCGACGACCTTCTGCGTCACCGGTCCCGCGGCGATGGTCGGCATAGCTCTGAGACTTGCAAGGAGCGCCAGTAACCAGATCTGGACCTCCGACTTGAGGAAATCCGCAAACTGTCCGCCGATGAAGACGACTACCAGACCACCGCAGACAGCGGTCATCAGGCTGACGTGCATTAGCGGCCGCTTGAGCATTGCCCAGCGACGGGCGAGCAAGCAGCACTTGCACACCCACAGCCAAAGCAGTGCGAACAGAATCGCACCCGGGAGACCCTGCTCGACCAGTGTACTGATGAACGTGTTGTGCGAGGAACGCGCGCCCGTCTGATCCAAGTAGATCGGATCCAGGTAGGCAGGGCTCAGCACGGCGAATCCTCGATGGCCGACGCCCAGCGGATGCGCAGCAAACATGTGCACTCCGGCTTTCATCTGCACGATCCGGCCTTCGGCGCTATTGTCGATATTCTCGTCCTGCTTGACCGCCGATTCAATCGTCTGCATGCGCGCCCAGAACGTGTCGGACGCCACGACGCCGAAAGCCAAAACACCGACGATCGCGAGTCCATAGAACAGCCTGGTGTTCTCACGCGGACGCAGCGCAAATATCGTCAGCCCACCCATGAACAGCGCCAGGAAGGCGCCGCGGCTGCCCGTCTTGACAACCATGTTGAGAATGAGAGGAGCGGAGAGAATCGCCAAATAGCGCCGCCAGTCGCGCAGAGCAAAAATCAGCATGGCGCTGACAACTGCGATGGCCGCCGCGTGCATACCGAGCGTGTTGGAGTCGTCGATGCCCGGCCCGCCGACGCCATCGAGTCTTCCTCCCGGCGCATCCGTACCGAGCGCGATCAGGCCGAGATAGAAACAGCCGATTACGTGCGCCAGCAGAAAATCCCTTGCGAGTTCCGGCCTATCGATAAGCCGGTACACCATGTAATAAACGATGATGTATTTCGTAAATATGAAAGCGCATTCGAAATGTAGCGCCGGATCCAGCGCCCACGGACTCTGAATCCAGAGCCAAGTGGAATAGGCGACCAGGAACGCGGCGGGAAACGACTTGTGCCAGGAAGGCCGCGCCGGGTCCGGCTTGAGGCGCAGCATAGCGACCGCCGTGACGATGGCCGCGAGTTGCGACCAGCGCAAGTCGGGCAGTCCCTGCCCCCACCATCGACTCGGGGCATCCAGGTAGAACACCGCAATATAGGTGTACAGCCCATAGATCGGATTTCGGAACAGCGCGAGGCCGAGGCCCGTAATGAAGCATGCCAGGAATACGGTCGCGGTCAGGGACATGAGCCGCTTCCAAACTGCTTCGCGAGCCAACGGCCGCAGCGCTGATTTAATTGCTCGAGATGGGGGCCGCCCGAGAAGGTGTGGTCGGCATCGGCCATGTCCACAATTTCGACGCTCGGCCGAGACAGCGCGTCTTTCCAGGCTCGGTCGCGGCGGCAAAGAGCCCGAAACTCGTCTGCGGTCAGGTCGCGGCCGCTTTGCACGACCATCACCGGCCCCGTGAACTGTGCAAGACCCGCACGCATGGAATCGATATAACCTGATGGCTCCGTATGATTTGGGCGCTGGACCGCTCGCTTGAGATTGCCGATCAGCGCCCCGAGCGACCTGAAGAAATCGAAGTCGCCCCCCACCAACTTGCGCCAGAAGTCGACTTGACGCAGCCTTGAAGTGTAGTAGCGCTTGACGACCACTTCGGCCTCCGACCGTGCGGACCTCACCCACGGATTTATCAAGACAAGCCCTACGACCCTTGCGTCACTGCCGCAATATGCGAGGGCCGCGGAAGCCGCATCGCAGAGCCCAAACAGTACGATACCTCGCCGCGGGTGACAGGTGCGGTACAGGGCGTCTATCGCAGATCTGATGTCGCTCGAAATGTGCTCGAAACCCTTGAATTCTCCTTCGCTGTCGCCCATGCCGCGATAGTCGAACCGCAGCACAGGGTAGCCCGCCGCCGCCATCGAGCGTGCGCTCGAGACGAACTGCCGGTGACTGCCGACGCGGTACTGCGGCCCGCCGACGACAACCAGAACAGCTACCTCGAATGGACCCGCAGCAGCGCGATGGAGTATGCCCACGAGAGTGCTCCCCTCGCACGGGAACAACAGCGGCTCTTCGATACCCTCGCTCACGAAGCCGCCACCAGTGCGGGATTCGTCACGATCTCGGTCGCCATCCAGAATGGCTCACCCGTCACCTGCATGTGCTCGACCTTGCAGCCGATCGCGCGCGCCTTGTCGATCGCACGCTGCGTGCCCGGCGCCATGGGAGCAGTCGCGTCGGCCACCACGTCGAGCCAACGAATCGGCGCGAAAGATGGAGTTAGCGCCGCCGCCAGATCGAGGGTTTCGAGATCCGCGCACAATGCGCCTGAAAGCGTGTACCCAGCAACTTCCACGGTCTTCCCGGCCTGCAATCTGGCTCGCAGTTCGGCGACCGTTTCGTTGCGGTCCTGCTCCATGCGCGATGCCATCACGCGCACGCGCAGGAACTGATCGATCATGCGCGCACCATTCATCACCGGCTGCCAGAAGACGGCGTGCGAGAGATCCAAATCGCGCTGCCGGGCCAGCAATGCTGCCAGTATCGCGCCCATCCGGATGCCGAGCATCGAAGTCACGCGCCAGCCCTGGGTCGCGCTCCACTCGGCAGCGGCAGCGAGATTTTCGATCCAGCTTGCGACACGCGCCGCGGCGAACTCACCGTCGCTGTCCCCGGTCCCGAAAAGATCGATGCAGAGTACGCCCCTGCCCCTGCTGCGCTCGTGGCGCGCGAAATCCGTAACGAGCTTGCGGCTCTTGTTCATCTCCTCGGCAAACGGCGGCACGACCAGCACACACTCACCGCTGTTCTGGGTGGGCGTACGCAGCAGCGCGAACAGGCGATGGCCTGCTTCTCCGATGAACTCCGCACGCACGCCGCCTGCGATCACTGGCCGAGCTTGTCTGCCAGGAAGCGGGCGAGCGTGCCGACCGTCGCAAATGTGTCCGCCGATATCTCATCGTCCTCGACCCGGATGTCGTACTGCTCCTCCATCATCGTGATCACGGTGACTACCGCCATTGAATCGAGCTCGGCAATGGCGCCAAGCAGCGCGCTGCCTTCGGTGAGTCGATCTGCCCGCTCGCCTAGCTGCAGGGCCGATTTGAGCAGGTTCCTGACGCCATCCACGGTATCCAAGGGAAGTTTCTCCTATTGTCGAACGGACATATTGTAGCGACTGCGACCTGGTCGACCGCACACTGGTTCAAAGTTTGCTAAGGTTCACTGTTGCACGGTTGAGCGGTACTGAATGAGCCAGATTTTCGGTTATGTGGGCCGGTGGAGCACGTTCGACCCGGCCGTTTTGCGCCAACATTTGCCCGAGCACCTCGGTACCAGCGAGATCATCCCCTTCCCGGCGCTGATCGCCGCCCGGGAGACGGCACGCAGCGGCAACCTGCTGGTCGCTCTCCGCGGCCAGCCTGTCTGGGCGCGCGACGGCCGCTATACGCGGGACGGCGCCGACTGCGAGGGCATACTTGCGGCCTACGCAGCACAGGGCCCGAAATTGCTCGATGGCCTGCGTGGCCGGTTCGCAGTCACAATCATCGACGGCGATCGCCGGCGCGTCTCGCTCGCGATCGACCCGATGGGCATCGAACGAATGTGCTGGGCAGTCGTTGGTGGGGGCCTCGTGTTCGGCGACTCCGCCGAGGCAATCGCCAATTTCCCGCCGCTGCGTGCGTCGCTGCGCGCTCAGGCCGTGCATGACTTCCTGCTGATGCACATGATTCCCGCGCCGGACACTGCCTTCGACGGCGTGCACAAGCTCGAGCCGGGCATGAAGCTCGTATTCGAGGATGGCCGTGCGAGCTTGGACCGGTACTGGACACCACAATTCAGCGAGCACCGCAGCGAGTCACCGGAAGCGTTGAAGAAAGGCCTGCGCGACACGCTCGATGCCGCAGTCGCGGGCTGCAGACCTGACGCCCAAACGGGGGCATTCCTGAGCGGCGGCCTCGACAGCTCCACGGTCGCCGGCGTACTCGGCAAGGTCAGTGGGCGGCCGCCCCGTACCTTCTCGATCGGCTTCGGCGTCGAGTCGCATGACGAGATTCGCTACGCACGAATCTCCGCGAAACACTTCGGCTGCGATGCCACCGAGTACAACGTCACGGCCGATGATATCGTGATGGCCTTCGACCGGATCGCCTCGGCCTACGATGAGCCGTTCGGCAATTCCTCCGCCGTACCAACCCTGTTCTGTGCGCAGCTCGCCGCCGAGGCGGGCATCAGCCACCTGCTGGCCGGTGACGGCGGCGATGAGTTGTTCGGAGGTAACGAACGGTATGCCAAGCAGCAAGTTTTCGAAACCTACGGCCGGATTCCGGCCTGGGCCCGGCGCGGCATCCTGGAACCGTTAAGTGGCCGGATCGCGCCCGAGAGCCCCATCACGCCGCTGCGCAAGCTGCGCAGCTACATCGATCAGGCGCGCATTCCGCTGCCGGAACGACTCGAAACCTGGAACTTGTTCTACCGCACACCGCAAGCCGAAATCTTCGAGCCGGAGTTCGTGGCCAATATCGATGCACGCCGGCCCATCGAAGCAATGGCACGTGTTTATCACGGGGTGCCGGAGTGCACGCTGCTGAACCGCATGCTGCATTACGACTGGCACTTCACGCTCGCCGACAGCGACCTGCGAAAAGTGATCACGATGTGTGATCTGGCCGGCGTGCAGGTGTCGTTCCCGATGCTGGATGCCGAGCTGATCGACCTTTCCGTGCGCGTGCCGACGCGCGCGAAGATGGAAGGCCGCGAGCTGCGCAGCTTCTACAAACGGGCGTTGTCCGGCTTCCTGCCCCAAGCAGTCATCGACAAGCAGAAGCACGGCTTCGGGCTGCCGTTCGGCGAATGGCTCAAGGAACACGCGGCGCTACGCGAACTGATTTTCGGCCACCTGCAGCGACTCGGTCGGCGCGGCATCGTCAAGCAATCCTTCCTCGACAGGATTGTCAACGAGCATGCCGCCGGCGACTCCGGCTACTACGGCTACGCGATATGGGACTTCGCGATGTTCGAGGCCTGGCTCGCGGCGCACCGGCCTCGGGGAATCTGACCTGCATGGTGGCGCCCCGTGGATTGCACGATGGGTGATAGTCAAACAAAAGCGCGTTTGCTAACTTCGTCGCCTCATCCGCGCGCCGGATTTACCGCTATATCTGTGTAGAACGTCCCCTTCAGCTCGAGTATGCCCCATAAACTAGTCGTATTCACGGATAACCCGACGTATTCGGTTCGAAAAGGCATTGCCGAAATCAATCGTCGTTTTCCGAACATGGCCTGGCTGATTCTTCTGCACTCGCCCAACCGGAGTGTCCTGCAATTGCTCCGAAGTCAATGGCGGAACCTGCGACGTAACGGTTTTAGATGGATTCCCTATCAGGTCGCCGACATTGCGCGACGTTTCAGTGCACGTCCGGAGATGGACGAGAACCATAGCACCGTCGGCCACCGAAATTCGCTATCTGCATTGCGATCACTTGCCAACATTCGTTTTGAACAAGTGAACGACTTGCACGCAGACAGTACACTGGAGATGGTGAAGGCCTTCTCACCTGATCTTGGCCTTTCGCTCGCAGCTCCGATACTGCGTCGCCCCCTGTTTTCGATTCCACGCCTGGGCACACTAAACCTGCACAAAGGAAAGCTTCCGGATTACCGTGGAATGCCGCCCGCATTCTGGGAGCTGTGGAACGACGAAGCTTCCGTCGGCTGCAGCGTACATTGGGTAGACGATAAGTTGGATACCGGGAGGGTCATTAAGCAGTCTGCTCTTGAGCGCGAGAGGTTTTCGACGCTGCGTGGACTGCAATTGGCTCTCGACGAATTGGGAGTCACACTCACGCGTGACGCCGTTGGAGACATTCTCGAGGGAAGGGCCAAGTCTATAGATCAGCCGCCCGGCGGCACAACATATCGCAAGCCGACCCTGACACAAATAGCCGAGCTCGATCGCAAGATCCGGCGCCAACAACCAGTGGCATCGTGCGCCACCGTCAGGCAGTTCATGAAGAACACCGCCAGCACGCTCGCATTCTTCGCGTGGCGTACCGGTCTGCACCGGCTAGTAGCGCCCCGGGTCACGGTCATTCTCTATCACCGGGTGAGCGATGCGGCGCGCGATAATCTGACCGTGGGAATCGAGCAATTCGATCGTCACATGGCGATGCTCGCGAAATACTGCCAGGTCGTTTCCGTCGACGAGATCATTTCCTATCGTGTCGTCCCGAGGACGACTAAACCACTCGTCTGCGTGACATTCGACGACGGCTACCTCGACAACTACTTGAACGCCGTGCCAATCATGGTTCGACATCGAGTTCCCGGCGCTTTTTTCGTGTCCACCGGAATTATCGACAGGGCTGGTAGGTTTCCGCACGACGTGCAGCGCGGCAACCCTGCGCTGCCGGTCATGAGCTGGCAACAGCTGCGGGATATAAGGGAACAGGGCTTTACCATCGGATCCCACTCCGTCAATCACATCGATTGCGCAGCCGAGCCGGAGGAAACGGTCTGGAACGAGTTGGTTCAGTCGGCGGAAGATCTGCGGCGCGAGGTCGGTCTGACAGACGTGATCTTCGCATATCCATACGGAGGGCCTCAGCACATGACTCCCGAGAGACTGAGTCTCGTCAAGAACGCCGGCTACGTGGCTTGCCTCTCTGCTTACGGCGGCGCGAACGTCGGCTCGGTCGATTCGTTCAACGTGCTTCGGCGCGGAATCAACTGGGAGTTCTCCGATCAATCCTTCCTGTTCGCATGCCTCGGATTGACTCGAGCACGATGAGCCCGCCACTCGTGCTCCACGTCATTCACCATTTGGTGATCGGCGGCTTGGAGAACGGTCTGGTCAATCTCATCAACCGCATGCCGCCGTCGCATTTCCGCCATGCGGTTGCCTGCATCGAGGATTATTCGGACTTTCGGAACCGATTGACGCGACCGGACGTCGAAGTAATTGCGTTGCACCGTTCGGTGATCGGCATCTGGGAGCTGCGCCGACAGCTATTCAAGCTGTGTCGTCGGCTGCGGCCGACGATCGTCCATTCGAGAAACATTTCTGGTCTCGATGCCGTGTTGCCTGCGTTCCTGGCGCGCGTGCCGTACTACATTCATGGCGAACATGGTTGGAGCACCGACGATCTGGGCGGTCGCGGCATGAAAGCCGCGTTCCTGCGTCGCGTTCATTCTCCGTTCGTCGATCGGTATATCACGGTGTCGAGGCATATCGAGCATTATCTGAAGGCGCGTGTGGGTATCGCCGATTCGCGAATCACGCAGATCTACAACGGGGTGGACACCGATCGATTCATGCCGGCCCTTGCGCGAACACGCCAGATTTTGCCCCAGGGTTTTGCGGATGCCAGCATGGTGGTGATCGGTACCGTTGGCAGAATTCAGCGCATCAAGGATCAGGAAACGTTGATCCGCGCGTTCGCGGCCCTCTCGCACGAGCCCGCATTCGCGAATCGGGCAAGGCTCGCGATCGTCGGCGACGGTCCGTTGCTCGGACATTTGCGCGAGCTTGTCGCTTCGCTCGGAATCGCACCGAACGTTTGGTTTCCGGGCGCCGCAACCAACGTACCGGATATCATGCGCACGTTGGATGTGTTCGTTCTCCCGTCGCTGCTCGAGGGGATTTCCAACACAATCCTCGAGGCGATGGCGACCGGACTGCCCGTTCTCGCGACGGCCGTCGGCGGCAACCCGGAACTGGTGCAGGAAGGCCGCACAGGCCGGCTATTTCAACCTCGCGACATTGGAACTCTGGCAAAGCTGCTCGGCGACTACGTCGCCGATTCGACTCTGCGCCAGAACCACGCACGCAATGCGCGCGCTGTCGCCGTCGAGCAGTTCGGCTTGAACACGATGGTCAGAAGGTACGAAGCCGTCTACAGGGAAGCTCCGCGCAGGTAGCGTCGCCACGCCCGGGTACGGGGAGCCTGGAGCAGATATTGTCGGAAGAGCACGGGAAGTATCCGTTTGGAACGAAATACCAGCGAGCACTCCTGCTCAAGCAGCGAGCGAATCCGGGCAGGAGACCGCCTTGGTGTCATGGAGTGCGTCCTTCGCTTCAGGATCCGAGCGGTCGAACTGGTCCTGCGTTGCGTAGATGTGGAGGCGCTGTCCCACTAGCCTGCGCCATGCATGAAGAGATCGATTCTCGTGATCATGGATCGGTGCCTTGCGAGGTTGAGGCGTGATATCGATGCAGGGCGATGATTGTGTCATCGGTTGCGGTCGCGATCACCGATTTGTCACGGCGCGAGTCGGTTGGGGTGAGATTTCGGCGACGGGTGTTCGACGTGGCCCTCGTCGGTCACGGTACACGGCGGTGAGCGTCAGTCCGACGGCGCTACGCGGGCGCGGCGCCGAGGCTTCTGGCGATGATCTGCCAGTCGTGGCGGTGAGCGGCGGTGGCGGGCAGGTGCAGTACGATGCGCCGCACCGAGGATTCGACCCAGGCGCCGAGCTTGCAGAGGTGCTCGCGCAGGGTGCTGACCTGGGCGCGGCGCAAGGCGGTCCGCGCGGCGCGCAGGCGCAATTCCTGATACAGCGCGTAGGCGGCGGCGGTCAGGAGTCCGCGCAGCTGATTGGCGAGGAAGCGAGTGCAACTGGTGCGATCGATCTCGAGCCCGTGGTGCAGCTCTTTTATCCTGTTCTCGACATCCCCGCGGGCGCAGTAGATCGCCTCGTACAGATGCTGGGGCGAGTGCTTCAAGTTGGTCACCACGAAGCGCGGGTTGTCCTTGGGCTCGCGGCCGGGATGGCGCACGACTTCGGCCTTGATGATCACCCGCCGACGCTCGGGCCAGGTACCGGCCGCGTAGCGGCACTCGCCGTAGAGGTGCGCGGTCTGCCCCGATTCGCGCGACAGCCGTCGGGCGCTGCCCATCAGCCGCGCCGCGCGGCGCTTGAGGACCTTGTTTTTGGCCATCGCCACCACGTACTCGAGGGCCTCGCGCTCGAGGAACGCGAAGATCTCGGGCGTGGCGTAACCGCCATCGAGCCGCACCCGCAGCCGCGCCCGCGGGAACGCGGTGCGCAACCGCGGCAGCAGCCGCGACAGGATCCCGAGTGCACCGACCGCGGCAGCGACATTGCCGGGACGCAGCACGTAGGCGAACAGGTACTGCTCGGGCTCGTCGTTGAAGGTGAGGAACCCGGCCACCGGCAGGTAGCACCAGCTGTCGTAGTGGCCGTTGAAGAACGTGAGCTGCTGCGCGCCGTGCGTCGGATCGTCGGTGGGATCGAGATCGATCGTGATCCGCTTGACCTTACGCTTGAGGCGCCGACGGTGTCGCTCGATCACCGCGTCGGCCAGGGCGATCCCCATCCGATACAGGTCCGCTCGCCGCACCGCGTTCTCGAACCGCGACAAGGTCGGCTGCGAGGCAAGCTCCTCGTCACCGACCGGATCGCGACCACCGAGCAGCTTCTGGATCGGGTCGGCTGCCAGGCGGCTCGCGTCATTGCCATCCGGATAGCCGCAGGCGATTGCGTACAGACGCTGGCGCAGCAGATCACCGATGGCGTGGCGGATCTTGCCGCACTGGCGCCGATCCTCGATGCCGCCGATCAATGCCTCCGTGAGGCCGACCCGCCGGTCACACGCCTGCAGCAGAATCGCTCCGCCGTCGGAGCTGGCGTGCCGTTGGTCAAACTTCGCCACCACCGGCTTGTCGCCCAAATCTGAAAACAGGACAGACTGTCGTGTGCTATCGTTGTTCACGCAAAAGCCTCTTGAGTGCCGAAAAGCCTTGTTGCAAAGCTTTTTTAGCACAATGGAGGCTTTTGTTTCTCAGTACCTCACACCGCTTCGCGCATAAAGCAGGCTAGCATCGGTTGCGTACCCGTCGCCGGCTCTCGCGTAACGTAATGTGGTTTCGCGCACGGTCCGTGGATTCCTGATCCACGCTGCCCGTCAGGCTGTCGGGCAGGGGATGAACTGCTTCGAGAAAATGACCTGATCGTAGTCGAAATCGAATGCCGTGGTCGTGAACGTCGACCCGTTATGATAGATCGCGAGAATCAGTGCATTCCAACCCGGCAGACCCGGCGCACCCACGCTATTCGATCCTCCGTCAAAGTGCCCCGTATAGAGTGTGTCCCATATCTTGGTGTAGCTCGTCTCGCCCTGATGCGCCGCCCAGACCTCGATGCGCGTGCGGTTGCTGCCGGTGCCGCCGTTCGTGCCCGGCGTGACGTGGTATAGCAGCGTATCCCACCCTCCCGAGTATCGCCATGCGACGTTCAGGTTGGAGATGGTGACGGACTCGTTGTCTTGCGAGCCGCCGAATGGGTTGTAATTGTATCCGCCATACATGCGATGGCGACCGTACTTGCCGACGACATCCTCGCCTGCGGCCTGACCGTAGGTCACTATTTCCTGTGCCGTGTACGAGCTGTTCGTGGTCGTGAACCAGACATTCTTACCGGTGATATAACTGTAGTTACCCGAATCTGGCGGCGGCCCCGGCCGCTGCGCGCGTCGCACGCGGACCTGCAGCCAGAAATCGTGCCCCTGAAACTTGCCGGAATACGACGCCTGATGCGCCGGATGCATGTACCAGCCCGGGTTAGATTCATTACCCCAGTTGTAAAGCACGCTACCATTCTGTGTCGCGACGAATGCGACGGGTGCTATCGTGCCGCTCGCGCCCGGATCATCTACCCCGCGACCGTTGCCCGCACCTGTCAGCGGATTGAACGGTCGATGCCAATAAGATCCACCGCGACCAGACGCATTACCGAGCGGATACGCGAGCCGCATGAACCCACCGCCGTCCGCGCCACCGCTCGCCTGATGCGTGACGTACTGACCACCAGGCCCAAGTCCGCCAGGATCGTTTCCCGGACCATTGGTCCAGCGGAACTGGTTGACCTCGGCCGCCGAATCAAAGTTGTGATGCCAGACGACACCCGCGCCGGCGATGCGCGCAGCCCAATCCGCCGCCACCGATTCGTTCGCACAGGTTGTGGACGCGGTAGTGCCACCACCAGCGCTGACGCCGGGTGGAGGGCAGGGCTTTGATTGCCCGAAGCCCACGACGGGAATCGCCGCTCCCGCCATCGTGGCGGTGCTCACCAGGAAGTCTCTTCGCTTCATCGATTTGCTCCTACACCGTCTTGCGCGGCCGCTGGCAAAGTAGAAGTTTCCTCCGTACCCGGCCATCCTTCAAAGCTAAACTGGCGCCTAAGTTAGTGAACCAGCCCACAAAATGCACGATGTCGCCAGAAGCACACAGTCTGGGGCCCGCCTCGGGACGCGTCACCCGCAGGATCATCGGAGACGGTACCAGGAGGCAAGATATGAACGAGTGACCTGCCACGCGAGGCGGGAAGCGGGTGAATCGCAGAAGCTGACACGGGGCAGAGCGAAAGGATTCGACTCGCGGGTCGCACAACTCCATTCGGTCGAAACTGCAAGCTTGAACTTTGCCTCACGCGCAATGCGCATGTGGGCCGCGTGAAAATCCCGCCCCGGCCGGCCGTTCGGATAGGCGAAGGAGGTCGGTCGCCTTCCTGTCGCACGCTCGAGCCAGTCGGCACCGTCGGCAATTTCGCCGCGGGCTTCATCCTCCGTCAGAGTCGCGAGGATCGGATGATTGACCGTGTGCCCGCCGACATCGATGCCGGCCCGTACAAGGCAATGCAGCTCGCACTCGTTCAGCATCAACCTTGGCGGTGGCGCCGCGGCTACTCGTTGATACAACTCGCGCGCATCGTCCCAGCGCTGCTGTAGCGATCGGTACTTGAAGGCTTCAAGTAACTTGGTCACGAGCGGTGCTCGATCGGCCAACGGAGGCAAAGCTACGCTCCCGAGGCCTACCATCGACAGATCCATTGCTGCCGTGGCCTGCCGCATGGCCTCGATCAGGAGATCGTTCCACATGATGCCGCTCTCGATCGCGCTCTGCACGACGAACACCGTCGCCGGCAGGCTGTATCGTCGCAACACCGGCGCTGCGACGTCGAGATTGTTACGATAGCCGTCGTCGAAGGTGATGCAGACCGCCGCCGCCGGCAACGTGCCTTCCTGTAGCCGCCGCGCCGCTTCGGGCAACGGCAGCACGGCGCAAAGCGTCGCCAGCACCTCCATCTGCGCGGTAAAGCGCTCCGCATCCGGCTCAGACGGCAGTAGCGGGTCGGGGCGTTCGAGCACACGGTGGTAGGTCAGAATCATTAGCCGTCCGCGCTCTCCACCCGGTGCTGCCAGGCGCAGTAACCGCCGTAGAAACGCATTCATGATCCGCGACCCCGGACGAGAGCGCCGAGACACGCACTCTCGAAACTGCGGGCAGCGACGATGTGGCCGCAATTATCCTCGACGAACTGGCGCGCAGCCACAGATATGGCGACGCGCCGCTCTCGGTCCGATAGAAGGGACACGACGGCATTGGCAATCGCTTCGGCGTCATCGGCAACGACGCAGTTGACTCCGCTCTCCACCGGCAAACCTTCAACGCCGATGGCCGTCGAAACGACGACCGGTCCCATTGCCATCGATTCGAATACCTTGAGGCGCGTGCCTCCCCCCACCTGCAGCGGCACAACCGATACGGCAGCCCCGCCGACGATAGGCCGCACGTCGTCGACGAAGCCTGTGAACCGCCAATTCAACCCACGCCGCGTAGCCTCGGCGACCAACGCCGCCGGTGGCGCACGCCCAACGACCGTCATGGTCGCGTCGGGCACCCGGGCCACGATAGTCGCCCACACTTCGTTCATGAAGTACCGCATGGCCCCCTGGTTCGCGAGCCAATCCATCGAGCCGCAGAACACGATGTCGGCATCCCGTGCCGGTGGCGAATAGCGGAAAAACTCCAAGTCGACGCCGGTTGGGATGACATGCACGTCGCGTATGCCGTACTCCTTCTCGAGCAGACGACTGTCTTCCCGTGAGACTGCCACGACCACGTCGAAAGCGCCGAGCGCCTGCGCCTCAAAGGCGCGCATCTTGCGGAGCTGATTGCGCCAGATGGCTCGCATCCACACATTCCGCGCCACCTCGAGATGGCGAGCGAAGATCTGCGCCTCGACGTTGTGCGTGAAGATGACCGACGGCACCTCGATCTGCTGCGGAGCAAGAACCGCTCCATGCAGGAAATCGAACACGACGACATCGGGTTGCGCCCCGAGTGCATGGGTCACGGCCGCAGCAGCCACGTCCGAGCGGTCGACACGCACAGGCATCGGCAGTGCGTCAAACAAGTGCCACGCACGGCTCAACATGCCGCGCCAGCCGGCCGGCGATGCGGGCCAGAAGTCGAACTCGTCGCAGACCTGCTCGAGGTCCTCGCAATGCCGCGTGACGAGATCCGGCGTCGCGGGCGACAATAATCTTATGTGGAACGATCCGCCCTTCATGCCTCGCAGCACTTGAGTCGTGCGGATCTTGCCGCCGGAATCGACCGGAAACAGAAACCGCGGCGAGACGAAAAGCAGTATCCGCCGGCAGTTCATTGCAGCCGGTCCTCGATGTAAGCCAATACTTCGCGGCCCACGGTGGACCAACCGCCGACTTCAAGCCGTGCCGAGATCATCCGGTGATCCCAGTCGCGCCCGAGCGCGAGCTCGATCGCGCGAGCCATCGCTTCGTCGTCACCCACGGGCACGAGCGTCCCATTCTCGCCGTCCTTGATGAAATGCGGATTGTCGCCGACCGGTGTCGTGACGACCGGCGTGCCGGTCGCCAGGGACTCGAGGATGGCATTGCAGCAGCCCTCCCTGCGGGTACCAAGGGCAAAGACATCGGCGGCCCGCAGCCAGTCAGCCACCCTGACCGGCTCGACCGCACCAACAAACTGAACGTGTCTCTCGACTCCGAGATCCACGGCGAGGCGGCGCAGCGTCGTCGGGTACTCTGGCTCGTAGTCTGCGCCGCCGATGATCGCGAGGCGCACGGGCCGACCACGCCTTCGCAATCTGCCGATCGCACGCAGCACGACGTCGTGCCGCTTGAGCGACACGAGATGGCCCACGCTCACGACGAGTTCACCGTCCGTTGACATCGACAGCGCCTGGCGGGCGGACATCTTGTCCCCAGGCCGGAAAATCTCCCGATCCACCGCGTTTGGAATCACGACGATGCGCTCTGCAGGCACGCCGTGATCCAGCATCTTGTCGCGCAGCGAATGACTCACGCTGATGCATCCATTCGCGGCTATGAGCGCTTCGGTGATCTGTTTGCCGATCCCGGGCATCTCCATGCGTTCGGCTTCGAAGCCCCGTATCGTGACGAACACCGGCAGACCGAGGCGCCGCGCCGCGCGCACGCAACCCACACCATCAGGATAGCCAAAGTGCGCATCGACGACATCGATCGGTTTCTGGCGATGCCACATACGCAGGCGCGGCAGAATGGCACGCTCGAGCCAACGGGCATCGAGTGGTTTCAGCAAGCCTGGCAAGTACCACATCGCCGCATGATGAATCGTCCGGCCGTGAATCTCGCGAGTCGGCGACCGCGCCCAATCCGGCAGGCGCCGAAGCGGTGGCAGGCATGGAACGGGCTGCAGGATCCGAATGTCGGATGTCTCGGCCATCGCCGCCAAACGGCGCAGGACGAATACGCCGGCGCCCGGGGCCGTCGGGATAGGCAAGGTACGGCACACGCTCGCAACTCTCAGCATGCCCCGGCCCCATGCCTGCGCAGGAACGTCTCGAACATCATCAATGTCCACAGCGGAGCGCTGTAATCGCGGCGCCCGCTTTCGTGCGCGGTCACGATCTCCTCGAGCACGCGGCTTTCGAAGAGCCCTGTCGCCGCGAGCGCTTCACCGAGCACGGCATTTCGCACCCGCTCGCGCAGCGGCCCACGGAACCAGCGGTTGAGCGGCACCGCGAAGCCCATCTTGGGGCGATACAGTACGTCGTGCGGCAACCAGGGCTCCATGCCCTTCTTGAGCAGGTATTTCGCCTCGCCGCGGCGAATCTTGCTGCTTGACGGCAGCGTCGCGAGCCACTCGACGAGCGGATGATCCATGAGCGGCTCGCGCACCTCGAGCGAATGCGCCATGCTGGCACGATCGACCTTCGTGTTGATATCACCCACCAGGTAAGTCTTCAGGTCGAGATACTGGATCAGCGCGAGTGGGTCGTCGGTGCCGGCGCGCGCTGCATGGCGGGCAAACAGATCATCGACGCGATAGCCGCCGAGCGAGGCTTGCAGTTGCGTCGAGAACAACCGTGCACGCATCGGTGCGCGAATGATGGAGACACTCTGCAGGTAGGCTTCGACCGAGGTACGCGCGAGCGACTCGAACGTCGTCTTGGCGCGAAATATCCGCGGCGCCCAGTCGGCCTTCGGATATACGCGCCCGAGTAGCCCGAAGACCGGCCTGCGAAAGCCGAGCGGCAGCACCGAGCGCATCTTCTCTTCCATCAGATGCAGCTGATAGCGTCGATATCCCCCGAAGTTCTCGTCGCCTCCGTCGCCCGACAGCGCGACGGTCACATGCTTGCGCGCAAGCTGGCACACGCGGTAGGTCGGAATCGCGGAGCTGTCGGCATAGGGTTCGTCGTAGGTTACCGCGAGCGTGTCAATCAGGTCGAAGTCATCGCTCGCCACCCGGTCGACGAAATGGCGTGTCCGGTAGCGGTCGGCGACCATCTGCGCGAAACGAGTTTCGTCAAACGCCGGGTCGTCGAAGGAAATCGAACAGGTATTGACCGGCGCGTCGCTGATGCGCGCCATCACCGAGACAACCGCGCTCGAGTCGACGCCACCGGAGAGGAACGCGCCGAGCGGCACTTCCGAAATCATGCGCAGGCGGATCGACTCATGCAGGCGTCGATCGAGCTCGGCCTTCGCGTCCTCGAAGCCGATGGGGTTGTCGAGTGTGAAGCGAACGTCCCAGTATTCGCGGGGTTCAGGCACTGCTTCGCCGCGCCGTAGCGTGAGCGCATGGGCCGGTGGGAGCTTGCGAACGCTTGTGTAGATGGTGCGCGGTTCGGCCGCGTAGCCGACGGCGAAATAATCCTCGACCGCGCAGGGGTCGATAGTACGGATCACACCGGGGTGCAGCAGGACTGCTTTAAGCTCGGAGCCGAATACGCACTGGCCGTCGGGAAGCAACGCGTAAAATAGCGGCTTTACGCCGAGCCGGTCGCGGGCGAGAAAGAGAGTCTCCTTGCTACGGTCCCACAGCGCGAATGCGAACATGCCTCGGAAGCGCTCGACGCAGGCTTCACCCCATGCTTCCCACGCGTGCACGATCACTTCGGTGTCGCTCTTGGTGTGAAACACGTGCCCGAGCGCCTGCAGTTCGGGGATCAGCGACTGGTAGTTGTAGATCTCGCCGTTGTAGACGACGACGACCGAGCCGTCCTCGTTGTAGAGCGGCTGCTGGCCCGTGGCGATGTCGATGATCGACAGGCGCCGGTGGCCGAGCGCGACGCCCGGCTCGAAATGCTCGCCTTCGCCGTCCGGGCCGCGATGCGCGATCGAATTGTTCATGCGTTTGAGCAACGCGCGATCGGGTTCGCGGCGGCCCCGCAGGTCGACAAATCCCGTAAGTCCACACATGGCCGTCAGTTCCGCATCATGAGGTCATCGTAAAGGGCGGTGTAGCCCCGCACCATCGCACCCATCGAAAAGCTCGCGAGGCTGCGCTCGCGCGCGGCGGCGCCGTGCGCGACACGCGGCTGGTCGTCGTCCAGGTAGTGCAGGATTGTCGCGCCGAGGCCATCGCCTCGAGGATCGTGTTCGAGATCCCCTCGTTCACCGACGGCAACACGAATATGTCAAAGCCGCGCAGCAGCGCCGGCGCATCACTGCGGGCCCCGCCAAACCACACGAGTGGCGCAATGCCAAGCGCCTGGGCGCGCTCACGGAGAGCCCCCTCCTCAGGGCCGCCCCCCACGATCGCGAGCCGCAGACGACCCGAAATCGCGTCAGGGGCCCCTGCAAGCCCGGCGAAGGTTTCGAGCAGCGCCCCCTGGTTCTTGATGCGGTCGAAACGCCCGATCGTGCCGATCGCGACGGGGCGGTCCGCCTCACCGGTGGGCCACGGCCAGTCGGCCGGGATTAAGCGTTCCGCATCGACATCGTTGTAGATCTGCCGGATTCGCGCCGGGGCCGCGCCCACCCGCACCTCGAGCCATTGAGCGATATCCTTCGAGACCGCCACGTAGCGTCCGATCGCCGGCCGCAATCGCCGCAGCTGCCGCCACACGCGGCCGTAGGCCCCTAGGTCCTTGCCCGGGCGCTTGTCGATCGACACCACTTCCACGTCATCGCGCTCGATCCGGTCGCGAAACGCGCTGAAGCCCGCGAGGCAGACGATCGCGTGGCGGTATGAGGCGCGCGGCATGCCGTTGATCAGGTTCACGAGGCCGTTCTCGAGGCCGCCGTAATCGAGCCGGTAGATGACATGCGAGATGAGCGGGGCTGCGGCCATGCGCCCTGTTACCAGCAGATGCCGTGGTAGCGGCTGCCGGCCGGACCGCGCGCGGCGACACCCACGACGTCGACCACCAAGTGCTTCGCCTGCAGCCCGGCGGCGAGCACCGCCTCGACGTCCTTGCCACCGAGCCCGACCAGGATGGTGTCGCCGTGGCGCACGACCTCCTCGCAGGAGCCGACCATCAGCTTTCCGATGTGCGGGATGCTCTGCTCGATGAAGCGCTTGTTCGCGCCGATCAGGCGCGAGAGATTCACCTCGGGATCGAAAATGCGCAGGTCGTAACCCTTGCCGATCAGCCGCTCGGCGACCGACACCAGCGGACTTTCGCGCAGGTCGTCGGTGCCTTTCTTGAAGCTGAGGCCGATCATGCCGACGCGCCGGGTCTCGCCCTGCATCACCGCATCGATCGCCGCGTCGATGTGCGCGCGGTTGCTGCCGAGCACGCCGCCGAGCATCGGCGTCACGACATCGCGCGTCTTGCCCATGTAGGTGAGCGCGCGCAGGTCCTTCGGCAGGCACGAGCCGCCAAAGGCGAAGCCCGGCCGCAGGTACGCGGGCGAGATGTTGAGGTGCGTGTCCTTGCAGATGAGCGCCATCACCTCGCGCGCATCCACGTTCACCGCCCGCGCGAGCCGGCCGATCTCGTTCGCGAAAGTGATCTTGACCGCGTGGAAGGCATTCGCGGCGTACTTCTGCATCTCGGCGACGCCGACCGAGGTCACGACGAACTCGCACGGCAGGTGGCCGAAGACCGCGCGGAGGACTTCCGCGGCCCGGGTCGAGCGCGTGCCGACGATGGTGATCGGCGGGCGGTCGTAGTCCTTGATCGAGGTGCCTTCGCGCAGGAACTCCGGCTGGAACGCGAGCCCGAAATCCCGGTCGGCCACCTTGCCGCTCGCTTTCTCGAGCGTCGGGCGCACGAGCTCATCGAGCGTGCCCGGCTGCACGGTCGAGCGCAGCACGACCGTATGGAAAGCCTGCTTTTTCGCGAGCGCCGCGCCGATCGACTCCATCACGCGGCGGATGTAGCTCATGTCCTGGCTGCCGTTCGGGCCCGACGGCGTGCCGACGCAGACGAAGGACAACTCGGTGTCGCGGATCGCGGCGGCGACATCGTTCGTGACCTGTACGCGGCCCGAGGCGACCACCTCGCGCGTGAGATCCTGGATGCCCTCCTCTACGATCGGCGAGCGGCCGCTGCGGATCATGTCGAGCTTGTGCGGATCGACATCGACGCCCGTCACCTCGTGGCCGTCCCTCGCGAGGCAGGCCATCGAGACCGCGCCGACATAGCCGAGACCGAAAATGCTGATCTTCATTTCTGTGCTTTCTCCACGATGCCGTCGAGGCGGCGCATCGACGCCGCCCAGCTGTGATGACTCAATACCCGTTCACGCCCCGCGGCGGACAGCCTCTGCCGCACCGCCGGATCCCCGAGGAGGCCGTCGATCGCCGCGACCCACTCGGCCAGTTCCGCCGCCACGCGCAGGTGCTCGCCCGCGACGGCATCGACGCCACCCGACGCCTCCGGGCTGCACACGACCGGCACGCCCATCGCCATCGATTCGAGGATCTTGTTCTGCGTGCCGCGCGCGATCGAGAGCGGCGCGACGGTGAGCGCCGCGCGACGCACATGCGGGCGCACGTCGGGCACCGAACCCGCGACCGTGACACCGGGCAGATCGCCGAGCGCCCGGATGTGCGCCGGCGGATCGGCGCCGACGATCGCGAAGCGCACGCCGGGCCGCTTCGCACGCAGCAGCGGCAGCACGTCACGACAGAATCCGATCACGCCCTGCTGGTTCGGGTAGTAGTCCATGCGGCCGACGAAGGCGATGAGCTGCGGATCGTATGGCGCACCACCGCTTGTCGCATCCGGCGCAAAGAACTCCGCGTCGACGCCGTTCGGGAACCAGTCCGACGGCCTCGTGACACCCAGCGTGCGCAGCGATTCGAGCTCGGCGCGTGTCGTGCAGGTGCAGAGGTCGAAGTGCTCCGCGATGAGCCGCTCGCGTCGTTCGAGCTTGACTGCCTCGAGCCAGTAGCCCGCCGACAGCGGGAATGCCCGGTGCTGCGAGTACTCGCGCCACTTCTGCGAATCCATGTCGCCGTAGTCGATGATCTTGAGCGGCGCGGCGAGCCGCTCCACGTAGGGCGCCACCGAGGAGCAATGCACGAACACGAGGTCGAACGGCGTCGCGGCCGCGGCCGTCGCGATGCGCCGCGCGAGCCGGCGCGACCAGAAATAGCCGAAGCTCGAGGGCGCGCTCGACGGCAGCCGCGCGATCATCTGCGTCAGCGCCGCCCGCCCCGGGATCACCTCGACGAGCATCTGCGCGCAATGCTGCGCGAGGCCCTGCGCCTCGTCGCGCTCGGCGGCGCTGCGCGCGAGCGAAGCGACCGTCACCCGATGCCCCTGATCGTGCAGGTGGCGGATGATATTGAACGGACGAATCTTGCCGCCGCGCTTCGGCGGGAACGGCACGCGATGGCAGACGAACAGCACGTTCATGCCGCGAGCCGCGCTTTCAGGTCGTCGGTCACCGCCCCGACGCTCGCACCGTCGAGATAGAGCCGTGCCCAGATCTCCAGATTGACGAGCGCGAGCAGGTGATCGGTACGGTCGGCGCGCTGCGCCTCGTGCTCGGCGATGGTGCGCGACACGGCATCGGGATCGAGCAGGCCGCGGCGGCGGATCGTCTCGGGTGAGAGCAGGTCCGCCACCAGGGGCGCGAGTTCCTGCCTGAACCAGGCGCCGATCGGCGCGCCGAAGCCGCGCTTCTCGCGCTTCAGGATGCTCGCGGGCAGCACGCCCTCGAGGGCGCGCTTCATCACGCGCTTCAGGTCGCCGCCACCCACCTTGAGGTGCGCCGGCATCTGCGCGGCGAGCGCCGTCAGGCGCTGGTCGAGGAGCGGCACCCGGCATTCGAGCGACACGGCCATGCTCATCTTGTCGGTGAGCATCAGCAGATCCTCGGGCATCTGGGTCGCGAGGTCGACATCCATCAGCCGGCGCAGCGGATCGGTGGCGTCGCTCGCCGCAAACGCACGCGCAATGCAATCGTCGAAATCGCCCTCCCGGCCCCTGAGCAGGGCCGCACGCTCCTCGACACCAAAGACCTCCATGTAGCGCCGGTAGCGGTCCTCGAAGGGCAGCGCATCGGCGAGCACGAAGGCTTTCGCGAGCCGCAGTTCATTCAGGATTCTGTGATGACGGTCGCTCGGCAGGCGCCGTGCGATCGGATCGATCAACCCGCGGCGCACGAACCGTGGAACACGCTGGTAGGTGCGGCGGTAATGCTCGTCGAGGTAGCGCCGGTAGCCGCCGAAGAGTTCATCACCCCCGACACCCGAGAGGATCACAGTGACATCCTCGCGCGCGAACTTCGACACGAGGTAGGTCGTGATGAACGCCGCATCGGCCACGGGTTCGTCCATATACCACAGGAGCTGCGGCAGGAGCGCGGCGACATCCGGCTGCACGAGGATTTCGCGATGCGCCGTGCCGAAGGCCTGCGCCACGGTGCGCGCATGCGGCAACTCGTTGTAGAGCGCCGCGCCCGAGGAGCCGGCGAAACCGATCGAGTAGGTGCGCACGGGCCGGTCGGTGTGGCGCGCCATGAAGGCGACCACGCTGCTCGAATCGATCCCGCCGGAGAGGAACGCGCCGATCGGCACGTCGCTCACCATCTGCTCGCGCACCGCGCGCTCCATCTCGCTGCGCAGGGCGTCGATCCACGACTGTTCGCTGCGCTGGCGGTCGACCGGCGGGTGCGGCGGCGCATAGGCGCGCGCCTCGACCCGCCCCGCCTCGGCCACGAGCAGGTGCCCCGGCGGGAGCTTGCGCATGCCGGCGAACATCGCATTCGGCGCGCAGACGTAACCGACCGAGAGGTACTGCGCGAGCGCGACCGGGTCGATGCGCGCCTCGATGCCCGGCACGCGCAGCAGCGCCTTCGCTTCGGAAGCGAACGCGAATTGTCCTGCGCTCTCGTGGTAGTACAGCGGCTTGATGCCGAGCGGATCGCGCGCGATGAGCAGGCGCTCGCGGCGCCGGTCCCAGACCGCGAGCCCGAACATGCCTTCGAGGCGGCCAAGGAAGGCGTCGCCGTATTCCTCATAGCCGTGCACGATCACTTCGGTGTCGCTGCGCGTCGCGAACCGGTGCCCTTTCGCCTCGAGATCGCGCCTGAGCACCTGGAAGTTGTAGATCTCGCCATTGCAGACGACGACGACATTGCCGTCCTCGCCCGCGATCGGCTGGTGTCCGCCCGCCACGTCGATGATCGAGAGCCTCCGCATCCCGAGCAGCATGGGGCCCTCGGCAAACGTGCCCGAGTCATCCGGGCCGCGGTGCAGGATCGCCTCCCCCATGCGCTGCAACAGGTCCGGCGCATGGCGCGCAGGGCCGGAAAGGCTGAGAACTCCGTAGATGCCGCACATCGCCCTAGCCCAGGTACTTCGCGAGTGGCGGGCCGATCCGTTGGGTGAGCGCAAGCGGGAGACTGCGCCAAAGGCGGATCATCGCCTCGTACTTCGGATTGGTCGGGCTCAGGTTCGGCATCTCGCGCCGCTTCACGAGGAAGTACTCGTAGAAGAGCGGCTCGGGCTCGAAGCCCCAGTAGGTCTTGAAATCGTAGGAGCCCGTGCCGCGCTTGCTGCGGCCGTAATCGAACAGGCGTCGCCCGCCCTCGCGCGCGCGCTCCATCACGCTCCAGTACATGAAGTCGTTGCCCGAGACGCTGCGCGCGGCGAGCGTGCCGCCGCCGTAGTACGGCAGCACTTCGTCGCGGAAGTAAAAGCTCAGCACGCTCGCGACCGGCGTGCTTTCGTGCATGACGGTCAGGATCTCGCAGTCGCGGCCGAAGACTTCCTGCAGGATCGCGAGATAGCGCTTGCCGAACACCGGCGTACCGAGGTTGCGCAGACTCTCCGAGTACATCGCATAGTGGCGATCGGGTGACGCGTCGATCTCGGCGGTGAGCCCCTTCTGGATCCCCTTGCGCACCATCGCGCGCTGCTTGCGCGGGATCGCGAGCAGGTTGGCCTCGCTCTCGGGCGCGATCGCCTTGCGGAAGGTGACGTAGAGGTCCTTGACCGGCCAGCCCTCGTGCCGGCGGCGGCGATTGCGCATCTCGAGATAGTCGACCCCGAGTTCGCGCGCGAGCGCGCAGGCGCGCGCTTCGAGCGCTGCCTTCGCCGCCTCATCGGCGGCAACGATGCCGCCGTACACGCAGAACGGCGTCGACACGAGCGAATGACCAAAAAGAAGGCTCTTCACCTCGGCCAGCGGCAGCACGCCGCGCACTTCGCCGGCCGCACGTGCGACCAGGTAATGCGTGCGATGGCCGAACGCGCGCTCGAGCACGTCGCGCCAGCCGGCGAGATGGAAGAACGTGCCCTCCGGGTGGGCGCGGACGAAGGCATCCCACGCGCCGTCGAGGTCGCGCGTCAGCGGCAGTACCTCGGGTTCGTGCGCACGGGATGGGGCCCCCGTGCTAGGCGACACCAAACACCTCGTCCATGCGGCCCCAGCGAAAGTCGCGCAGCAGCCGGCGCAGGCGGCTCTCCATCCGGTCGAGGTTCGTGTAGTGGCGGAACTTCGATTTCGCCGACACGCCCGCGACCCGTGGCTGGCCCGGGTCGATCTCCCACGGGTGGCAATAGAACACTGCAGCCTGCCGGTCGCTGGCATTGACCCGGCGCACCGCGGCGCGAAACAGCGCATACGGCAGCAGGCGAAAGTACCCGCCCCCGCCGGCCGGCAGGCGCTGGCCGAGATACTCGACCGTCGTGATCGGCACTTCGAGCAGTGCACCCGAACCCACGCGATAGGCGAAGCGCGGCGAACCCGGGATGCCGTAGAGATCGTGGCGGATCGGGAAGATGCTCGAGTCGTAGCGAAAGCCGAGCTCTTCCAGGATGTCGAGCGCCCAGAGCGAAGCTTTCGTGATCGAGTACGTCGCCGCGCGATAGCCGCGCACCGGCGCGCCGGCGGCGTCCTCGAGCAGCTGCTTCGCTTCGCGCGTTTCGGCGCGGAACACTTCGGGCGTCTGCGTGTAGACCGTCTTGTGCGTGAGGCCGTGGCAGGCCACTTCGTGGCCGGCCGCGTGGATGTCGCGCACCAGCTGCGGCGAGCGCTTGGCGACCCAGCCGAGGATGAAAAATGTCGCGCGGATGCCCTCTTCCGCGAGGATGGCGAGAACGCGCTGCGTGTTCGCCTCCGCGCGATACTCGAGCGTGTCCCACTGCGACCGGTCGATCGCGGAGGACAACGCCTCGACATGGAAGTAGTCTTCCACATCGATCGAAAAGGCGTTCGTCACGGCATGCTCCATCCGCTACTGCAGCCCTTGCTCAACGGCGGCGGCGCGGCGTGTAGCCGAGATTGACGGTGATGCGATTCTCGTCATAGTCGCGCAGACCCGCGCCGAGCGCGGAATCGCCAGAGCCCGAGAAGTGTTCGCCCGACAGGGTGAGGCTGAGGCGGTCGGAAAACGCCCAGTCGAACCCGACGCCCGCATTCCATTCGTCGAAGTCGACATTCGAACGATCAAAATCCTGGCTGGTCCAGCCACCGAACAACCGCGCCGACAGCCGCGGGCTGATCCGGCGCACCGCATCCGCGGTGAACCCGAACGCATCCCGGTTGAGGATCGGGTTGCGCTCGTAATCCTCGACCCGCCAGTTGGCCGCGAGGTTCACGGATGTGCGCGCGCCCTCGAGCGCAAGCGCAACCGAGGCGAAATCGGACTGGAATGAATCGGTGGACACGATCGACTGGCCACTGTCGAGGTCGATGCCGCCGATATGCTGGTCGCGACGCATGGCGTCGGCCGAATCGGTCAGGTTCGTGCCGGCGTTCAATGTGAGCGTGGAGCGCTCGGTCAGGCGCCTTTCGATCGTCACGTCGAACAGCGGGCCATCGGTCGTGTCACCAAAATCGTGCAGCGTCGTGTAGCCCGCCCGCAGGTTCAGGTTCGTGCGCGCGCCCTCGGCCGCGTAACCGACATAGGCCGACTGCCGATCGAAATTGCTGCCGGCCGTCTCGTCGTCGTATTCGACCCGCTCGGCGGTGCCGTTCAGCGACAGCGTCGATCGTTCGCTCAATTGCCGCTCAAATCCCACCGTGCCGCTCATGCGCTGGTTGTCCGCGTGGCTTTCCTCATAGGACGCATCCGACCATCGGCCGCTGAGCAGCAAGCTGGTGCGCGCACCGACGGGGAAGCGAAAATCGGGCCCGGTGCTGAAGTAGTTGGCACTTTGCTGGTTGCCCGGGGTGTCGACATTGCGCGGATCGATCATCGCCTGGCCGTAGTTATCCTGGACCACCCAGCTGAACCGCTCGGGGAGGAACCAGTACGCCAGCATTGCATCGAGGCCACCGAAGAGATCGTCGTCGTAGGCATTGTCGAAAAACGTGCGATACGCGAGATTGGCGTTGACGTTGGACGTGAACCGACCGGTCTCGCGCTCGATCCCGAGTCGCAAGCCGACCTCGCCGACTGTCTGCGATTCCTCGTCCACGCCCGTACGTCGCACGTTGTCCGTGTGATACGCGCCGACCGTGATGCCGAGATCGACACCCTGCGCGTACGCGCCGGCGGCAACCCATGAGAGCGCAGCGATCGCCGCACACCGACCCCACCCTGTCTTGATGTTCATTGTTGTCCCGTCTGGCCAGCCCCGGTGAAATCGTCACCGTATCCATAGCCGTAGTATCCGCCGACGCTGTTGTCGTGCAGCGCCTGGTTCAGCACGAGCCCGACGCGCGGTCCCTCGCCGATGATGCCGAGCGCATCCGTGACCGCCTGCTGCGGCGTGACACCGGCGCGCACGACCATCACTACCTGCCCGAAGAGCGACGCGAGCACCTGTGCCTCGCTCGTCAGCAAGATCGGCGGCGAATCGAGCAGCACGATGCAGTTCTCGTCGAGCCCCTCGAGCGCGCTCACCACCTGTCGCATGCGCGCGCTGGCGAGCAGTTCGGTCGCCGATTCGCTGCGCCGCCCCACTGGCAGCACATACAGGCCACGCACGTCGGTCGGCAGCAGCAGCGATTCGACGTCGCGTGCGGGCTCGGTGAGCAGATCGAGCAATCCGGGCTCGCTGCTGACACCCAGCACATGGCTCACATGCGGCTTCGGGGCATCGCCATCCATCAGGATCACGCTGTGGTCCTTCTCGAGCGCGAGACTCAGCGCAAGATTGAGCGCAGTGAAGGTCTTGCCCTCGCCCGGCAACGCGCTCGTGACCATCAGCGTGCGCGGCGATGCCGTGCGCGCCTCGGCCGGCGGCGCATCACCGTCAAACGCGAACTTCAGGATCGGGCGCTTCAGCGTGCGGTACTGATGTGCGAGTTCGCGCTGCTGGTGCTCCGGCGGCAGCAGGCCCGAGCGGCGCAGCGCATCGAAATCGATATGCACTGTTTTCGCCGCATCGCCGGCGAGCCTGCGCGTCGATGAATCGCGCAGCACGCCGTGCGACGGGGCGACCTTCGCTTTCGCGGGAATCGCCCGTCCCGACGGGTCTGCCGGCGGCGGCGCGGCCTGCGCAGGCTGCTGGCCGCTTTGCTGCAGGCGTTTCAGGGCACGTTCGACGATGCTCATGCGTGGCTCATCCAATCAGATTCTGCAGATGGCGGGCCAGCGCGCCCTGCAGCGCGAGGAAGGCGCCGAACACCAGGAACAGCAGCAAGGTCGCCGCGGAAAATTTCAGCAGTTCCGTGCGACGCTGCTGGCGGTGCCGATCGACCCAGGTGCGACTGATGGCGCCGAACACCGGCACACCGGTCACCTCCGTGAGGGCACGAACGGTGTGGAATACCGGCCGGAGCTGATTCATCAGCCACGCGCCACCGCCGGCCACCGCGAGCGCCGCGAGCAGCACCATGAACAGCAGTTGCGGGCGGTTCGGTGCGACCGGATCGATCGGCGCCGCCGGCGGCTCGATGATGTCGAATTTCACGGTGCCCGTCCGGTCGGCCTGTTCGGACAGCTTGGCTGTCTCGCGCCGCTGCACGAGTTCATTGTATTGCTGCCGCACCTGCTCGTAGTCGCGGTTCAGCCGCGCGAGTTCCGCCTCGACTTCCGGCACGGAGTTCACCTGCTTGCGCAGCGTGGCGATCTTGCCGTAGCGCTGCGCGAGTTCCTGCCGCAGTTCCGCGACCTGCACCTGCGTGCGCTTCTGCTCGATCTCGAGGCTCTGGTAGACGGGATTCGTCTTGAGCGACGACGACAGGCTGCCGGTCGCCTGCTGCCCCGCCTTGATGCGCGCAAGCTCCTCGGCCTGTCGCTCCTTGAGCTCCGCGATCGTCTTGCGCGTCGCGATCACTTCGGGGTGCTTGTCGGTGTACTTCAGCAGCAACTCGTCGAGCTGGCGCTGCAGATCCTGGATCCGGAACGTGATGTCGGTCGAGCCCGGTGACGCCGCCGAGGTGGTGGTGCCCGTGTCGAAGCCGAACAGGAAGGGCTCTTCACCCTCGAGTTGCCGGTCGATCTCCGCCTTGCGGCTCTCCGCGACCGCGAGCGCGGTGCGAACCCGCTCGGCTTCGGCCGTTTCCTGCTGCATGCGCCCGAAGTAATCGCCCGTGCTGTCCGGCATCAGCCCCACGTTGCGCTGCTTGAACTCGGCGAGGCGCGATTCGGCGTCGCGCAACCGCTGCTCGTACTCCGCGATCTGCTCGTCGATGAATCGCTGCGCCGTTTCCTGGCCCGTGCGCTTCTCGCCGAGCGCGTTCTCGACGAACGCATTCAGCATTTTCTGCACGACTTCGATCGACTTCTCGCGGCTGCGGTCCTCGAAGCTGATGACGTAGAGGCCCTCGCCCTGTGTCGTGCGTGCGCGCAGGTCGGCCGCGTCGATCGAAATGCGCTCGCGGATGCTCGTGATCAGCGCCTGCTTTTCCTCCGGCGTTTTCGCCCGCAGGTCGAGGTCGGTCTCGCGCGCCACCTGTTCGAGCTGCGGGGTGCTGAGGAGCGCCTGGCGGACGAGATCGAGACCGGAAGCAACATCGGGGTTGATGGCGAGGCCCTCGAGCAGCGGCCGCAGGATGCCGCGCGTATCCACGTAGACCTTCGCGGTCGCCTTGTAGGTATTCGGCATCGTCGTCACGATGAACCAGCCGATCACGCAGATCGCCCACGCGGCCGCGATGCTGAGCCAGCGGAATCGCCACGCGCCGCGCAGTTCGTCGAGAATCTTGTCGAGCATTTCACGAAGATTCATGCGCGCCGTCCGTCAGAAATACGACTCGGGCACGATCAGGACATCGCCGGGCATCATGGCGACGTTTTCCTTCAAGCGACCCTTCTTCATCAGGTCCTCGAGCCGCACGCGCTTCTCGACCGGTTTGCCGCTCGTGTCCTTGCGCACGAGCTTCGCGCGGTTGCCCGCCGCAAACTCCGCGAGCCCGCCCGAGGCGAGCACGACATCGAGCACGGTCATGCCCTTGCGATACGGCACCTCACCGGGTGTGCGCACCTGGCCGACCACGGTGATCTTGCTGAAGGCGCTCTGCGGCTGCGTCACGATCACGTTGACCTGGGGGCTGCGGATGTATTCCGCGAGTCGCGTCTCCATGTCGCGCGCGAGTTGCGAGGGCGTCTTGCCGACCGCGACCATGTCCTCGACCAGCGGCGTCGAGACCTTGCCGTCCGGACGCACGGGCACGACCACCGAAAGTTCGGGATTGCGCCACACGAACACCTGGATCGTATCGCCGGGTCCGATGATGTAGTCGGGCGAAGCGGGCGCCTGCGCCGATGACGGGGCGGGTGGCTCCGTCTGCGCGGCCGCGATTGCAGGCAACAGGCAGAGCGCACCGATGAGTATTTTCGCGATGGTCATGGCAAGGTCTTCAGCAGGGCCTCCGCGGCCCCTCGTGACGGAAAGTTCGCATTTTCGGCGATCAGGCTGCGCAGCGCTGTGGCGGCTGCCTCCTTTTGGCCGGCCCGTGCAAGCGCGGCCGCATAGTGAAATTTGATCTCGGCACTCACCGATCCACCCCGTGCCGCCCCCTCCAGGACCGGCAGCCCTTCCGTGATATTACCTGATTCCACGAGAATCCAACCGTAAGTATCTGCAATATCAGGATTTTCAGGCGCGGCCTCATGTGCGCGCCGGGCCAGGTCGAGCGCGCGGCGATCCCCCGCCTCGTAATAGAGCCAGGCGAGGTTGTTGAGTACCGCGGGCGAATGCGAGACCTCCGTCGCCCGCTCGTACTCGGCAATGGCGGCCTTGGTGGCGCCCTGGCGCTGGTAGAACTCGGCGAGTGTCACGCGCACCATCGGGTCTTGCGGGTGAGCCTGCAGCCAGGCCTTCAGCGACGCTTCGGGTGCACTGCCGCCTGCGACGACCGCGGCCCGGTAGGCGCGCACCGCGAGAGTCGCACTCGGACGCACCGCCGCCGCGCGGGTGTAGGCCGTCACGGCCTCGTCGGGACGGCCGGCCGCGAACAGCACATCACCGCGCAGGCCATCCGCCGCGCCTGGCGCCCCACCCGCCTTCTCGAAGGCGGCGATCCGTTCGAGCGCGCGGTCAAAGTGCTTCTGGTTGATGTCGATCTGCGCGAGCAGCGCGTACGGGGCGAACCAGCCAGGGCGCTTGCGAACGGCAGCCTCCAGCCGCGATCGTGCCTCGTCGACCCGGCCGAGCGCCACGAGCGCAACCGACGCATCGAAGTTCGCCTGCTCGTTGCCCAGCGCGGCGGCCTCGTTGAACCGCTGCAACGCTGCATCGAACTGCGAGGCACGCAGCAGGACCTGGCCTGCGCGGTCGAGTGTCACGGGCCGCGAGCGCGTGACGGCGAGCGCTTGGTCGAGCAGCGCGTTGGCCTTCACGGGATCGCGCGCCGCAAGCGCCAGTTCGGCAAGCCGCAGGCGCGACTCGACGGCGGACGGATTCACGCTGATCGCCTGCTCGAGCCACGTTGCGGCCCCCGGCCGGTCCGACTTCGCGAGTGCAACCGCGGCGAGCCCGATATGCGCACGCTCGTTCGCCGGCTCGATCGCGATCACGCGCTTGAATCCGGCCTCTGCGGCGTCCGGATTGCCACCCTGCAGATCCACCGCGGCGAGTCCCAGCAATGCGCCCACATCGCGGGGTTCCACGCCGAGCGCATCACGAAAGAGACCGCGCGCCGCGTCGGCATCGTTCGCGGCGAAGAGGTAATACCCCCCCACCACCTTCAGCGCGACATCGTCCGGGCTTTCCTTCGCGAGCTTCAGCACCGCCTGCCGGGCCGACGCCGCGTCCTTTCCGGATACCTCCGCGAGCACCAGCAGCTGTCGGCGGCGCAGGCCCCCGGCGCCGGGCGGCATCGCCTGCAGCGTCTTCAATGCGTCATCGCGCCGCCCCGCCATCAGGTAGGCGTTGGCCAGATCGAGATGGATCTCGACATTCCCGGGCGCTCCCGCTGCGCTCTGCTCGAGCATCGCGATGCCTTCGGCCGTCTCACCGCCCAGCATCAGGATCGAGCCGCTCAGCCAGTCCGCACCGGCGTCGCGCTCCGCGCCGGCCGGCGCTTCCGCGAGAATGCGCCGTGCACCGACGGGATCCTTCCGCTCGAGATACACGCGGGCGAGGAGCTTGCGCGCTTCGATGTTGTCCGGCTGCTCCGCGACGAGTTGCGACAGCACGGATCCGGCCTGTTCGAGCGAGCCCTGCTCGGTGAGCACGGCTCCGAGCAGCAATCGCGCCGGCACGCTGCCCGCATCGGCGGCGAGCGCGCGGCGCAGTTCCGTCGTCGCGCCGTCGAGGTCCCGGCGCGCGTGCGCGATGCGCGCCTTCAGGAAATGCGTGGCGAACGCGTCCGGCGCAAAGCGTGACAGCGCGGCAAGTTCAGTATCCGCGCCCGCGAGGTCGGACAGCGCGATATAGCTCTCGACGAGCCCGACCAGCACCGCCATCTGCTCGGGCAAAGTCAGTTGTCCCCCCTGATGGGTGCGCGCGGCCGTGAGCGCCGCGAGCGCCGCCTTCGCATCTCCGATCGACATCGCGAGTCGCCCCCGGTAGAGCGCCGCGCGGGCCGATTCGGGATGCGCTGCGAGCAACCGGTCGAGCGCCGCAGCGGCCTCGGCGACGCGGCCCGTCGCCCAGAGCCAGCGGGCGTCCGCGAGGCGCACTTCCGCATCGTCGGGCGCGGCCTCGAGCGCACGATCCAGGGATTTGCGTGCCTCGTCGCTCTTGCCGAGGCCCATCTGCGCATTCGCGATCGCGAGCAGGCGCCGGGCGGGCGGGCTCGTCGTATCGGCCTCGGCGGACTCGAGCAGTTCCGCGTACCGGCCTCGCGCCAGCAGGATGGCCTGCTCGATATCGCGCACGGCCGCGGGGTCGGCGCCGGCCTCGATCGCGCGCTCGAATTCGGCACGGGCGCCGGCCGTATCGCCGACGCGCAGCGACAGGCGCGCGAGCAGGATGCGGCCCGCGACGTTGTTCGGTTCGCTGCCGAGCGCCGCCTTGACATCGGCCATCGCCGCCGCGTCGTTGCCGGCGTTGAACTCGGTCTGCGCGCGCGCGATGCGCTGCTCGGCATTCATCAGGCGATCGCATGCCGTGATCGCGACGAGACCGGACAACGCAACCAACAGGGTCGAAACGGTCAGCTTCATCGGTTTGCTCTCTCGGAAGGCAGCATGCCCAGGATCTGCGTCGACATATCGTCCCAGAAAGCGCTGGCGAGCGCGCGTGCCGCGCCGCAATCCGGATGGCAGCGCACCGCGAGGGCAACGATCGCGGACGGCGCAGGACGCCGGATCGACCGCACGCCGTATGCGAGTTGCGCGAGTGCATCGCGATTCGTGCGCCAGCCGCCGACGTCGTAGAGATACGCGAGCAGCCAGCGCGCGCCGTTCGCGGACTGCGCCTCGAACGACGCGAGTTCCGGCTGCGACGAGCCGAGCGGCCGCGTCACCTGCGGCCAGGCGCGATGCCACGGGCCGGGCGCGAGCAGCGTATTGCCATACTGGACGAGTTCCCTGCCCTGATGCTGCGCACCGTAGGTCCCGATGTAGATCTCGACGACGCCCGGATGTGCGCCAGCCGCCGACACATAGGCAGCCCGCCGCTCGCCCACCGCACCCGGGAAAGCCGGTGCCCAGGCCGCCCGTGCGGGCAGCGGGCCTTGCCACGTGGAGGTCGCAAGTGGAAGTTCTCCCGGCGCCACGTCGACCGAGGACGTCGTCGCGCGCGCGCGCGTGGCCGCGAAGGTGAGCGCGAGCAATGCGAGCGGCAGGATGGCGCCCCACGGAGAGGCTGCTGCCGGCGTCGGCACCGCAGGAAAATTCTCCGTGGCTGGTGATCCACTGGCCGGCGCCCGGGGAGCCATGCGGCGCGCGATCAAGAACACGATCGCGAGCAGCATCACGAAGATCACATTGCCGAGCGTGATGTGTTCAACCGCGACAAGATAGCTGCGCATGTCGGTCAGGTAGCCGGCCACGATCACGATCATGATGCGCAGCCAGTTGGCGAGGAGCGAGAGGGCGCCCGCGATCAGCACAAAGACGATCGCGCGGCGGCCGCGCAGGTGATTGAACGCCGCGGCGAGCACGGCGACCGCGAGCGTGACCATGAAGTAGCGCTTGCCGCTGCAGCCCTCGATGATCTGGAACGTGCCGCCCGGGATGCTGACTGTGTACTCCTGCACCCTGGCCGCGATGCCGACCGCGTGGAGCAGGGTCTCCGTGACGAATACGCTGAGCCATTGCAGCACCGGCAGCGCGTAGTCCCAAACCGGCATGGCGAAGTAGAGATACGCCACGGGTGCGAGGCTTGCGCGAGCCGGCGCCCAGCCGCACGCCGCCCAGATCGCCGCCCAGGTGATCGCGGGAAGCAGCAACTGGTGCGCGATCAGGCTGTTCGCGGTCAGCGCCACGAGCCAACCGGCAAGCAGGAGCGCGAGCAGGAGTGCGCCGGCCACCGACGGCTGCGCGCGTTCCCGCCAGCGCCTGCGAGCGACGAGCGCGAGCCAGACCACCGAGACGAGCGCCACCAGGAACCCGTGCTGATAGTCATGCGTCGTACGCCAGAAATCCGCGAGCGATGCCACACTCGGCCAGAGCGCGGCGACCGCGATCGCCGCGAGCACGATCATCAGCGCGCCGACCCTGGGCTCAGGTCTCGGCATCGTCCCGACGGATGCCATAGCGGTCCATGAGATCGTAGAGCGTCGGACGGCTCACGCCGAGGAGGTCCGCGGCGCGGGAAACCTTGCCATCCCCGAGGGCGAGCGTCTGCAGGATGGCCTGGCGCTCGGCGCGGGCGCGCACTTCCTTCAGGTTGAAGAGCATCCCGTCGCCGGGCGCGTTTGCGAGCGCCAGATCTTCCGCGGTGACCAGCGGCCCTTCCGCCATGATCACCGCAGTCTTCACCTTGTTCTCGAGCTCGCGGACATTGCCGGGCCATGCGTACGCCTGGATCGCCGCGATCGCTTCGGGCGTGAAGCCCCGGCGCGGTGTGCCCTGCCCGGCACCATAGCGGCCGAGGAAGGCATGCGCCATCACGACCGCATCTCCAGGTCGATCACGTAGCGGCGGCAGCGTGATCGACACCTCGCTGAGGCGATAGAAGAGGTCTTCGCGGAAGCGCTGCTCGGCGATCAGCGCCTTCAGGTCCCGGTGCGTCGCGCAGACGATGCGCACATCGACCGGGATTTCCTCGCGCCCGCCGACGCGCTCGATCACGCGCGCCTGCAGGAAGCGCAACAGCTTCGCCTGCAGTGCGAGCGGCATGTCGCCGATTTCATCGAGGAACAGCGTGCCGCCGTCGGCGACCTCGATCTTGCCGGGCGTCGTCTTGATCGCGCCGGTGAAGGCGCCCTTCTCGTGGCCGAAGAGCTCGCTCTCGAGGAGCTGCTCGGGAATCGCCGCGCAATTGATCGCGACGAAGCGCGCCTTGCGGCGCTCGCCGAGATCGTGGATCGCGCGGGCGATCAGCTCCTTGCCGGTGCCGCTCTCGCCGAGCACGAGCACCGACACACCGGTCGGCGCCACCTTCTCGACCATGCGGCACACCCGCAGCATGCCGGCGTCGGTCGCGATGATGCCCTTCAAGGGTGACGTTGCCGCGCCTTCGCGCAGCGCGCGGTTCTGCTCCTCGAGCGCCTGCATGTGGTAGGCGCGATCGACGATCAGGCGCAGCACGTCCGTATCGAGGGGCTTCTGGTAGAAATCGTAGGCGCCGAGGCCGACGGCGCGCACGGCATTGTCACGATCGGCATTGCCGGTCACGACGATCACCTTGGTGTGCGGCGCGAGGCCCAGGATTTCCTTCAGCGTCGCCATGCCCTCCGCGACTCCATCCGGATCCGGCGGCAGGCCGAGATCCTGCAGCACAACCGCCGGCTCGCTGCGCCGCAGATGCGCGAGCGCCTCCGCACGATTGGCGGCCTGCAGCACCTCGAACTCGTCGAAGGTCCACTTGAGCTGCTTCTGCAGGCCCGTGTCATCCTCGACGATCAGCAGTTTCTTCTTTTCGTCAGGCATGTCGGTGGTCGAAAACAGGAAGGATAATGTCAAAACGCGTCCCGGAACCGGGACTGCTTTGCACTTCTACGTCGCCGCCGAGCGTCCTGACATATTCGCGCACCTGGAAGGCGCCGATTCCCATGCCCTTGGCGCCCTTGGTGCTGTCGAACGGCCGGAACAGGCGTGTCCTGACGAAATCCGCGGCCATGCCCCGGCCCGTGTCGGCGATCGTGAGCCGGACGCGTTCGCTTTCGACCGCGAGCGCAACCAGGATCGAATCGGTCGGCTCGCAGGCGTCCTGCGCATTCCTGATCACGTGCTCGATGGCCGACGACAACCGGTCCGCGTCCGCCCGCACCGTGACCGCCTGGTCCACTCCGTCGAGACGGGCGGCGGGTGACCGATCGGCGCAGCGCGCGGCGGCGGCGCGCGCCAAGTCCGCGAAGTCGAGCGCCTGCGCGACGGGGGCCCGGTCGCGATCGCGCAGCTGCTCGATGAGGCGCGTCATGCGGTCGGATGTGTTGCCGATGGTCGCGATCACGTCATCGACGAATGCGGGATTCTGCCGGTGCTTCTCGGCATTGCGCACGATCAGCTGCAGCTGCGCCACCGAGTTCTTGAGATCGTGCATCATGAAGGCGGTAAGGCGGTGATAGGCCTCGAACTGCCGGCTCTCCGCGAGCCGGCGGTCGGCCTCGTACTGCACGACGATCGTCGCCACGTGCCGGCCGAGCGTCTTGAGGAGATCGCGGTCCTCGTAGGTCAGCTCGAACGGCGGTGGCGGGTCATAGAGCAGCACGAAACCCGCAAGGCCCTCGGGGCGCAGCAGCGGCAACAGCACGCGTATCGCGGGCGTGCTGCGCAGTCCTTTCGGCAGCGACACGTTCTGGTAGAGGTCCGGCGCCGCGTCGTATTCCGTGAGGTCGATCACCCACTGGCGTGCGGCGAGGAAACGGACGAGTTCATGGTCGGCGGCGATCGCGGGCTGTTCGGTCACGTCCTCGGCCTTCATCGGCCAGGCGGTTGCGATCACGTACTCGGAGGCGGTGTCGCTGCGCGTATAGAGAATCGCGCCGGGGCTTTCGAAGATTTCGGCGATGGCGCGCAGGCTCGTGCGCCGGATGTCCTCGCCACCACCCGCCGAGAGCGTCTCGATGAAGCGCAGCCACTCGACACGATAGTCGTACTTGTTGCGGTAGAAGTGCTTCGAGATGAAGACGCGCAAGCGCCGCCGCAGCGTGCCCGACAGCAGGATCACGGCGAGCACCGCGAGCGCGCCGGTGAGGAAGATCACGTTGGCGGCGATGCCCCAGTGTCCGCCCACCTCGCGCAGCCAGTAGCCGCCCGCCGCCATCAGCAGCAGGTACACGCCGACGGCGAGGATGACGGTCGTGAACACGACCGCCTGGCGGGACACGAACACGTCGAGCGACCACTGCGGATTGCGTCGCGCGGCGATCGCGATCAGCGGCACGAGGAGCGCGTTGGCGAAGCCGCGCGCGTTCCACACGTCGGCCGGAATGCCGCGCAACAGTTCCGATTGCGAGTAGAGGAAGAGATCGAACACGAAGACGCCGCCGAGGCCGATCGCGAGGTACTTGAAATCCTCGCGCCCGCTCGCGTTGGCGTTGCGGTAGTTCTGTTCGATCAGCACGAGCACCGCGAGCGCGAGCACGATGCCGGCCTGGGCGTGCAGGCGGGCGAGCGAGGCCGCGAAGAGCCAGCCAGCCGCGAGCAGGCCGATCCAGATCGCATGGGCGACGATGCCGACGAAGCGCGGCAACACTCCATGGGCGAGTGCGAGGAGCGCGACGATCCAGGCCGCCGCGCGCAGTACCTCGAGCGTGTAGACGATGATCGCCGGGGTTCCACCGCGCCAGGCCTGCAGCGCGAGCACCGCGGCCCACACGGCCGTGATCGCGCTCGCGACGATGAGCCGCACACCCTGCGGCCGGCCGCCCCAGCTCGTCGCGAGCAGGAAGGTCAGAATGACGAACGCCACCGATGCCGCGGCATAGCCTGCGGCGCCGATGGCCATGGTGCCGAGCGCTTGTTCCACAGCCACCTGCATCCGTCCCGCCAGCGGGACGCTGACACGTTATCAGCCCGCGCGCGGGCGCCCAAGTCCGCTCACTCGCGGGGCTGTCGCAGTCGCAGGCCGATCACGAAAACCATGAGCATCGTCGAGATTTCGAGCAGCCGGCCGGCACTGTATTCGTGGCCGACCAGCGAGCGGCCGGTGAGGCCGATGAGCCCTTCCGCGAGCGCGAGAATGAGACCTGTTCCAGCGAGTACGAACAAGGAGCGATAGGCGAGGCGCAATAGTGGTTCCATGGATTCCCCCTTTTGTGCGGCTGATTCTACGACCGGCGCGCACGGAACTTGTAGGCGAGATGCCGCAAGAGCATCAGCGGCGGCATCCGCACCCAGTGGGAACGGATGTAGAGCGCGAGGCGCGCGATCGATGTCACGCGGCGCGGGCGATCGGGATGCGGTGGAAAGAGTGCGTGCGGCACGAGTCGATCCATCAACGCCACGACCGGCGCCGGTGGGCCCCAGGCGCGTGCGGCGGCAGTGACCGCTGCGGGGATCGGCGTGCCGAGCAGGCGCTGCGCATATCGCAAGCCGTAGAAGGCGGGTCGTGCCAGGTCGAGTTCGACGGCGCGTGTGGCGAAGTCCTCCCAGAAGCGCGGTTCGTGCGCGGCGTAATGCCGGACCAGCGCATCGATGTCGACGAGCTCGCGCAACGCGTCGTCCATTTCGCCGCCGTAGAAGAGATGCGTCATGGCGTGCAGCGTCATGTCGATCGGCGCCAGCACCGAATAACCGAACAACCGAAAGCCCGGCACCACGCGGGGCACCGGGCGGGAGGCGGTGAGGAGGAGGTGCGCGTCGGGTTTCAGGCGCGAGGTGCGCATCTGCACGTTGTGGTGCAGGTCGACTTCGACATCGCGCTCGGCGTGCGTCAGCGGCGGCAGTTCGTGGGTCCACTCGCGGTAGTAGCGCTCGTCGTAGGGCGTGAGTTCGGCCGTCTGCCAGCCGTTGTCCCGCAGGCGTGCTTCGACCTCGCCCAGCCGCGATTCGGGAACCAGCAGGTCGACATCCGCGAACTGGCGCCCTTCGGCGTGCGGGAGCCCCGCGAGGAGATAGGCGCAGCCTTTCATCGCGACGACGGTCAGCGAAGGGTCGTCGCCGAGCGCATGCGCGATGCGATCCAGCTCCCAGCGCGCGACGCGCGCCCGCGCCCGGGTCGCGACCAGCGCGCTCGCGAGCGCCGCTTGCGCGACCGCGGGCATTGCGCCGAGCAGGCCCGCGGTTTCGAGATTCGCCGCGAGGCGCCCGAGGAGGCGCTCGCGACGCAGCACCCGCAGCACGAGGTCGAGGTCGCGCGCGGGCCACGCGACGACATCGGCCGGCTGCGTAAGCGCGGCGAATAGCAGCGTGCGCTCGGGATGCGGAATCATGCGGGCTCATCCGCCAGCGCGCCGAGCGCCGCGACCGCCTCGTCGAGATCCGAATACACCAGCCGAAAGCAGCGCGTCCCGTCGACGAGGTCGCGCGCGGTCGTGAAGCCCGCCTCGCCCAGCATCTCGTAGTTGAACGCATTGGTGACGAGCTGCAGGAAACCCTCCGACTTCGGGATCTCCTCGAGCATCAGCGCCGCGCCCGCTTCCCAGCGCGGATAGACGAGCCAGGCGGCCGGAGCCGTCTCGTCCGCGCGCGCGATGCTGCCTTCGGGAGGGCGGACATGCGCGATCGTGCCCTTGCGGGTATTCGGGATCACCGGCCCGAGATATGCCTCGGGCGCGAAGCGGCGGATCACCTCGATCGAGGCATTCTTGAGCGGCATCGGCCGCGGGATCGGCACGAGCTCCCGGGTGCCCGGGCGCACGAGACCGAACTCGTCCGAGAAGAGTCGCCAGCCCCGGTGCGCGAGCGCCGCGCAGAGCGTCGTCTTGCCGTGGCCCGGCCACGCCGGCAGCAGCAGCGCCCTGCACCCGCGCTCGAGCACGGCTGCATGCAGCATCAGGAAGCAATGGAAGCGCAGCGCGACGACGAGGTTGATGCCCCACTCGAGCACCGGCAGCGCCTGGCCCGCGGGCATGTCCTCGTGCGGCGCGCGACCGTCGACCAGGAAGCGCACCCGGCGACGCGGGCGCGGCAGGAACCGCACGACATCGCGCACCTCGACGTGCCCGTGCAGCACCCGCTCGCCAGCGAGCAGCGGATAGTCGCGGTACAGGGCGTGCAGCGGCGTCGCGAGGCCACGCGCGCGGGCGCGCACACGGAAATCGAAGGGCCCGATGCCGATGGCGACACCCGGGCCGGTGAGCCGCGAGTCGAATTCCGCCGGCGAGAGATCACCGACGCGCCGGGCGGCGTCGCGCGCTGCGCTCACGCGCGTTCGATCAGACCGACATCCAGGAGCCGCTCCACGGTGTCCGCCACGTGCGCGCCCAGGTCAGCGTCGACAGGCCGGCCCTGCTCAGCCGCGAGCGCACGCGTTGCGGCATCGAGGGTCACCGGCGCATCGATGAACAGCTCGAGCAGGAAGGCCGTGGCGGCGTTCACGAAGTGGGTCTTGCCGGAGGGCCGGTGATAGAGCACCGCGAGATCGTCCCAGTCCGCCCACAGGCACTGCGCGCCCTCGGCGCGCAACCGCACCGACTCAGACGTCGGTGTAGTTGATGCCACTGCTGAACGAACTGAGCGCGGTGCCGGACACGAGGACGCCACGCTTGACGGTCACATCAGACGTGCGCCAGCGATTGCGGCGGACGAACGTGCCACCCTCGGCGCACATCTGCCGCTCCGTCACCTCGTCGCCGTAGCCGTCTCCACCGCCCCAGTAGGACCCGCGACTCTTCCTGTAATAGCGGGAATCGGCGTCGATGCGTGTCACGTGCCCCATCGGGGGGCTGCCGAGGTCATAAACGTTCGGTTTGTCGGTGCGATCGATGCCGTCGAGATCGAGGCAGTTGTACTTGCCGTGGTCGGCGCCGCCGTAGGGGTTTGCGCCGATCAGGTTGCTCGAGCGCGCGAGCGCCGCGCCGCTCTGCAACGTGAGGATCGCCGGGACGGTCGCGGAAGCGCCCCGCAACAGCATTCGACGGCTGACTTTCCTCTCGACATTCATCCTGTGAACCTCTGCGCGGCTGTGGGCAAGCATCCCACCACGAAGTTTACCATGCAAGAGTCCGGCCGTGCGGCAATGCACACAGGGAAATCAGTCACATGGCATCGATTTTACAATGCGCCGCGAAGTGCGCTGTAAACAAATCCGACAGCTACCGCCCGCCCTTGCCGAAGACGACCACTTCGACCGTCTGCAACAGGATCATCAGGTCGAAGAGCAGCGTGTGGTTCTTCACGTAGTAAAGGTCGTACTGCAGCTTCTCGATCGCGTCCTTCTCGGATGCGCCATAGGGATAGCACAGCTGCGCCCAGCCCGTGATCCCGGGCTTCGCGCAGTGGCGCTCGTCGTAGTACGGCACCGTTTCACCGAACTGGCTGACGAACTCGGGTCGCTCGGGTCGCGGCCCGACGAAGCTCATGTCGCCGCGCAGCACATTGAACACCTGCGGCAGTTCATCGATGCGCACCTTGCGGATGACGCGCCCGACCCGCGTGACGCGGGTGTCGCCGGAACTCGCCCAGCGCGGCCGCCCATCCGGTTCGGCGTCGACGGTCATGCTGCGGAATTTCAGGACATTGAAGACCCTGCCGTCGAGCCCGACCCGGCGCTGGCGGTAGAAATACGGCCCGCGCGGACCATCCTCGATCGCGATCGCGAGCATCGTGAGCGCGATGAACGGCAGCGTCACGAGCAGCAACGTGAACGCCGCGAGGATGTCGAACGCGCGCTTGGTGAACTGTCGCACCGGATCGCGGCGGAAGCCGTCCGCGAAAATGAACCAGCTCGGGTTCAGCACATCGAGCCGCACACGCCCCGTTTCGCGCTCGAGGAAACTCACGATGTCGATCACCTCGATGCCCGCGAGCCGGCAATCGAGCAACTCCCGCATCGGGAACTCGCGGCGCCGGTCGTCCATCGCGACCACGATTTCGTCGACACCCAGGCTCCCGGCGATATCGCGCAGCCGGTCGTCCGGCCCGGGTGCCATCAGATCGCGGTCCACGAGCACGGCCTCGCCCAGTGCCGGGATGTAGCCCGCCACCCGAAAGCCGCGCTGGTCCGACCGGCGTCGCAGCTGCGAGAGGCTCTGCGCGCGCTGCCCGGCGCCATAGACCAGCACGATGCGCTTGAAGGCGTCCTCGTCGAGCAGCCGATCGCTGATCAGGCGCACGATCGAGATCAGGAGGAGCGACAGTGCGGCCCACTCGACGAGCTGCCGCTGCGCCGGACGCAGCGGCTCGAAGAAAAACGTGAACAGCACGACCGCCGCGATCGCGAGGAGGTGCGCCAGACCGACACGGAGCACGACCCCCTTGAAGCGCGCGCGCTGGCGCACGCTGTAGAGCCCCATCGCGAGCAGCGCGATAAAACAGCTCGCGGAGAACACGAGGATCTTCGCGACGTGCGGCGCGCGGCCGTGCAAACCTTCGACGATGATCGGCGCACTGACGAGGATCAGCAGCTCGACGAGCGCGAGCAGCGTCGTCGGCAGATGAACGTAGTGTCGGAACATTCGTAACTTCATCATCACCCGCGATCAGGGTTTCCCTTGGCGTCCCGCGCCCGGCGCGACGCAGTCTAGTCTGCGATGCGCGACAGATGGGTGATGCGCGTCACGCGAGTTGCCGCGCAATCACGATGCAGAGCGTGAACAACATCACCCAACTCGTTGCCGCGCGTATCGATTATCCCTGCGCGACCTGGATCACGCTACTGAAAATGTCTCCGAATACAGACGCTTAGGGTTATTGAACGCACACGCACGTACACCCTATTGTGCCGCACGAATCTCCCTGGGTGACGATGCGACGGAGCTTGCGAGCGATGAGACTGATTTCTGGCGCACTGGTGATCGCGATGCTGTCCCTCGGGCTGCAGGCCTGCGGTGGCGGCGATTCGGAAACGGCAGGCGCGAACACGCCGCCCCCGCCTCCCCCGCCGGCCAATCGTGCGCCGACCATTTCGGGCAGTCCCGCAACGACGGCGGTCGCCGGCCAGGCGTATTCCTTCTCGCCGCAGGCATCGGATCCGGAAGGCGCGACGCTCACCTTCTCGATCACGAACCGGCCTTCGTGGGCCACGTTCAGCTCCTCGACGGGACGCCTCACGGGTACGCCGGCTGCCGGCAACGTGGGCACGACGTCGGGCATCGTCATCAGCGTCACCGACGGCACCAATTCAGTGAGCCTCGCGGCATTCAGCATCGAGGTGACCGCGGGCTCGGGTCCGCCGCCGCCCGTGACCGGCAACGCCACGCTCAACTGGCAGCCGCCCACCGAGCGCACCGACGGCAGCTCGCTGACCAACCTGTCGGGCTATCGCATCTATTACGGCAACTCACCCGGCAACTATTCGAACACCGTGAGCGTGTCGAACGGCCTCACGAGCTACGTGATCGAAAACCTCGCGGGCGGCACGTGGTACTTCGTGATGACGGCCGTGGACAGCGCGGGCCTCGAGAGCGCGCGGACGAACCCGGTCTCGAAAACGATTGGCTGAGCGGGCGGCTCGAAGATATACTTTCACCAGATGTATATCCTGAGGGCCGGCCATGCAGGTTTCGAAGTGGGGCAATAGCCTCGCCATCCGGCTGCCCGCCGCGGTAGTCGAGGCCCTGGGCCTCAAGGAAGGCGACCAGATCGAGATTCACGCTGCCGGCAGGCGCGCGTTCGAGATCGACAGGGTCCCCGGCAATCGGGAGCTCCTCGCACGATTGCGAAAGTTCCGCGGCCGGCTGCCGAGCGACTTCAAGTTCGACCGGCTCGAAGCCAATGAGCGAGGCTGAGGCGTTCTTCGATACGAGCGTCCTGCTTTACCTGCTGTCTGCTGACACCGCGAAAGCGGACCGGGTCGAACACCTGCTCGCGGAACCAGGCGTGATCAGCGTCCAGGTCCTGAACGAGTTCACGGCCGTCGCATCGCGCAAGCTGGGCATGCCGCCCGCCGACACCCGCGAGATCCTGGACATCGTGCGTGCCGTCTGCCGCACCGAGCCGCTCACGGTGGAAGACCATGACCGCGCGGCCGGAATCGCCGACCGTTACCGATTCTCTTTCTACGATTCGTTGATCGTTGCCTCGGCCTTGCGGGCCGGTTGCAGGACGCTCTATTCGGAAGACCTGCACCATGGCCAGGTCATTGATCGTCAACTGACGATCGTGAGCCCGTTCAGGGGCGGTTGGCGCGCCGGAAGCTGATGGCGTCCCCAAGGGGATTCGAACCCCTGTTACCGCCGTGAAAGGGCGATGTCCTGGGCCTCTAGACGATGGGGACGCCGGGAAAACCTGGTGGAGCTAGGCGGGATCGAACCGCCGACCTCTTGCATGCCATGCAAGCGCTCTCCCAGCTGAGCTATAGCCCCACGAAAGGGGCGCGAAACTACGCAAGCGCCGGTGCTATGTCAAGGCACGCCCGGTACGCGGGATGGCGGCCGATGCGACAAAACCTGATGTCGTCACCCTGAGACATTATGTGTTTGATTTTCGCGTGGTATTAATGGCGCGACATTGAAAGGCATACCCACCGCGAGGTGGGGACGCAAAGCCTCCGGTCTTGGGTACTGACAGACTCGAGATAGCGGGGTTGCCGGCCGGGCTCGACGTCACGGGCGCTGCCGTCACACCCGTTGTATTTCGAATCTGCCTCCCCGGGACCGCAGTCGATGCGGGGAACCGAGGATCGCGCGGAAATGAAGCAATATCTCGTCTGTCTGCTCGTGGGCGCCACGCTCGCGCTCGGCGGCTGTCTCGATGAAGAAAAGACCGCCAACGCCGAGGTGCCGGGGGACCCGTTCACTCCGCCGCCGAGCAACACGGCGCCCACCATTTCCGGCTCGCCTGCCACGTCGGTGCGGGCCGGCACTGCCTATGTCTTCACGCCGACCGCGAGCGACGCGAACGGCGATCCGCTCACGTTCTCGGTCACGGGCCTGCCCGCGTGGGCCACGTTCAATGCCGCCACGGGCCGCATCAACGGCACGCCCGCGGAAGCGAACGTCGGTACCTCGGGCGACATCGTCATTTCGGTGACGGATGGCTCGGCGAGCGCCGCGCTCGCCGCATTTCGCATCACGGTCACGACCGGCGTGACACAGCCGGCGAACACGCCGCCGGTGATCTCCGGTGTCCCGCCGGCGAGCGTGCTGGTCGGCGCCTCGTATTCGTTCCAGCCGAATGCGAGCGATGCGAACGGCGACGCACTCACCTTCTCGATCGCCGGCATGCCGGCGTGGGCGACGTTCTCGACCGGCACGGGGCGACTCTCCGGCACGCCGGCGAGCGTCGGCACCTTCGGCAACATCGTCATCTCCGTCAGCGACGGCAAGGGCGGCAGCGCCTCGCTGCCCGCTTTCAGCATCCAGGTGCAGCCTCCGGCGAACCGCGCACCGACCATCGGTGGTTCGCCGCCGACGGCCGCGACCGTCGGCACCGCGTGGTCATTCCAGCCGACGGCGAGCGACCCGGACGGCAACGCGCTCACTTTCAGCATCGCGAACCGTCCCGCCTGGGCGAGCTTCAACACGGGCACGGGGCGGCTCTCCGGCACCCCGACCGCCGCGGCGACGCATTCGGGCATCGTCATCAGCGTCAGCGATGGCGCCGCCGGTGCTTCGCTGCCGGCATTCAGCATCACCGTGAGCGCCGCGGCGAATCGCGCCCCGACGATCAGCGGCACGCCGTCGACGTCGGTCAACGCGGGCTCGGCGTACAGCTTCACGCCGAGCGCTTCCGATCCCGACGGCGACACGCTCGCGTTCGGCATCGCGAACCGGCCGGCCTGGGCGACGTTCAACACCACGACCGGGCGCCTCTCCGGCACGCCGGCCGCGAGCGACGCAGGCACGACGAGCAACATCGTGATCAGCGTCAGCGACGGCAGGGGCGGCAACGCGACGCTCGCCGCCTTCTCGCTCACCGTGAATGCGACCAACCGCGCGCCGACGATCTCGGGCACGCCGGCCACCGCCGTGAACGTCGGCGCGGCGTACAGCTTCACGCCGACGGCGTCCGACCCGGACAGCGGCGACACCATCGCGTTCGGCATCGCGAACCGGCCGGCCTGGGCGACCTTCGACACGGCGACCGGGCGGCTCTCCGGCACGCCGACCGCGGCCGATGTCGGCACGACCAGCAACATCGTGATCAGCGTCAGCGACGGCAAGGGCGGCAACGCCACATTGCCCGCGTTCTCGATCACCGTGAACAGCACTTCCACGGGCTCGGCGACGCTCACCTGGACCGCGCCGACGCAGAACGAGGACGGCAGCGCGCTCACGAACCTCGCCGGCTATCGCATCCTCTACGGCCGCAGCGCGACGTCGCTCGACCAGACGATCGACGTCGCAAACCCCGGCCTCACGACCTACGTGGTCGACGATCTCGCGCAGGGCACCTGGTACTTCGCGATGCGCTCCTACACGAGCGGAGGGCTCGAGAGCGCGCCGACGAATGTCGTGAGCAAGCTGGTGCAGTAGCGCCGGCCGGCTGCTATCGGCTCGCTTCGGCGAGCCGAGCGAGCGTGCGCTCGCGCCCGAGCAACGCGAGCGTCTGGTCGATCGGCGGTGACACCGTCCCGCCACTGACCGCGACCCGCACCGGCTGGGCGACCTTCCCGAGGCCGACGCCGCGTTCCGTCGCGAACGCCTCGATCGCGGCGTGGATCGCCGGCGCCTGCCAGTCGCCGAGCGCCGCAAGCCGCTCCCGCAGGGCCACGAGCATCGCCTTTGCCTCGTCAGTGAGATGCTTCGCGACGGCCTTCGCGTCCCTCTCCACCGCATCGGTGAAGAAGAATCGGCTCGCAGCAGCCATTTCCTTCAGCGTCTTCGTGCGTTCGCGCTGCGCGAGGATCACGCCCTCGATCAATCGATCATCGCCCACCGGCAGGCCGCGCCGCGCGAGGTGCGGCTTCAGGTAACGCGCGACCTTCGCGGGCTCCGTGCGCATCAGGTGCTGCTGGTTGAGCCACAGCAGCTTTTCCGGATTGAACGCCGAGGCCGCCTTGTTGACATCCCCGATATCGAACAGCGCGATCATTTCCTCGCGCGTGAAGATTTCCTGGTCGCCGTGCGACCAGCCGAGGCGCACGAGATAGTTGAGGAGCGCATCCGGCAGATAGCCCTCCTGCTCGTACTGCAGCACGCTCACGGCGCCGTGGCGCTTCGAGAGCTTCGCGCCGTCGGGCCCGAGGATCATCGGCACGTGCGCATACGCGGGCGGCGTGTGGCCGAGCGCGACCAGCATGTTCATCTGCCGCGGCGTGTTGTTGATGTGATCATCGCCGCGGATCACGTGCGTGACTCCCATGTCGGCATCGTCGACGACCACGCAGAAATTGTAGGTGGGCGTGCCGTCCGAGCGCGCGATGATCAGGTCGTCGAGTTCGGAATTCCGGAACACGATGTCGCCGTGCACGAGGTCTTTCACGACGACGTCGCCCGCGAGCGGATTCCTGAACCGCACGACCGGCGCGACACCGGCCACGGGCGCCTTGCGATCGCGGCAGCGGCCGTCGTAGCGCGGTTTTTCCTTGCGCGCCGTCTGGGCCGCGCGCATCTGCTCGAGTTCCTCCTTCGAGCAGTAGCAGTGGTAAGCCGTGCCCGAATCGAGCATCTGCCCGATCACTTCCCGGTAGCGGTCGAAGCGCTGCGTCTGGTAGTACGGCCCGAGATCGTGGTCGAGGCCGAGCCAGTGCATGCCCTCGACGATCACGCGCACGGCCTCCTCGGTCGAGCGCTCGCGGTCGGTGTCCTCGACACGCAGGATGAACCGGCCGCCGTGGCGGCGGGCCTGCAGCCACGAAAAGAGTGCCGTGCGCACCCCGCCGATGTGCAGCAGGCCGGTGGGGCTCGGGGCGAAGCGGGTGACGATGCTCATGGGGGCGCGAATGGTAGCAGAGCGCCCCGAGCCCGGCCCGACCGCCCCGAGCGGGCGGCGCCGCTCAGCCCATGTGCAGCCCGCCGTTCAACGAGAAATCGGCGCCGGTCGCGAACCCCGCCTGGTCCGATGCGAGCCAGGCCACGATGCTCGCGACCTCGTCGGGTTCACCGAGCCGCTTGATCGGGATCGACGCGACGATCTTCTCGAGCACGTCCGGACGGATCGCGCGCACCATGTCGGTGCCGATGTAGCCCGGCGACACGGTGTTGACGGTGATGCCGTTGGCGGCAACTTCCTGCGCGAGCGCCATCGTGAAGCCGTGGATGCCGGCCTTCGCGGTCGAGTAGTTCGTCTGCCCGAACTGGCCCTTCTGGCCATTGACGGACGAGATATTGACGATGCGGCCCCAGCCGCGATCGATCATGCCGTCGATCACCTGCTTCGTGACGTGGAAGAGGCTGTTGAGATTCGTTTCGATGACCGCGCGCCAGGCCTCGTGCGGCATCCTGCGAAACGTGCCGTCACGCGTGATTCCGGCGTTGTTGACCAGCACATCGACCGGGCCGATCTCCTCCTTCACTTTGCGCAGCGCGGCCTGGGTCGACTCCCAGTCGGCGACGTTACCCTCCGATGCGTGCACGTCGTAGCCCGCCGCACGCATGTCCGCGATCCAGCGGTCCTTGCGCTGCGATCCCGGCCCGCAGCCGGCGACGACGACATGTCCGCTTTCGCACAACTTTCGGCAAATCGCGGTACCGATCCCGCCCATGCCGCCCGTGACGTACGCGATCCTCTTCTTCGCTGTGGCCATGGCACCTCCCCGTTGGTTCCCGAGCAGGGTGCGCCCGATGCGGCCGTTCGTAAACTCTGGCGCGACTCAACGCACGCGTACATACTCTCCGGGTGCGGCGCCGAGCGGCGCGTAGCCCGCGGCCTCGTTCCCCGTCGGCGGAGGCGGCACGAGCGTCTCGCTCGAGTGTGCCGTGACCCAGCGCTCCCATGCCGGCCACCATGCACCCTGCTCGATCGAGGTGGTGCGCTCCCATTCTTCGGGCGACAGGGTCGTCGTCGTGTCCTGCCACGTTCGCATGCGGAACCGGCGCTTCGGGTGCTGCGGCCCGGTCACGATGCCGGCGTTGTGCCCGCCGCTCGTCAGCAGGAAGGTGTAATCGCCCGAACGGGTGAGCCTGCGCAGCTTGTACACCGAGTGCCACGGCGCGACGTGATCCGTTTCCGTACCGACCACGAACATCGGCAGCGTGATGCGCTTGAGGTCGATCGGCGTTCCCGCGAACGTGAACTCACCTTTCGCGAGCTCATTGCGCAGGTAGAGCCGGGTCAGGTACTCGGTGTGCATGCGGTACGGCATCCGCGTGCCATCGGCGTTCCACGACATCAGGTCGTTCGGCCGTTCCGATTCGCCGCGCAGGTACTTCTTCACCGCGGGCGACCACAGCAGATCCTGGGAGCGCAGCATCGTGAAGGCCGCGCCCATGCGCTTGCTGTCGAGCACGCCGGCGCGGTGCATCACCGCCTCCAGCCGGTCGAGCTGCTGCGGGCTGATGAAAAGCGACAGTTCGCCGGGCTCGGAGAAGTCGGCCTGCGCGGCGAGCAACGTCATCGAAGCGAGTCGCTCGTCGCCCGCCTGCGCGAGCGCCGCCGCCGCAATCGTCAGCAGCGTACCGCCGATGCAGTAGCCGAGCGCGTGCACCTTGCGCCCGGGCATGACCGCGCTCACCGCATCGAGCGCGGCGAAAAAGCCCTCGCGCACATAGTCGTCCATGCCGAGGTCGCGGTCGGCCTCCGTGGGGTTCTTCCAGGACATCAGGAAGACCGTGTGCCCGCGCTCGACCAGGTAGCGCACGAACGAGTTGTGCGGCGACAGGTCGAGGATGTAGTACTTCATGATCCAGGCCGGCGTGATCAGGATCGGCTCGGCCTGCACCGTGGCGGTCTGCGGTGAATACTGGATCACCTCGATCAGGCGATTGCGCAGGATCACCTCTCCGGGCGTCACCGCAACGCGCGCGCCGACCATGTACTCCTCGGTGCCCGCGGGTGGGCGATCTTCGACGAGACGCTGCAGGTCGTCGACGAAACTGCTGAAACCGCGCACGAGGTTCTGCCCGGCCTCCGCACGCGTCGCCTCGAGCAACTCCGGATTGGTCGCGAGATAATTCGCAGGCGAGGCGAGATTCGCCGCCTGGCGGCCGGCGAACTCCATCAGCTGCGCGCTGCGGGCGGGCAAATCCCGGGGCGCCGCGACGGCCTCGCGCCACCAGGCGTCCCAGTTCGAGTAGGCGTGCGCGTAAACATTGAACGGCCAGACATTCCAGGCGTCGCCCGCGAAGCGCGGGTCGCGCGAAGCCGGCTCAGTCGGCTGGCCGGCGCGCAGCGCGAACAGCCAGTTGTCGAGCGCCTTGTCGAAGGCGCTGCTCGCGAGCGCCGCGCTTCGATCCGGCGCCTTCGCGAGGCCGAGGAACCAGTCCCACCACGCCTGCCCGTATTCCTCGGTGGCGAGGCCGCCGGTGAGCGCCGCGAGCCGCGCGCGAAACTCGCGCTGCAACTCCGAGGCCTCGTCACCCGGGGTCGCCGTCGCACGTGGGCCTGAATCGGCGGACTGTTTCGATTGCGTGTCGTTCACTTGCGCACTGCTCCGAAATGAAAAAGGGCCGGGGCGGTATTCCCGCCCCGGCCCATGTTACCCGCTCGAGCCGGCGTCGCCGCGCTCGATGTCGTCGGGATCGATCAGGCGGCCTTTTTGCGGGCAGCCGTCGTCACCGTGTCGGCCGCGTCCGAGAGCACGCCCGTCAGCGAGTTCTGCGCTTCCTTCGCGATCGTCACGAGCTCTTCGGTGCGCTTCTGCAGCTTCGTGGTGAACTCGGTGCCCAGCTCGCGCTGCGCGGCCGTGAAGTCTTCACCCGACTGCGCGGCCAGCGTGGCCTTGGCGGCGTGCAGCGAAAACTCGAGGTAATCGCCGGCGACGGCGTACTGGTGGCGAACGAATCGCTCGAGGGCCTTGAAGCCTTCGGCCTGCGCGCGCTGCGCCGGGGCGAACGCGTCACGGTAGGTCTTGAGCCAGTTGTTCAGGTCAAATTTCTCGGTCATGTCAGCGCTCCTGTGCATTCGGGGGGTCGGTCATCCAAGTGCGCGTATCCTAGCGCATTTGTATGCACTGCACAATAGCCTGGCACCAATTATTTGTGTACGTAACGTATTGATTAATAGGAATTTTCAAAAACGCGCTCAAAAATACGTAATGCACCGCATCTATACAATCCTCAAATGCGCAGCCCGCCATCCAGGTCGAGGCAGCGGCCGGTGAAGAAATCATTGCGGGCGATGAACAGCGCCGCTTCCGCGATTTCCTCGGGCTCGCCGAGTCGCCCGGCGGGCACCGGCGCGACGATGCGCTCGAGCAGTTCCGGCTTCATCGAGGCGAGGATGTCGGTGCGCGAATAGCCGGGCGCGATCGCGCCCGCGCGGATGCCGTAGCGCGCGAGCTCCTTGGCCCATACGACCGCCATGGACTCGACACCCGCCTTGGCGGCGCTGTAATTCGTTTGTCCGGTATTGCCGTGGCGCGAGACGCTCGAGATGTTGATGATCACGCCGCCCCGTCCCTGCTTCACCATGTGGGTCGCCACTTCGCGCCCGCAGAGGAAGACGCCCGTCAGGTTCACGTCGATGACGGCCTGCCACTTCGACAGCGGCAGCTTTTCGATCACCGCGCCATCCTTCACCTTGACGAGCAGCGCGTCCTTGACGATGCCGGCGTTGTTGACGAGCACGTCGATGCGGCCGAAGTCCGCTGCGATCTTCTCCATGACCTCGCACACGGCCACCTCGTCGGCGACATTGGCGGCGTAGGCGCGCGCCTCGACGCCATGCGACTCGACCAGTGAAAGTGTTTCGTCGAGGTCCTCGACGCGCAGGTCGATCAGCGCGAGATTCGAGCCCTCTTTCGCGAAGCGCAGCGCCATGGCCCGGCCAATGCCGCGCGCGGCGCCCGTTACAACGGTGGTGCAACCAGTCAGGTGCATGCGGAGTCTTTCAGCAAGCCTCAGCGCTTGCGTCGTTTGCCGGCCTCGCCGGGTTCGGTGGGAGATGCGGAGGGTGCGGGCGTGACGCTCGACAGCATCGACGCCTGCATCTGCGCCCAGAGTTCCATGTTCTGCCGGGCGAGTTCCGCGAGCGGCGCCATCGGCGTCTTCAGCGCGCGGGTCATTTCGTCCTGCATCACGCGCTGCTGCTGCATGATGCCGCCGAGGCTCTGCTCGATGTAGCGCGTGAACACTTCCTGCACGGGATTGCCGTAGAAGCGCACGATGGCCTCGAGAACCTCGGTGGACAGCACCGGTGTGCCGAACTGCTCCTGCTCGGCGATGATCTGCAGGAGGATCTGCCGCGTCAGGTCCTCGCCGGACTTGTCGTCGACGACCTTGATCTTTTCGCCGCCGACGATCAGCTTGCGCAGGTCCTCGAGCGTGACGTGGCGGCTCGCCGTGGCGTCATAGAGCCGGCGGTTGGTGTATTTCTTGATGACACGAGCTTCTGCCACGAGAACCCCGCTACCTGAAAGGTTCCTTTGCACTGCAATGTAGCACGACGGAAATCCTGTGTGCCATCAGCATCAATGCGACTTGATCATCAATATAATTAAACGGTTACGCGACCCATGAGGCCTGCACCACGCCCCGTCCACCTTCACCTCAGGTATTTTGCGATGCATTCCACAGTTCCGGTTTCCGATCTCAGCACGAGCGCCGTGCCATGAATGCAGCTTCCGGCGGCGCGCCCGACTGGTGGTCACTCTTCACCCGCATGCCGTTCATGGGGGCCGCCGCCCCGGGCATGGATGCCCCGGGCATGGGCGCCTGGCCTGGCGGCCCGGCCGATGCCGGCTCGATCCCGCTGCAGCAGTTCCTCGCCGCCTGCCAGCGGCACATGGCGCTGATGCAGGGCCTGGCCACGGAACTGGGCAAGGGTGCGAACGAGACGGGCGCGGCAGCGCTGGTCGAGCGGCTGGGTGCCTGGCAGCGCACGATGGGATCGGGTAGCGCCGACCCCTTCGGGCTGCTGCGCGACCTCGGGGCGTTCGGCGTCCCCGCCGCCCACCCCCAACTCGCACACCTGGGCCGCCTCACGTCGCTGCAGTCGCGCGCGTTGCTGCTGCAGGCCCGCATGCTCGAGCATGGCGCCGAAATCGCCCGCGATGCCATGGAGCGATTCGCGGCACGCGCGCAGCAACCCGCGCCGACACTGTCTTCGCTGTACACCGCCTGGATCGATTGCGCGGAAGAGGCCTACGCCGCGCGCGTGCATCGCGAAGACTACTGCCAGACGCAGGCGGAACTGACGAATACGCTGAGCGCGCTGCGACTCGAGCAGCAGACGCAGTTCGAGACCTGGGCGCGCGCGCTCGATCTGCCGACACGCGAGGAAGTCAACGCATTGATCCGTCGCATCAGGGCGCTCGAGAAGACACAGCTGGAATCGGCGCCGAAGCGAAAGGCGGCGCAGCGCGGCGCCGGCAGGAAGCGCCAGCGATGACAGCCTCTGCCTTCGACCCGGCGCGCGCGGCCATGGAACTCGCGGAATTCGCCCGCCGCGCTGCGGAGCTCCTGCCCGCCCTGCGCGCCGCGGGCGACGACCCGGAGGCCGGCTGCGCGCGCGATGCCGTATGGCGCCGTGACAAGGTCACGCTCTACCGCTACCGCGCCATCGCGCAGCCGAAAGCGCTGCCGCCGCTCCTCATCGTCTTCGCGCTCGTCAATCGACCGTACATCCTCGACCTCGCGCCCGACCGCTCGTTGATCCGCGGACTGCTCGCCGCCGGGCTCGATGTCTACCTGATCGACTGGGGTTGCCCCGACGGCGCCGACCGCGACCTGCGGCTCGCCGACTACATCGACGGCTATCTCGACGGCGCGGTGCGCGAGATACTCGCGACCCACGGCATCGCCTCGCTCAACCTGCTCGGCGTCTGCCAGGGCGGCACCTTCAGCCTGTGCTACACGGCGCTGCATGGCGACGCCGTGCGCAATCTCGTCACGATGGTCACGCCTGTCGATTTCCGGACACCGGAGAACCTGCTGTCGCGCTGGGTGGCGGACATCGACATCGACCTGATGGCCGCCGGTGGCAATGTACCGGGGCAGGTGCTGAACAACGCGTTCCTCGCGCTGCAGCCCTTCCGGCTGACGCAACAGAAATATGTCGATCTCGTGCGCTCGGGCGCCTCGCCCGCGCGGGTGGCCGAATTCCTGCGCATGGAGCGCTGGATCTTCGACAGCCCGGAACTTCCCGCGGCGCTCTTTCGCGACTACGTGAAGGGGTGTTACCAGGAGAATCGGCTGGTCGCGGGCACGCTGGAGATCGGCGAGCGAAAGGTGTCGCTGCGCGCGATCACGCAGCCCGTGCTCAACATCTATGCGACGCAGGACCACATCGTGCCGCCGAGCGCGAGCCTGCCGCTCGCGCAGCACATCGCCACGCGGGACTACACCGCGATGCCGGTCGACGTGGGGCATATCGGGATGTACGTGAGCTCGCGGGCGCGCGACACGGTGCCGCCCGCCATCGCGGCATGGCTCGCGGCGCGGCCGGCGGATTGATTCGCCCCCACGGCACCTTTAGAATTCGCGCCCTCGCGGACGGTTAGCTCAGCGGTAGAGCACTGCTTTCACACGGCAGGGGTCGCAGGTTCAATCCCTGCACCGTCCACCAGAATTGGTGCCGGGGTGGCGCCGTCCATGGCCACACCGAAGCTGTCGGTGAAGCACTCGGAGACCTAAGGGCCGCCCGCCTTCCGAGTGGCCTATTCGTCTCTTGGCGGCAGTGGTTTACCGCCCGTATCGTATAGCGATACAATAAGCCGTGATCAAGAGCTTTCGCCATTCCGGAGTCGAGCGGTTCTTTCACCGCGGATCGAAGGCTGGCATTCAACCGAAGCACGCCAATCGGTTGCGATTGCAGCTTGCTCACCTGGATGCAGCGGTGAGCCCGGCCGATATGAACCTGCCAGGTTGGCGCCTGCATCCGCTCAAAGGCGCGCTGGCGCAGCATTGGGCTGTATGGGTGGATGAAAACTGGCGGCTCACCTTTCGATTCGAGGGCACTGATGCGGTGCTGGTCGACTACCAGGACTATCACTGAGGACATCTGACATGACACGTATGCATAACCCCCCGCATCCCGGCGAAGTCCTGCGGGACACCGTCCTGCGCGCGGATGGTGGACTCACTGTGACGGAATTTGCCAAGCGGCTCGGTGTCTCCCGCGTTGCGCTCTCGCGCGTCATCAACGCTCGCGCGGCGGTGAGCGCCGAGCTGGCGATCCGGCTCGCCGCAGCCCTCGGAGGTTCTCCGGAAGTCTGGATGCGCCTGCAGGTGGCCTATGACCTTTGGCACGCGCGGAAGAAGCGGCGCCCGAAGATTCAGCCGATCGAGTCTCTGCGGGCTGCGTGATCGGCCTCGAGATCCGAAGGCAAGTCCCGCTCGCAAGACCGGCGAGGAGGCAAGAAAGGCGATTCTCGCGCTATCCGATCACGAGCGCGATCTGATACGTGCTCGCGTAGGGCTGCGGCAGTACGCCGATCACGATGCCCTGGCGTGCCCCGAGCATCATCTCGGCGAAGTTACCGCACGGCACGGTCGAGCAATCGCTCGAGGTGCCGACGGCCTGAATCACCAGGATGCTGGTCGTCTCGAGCTGCGGGATCGCGCTCACGCGCGCCGGGGCGACGAACGGCTGATTGTCCGTCGCCTTGAGCTTGCCGAGCTGCCCGCCGGTACGCGGCGCGAATCGCGGTCAGTGCATCGACGAACAGGTCATAGTTCGTGATGGCCGCGCCGTTGTCGCCCATACTCACGCTCGAGATACCGGAGGTGCCGAAGAGCCTGAGCGGTTCGGCGCCGCTGCCGCTGCCCATGAGCGCCGGGCGGTCGAGTTCGAGCGCGAGCGCATTCTGGAGCAATGCGGAGAGCTGCGCGTCGATATTCGGCGCATCCTGGGCGAGCTCGCACGACACCACGACCATGCAGCGCAGTGTTTTTGCGATGAGCGACACGGCGTCGAAGGTCGGGTCGGTCAGCGTCATCGACCCATGCGCCCGAATGCTCGGTGCCGGGTTTTCGGTTGTTCGGTTATTGCCGCCGTTCGGCGCGGCAATAACCGAACAACCGAAAACCCGGCACCAGGCTTCACGCCCGGGTTCGTGGCGCATACGTCAACTTCCCCCGCACGACCCGCGCCGGCGCCGTGAACGGATGCGCCACCGCGTGCTTCGCATCCATGATGTGGATGACCTCGAAGCCGCGGACACGCAGCACATCTGCGATCAGCGATCGATGACAGCGCCACCACACGGCCTCGGCGCACATCACGACGGTACGCAGGCGGGCGCAAAGCGCCAGCAGTTCGCGCAGGCCGCCGGCAAATTCGGCACTCGAAATATGGTCGGCGTAACCGCGAAACGAGGCGTTTCGCCATGCGGTGTTGGGAGAATCCGGCCGGGCACGACGCCTGCCTCCGAGCGCCGGCAACCAGTGGTTGGCGATGCCCGCGCCCGACAGTGCCGTGCCCAACGTGTCGGGTGCGTACTGCGGATTGCGGCGCGAGCCCGGGAAGCGCCGCACGTCGGCAACGGCTTCGATCCGGAACTGCGCGAGCAGCGCGAGGAATTCAGCCAGCGGCCGGGTCGAATGGCCGATCGTCCAGATCGTCGGACCCGCGACTTTCCGCTTCGCGGTTGCGCGGCGCTTGTGCGACGGGGCAGGCACTGTTCACGGAATCTTGTGGAGCGCGCTGCCCTTGTGCATGGCGATGTGATCGGTCTTGTCGCTGTGGATCTCGTACTGCGGCTCGTCCCGGCTGGCATGCCGCGGGTGTCCCTTGTACTCCGTATCGCGCGTGTGCACTTTGATGATCCTGCCGCTCACGAAACCGGCCTCGGAATTCCAGCGGACGTGATCACCGACTTTGAATTGCGCGCTCATCGTGCATGTTCTCCTTGGCAGCGATACGCCGCAGCAGTTCCGCCCACGATTTCACGAATGCCTGCGCGCCCTCGCGCTGCAGTTGCGCCGCGAGCCGGTCGACATCGATGGCCGCCGCGGCAAAGCGCGCCAGCACGTCTTCCGCATCACCGCCGTCTTCCCTCAGCGTCCCCTCGAGCCGGCCATGCGCCGCGAAGGCGCGCAGTGTCTTCTCGGGGATCGTGGCGATCGTGTCGGGAGCCGCCAGGGCCTCGATGTAGAGCGTATCCGGCGCTGCCGGGTCCTTGGTTCCGGTGCTCGCCCAGAGGAGCCGCTGCGGGCGTGCGCCACTCGCCGCGAGCTTGCGCCAGCGCGCAGAAGTCAGCAGTTCGCGATAGGCGCGATAGGTGCGCGCGGCGACCGCGATGCCGAGGCGGTTGCGCAGTTCAGCCGGCGCGCTCGTGCCCACGGCCTTGTCCCAGCGACTGACGAACAGCGACGCAACCGAGCTGACGCGCGGATCGAGACCCGCACCGATGCGCCGCTCGATGCCGCGCAGGTATGCCTGCGCGGCGGCGAGGTATTGCTCGCGGGAAAAAAGCAGCGTCACATTGATCGGCACGCCCGCGAAAATGGACTGCTCGATGGCGGGGATTCCGGCCGGTGTACCTGGAATCTTGACGTACAGATTCGGCCGGCCCGCCTGCCGGAAGATTCGTGCCGCGGCGGCAACACTGCCCGCCGTGTCCGCCGCCAGCAGCGGCGATATCTCCATCGACACCCAGCCGTCGCTGCCATTCGTGGCGTCGAAGATCGGCCGCAAGAGGTCCGCCGCCCGCCGCAGGTCGTCGAGGGCCAGTTCCACGAACAGCGCCTCGCCCGTTATTCCTGCCGCCGATTTCTCGCGGATATCAGCGTCGTAGGCGGCCGTGCCCCCGATCGCCTGGTCGAAGATCGTCGGGTTCGAAGTGAGGCCCGTGACCGAGAATTCGTCGATGTAGCGGCGCAGCGTTCCGTTGTCGACGATCTCGCGCGTGATGTTGTCGAGCCAGAGACTCTGGCCGAGATCATGCAGTTGTCTGGTCCTGCCCAACGCCGCTCCTGCTCCGGGGCCGATGTACGCCTCGATGCAAGGTAGCCGGCGAAGCCGCTTCCAACAAGCGAAGAATTATCGCCCTCGCGATCGGATTCCCCGATACGAAATCACCGCGCCTGCGAGCGAGCGCCCCGCACACCCCGCCACGCGAGGTAAATGCCCGCCGCGAACGCGAGATACGTGCCGAACCCGAGCGAAACCGCCTTGCGCATTTCCGCGGCGAACTCTTCCGCGCCTTCCGGCACGTCGGGCATCTTCGACCAGGCGATGATCAGCACGAGCAGCATCAACGCGAGCGGCGCCGCCATGCCAAAGGCGGCGCGCGGATGGCTCCAGACCTGCGGCAGGAACACCGCGAGCAGGGACACGAAGCACAGGAGTCCATAAATGCCGGTGCTGCCCCCGCCCATGGCCGCCATGCCGCCGCTGTTCAGGAACTTCAGGCCCTGCCAGAACGTGACCGAGTTCTTGCCCATGAAGCCGAGATCGGCGGACACCGCGGGCAGGAAGAACCAGCCGATGATCAACGCGAGCAGCGCGCCGAGCACCGGATAGCCGATGCGCTTCGCGTACTCCTGCAGCACCGGGAGCCCCTTCGCCTGGAACTCGGCGGCGAACTGCTTTGCCGATTCCTGCGCCGCACCGAGCGCCTGTGCGGCCTGCTCGCCGGCGAGCCCCGATGTGCTCACGGTACGCAAGGCGACAACACCGCCTGCGTCGTCGAAATCGACATCGACCGCCATGTTGGCCTTGGGTGCGACCCCCGACTGCCACATGCCCTCGAGCCGGAATGTGTATTGCTTGCCGTCCACGAACACGAGCCCGTCGCCCGCACTCGTATCGCGCAAAATGCGCCCACGCTTCGTCATTGCCATAAATCCCCCGCTCTTGTTGTTTCGTGATCGGACTCAGGCGGCCGCAGGCTAGTGCCTTTTCAGCTTCCTGAAAAGGTCTATCACTTCCGTGGCGACATCCTGCGCCTGCGCTGCTGAAGAAGTCACATTCGCACCGCCGCCTGCAGCATCGAGACCCGTGACAACCCCGAGTCCCGCCGCAACGCCCGATGGGCCTCCCGCGGTGAGATTCCGGAAGTTCACGCTGTTCTCGCGCACCGTGCGCACCTGCTGGCCCGGCAGGATCTCGAGCTCATCGATCACCACGTCGAACCCCCAGGCGGATCCGATCGGCGGGTGGGCGCTGTAGCGGATCAGGTTGAAGGTCGCGTTGCGGCTCTGCCCGGGTGCGAGCGCGAACTGCGTGTCGGCGCTGCGCCCGGACACATGGCCCATGCCCTTGACGCTCGTATCGTGGCTGCCGGGGCGCCCCCAGTAGAACTGGTTGCCGAAATTGTCGATGCCGCTGCTCGAGCCGCTCTTGTAGGCGAGGATGATCGGCCGCCCGCTGACGTTGCGGAAGCGGACGTTGATCGCGATCGACTGGTTGCGTGCGCCGGGCGTCATCGCCGTCGAAGTCAGCTGCTGCACTTCAGCGACGAATGCGCCGGCGTTGTAGCAGCGTGCGGCGCCACCACACGGATCCGCCACCGGCATCGGCGCCGCCGCCGGCACACCCGCCGCCTGCGTGGCCGCGCCCGCTGTCCGCACGACGGCGCTGCCCGCGCCCTCGGCGAGCTTCGCGAAATGCAGTGCGTGTTCGACGCCGAGCCGGAACTGGTCCGCATTCACCGCGTTGATCTCGCGGATCGCGAGATCGAGATCGTAGCTCACGCCGACGATCGAACGCCCCGGTTCCCATACCAGTTCGAAGCGCGTGTCGGCCGCCTCGCCGGGCTGCAGCGTGAACTTGGGGTCGAAGTTGCCGCCGGAAATCATGCCGATGCCCCGCACGGCCTGCGGGTTCGCGACGACGTAGCGATTGCCCTGCTCGTCCATCGCAAGGCCCGAATCACCGACATAACCGAGCGTGAGCGGCCTGGTCGTCAGGTTGCGGAAATTCACCGTGACGGTCAGCACGCGGTAGCGGCCGCTCTTGCTGACACGGAAATTGGTGACACTCGCGGCGAAGCTGCGTGTCGCTTCGCAGTGGCTCTGCCCGGCGCAGCCGTCGGCGGCCGGCGCCGCGAGCGGCAGCATGGCAAACGCCATCAAGGCAAGCAGTGTCTTCATGTCCATCACCTCGTCATTTGCCTGGTACTGGCGTGGCCGCGGCCCACGCCGTGTCGGTCAGCGTCAGATCGAGCACCCCGGCGTCGACGCCGCTCATGCCGATGGTGAGCGAGTTTCCGTAGGGGTCGATCCGCAGTTCGAGACCGGGGCCGAGCGCAGCGTCGCGGGTTCCCCAGCTGAGTTCGGGCGTGCTGCCGCCGCTCACGGACGCCACCGGCCCGAAGCGCGCGATGGCGGCCTCGCGCGCCTGGTCGTAATCGAAGCGCGGCAGCACCTGCTCGATGCGCACCTGGCGCACGATGCCGTCCTTGTCATAGTAGGCGCGCAGGCACACATCCCCGGGCGCCGGCTCGCGATCGTGGCTCGCCGGCACGTAGATGCAATCCATCAGGTCGAGTTCGATCGAGCCGGCGAAGCGCGGATCGCTGTCTTCCCGCGGCCCGCGCGCCGAGCGCTCGGGCTTGCGATAAAGGCGCGTGATCGCCGCTTCCATCTCGTCGGCGGACACGCCGACGCGCAGGCCGCCGGCATCGACCGCGAGCGGATCGAACGCCGCCCGGGGCGCGGCCGGCGCGGCCGCGAGATCGGGCGTCTGGAGCACGCTGCCGTCGCCGTCGAGCTCCTGCACGGAATCGAGCACGGCGCGCACCACGTACTGGCCGTCGACGGCGCCGGCCGGATCACAGTCACCGACGACGTGGAACTTCACGCGCGTCACCACCGCGCGATTGCCGTCGCGCATGATGCGCGCATCGAACGCGCGCGCTTCCTCCTTCGGCATGCGGATCGCGCGCGCCTGCTCCGCGTTCGCGAACACCACGCGGTACTCGTTGCCGTTGAAGCGCACGGGCATGTAGGAGCCGGGTTCGAAGATCGCGATCGAGAACTCGCCGCGGTCGTGGTCGTAGTCGCTGATCGAGTTCTGGATGTCGGTCGCGAACTCGACGCTGTCGCTCGCGGCGTCGAACACCGCCCGCTCGCGCGCGATCTCCTGCTTCAGCACGTCGGGCCGGTCGAAGCCCGAGGCCCGTGCGACGACGTTTGTTCCCGCGGCATACCGCTCGAAGTCGAAGGGCTTGCCGGCGAGCTTGTGATACGTAAGCGCGAGCTGCTCGGGGTCGAAATCACGGCCGGCGGCGAGGGCGAGCGGCGCGAGCATCCACAATGCGGCGATCCGCGCCAGGGTTCCTGCGTGAATCATCACTTCTCCTTTGGCGCTTCGTACTTGCGCAGCGGTGCGCGCTGGCCGCTCGAGAACACGAGGATCGGCTGCGCGCCCTGCGCCTCGATGCGCAGCGCGAGGCCGCCGGCGAGACGCGCCGAGGTGACCGCCCCCTCGGCTTTCGCCGTCTCGAGGCGCGTGGTCGCGGTGTAGATCTCATCGTCTTTCAGCACGAAGCGCTGCACGCCGTTCAGGAAGGCGAGCACCTGTGCATCGGGCGGCGCGGCGGGATCGACCCTCCAGACCTCGCCGCGTGAAGTCGGCATGCTCGCGGCCGAAGGATTGGCGGCATCGCCGGGCGCACTGCCGCCGCAAGCCGCGAGGGCGAGCAGCAGGGCCGCCGCCGTGAGCCGCAGCGCCAGGGTCGAAGCCGCGCTCATGACTTGCACCGGATTTCGACCGCCTTCTTGTTGCAGCGGGTGTCGCCGGTGAACTGCCCCGCCCCGCTCTGCGCACACACGCCCTGCAGCATGCCGCGGCCGATGCTGAACTTGTCCGGGTTCGCGAGTTCCGCCCGCATGTCCTTGTCTTCGAGGTCACTGCAGGTCATCAGCATGGGTGGCAGCTCGATCCAGCGACCGCGATCGCACGCACCGATGGCGCAGCACGCGATCAGCAGCGCAACAGTGTTCTTCATGGGCCGATCCCCCGTTTCCTTGGTTTGCCTGACAGATGGGAGACGCAGCCAGGTGGAATTTGTCAGGCGCCAGCCACGAAATCCTGACGACAGGACCTGCGGAACGTCTTTGCGGTCATGCGGAAAGTTCACGCCGACTCCGGTAGTCTCTACCGGAGGCAAAATTGGACAGAGTCGAGTTCATCCGGGCCTGCCGCGAGGGCGGCGCTGCACTCGAGCGGGCACTGGTCGCGCTCGATCGCGAATTGTTCGCGGCGCTCTACCGCGAATGCCGCCGTGCCGTGCACGACGCGGCCGCGGCGCGAGATCTCGTACAGGAAACCTTCATCAAGGTGTGGCAGCGCTGCGCGACGTTCCAGGGCGAGTCAGAGCTGCGGACCTGGATCCGCGCTATCCTGCGCAACACCATGCTCGATGCGTTTCGCAGGGCCGGGCCAGGGCTCTCACTCGATGACGAAGCTGCGAGTGGTGAAATCGAGGCCCGGATCGTCGAGTTGTCGGCCGTGATGGCCGTGGCCCCGCAGGATGCGGCGCACGCGCGAGAACTCGCCGCCACATTCCGGCGCGGCTGGGAGCGCTTCGAGCGGGATTGCCCGGCCCACGCCGCCGTGATCACCTGGATCAGCGAAGACGGGCTCGACAATGCAGCCGTCGCGGAACTGCTCGGCCGCTCGCCGGGCGCCACGCGTGAATACATCTCCCAGTGCCGCAAGAAGGCGCGCGTGTATCTCGCCGAGTGGTTCGAACTCGCCTTCGGGGCACCGCGGCCATGAGTGACGACTGGCACCTCGACGCCTGGTTCGAGACACTCGCCGGCCGCGACACGGCCGACGGGCCTGCCGCGAATGAGGCGCGCGCCTTGCACGCGGCCCTGCGCGCGCGCGAGACGATCGACGAACTGGCATTGCAGCGCGAGGTCGCCGCGTTCGATGACAGGCGCGAAGCGACCCTGCTCGCACGCGCGCGCCACGACCCGCTGCTCGCCCCGGCGCTCGCGCGCGGCCGATCGACCGGCCGATCGAACGGGCG
>JABAQN010000003.1 GCA_019187495.1 Steroidobacteraceae bacterium
AGCGCTTCTCGCTCGAGGGCGGCGATGCTCTGATCCCGTTGCTCGACGACCTGATCCGCAACTGCGGCAGCTCGGGAGTCGAAGAGTGCGTCATCGGCATGGCGCATCGCGGCCGCCTGAACGTGCTGGTCAACGTGCTCGGCAAGTCACCCTCGGTGCTGTTCTCGGAATTCGAGGGCAAGTACGACGTCTCGAAGCTGCAGGGTTCGGGCGACGTGAAGTACCACAAGGGCTTCTCGGCCGACCTGCGCACGCCGGGCGCCAACGTGCACGTGGCGCTCGCATTCAACCCCTCGCATCTCGAGATCGTGGATCCGGTCGTCGAAGGATCGGTGCGCGCGCGGCAGGAACTGCGCGGCGACGACGCGGGCGATCGCGTGCTGCCGATCCTGATCCACGGCGATGCGGCGTTTGCCGGCCAGGGCGTCGTGATGGAAACGCTGCAGCTGTCGCAGGTACGCGGCTTCGCCACCGGCGGCACGGTGCACGTGGTCGTCAACAACCAGGTCGGCTTCACGATCTCGAATCCCGACGATGCGCGCTCGACGATGTATTGCAGCGACATCGCGAAGATGCTCGAGGCGCCGATCTTCCACGTCAACGCCGATGATCCGGAAGCGGTCGTGTTCGTCACGCGGCTCGCGCTCGCGTATCGCATGCGCTTTCACCAGGACGTCGTCATCGATCTCGTCTGCTACCGGCGCCACGGTCACAACGAGGCGGACGAGCCGGCGGCGACGCAGCCCGTCATGTACCAGGCGATCCGCCAGCATCCCACCGCGCGCCGGATCTATGCCGACCGCCTGGTCGCGGAGGGCGTGATGACGGCGCCCGAAGCGGATGATTTCGTCGAGCAGTACCGCACCGGGCTCGACGAGGGCCGCCCGCAGGCACGCGCCTCGCTCGGCCTGATCGGCAACAAGTACACCGTCGACTGGAGCCGCTACGCCCAGGTCGATTGGCACGAGCGGGTCGCGAGCGGCATCGGCCCCGAGCGCCTGCAGGCGCTCGGTGCACGCATCACCGCGGTGCCGGAAGGCTTTGTGCTCCACCCGCGCGTCGCGCACCTGATGGCGAACCGCGTGAAGATGCTCGCCGGCGAACTGCCGTTCGACTGGGGCTGCGCCGAGACGCTCGCCTACGCCTCCCTCCTCGAGGAGGGTTACCCGATCCGCATCAGCGGCCAGGACTCCGGCCGCGGCACGTTCTTCCATCGCCATGCCGTATTGCACGAGCAGGCTACCGGTGCGACCTGGCTGCCGCTGCAGCACATCGCCCCCGACCAGCCGCGCTTCCAGGTGATCGACTCGGTGCTCTCGGAAGAAGCCGTGATGGGCTTCGAGTACGGCTACTCGACCACCGCGCCGCACGCGCTCGTGATCTGGGAGGCGCAGTTCGGGGACTTCATGAACGGCGCGCAGGTCGTGATCGACCAGTTCATCAGCTCCGGCGAGGCGAAGTGGGGCCGGATCTGCGGTCTCACGCTGTTCCTGCCGCACGGCTACGAAGGCCAGGGGCCCGAGCATTCGTCGGCGCGCCTCGAGCGCTTCCTGCAGCTCTGCGCCGAGAACAACATGCAGGTCTGCGTGCCGTCGACGCCCGCGCAGATGTTCCACATGATCCGCCGGCAGATGCTGCGCAGCTTCCGGAAGCCGCTCATCGTGCTGACGCCGAAGAGCCTGCTGCGGCACGACCTGTCGGTGTCCTCGCTCGACGATCTCGCGCGCGGCCGCTTCTCGAACCTGCTGGGCGAGATCGACGAGCTGCCCGCGGCCGGCGTGCGCCGTGTCGTGTTCTGCAGTGGCAAGGTGTATTTCGACCTGCTGAAGGCGCGCCGCAAGGAATCGATCCGCGACGTCGCGCTGGTGCGCATCGAGCAGCTCTATCCGTTCCCGGGCGACGAGTACGAGGCGATCCTGCGCCGCTACCCCGCCGCGCGCGATGTCGTCTGGTGCCAGGAAGAGCCGCAGAACCAGGGCGCGTGGTACCAGATCCGCCATCGCCTGCAGGAGCGGCTCCCCGCGAACGTCGAGCTGCTTTATGCCGGCCGCGCGCACGCCGCGGCGCCGGCGACCGGGCTGCTCGCGGTCCACGAGATCGAGCAGGCGGCGCTCATCGAGGCGGCGCTGCGCTCGCAGGCGAAGGAAGGTGCGGCGCGCGAAACCACGCGCCTCACCGCGACAGGTGTGAGGAAGAAATCATGACGATCGAGATCAAGGTGCCGCAGCTGCCGGAATCCGTCGCCGACGCGACCCTCGTCGCCTGGCACAAGAAGGCGGGTGATGCCGTGCGGCGCGACGACAACCTTGCGGATCTCGAAACCGACAAGGTGGTGCTCGAAGTGCCCGCACCGACCAACGGGGTGCTGAAGGAGATCCGGATCCAGGGCGGCACCACGGTGACGAGCGGGCAGGTGCTCGCGATCATTGAAGAGGGCGCGGCCGCTGCCGCGGTGGCGCCTCGCGAGCAGCCCGTGGCGGGCGGCGGACAGACAGAGGCGCAGCGTGTACCGCCTGCGCCGGGGCGTGATGCGGCGAAGCTGAGTCCTTCCGTGCGTCGCCTCGTCGAGGAGAACCAGCTCGATCCGGGGCAGATTCCGGCTTCCGGACGGGATGGGCGCCTCACGAAGTCGGACGTCGTCGGTTTCCTCGATCGCACGCCGGCCGCTGCCGCGACGCCAGCTGCGCCGCCGCCGGCAAGCCCCGCCGCACCGGCGGCGAGGCCGGGGCCGCGCGTCGGGCGGCGCGACCAGCGCGTACCCATGACCCGCCTGCGCCAGCGTATCGCAGAGCGACTCGTCGCCGCGCAGGCGACGCAGGCGCTGCTCACGACGTTCAACGAAGTCGACCTGTCGGCGGTGATCGCACTGCGAGCGCGTTACAAGGACCGCTTCGAGAAGGAGTTCGGCGTCAAGCTCGGTTTCATGGGCCTGTTCGTCAAGGCTTCGATCGAAGCGCTGCGCAGGTACCCGGTCGTCAACGCGTCGGTCGAGGGCGCGGACATCGTCTACCACGAGTACTACGACATCGGCGTCGCCGTCTCGACGGATCGCGGCCTCATGGTGCCGATCGTGCGCGACGCGGACCAGAAGAACCTCGCGAGCGTCGAGAAGGAGATCGGCGACTATGCGGCGAAGGCGCGCCAGGGCGCGATCGCGATCGAGGATCTCACCGGCGGTACATTCACGATCACGAACGGTGGTGTGTTCGGCTCGCTGCTGTCGACGCCGATCGTGAATGCGCCGCAGAGCGCGATCCTCGGCATGCACAAGACCCAGGACCGGCCGGTCGTCGTCGGCGGCCAGGTGGTCGTGCGCCCGATGATGTATGTCGCGCTCACCTACGATCACCGCATCATCGATGGCCGCGAAGCCGTGCAGTTCCTCGTCGCCGTCAAGGAGGCGCTCGAGGACCCGGCGCGGATCCTGCTCGGCGTCTGAAAGGATGAACCATGGCTGATTCATACGATGTCGTCGTCATCGGTGGCGGCCCGGCGGGCTACCCGGCCGCGATCCGTGCCGCGCAGAACAGGCTGAGCGTCGCGTGCATCGACGCGTGGAAGAACCGCGACGGCTCGACGGCGCTCGGCGGAACTTGCCTCAATGCGGGCTGCATTCCGTCCAAGGTGCTGCTCGAATCGACCGAACTGTTGCATCGTGCGCAGCACGAGTTCGCGGCGCACGGCATCAGGGCAAGCGGCATTTCAGTCGATCTCGCGGCGATGCAGAAGCGTCGCGCGACGATCGTCAAGGGCATGACCCAGGGCATCGCGGGGCTTTTCAAGGCGGCGGGCGTCACCGCGCTCGCGGGCCACGGCAAGCTGCTCGCGGCGGGCCGCGTGGCGTACACGTCGCACGACGGCGCGCAGCGCGAGATCAGTGCGAAGCACGTGATCCTCGCATCCGGCTCCGTGCCGGTGGAGCTGAAGGCGATGCCGTTCGACGGCCGGCAGATCATCGATTCGTGGGGCGCGCTCGAACTCGACGCGGTGCCGCAGCGGCTCGGCGTGATCGGCGCCGGCGTGATCGGCCTCGAGCTCGGCAGCGTGTGGCGCCGGCTCGGTTCGGAAGTGGTGGTGCTGGAAGCGCTGCCGGACTTCCTGCCGATGGCGGACGGCGCCGTCTCGAAGGAGGCGCTGCGGCACTTCAAGAAACTCGGCCTCGACATCCGCCTCGGCACGAAGGTCACCGCCGCGAAGGCCGCCAAGGGCGCGGTCGACGTGGCGTACACCGATGCGCAGGGCGCCGCGCAGTCCGTCAAGGTCGACACGCTGGTCGTCGCCGTGGGCCGCCGCCCGAACTCGCGCGAACTCCTCGCGGACGGCACGGGGGTGAAGCTCGACGAGCGTGGCTTCGTCGTCGTCGACGAGGCCTGTCGAACCGGCGTGCCGAATGTCTGGGCGGTCGGCGACCTCGTGCGGGGCCCGATGCTCGCGCACAAGGGCAAGGAAGAGGGCGTGATGGTGGCGGACCTCATCGCCGGGCATTTCGCCGAGGTCAACTACAAGACCATCCCCTCCGTGATCTACACCGCGCCGGAGATCGCGTGGGTGGGCGAGACCGAGGAGCAGGTGAAGGCGAGTGGCCGGCCCTACAAGGTCGGCACCTTCCCGTTCATGGCGAGCGGCCGCGCGCGCGCGATGGAAGCAGGCGCGGGCTTCGCGAAGATCGTCTCGGCAGCGGATGACGACGAGATCCTCGGCGTGCACGTCATCGGGCCGATGGCCGGTGAACTCATTGCCGAGGCGGTGCTCGCGATGGAGTACTCGGCGAGCACCGAGGACCTGCAGCGCACGATCCATGCGCACCCGACCCTGTCCGAGGCGCTGCACGAAGCGGCGCTCGCCGCGGACAAGCGCGCCATCGACATCCCGAACAAGGCCTGAGGGAGCCTGCGGGTCATGCCTGGACTCATGCAGGACTGGCCGCTGACGCTCGACAAGGTCCTCGATCACGCCGCCCGCTGGCATGGCGATCGCGAAGTCGTCACGCGGCTGAACGAAGGGCCGATCACCCGCTGCACCTACGCGGATATACACCGACGCGCGAAACAGTTTTCGCACGCACTTCTCGGGCACGGCATCGCACGCGAGGACCGCATCGCGACGCTGGCCTTCAACTCGGCCCGCCACCTCGAGGCGTGGTACGGCATCATGGGGCTCGGCGCCGTCTGCCATACGCTGAATCCGCGCCTGCCGGTCGAGCAGCTCGCCTACATCGTCAATCACGCTGCGGACCGCCTGATCCTCGCGGACGCGCTGTGCACGCCGATCCTGCGGCAGCTCCTGCCGCGATGTCCCACGATCGAGCGCGTGGTGCTGCTCGCCGACGAGGCGGAACTGCCGGCTGATTTCCCGGCGATTTCGTACGAGAGCTGGATCGCAGGGCGCGGCAGCGACTGCAAGTGGGGCGACTTTCCGGAGGACACCGCGGCGGGCCTCTGCTACACCTCGGGCACCACCGGCGATCCGAAGGGCGTGCTCTACTCGCACCGCTCGAACTACCTGCACAGCCTCATCGCCCTGATGCCGGACGTGCTCGGTATCTCGGGTCGCGACGCGGTGCTCGCCATCGTGCCGATGTTCCACGCGAACGCCTGGGGCCTCGCATTTGCGGTGCCGGCGATCGGCGCGAAGTTCGTGCTGCCGGGCGCGAAGCTCGACGGCGCGTCCCTGTTCGACCTGATCGAGACCGAGGGCGTCACGCTGTCGGCGGGCGTGCCCACCGTTTGGCAGGGGCTGCTGCAGTATCTCGAGAAGGAGCGCAAGCATCCCGCCACGTTGCAGCGCATCCTGACCGGTGGTGCGGCCTGTCCCGAATCGCTGGCGCGCGCTTACCAGGAAAGGCACGGCATCGAGGTGCGCCACGCGTGGGGCATGACGGAGATGTCGCCGATCGGTACCGTGAATGTTCCGCCCGACCTCGCGACACCGGCGCTCAGGCAGGGTCGGGTGCCGTTCGGCATCGACATGATGCTCACCGATGACGCAGGGCGCGCGGTAGCGCACGACGGCAGGACGTTCGGACACCTCAAGGTGCGTGGCGCGGCAGTGGCGCGGGCCTATTTCAGGCGCGAGGCGGAGGACATCCTCGACGCGGACGGCTGGTTCGACACGGGCGATATCGCGACGATCGACGAAGCGGGTGCGCTGCAGATCACCGACCGCGCGAAGGATGTGATCAAGTCGGGCGGGGAGTGGATCAGCTCGATCGACATCGAGAATGCCGCGGTGGCGCACCCGAAGGTCGCGCTCGCGGCCGTGATCGCGATACCGCACGCGAAGTGGGGCGAGCGGCCGCTGCTGATCGTGCAGCCGAAGGCCGGTGAGCCGGTGACGGCAGAGGAGCTGCTGGCCTTCCTCGAAGGCCGGATCGCACGCTGGTGGATGCCGGAAGCCGTGCAGTTCGTCGAGGCGATCCCGCTCGGCGCCACCGGCAAGATCGACAAGAAGCGGCTGCGGGCGGGCCTCGCGACGAACTGAAACTTATTTGTCGAGCCGGAACTCGAGGCGCACCCTGCCCGGATGGTCGACGGGCACGCCGTCTTCGCGGCGCGGATCGTAGCGCCACCGGCGCACGGCGGCGATGGCCTCGTCGTCGAATACACCGGCGGGTGTGCTCTGGGTGACTGCGACGTCCCGCACCCGGCCGTCACTGCCGACCACGAATGCGAGGTCGACATGTCCCTCGATGTTCTTGCGGCGGGCCTCGTCCGGATAGCCGGGCTGCATGCCGCGCAGCAGTTTCATTTCCATGACAACAGGCGGCGGCCGATCCGGCGCCGCGCGTCGCGGCAAGGGTGCGGGCACGACGGGTTGCGGGCCTTCCTCGAGGGTCTTGCCAGCGAAGCTCACCGCGGTCAGCTTCGAAGGTCGCAGGTCGGTGGGAGATGCGACCGGGCGCGAGGGCACCTGTGCCGTGGGCGGTGACTCGCCGGCGGGTGCGGGCATTGTCGCGGGTGCCCCGGGCGGCGGGCCAGCCGGGCCCGTTGCCGGTGCCTGGGCCGGCGCGGTGTCGGTCGCGGGTGCGCCCGTTGCCTCGACGTGGAGCGTGACGCCCGGGGCGATCGATGTCGTTGCGGCGACGGGCCCCTCGGGCGGGGTGACGGCGAGCGTGCCGCTGGCAACTGGCGTGGAAGCGCGCGCGACGGATTCGGGTGCGCTCGATACAGCAGGTGTTGGCGCCGGAGCCGGAGTCGTGGCGCGTGAAAGTGGCGGCGGGGTGGCCGGCTGCGCAACGACCGCGACTTGCTGCGCGGGCGCATCCGCTGGCGCAGGCGTCGCGGGCGTGCGGGCGGGCTCGCCGTCACGCGAGAAGTAGAACCAGGCGGCGCCGAATGCGAGAAGACCCGCGACGGCGAGCGCCAGCGGCAGTGGCACACGCCCGGGATGGCGATCCGGCCGGGAACTGCGCGATGCAGGGCTGCGCGAGGCGGATCCCGCCCCCGGTGCCGGCCAATCGACGGTGCTGAGCGTGTGGCCACCGAGGCTCCTGACCGGATCGGCGAGCGCATCCTCATGGTCGATCGCGCGCACCGCGCGGGAAGGCGCAGGCGGCGCCGGCCGGGGTTCGATCGCTTCGGGCTCACGACCGCTGTTCAGCGTCTGCATGCGCAGCGCGGAATCGAGCACGAGGCGCATGCCCGCCTGCGTCACAGGCTTCGCGACGAAGCGGTTCACCACGCCTTCGCCGACCAGCGGTTCGAGCACCTGGCCATCGTTGCGCCGGCCGAGGGCGAGGAGCAGGGTCGACGGCGAGGCGCGATGCGCTTCGACGAACCAGTTGACCGGATCCATGCCGAGCGTACCGACGTCGATGAGCGCGAGCACGGGTTGGCGTGCGACGAGATCGGCACGCGCCTCGCCGGCGTCGCGCGCCGCGATGACCCGGTAGGGCTTGTCCGCAAGCGCGGCATTCGCACTCTCCGCTGCCGCGCTGTCGCGGGTCAGGAGCACGATCTGCGGCAATGACTCGAGGGGATGCTGTTCAGGCTCTTCGTCGATCGCCGGCATGTCGGCGCCGAGCACGACGTTTTCGTACTCGCCCGAGAGCAGGTCGCCACGCTCGGCGATGGCGAGTGCCATGGCGGAGCGCAACTGCATCGAGTCGAGCGGATAGCCGATCGTGTCGAAAAGCTTGAACGGCGTGAGGTGTGCGCCGAGCTTCTTCAGGCGCTCCGCGTCGGCGGCGAAGATCCGCAGCACGTCCGGATGAGACATGCCCATCGTGGCGATGAGATCGAGACCGGAGCCGTCGGCGAGACGCTCGCAGGCGACGACGATGTCGCAGCCGCCCTCGCGCAGGCGCGCGAGGCAATCCTGTTTGCTCGTGACCTGCGCGCAGTCGATCAGGCCCTGCAGCGCACGCGCTGCGGCCGCCAGGACGGCTGGATCGTGATCCGCTAGAACGACTCTCATCGGACTCCCTAATTACCTGCCTGCCGCGCCGGGGACTCCGTCATATGTCACGAAATCGGATGCTGCGTCGCACAATTCACCGGGTTCGACGTGTACTCAACACGTTAGGCACCTTTTCCAGACGCTGTGTCACGCGCGCCAGGTCGCCGAGGTCGTGGATGTCGATGCGCAGCACGGTGGTCGCCGTGCCCTCGCCGCGCTGTGTGGTCGTCGACAATGAGTCGAGCCGCAAGCGTTCACTCGCGATCACGTCGGTGAGGTCGCGCACGAGGGCGCGCCGGTCGAGCCCGACGACCGTGATCTCGACGCTCTGCGTGAGTCCCTCGCCCTGCGTCCACTGGCAGTCGAGCACACGTTCCGGTCGGGTGGCGCGCATGCGGGTGAGCGATGCGCAATTCGCGCGATGCACGGTCACGCCCCGGCCTACGGTGACGTAGCCGACGATCGGTTGCGGCCGCACGGGCGCACAGCAGCGCGCGAGCGTGATCGGCAGGTCGCCGACTCCCTCGATCGCCACCGGCGAACTGCGACTTCCAGGCGCGCGCGGGCGCGGTGCGGGGCGCGCCGGTGCCGGCGCGCTCACGCGCCCGAGGGCCTGTGCGAGTTGCGTTGCCGTGATCTCGCCTTCGCCCACCAGTCGATGGAGCGTATCGGCATCCGGTGCCTTCAGTTCCTGCACGAGTGCCGCGAGCAACCCTGCACCGGCCGGAAAGCGGGCGAGTTCGCGATCGACGGCGGCGCGACCGGCGAGGCGATTGTCGGCCTCGCCCTGGCGGCGGAACCAGGCTCGCACCCGCGAACGATTGCGCGCGGAGGCGAGATACCCCTGTTCGGGCGCCATCCAGTCACGGCTCGGCGACAGCGCCTTGCCGGTGATGATCTCGACGACCTCGCCGTTCGCGAGCCGATGGGTGAGCGGCACGATACGCCCGTTCACCTTCGCGCCGCGGCAGCGGTGCCCGAGGTCGGTGTGCAGGTGATAGGCGAAGTCGAGTGGTGTCGCGGCGCGCGGCAGGTCGACCACTTCGCCCTTCGGCGTGAGGGCATAGATGCGGTCGGCGAACAATCCCGCCTGCACCCGGTCGAGGAAGTCATCGCCGTCGCGCTGGCCGCGGCCGGGCGCGAGCAGCGAACGGACGGCTTCGACCTTGCGCGCGTAGTCGGCGTCGCGCACGCCGCCTTCCTTGTAGTGCCAGTGCGCGGCGACGCCGAGTTCGGCCTGCTCGTGCATCTGCTGCGTGCGGATCTGCACCTCGACCGCTTTCGCCTCCGGCCCGATGACGGCCGTGTGGATCGAGCGGTAATTGTTGCCCTTGGGCGTCGCGATGTAGTCATCGAATTCACCCGGGATGTACGGCCAGCGGCCATGCACGACCCCGAGCGCCGCGTAGCAGGCCGGAATGTCCGCGCACACGATGCGCACGGCGCGCACGTCGAAGATGCGTTCGAAATCGAGCTGCTTGCGCTGCATTTTCCGGTGGATGCTGTAGATGTGCTTGGGGCGCCCGTAGACCTCGGCATCGATCCCCGCCGCGGCGAGCTCGCCGCGCAGCTCGCGGCAAAGCGCCTCGATGTAGCGCTCGCGCGCCTCGCGCTTCTCGTTGAGTGCCGTCGCGATGCGCTTGTAGCCCGCGGGATTTCGCAGCCGGAAAGCGAGATCCTCGAGCTCCCATTTCAGTTGCCAGACCCCGAGCCGGTTGGCGAGCGGCGCGAAAATCTCCCGCGTTTCGGTGGCTATCCGGGTCTGCTCCGCGGGCGGCAGGTCGCGGGCGGCGCGCAGCGCCACGAGCTGGATCGCGAGCCTTGCGAGCACGAGGCGTGGATCGCTGACGATCGCGAGCAGCATCTTGCGCAGCGTCTCGGCCTGGCGTGCGTCGAGCCCGCGTTCGGGCTGCCACTCGCGCGGCAGCCCGAGTTCACCGAGCGCCTCGAGTGCGCGCGCGAGTGCGGCGGCGCGCTCGCCCGCAATCCGCGCCCGCGCCGCTGCGTGCTCTTCGCCGGGCAGTGCGCTGTAGGCGAGCGTGCCGAGCGTGAGTGTCGCGTCGCCGGTCAGCGCACCGACGATTTCCGCGGCCGCCGTGCCGCGCGCGAGCGGTTCGTCGCGCGCACCCGCGTCGTGCAGCGCGTGTCCGATGCGCTCGATGTCGGTGGCGAGGGCGGATGGGCAGTGAAATGCGGTATCCACGAAGCGAGCCCGGCGGGTCCGGCTTTCCGAATCGGGTTATCATACCGATCGCATGGCGGGACACAGCAAACGAGCCGATTTGCAGGCGGCACGCTTCGAAGGCTACGGCCCGGGCGGCTCGGCCGTGATGCTCGACTGCCTCACCGATAACCGTGAACGCACGGCCGCGGCGGTACGCCAGGCGTTTGCGAACCACGGAGGCCACCTCGGTGCGGACGGTTCAGTGTCGTATCTTTTCCAGCAGGTGGGGGTGCTCGGCTTCGCACCGGGCTCCGACGAGGATGCCGTGACGGATGCCGCGCTCGATGCGGGCGCGGAGGACGTCGTCGTGCGCCCGGACGGTACACTCGAAGCGCTGACCGCGCCCGCCGATCTCGATGCAGTGCGCGGCGCACTCGCCCGCCGCGGCTTTGTGGCGCTCAGGCGCGAGATCACCCAGCGCTCGGCAACGAGCGCCGTGCTCGAGCACGGAGCCGCGGTGACGCTGCTCGGACTGCTCGCGGCGCTCGAACGCCTCGAGGGCGTACAACACGTGTATTCGAATGCGGAAATTCCGGACGACGTCCTGGCGCGCATACCGGCCTGACGCCGCGCAGGTCCTGCGCGCGTCCGCCGGTGCAGGCTGTCGCATCCTCGGTCTCGATCCGGGCTCGCGGCGCACCGGTTACGGCATCCTCGCGTGGGAGGGTGGCGAGTGCGCGCACGTGGCGCACGGCTGCATCGACGTGTCGGGACTCGAGTTCGCGGCGCGCCTGCGGCAGATTTTCGAGGCGGTGCAGGCATTGATCGCGACCCACACGCCGGACGAGGTCGCGATCGAGCGCGTGTTCGTCAGCAGGAATGCCGACAGCGCGCTCAAGCTCGGGCAGGCGCGCGGCGCGGCGCTCGCGGCCGTGCCGGCGAGTACCGCGACCTTCGAATATGCGCCGCGCGAGGTGAAGCGCGCGGTCGTGGGCTACGGCGCGGCGGAGAAGGCCCAGGTCGGCCACATGATCGCGCGCCTCCTGGCGCTCGACGCGCGGCCACCCGTCGATGCCGCCGATGCGCTCGCCATCGCGTTGTGCCATCTGCAGACCCGTCGCCTCGCATGGCTCGCGCGCGCCGCCGCGGGAGAGCGCCGATGATCGGCTCGTTGCGGGGCATCCTGCGCGCCAAGGCACCGCCACAGCTGCTGCTCGAGGTGGGAGGCGTCGGCTACGAAGTCGAAGCGCCGATGTCCACCTTCTATACGCTGCCGGCCGTCGGCCAGGAATTGCACGTGCTGACACACCTCGTCGTGCGCGAGGACGCCCACACGCTCTACGGTTTTGCGACCGAGACGGAGCGCCGGCTCTTTCGCGACCTGCTGCGCGTCACCGGCATCGGCCCGAAACTCGCGCTCGCCATCCTCTCCGGCAGCTCGGTCGAGGCGTTCACGCAGTGCGTGCTCGCGCAGGATGCCGGGGCGCTGACGAAGATCCCGGGTGTCGGGCGCAAGACCGCGGAGCGCCTGCTCGTCGAAATGCGCGACCGGCTGCAAGCGGCCGTGCAAGTCGATGGCGGCGCGCTGTCCGGCAACGGCGGGCCCGGAGGAGCCGGCGCCGAAGCCGAGGCCATGGGTGCGCTCGTGGCGCTCGGCTACAAGCCGGTGGAGGCCATGCGGCTGCTGAAGGGCGTGAGCGCGCCGGGCGCCTCGACCGAGGAACTGATACGTGGCGCGCTGCAGAGCGCGGCGCGCGAGGCGTGAGCGTGGAGAAGGCGATGCCAGGGCCCGAGCGGATCGTGAGCCCCGCGGTGGGGCGCGACGAGGAGGCGATCGAGCGTTCGATCCGTCCGCGCCGCTTCGCCGACTACGTCGGCCAGCCGAAGGTGAAGCAACAGCTCGGCATTTTCGTCGACGCCGCGCGCGCGCGCGGCGAGGCGCTCGACCACACGCTCATCTTCGGGCCACCGGGTCTCGGCAAGACGACGCTCGCGCACATCCTCGCCGAGGAACTCGGCGTGGGACTGCGCCAGACGTCGGGTCCCGTGCTCGAGCGGGCCGGCGACCTCGCGGCGATCCTGACGAACCTCAAGGCGCGCGACGTGCTCTTCATCGACGAGATCCACCGCCTGTCGGCGGTCGTCGAGGAGGTGCTGTATCCCGCGATGGAAGATTTCCAGCTCGACATCATGATCGGCGAGGGCCCCGCCGCCCGCTCGATCAAGCTCGACGTGCCGCCGTTCACGCTCGTCGGCGCGACCACGCGCGCCGGGCTCCTGACTTCGCCGCTGCGTGACCGCTTCGGCATCGTGCAGCGGCTCGAGTTCTACGGCGTCGATGATCTCGAACGCATCGTCGCACGCTCGGCGGGCATCCTCGACGTGCCGATCGAGCCCGCGGGTGCGCGGCGCATCGGCGCGCGCGCGCGCGGCACGCCACGCATCGCGAACCGGCTGTTGCGCCGGGTGCGGGACTACGCGCAGGTGAAGGCCGCGGGGCGCATCGACCAGGCGGTGGCCGACGCCGCGCTCGACCTGCTCGAAGTGGATGCGCATGGCTTCGATACGCTCGACCGGCGGCTCCTCCTCACCGTGATCGAGAAGTTCGACGGTGGTCCGGTCGGCATCGAGAGCATCGCGGCGGCGATCGGCGAGGAGCGCGGCACGCTCGAGGACGTGATCGAGCCGTTCCTGATCCAGCAGGGCTTCCTGATGCGCACGGCGCGCGGCCGCGTCGCGACACGCATCGCCTACCGGCATTTCGGCCTCGCGGCGCCGCAGCGCGCCGCGCCGGCGCTGTCGCTGTTCGAAGACGGCCAGTGAGCGTGTTCAGCTGGCCGGTGCGGGTCTATGTGGAGGACACGGACTTCGGCGGCATCGTCTACTATGCGAACTACCTGCGCTTCTGCGAGCGCGCGCGCACGGAGTGGTTGCGCTCGAAGGGCTGGTCGCAATCGGTGCTCGCAGGCGAGCGCGGCGTGCTGTTCTCGGTCGTCGGCGCACAGGTGAACTACCGGCGGCCGGCGCGCCTCGACGACGAACTCGTGATCACCTGCGAGCCGCGCCGGGATGGCCGCGCGAGCATTTGCTTCGCGCAGCGCATCCTGCGAGGCGCGGAACTGCTCGCCGACGCCGATGTGCGGGTCGCATGCCTCGCGGCGGGCACCTTGCGCCCGATGCGCCTGCCGGAATTCGTCGTGGCGGAGGTCGGGTAGATGGGTGGGGAAATGTCGATTGCGCGTCTCGTGCTCGATGCGAGCCTGATCGTGCAGATCGTGCTGGCGCTGCTGCTCGGCGCCTCGATCGTCTCGTGGGCCATCATCTTCAGGAAGCGTGGCGTCATCCGCGGGGCGCGGGTCGAGGCGGAGCGCTTCGAGGAGCAGTTCTGGGTCGGCGGCAGTGACCTTTCGGCGCTCTACCGCGAGATCGACGCGCGGGCCGGCGTCACCGGCATGGCGAGCATTTTCGCGATGGGCTTTCGCGAGTTCGCGCGGCTGCGCCAGCAGGGCAGCGTCGCGCCCGAGCAGATGCTCGAGGGGGCGAGGCGCGCGATGAAGGTCGCGCAGCTGAAGGAGATCGAGCGGCTCGAGCAGAGCCTCGCGACGCTCGCCACCGTGGGTTCGATCAGTCCCTATGTCGGTCTCTTCGGTACCGTGTGGGGCATCATGAATGCGTTCGTGTCGCTCGGCAGCGTGCAACAGGCGACGCTCGCAATGGTCGCGCCAGGCATCGCCGAGGCACTCGTCGCGACCGCGATGGGCCTCTTCGCCGCGATCCCCGCGGTGATCGCCTACAACCGCTATGCCGACCAGACGAGCCGGCTCGAGCTGCGCCACGATGCCTTCATGGAGGAGTTCTCGACGATCCTGCAGCGCTATGTCGCGGCGCGCACCGGAACGGGAGGCTGACGCGTGGCGCAGGGCAAGCGCGGTCGCAGGCTGATGGGCGAGATCAACGTCGTGCCCTATATCGACGTGATGCTCGTGCTGCTGATCATCTTCATGGTGACCGCGCCACTGCTGACGCAGGGCGTGAAGGTCGATCTGCCGCGCGCGGGCGCCGAGCCGCTCGATGTGCGGCTCGCGAAGGGCGAGAAGCCGCTCGTGCTGTCGATCGATCGCAACGGACGATTGTTCCTCAACATCGGTTCGCGCCCGGAGCAGCCGCTCGACGAGGCGACCGTCGAGGCGCGGGCGGCGGCGCTGCTGCGGCGGGCGCCGGACCTGCCGGTGCTCGTGAAGGGTGACCGGCGCGTGGCGTATGGCCGGGTCGTCGAGGCCATGGTCATACTGCAGCGGGCAGGAGCGAGGAAGGTCGGGTTCCTGACCGATCCGCTGCCGGAGCGCCGCGGTGGAGCGGCATGACGGAGCGCGCGCGCGCACGACCGGGCAGTGGAAGCCTGTTCGGACCGTATGCCGGCTCGGTGCTGCTGCACCTCGCGCTGTTCGCGGTGTTCGGGGTCGGCTGGTTGACCTGGAAGCGGGTCACGCCCCCGGCTGCGCAGGTGCTCGCGATCGATGCGGTCGTGGTCGACCCGGCCGCGGTGCCCGGATTGCGCGAACCGCGACGCGAGCCGGCGCCGGCGATTGCCGCGCCGCCACCGAAAGTGGCGCCGCCGGTGCGCGACGACGTGCAGGAAAGGCAGCGCGCCGAGGCGTTGCAGCGTGCGGAAGATGAGCGCCGCGCTGCCGCCGAGCGCGCGGCGGATGAGCGGCGCAAGGCCGAGGCGGAAGCGGAACGGAAAGCGGAGGCGGAGCGCAAGGCGGAAGCGGAGCGCAAGGCCGAGGCGGACCGCAAGGCGGAGGCGGCGCGCAAGGCAGAGGCGGCGCGCCAGCGCGCGGAGCGTGAGGCGGATCTGCGGCGCGGCCTCGAGGCCGAAGAGCGGGCGCGGGCGCTGAGTGGCGCCGGTGCGCAGTGGAAGGATCTGATCCGCGCGAAGATCATGAGCGCATGGCGACGCCCGCCGACCGCGCGCCCCGGCATCGAGTGCGTGGTGCAGGTCACGCAGGTGCCGGGTGGCGCCGTGGTCGCCGCGCGCATCCTGTCGTGCAACGGCGACGCCGCCGTCCGGCAGTCGATCGAGCTGGCGGTCATGAATGCATCGCCGTTGCCGCCGCCGCCCGATCCGGCACTGTTCGAACGCAACCTGGAAGTGGTATTCAAGCCGAATGACTGACAACCGATTTCTCGCCACGCTGTGGCTCGCGCTCGCCGGCGCGCTGCTCGCCACCCCGGTGCGCGCCCAACTGCGCATCGAAATCACCTCGGGCGTCACCGATCCGATTCCGGTCGCGATCGTGCCGTTTGCGCGCTCGGTACCGGGCGATGGTGGCCTCGACGTCGCCGCCGTCGTGCAACGCGACCTCGAGGGCAGTGGCCGGTTCCGCGCCATGGCGCGCGCCGACATGATCGAGACGCCGTCGCGCGCCCTCGATGTGGTCACGGCGGACTGGCGCACGGCACGCAACGACTACATCGTCGTCGGCCGCGTGCTGCCGGGCGATGCCGGCGCCGTGCAGATCGAGGTCGAGGTCGTCAACCTCGTCAATGGCCAGCGGATCGCCGGCCAGCGATTCGTGGCGGCGCCCGGCGCGATGCGCGAGGCGGCACACCGCGTCAGCGATCTCGTGTACGAAAAAATCCTCGGCGTACCGGGAGCCTTCGCGACGCGCATCGCCTATGTGGCGGTCGACGGGCGGCCACCGCGGCAGACCTACAGGCTGATCGTGGCGGATGCGGACGGCGAGGGCGCGCGCACGATCGCCGAATCGCCGCTGCCGCTGATGTCACCCGCCTGGTCGAACGACGGCGAATGGCTCGCCTACGTGTCGTTCGAGTCGCATGCCTCGGCGATCTGGATGCAGCGCGTCCGCACGGGCGAGCGCCGGCGCCTGGTCGCGCGGCCCGGGATCAATGGATCGCCGGCGTTCTCTCCCGACGACAGGCAGCTCGCCGTGACGCTGTCGACGGCAGCCGGCAACCTCGACGTGTACCTGATCTCCGTTGCGGACGGCGCGCTGACGCGGGTGACTTCCGATCCGGCGATCGACACCGAGGCCGTGTTCAGTGCCGATGGCCGCACCCTCTATTTCACCTCGGACCGGGCCGGCAGCCCGCAGGTCTATCGGGCGGATGCGGCCGCGAATGGCACCGTGAAGCGCGTCAGCTTCACGGGGAGCTACAATGCGCGGCCGAGGCTGTCGCCCGACGGCAAGCAGCTCGCGATGGTGACGCTCGCCGGCGGTGCGTACCGCATCGCCGTGCAGGATCTCGCGACAGGCGTCCCGCGGCTCCTGTCGAAGGGTCCGCTCGACGAGTCGCCCAGCTTCGCGCCGAACGGTGCGATGCTGATCTACGCGGGCCGGGAGCGCGGGCAGGGCGTGCTCGCCACGGTGTCGGTCGACGGCCTGACGACGCAGCGCTTGAAATCCGACCAGGGTGAAGTGCGTGAGCCCGTCTGGGGACCCTGGCGGCGGAATTGAACAGCAGAGGAATCGACGATGACGCGAAACATGATGTGGGTATGGCTGGCGGCAGGCGCACTCGCGCTGGGCGGCTGCGCCGCGAAGAAGCCCGCGCAGCAGCCGGATGCCGGCACATCGCAGGGTGCCGCAGTGGGTGCGGGCACTGAGGGCGCGGGTGGCGAGGGGGTGACGAGCGCGCCGCTCGGTGACGACACGGCGACGGCGGGCCCGCAGGGCGAACTCCTCGGCAAGCGCATCATCTATTTCGATTTCGATCGCGCGGAACTGAAGCCGGCGGATGAAGCACTGATCAGTGCCCACGCCGCGTATCTCGCGTCGCATCCCGCAACCCGCGTGCGGCTCGAGGGTCACACCGACGAGCGCGGCACGCGTGAATACAACATCGGGCTCGGCGAGCGGCGCGCGCAGACCGTGCGCCGTGCGCTGCTGCTGCAGGGCGTGGCCGAAACACAGGTCGCGACCGTCAGCTATGGCGAGGAGCGCCCCGCCGCCGCGGGCAGCGACGAGGTCGCCTGGGCGCAGAACCGTCGCGTCGAAATCGTTTACCTGAACTGACCGGACCTCAGCGCATGCATCACAACGTCTTCGTGTCGGCGGGCACCGTCCTGTCGGTATTGCTGCTCGCCGGTTGCAGTCTGACGCCCGCGGCGGAAGATCCCGTGCAGGTGCGCCTCACGGACCTCGATGCGCGCGTCGCGAAGATCGAGCGGATCATCGCGAACCAGAGCCTGGTCGAACTGTCGCAGCGCGTGGAGGCACTCGAGGCGCAGGCGCGCGATCTGCGCGGTCGCGCGGATGTGCAGGAAAACGCCGTCGCCGCGACGCAGAAGCAGCAACGCGATCTGTACCAGGACCTCGATCGCCGTCTCGCGGCGCTGGAATCGGGCGTGGTCGCGTCGGGCCCGGCTGCCGGGGGTACCGCCGCCGCCGAATCGCCTTCGTCGGCGGCCGCAGCCGGCGCCGCGCCTGCGGATCCGCAGCGTGCCTATGACAGCGCATTCGCGGCTCTCAAGGATGCGCGTTACCCGGATGCGATTGCCGGCTTTCGCAGCGTGCTCGAGGGTGATCCCGACGGTGCGCTCGCGCCGAATGCGCAGTACTGGCTCGGCGAGGCCTGCTACGTGACGCGCGATTACGAGAATGCGGCCGCGGCATTCGACAGCGTGGTCCGGCGCTGGCCCGGTTCGGCCAAGGCACCGGGCGCGATGCTCAAGCTCGGCTATTCGCAATACGAGCTGAAGCGCTTCGATGCCGCGAAGCAGAGCCTCGCGCAACTCGTCGCGCGCTATCCGGATACCGAGGCGGCGAAGCTCGCGCAGGAGCGCATGAAGCGCATCATCGCCGAAGGGCATTGAACGCCGCCGGCCGGGAGACGCGCCTGCGGATCACCGAACTCTTCCTGTCGCTGCAGGGTGAGGCGGAGACTGCCGGATTCCCGACCGTGTTCGTGCGTCTCACCGGCTGTCCGCTGCGCTGTACGTATTGCGATACGACCTATGCGTTCACGGGCGGCGAGTGGTGGTCGCAGGGTGACGTGCTCGCCAGGGTGGCCGGGTTCGGTGTCCGCCATGTCTGTGTGACGGGCGGGGAGCCGCTGGCGCAGCGCGCCTGCCTGCCGCTCCTCGCCGCGCTCTGCGACGCGGGCCACGTCGTCTCGCTCGAGACGAGTGGTGCGCTGTCGATCGCGGCCGTCGACCCGCGGGTGCAGCGGGTGGTCGATGTGAAAACGCCGGCCTCGGGCGAGTCGGCGCGCAACCGCTGCGAGGATTTCGCGTTGCTGACGCCGCGCGACTTGCTGAAATTCGTCATCGCGGATCGCGCGGACTACGAGTGGAGCCTCGCGCAGATCGGGACACACGGGCTCGCTTCCCGCTGCACGGTGCTGTTCTCGCCGGTCCACGGCGCGCTTGCGGCACGCGATCTGGCGGAGTGGATCCTCGCGGATCGTGCGCCCGTGCGATTCCAGATCCAGCTGCACAAGGTGCTGTGGGGCGATGTCCCGGGTCGATGAACAGCCATCCACCGCGTCCCGGCGCGCGGTCGTGCTGCTCTCGGGCGGGCTCGACTCGGCGACCGTGCTCGCCATGGCGCAACGCGACGGTTTCGCCTGCCATGCGCTGTCCGTGGCCTACGGCCAGCGGCACGGGGCCGAACTCGCGGCGGCGGCGCGCGTCGCGGCGGCGCTCGGAGCGGCCGGGCATCGCGTGATGCAGGTCGATCTCGCGGGCATCGGCGGGTCGGCACTGACCGACGCCGCGATCGCCGTGCCGGTCGAGCCGGGCGATGGCATCCCGGTGACCTACGTGCCTGCCCGCAATACGCTGCTGCTCGCGCTGGCGCTCGGATGGGCCGAAGTCCTCGGGGCGGAGGATATTTTCATCGGCGTGAATGCGGTCGATTATTCCGGCTACCCGGACTGCCGGCCCGCGTTCGTCGCGGCGTTCGAAGCCCTCGCCCGGCTCGCCACCCGGGCCGGCATCGAGGGCCGGCCGTTGCGGATCCACGCGCCACTGCAGCATCTTGCGAAGGCGGACATCATCCAGGAGGGTTTGCGCCTCGGTGTCGACTATCGGACCACGGTCTCCTGCTACCAGGCGGATGCCGACGGCCGCGCCTGCGGGCAATGCGATGCCTGCCGCTTGCGCCGCGCGGGATTCCAGGCGGCGGGAGTCGCCGACCCGACGTCTTATCGCTATGATGCGCACCCTTCCGCGGGCCGTTAGCTCAGTTGGTAGAGCAGCTCCCTTTTAAGGAGTTGGTCGCTGGTTCGAGCCCAGCACGGCCCACCAGTCCCTTTCCGGACAACGCACGGCAGACGGCGCGGCAATGAGTCAGGACAGTTCGCTGAACAACACCCGTGTGGGGCTGCGCCAGGCGGCACTCGATTACCACGAGCAGCCGACGCCCGGGAAGCTCGCCGTGGTGGCGACCAAGCAGATCACGAACCAGCGCGACCTCGCGCTCGCCTACTCGCCGGGCGTCGCCGCGGTCTGCGAGGAGATCGCGGCGGACCCGGCGAGCGCGGTGCGCTACACGGCGCGCGGCAACCTGGTGGCGGTCGTGACCAACGGCACCGCCGTGCTCGGGCTCGGCGCGATCGGGCCGCTCGCGTCGAAGCCGGTGATGGAAGGCAAGGCGGTACTTTTCAAGAAGTTCGCGGGCATCGATGTGTTCGACATCGAGGTGGACGCCCGCGATCCGGACCAGCTGGTCGAAGTCATCGCGGCGCTCGAACCCACCTTCGGCGGCATCAACCTCGAGGACATCAAGGCGCCCGAGTGCTTCGAAGTGGAGCGCAAGCTGCGCGCACGGATGAAAATTCCCGTGTTCCACGACGACCAGCATGGCACGGCGATCATCGTCAGCGCGGCGGTGCTGAATGGCCTGCACGTCGTCGGCAAGCGCATCGACGAGGTCAAGCTGGTGGTGAGCGGTGCCGGCGCGGCCGCGCTCGCCTGCGTCGACTTGCTGGTCGACCTCGGCCTGCCGGAGCGCCACATCTGGCTCACCGATCTTGCGGGTGTCGTCTACCAGGGGCGCACCGAGCTGATGGATGATGAGAAGGCGCGCTTCGCGCAGCCGACGGACGCACGCCGGCTCGCGCAGGTGATCGAGGGTGCGGACATCTTCCTCGGGCTCTCGGCCGGCAACGTGCTGTCGCCGGAGATGCTCGCGCGCATGGGTGAGCGTCCGCTGGTGCTGGCGCTCGCCAATCCCGAGCCCGAGATCCTGCCCGAGGTCGCGCGCGCGGCACGCGGCGATGCGGTCATCGCCACCGGGCGCAGCGACTACCCGAACCAGGTCAACAACGTGTTGTGCTTTCCGTATATCTTTCGCGGCGCGCTCGATGTCGGCGCGACCACGATCACACGCACGATGGAGATCGCGGCCGTAGGGGCGATCGCGGGCCTCGCGCGGGAGGAGCAGAACGACATCGTCGCGAGCGCCTACGGCACCGAAGACCTGGCGTTTGGCCCCGAATACCTGATTCCGAAGCCCTTCGACCCGCGGCTGATCCTGCGCATCGCGCCCGCGGTGGCGCGCGCGGCGATGGAGGCGGGCGTGGCGATGCGCCCGATCGCGGATTTCGACGCCTATTCGCTCAGGCTGCAGCAGTACGTTTACCACAGCGGCACGTTCATGAAGCCGGTGTTCACCGCCGCCCGTCGGGTGCCACCCGGCCGCTCGCGCGTGATCTACGCCGAAGGCGAGGATGAACGCGTGCTGCGCGCGGCACAGGTGGTGGTCGACGAAGGCATCGCGCGGCCGGTGCTCGTCGGGCGCTGCGCCGTGATCCAGGAGCGGATGAAGCGCTACGGCCTGCGGCTGCAGCCGCAGCGGGATTTCACCGTGGTCGAGGCGCCGCCGGACGGGCGCGCGACGCAGGTCGCGTCGCTGGCGCTGCGACGGGGCGAGGGCGACGGCATGATCTGCGGCACCATCGGCACGACCGGCCCGCATCTGGCGGACATCGACGCCATCATCGGGCTTGCACCCGGCGCCACCGTCTACGCCGGCATGAACGCGCTGTTGCTGCCGAACCGGCAGGTGTTCCTGGTCGACACGCACGTGAACCTCGATCCGACGGCGGAGGAGCTGGCGGAAATCACGTTGCGCGCGGCGGACGGCGTGCGCCGCTTCGGCATCCAGCCGAAAGTCGCGCTGTTGTCGCACTCGAACTTCGGCACCTCGCAGGCCCCGTCCGCGCTCAAGATGCGCCGGACCCTGCAACTGCTGCGTGCGGAGGCGCCGCTGATGCAGGTCGATGGCGAGATGCACGGCGACAGCGCGCTCGACGAGGCGCTGCGCAGGATCGGGCAGCCGCGGACGACGTTCCAGGGCCCGGCCAACCTGCTCGTGCTGCCGAACCTCGATGCGGCGAACATCGCCTACAACCTGCTGAAGACCGCCGCGGGCAACAACATGACGATCGGTCCCATGCTGCTCGGCTGCGCGCGCTCGGTGAACATCCTGACGCCCTCGGCGAGCGTGCGGCGCATCGTCAACATGTCGGCGTTGACGGTGGCGAATTCCCATGTCCCGTAGGACCTGACCCCGCGCGGGGCCTCTGTCCGCGGCGTGAAATGCGCTGAACCGAGGCGCCGCCGGCGGGTCACAGGGCGTAGACTTCGCCATTCCTCGCGTCACGGACCTGACTGTGCAGACCAGATTCTCCGGAAAGACCCTCCTCGTGGGCGGCGGCGTCGCCGCGGTCGCGATCATTGCGGTGATCATCGGCATGCGTGTCGCGGATTCGCGCACCGAGCCCGCGGGGGATCCCGCGCCGCTCGTGACCGTCGCGGCGGTGACCATCGGGCCCGTGGCGTCCGTGGTGTCGATCAACGGCACGATCAGCGCGCGCAACGAGCTGCCGCTCGGCATCGATGGCGAAGGCGGGCGGATCGCCGCGGTCCTAGTCGATGTCGGCGACAAGGTGAAGCGCGGCCAGCGGCTCGCGGTGATCGATACCTCGGTGCTCGCGCCCCAGGTCGCACGGCTCGAGGCGGCGCTGGTGCAGGCGCGCGCCGATGCCGATCTCGCGCAGGCCGACTGGAATCGCGCCCAGGGTGTCGAGGCATCCGGAGCCCTGTCGAAAGAGGCGATCGAGCAGCGGCGCGCGAAGCTCGCGACCTCGACGGCCCAGGTGGCCGTCGTCGAGGCGCAGCTGAAGGAAATGCGTGCGCGGCTGGCGCGCTCCGAGGTGCGCGCGCCGCTCGACGGTATCGTGCTCACGCGCAAGGCCGAAGTCGGCCAGATCGTCTCGGCCGGCGGCGAGCCGCTCTTCCGCCTCGCGCAGGACGGCGCCGTCGAACTGCGCGGCAAGGTGGCCGAACAGGACCTGCCGCACCTTGCGGTGGGCCAGGCCGCCACGGTGCGCATCGCGGGGCTCGACGAGCCGTTCAAGGGCGCCGTGCGCCTGCTCGGCGCGACCATCGATCCGGACAGCCGGCTGGGTGAGGTGCGGATCGCGCTCGACCCGGATCCGAATCTGCGCCCCGGGGCGTTCGCGCGCGGCGAGGTGCTCGTCTCGGATGCGGCGCGCGCGGTCGTGCCGCAGACGGCGGTACTGGCCGATCGCAAGGGAAATTACGTGTTCGTCATCGGCCCCGACATGAAGGTCGTGCGCCGCGACGTGCAGGTCGCCGACACGACGTCGAAGGGCGTCGTGATCGCGTCGGGACTGCGGGGCGGCGAGCAGATCGTGGTGACGGCCGGCGCGTTCCTGCGCGAAGGCGAGACGGTGAGGACCACCACATGAAGAACATCTCCGCGTGGGCGATCAGGCATCCGACGCTCCCGCTCGTGCTCTTCGTCGTGCTGCTGTTCCTCGGCGTGAGCGCCTTCATCCGCCTGCCGATCAACCTGAACCCGGACATCGCCTACCCGCTGGTGATGGTCAGCGTGTCGCAGCCCGGCGCCGCGCCGAGCGAAATCGAGACCCAGGTGATGCAGAAGGTCGACGGCGCGGTGGCGAGCGTCGGCAACGTGCGCGAGATCACCTCGCGCGCGATCGAGGGGCAGAGCCTCACGTTCGTCGAGTTCCAGATCGGCACGCCGATCGACCGTGCCGTCAACGATGTGCGCGACGCGGTGGCCAAGGTGCGCAGCGAGCTGCCCGAGGGCATCGAGGAGCCGGTCGTGCAGCGCGAGGATGTCGAAGGGGGCGCGATCGCGTACTACGCGGTCAGCACCACCGACATGACGCCGCAGGAACTGTCCTGGTTCGTCGACAACACCATCACGAAGCGACTGCTCGCGGTGCCCGGCATCGCACAGGTGACCCGCGGCGGCGGCGTCGACCGCGAGATCCGCGTCGAGCTCGACCCGGCGCGCATGCAGGCGCTCGGCATCACGGCGGTCGAGGTCAACCAGCAGCTGCGGCAACTCAACATCGACGCACCGGGCGGTCGCGCCCAGGTGGGCGGCGGCGAGCAGGCGATCCGGGTACTCGGGGGCGCGAAATCGGCCTTCGACCTCGGCGAGACCCGCATCGCGGTGCCGGGTGGCCGCGTGGTGCAGTTGAAGGACATCGCCGAAGTGCGCGACAGCGTCGCCGAAGTGCGCTCGCTGGCGCGCTTCAACGGCCGCGATGCGACGACCTTCGGCATCTTCAAGTCGAAGGGCAGCTCCGACGTCACGGTGCTCTCGCTCGTCAATGCCGAGCTCGACAAGGTGCGCAAGGAGTATCCGCGGGTCGCCATCAAGATGGTGTTCACGACCGTGGATTACACGCAGCACACCTACGATTCGGCGATCCATGCGCTGCTCGAGGGATCGCTGCTCGCGGTGCTGGTCGTGTTCCTGTTCCTGCGCGACGGCCGCGCCACCGCGATCTCGGCGCTCGCAATCCCGCTGTCGGCGATCCCGACCTTCGCATTCATGCAATGGATGGGTTTCACGCTGAACCAGATCAGCCTGCTCGCCCTGTCGCTGGTGGCCGGCGTGCTGGTCGACGACGCGATCGTCGAGATCGAGAACATCGTGCGGCACATGCGCACCGGCAAGAGCGCCTGGCAGGCGGCGCTCGACGCCGCGGACGAGATCGGGCTCGCGGTCGTCGCGACGTCGGCGACGATCATCGCGGTGTTCCTGCCGGTGAGCTTCATGGGCGGCATGACCGGCCAGTTCTTCCGGCAGTTCGGGCTCACGGTCGCCGTGGCCGTGTTCATGTCGCTGCTGGTCGCGCGGCTCATCACGCCGCTGGTCGCGGCCTACACGCTGAAGAGCCACGGGCGGATCCGGCACGGCGATGGCCCGATCACGACCTGGTATCTCGGCTTCCTGCGCCGCTGCATCCGGCATCGCTGGGCGACGATCGCCGGCGGCACGGCGTTCTTCATTGTTTCCGTGTTCGCGCTGGCGATGCTGCCGAAGGCGTTCATACCGGCGGTCGACATGTCTTCGTCGGCCATCAATGTCGAGCTGCCGCCCGGCGTGCGGCTCGAGGACACGGCGGCGACTTCGGCGCGCATTTCGGCGATGCTGCGCAAGGATCCGGTGGTCACCGACGTCGTCGAATCGGTCGGGGGCGGCGACGGCGGGGACATCCGGCACGCGACCCTGTACGTCAATCTCGTGCCACCCTCCGAGCGCGCGCTCTCGCAGGTCGAATGGGAAGCGCAGGTCATCAAGAAGCTGCGCGAGACCCCGGATGCGCGCGTCAGCTTCCAGAGCCAGCATGGCGGGCTCGGGCGAGACATCACGCTCTTCATCACCGGCGAGGATTCCGACCTCGTGCAGCGCACCGCGGAGAAGATCGTCGAGGAGATGCGCACGCTGCCCGAACTGCGCGATGCGCGCATCGACGGCGACCTGGCGCGCCCCGAGATCGTGATCCGTCCGCGGCTCGATCTCGCGGCCGATCTCGGCGTGACCGTGGCGAGCATCGGCCAGAGCGTGCGCATCGCGACGATCGGTGATCTTGCGCAGAACGGCGCGAAGTTTTCGCTGACCGACCGGCAGGTGCCGATCCGCGTGAGCCTCGTCGAGGCGGCGCGCTCGGACCTGTCCGCGATCGAAAACCTGCCGGTGCCGACCGCGGGCGGCGGCGCCGTGCCACTGAAGGCGGTCGCCGACATCCACTTCGGGCAGGGCCCGAGCACGATCCGGCGCTACAACCAGAGCCGCCGCGTCGCGATCGGCGCCGACCGCAACGGCGTCGAGCCGAGCGTCGCCATGGCGAAGATCAAGGCGCTGCCGACGCTGCAGCACCTGCCGCAGGGCGTGCGCCTCGTCGAGAAGGGCGATGCCGAGATGATGAACGAACTGTTCGCCAACTTCACGCTGGCGATCGTCACCGGCGTGCTGATGGTGTTCGCGGTGCTCGTGTTGCTGTTCGCGCGGGTTTTCCAGCCGATCACGATCCTCTCGGCGTTGCCGCTGTCGATCGGCGGCGCCGCGCTTGGACTCATGCTCGCCGGGCAGGCGCTGTCGCTGCCGGCCGTGATCGGCGTGCTGATGCTGATGGGCATCGTCGCGAAGAACTCGATCCTGCTGGTCGATTTCGCGATCGAGGAGATGCGCGCGGGCCGCGACCGGCTGACCGCGCTGATCGAATCCGGGCACAAGCGCGCCCGCCCGATCGTGATGACGACCGTCGCGATGGTCGCCGGCATGTTGCCGGTGGCGCTCAACGTGGGGGGCAGTTCCTCGTTCCGTGCGCCGATGGCGGTCGCCGTGATCGGCGGGCTCATCACCTCGACCGCGCTCACCCTGGTGGTGATCCCGGCGGTGTTCACGGTCATCGACGACCTCGAGCGTCGCGTCGGGCCGTGGTTCGGGCGCGTGGTGACGAAGGTAGAAGAAGCGGGCGGCGAGAAGCTCGGGGCCTGACTGAGGCCAGAGGCGCGGGCCGGAGGGTTATCTCCGGCCCGGACCGTCGCAGCGGGGCGTCAGCGCGTCAGGACGGCGTCGAGCGGCTGGACGACACCGTTTTCGCCGATGGTCTGGCGGCCGAAGACGCGCGCATCGGCGATGCGCAGACTCCCGCCGACCAGCTTCACGGCGAGCGTTTCGCCACCGACCGTCTCGAGCGCGCGCTGGCGCTTCAGGTCGTAGAGGTCGAGGTTGCCCGCGACGAAATGGCGCTTGAGCAGCGCTTCGAGGCTCGCCTTGTTTTCGGGCCTCAGCAGGTTGTCGAGTTCGCCGGCGGGCAACTTCGCGAAGGCGTCGTTGGTCGGCGCCAGCACCGTCACGCTGTCCTTGCCTTCGAGCAGGTTCGTGAGGCCGGCGGCATCGACCGCCTTCGCAAAGGTCGAGTAGCGCGCGTCGCTGTGGATGATGTCACCGACCTTCCTGTCCTGGGCGGTGGCGGCCGTGGCCGTGGCGAGGGCGGTCAGCGCCAGCACGGCGGCGATGGATTTCAGCATCATGGGGGTCTCCTTCAAGATGGCACCAGCGTAGCCTCTGGCGCCGGGTCGCAACGTCGATGCGCGGCAAAGCTGTGCAAAGAAATGCAAAGCCACCGCGTGCCGTGAGTTGCGCCGTGCGAGCGTCTACACTCCGCGGATGCAGGCGCAGCTGCTTCTGATCGACGACGACCGGGATTTGTGCGCGATGCTGGAAGAACTCCTCGGCGGGGAGGGGTTTGGCGTCGCGAGCCTGCATTCCGGGCCGGCCGCGCTCGCCCATCTCGAGCAGCACCGCGTGGATCTCGTCGTGCTCGACGTCATGCTCCCCGGGATGAGCGGCTTCGATGTGCTGCGCGAGCTGCGCCGGCGCAGTGTCGTGCCGGTGCTGATGCTGACCGCGCGCGGCGATGCGGTCGATCGCATCGTCGGGCTCGAGGTCGGCGCGGATGACTACCTCGCGAAGCCCTTTCACCCGCGTGAACTGATCGCGCGCATCCGCGCGATTCTGCGGCGGCCGGCGACGGCGCCTGCCGGTGCGGCGGACCGGTTGCTCACGGTCGGGCCGCTGGTGCTCGATCTCGCGCGCGGCAGGGCGACCGTCGACGAGCGCCCGGTGGCGCTCACGGGTGCGGAAGTGCGCGTGCTCGAGGAGTTGATGCGCTCCGCGGGCCAGGTGCTGTCGCGCCAGCAGCTGTGTGACCGCGCGCTCGGTCGCCCGCTCGAGGCGTTCGACCGCAGCATCGATACCCACGTCGCGAACCTCAGGCGCAAGCTCGGCGAGGGCGCGCCGCAGATTCGCGGCGTGCGTGGTGCCGGCTACGCGATGGATCCGGGAGAGCCGGGTTGAAGAGTGTCTACAGCCGGATCTTCGTCATCGTGAGCGTCGCGAGCCTGCTGATGATCGGGCTCGGCACGGTGGTCAGTTTCCTGATGGTGAGCCAGCGCATCGAGCGCCTCGCGGGCCACGACGCTGCACATGTCGCGGCGGCCGCCGCCCGGGCGGTCGATCGGGGCGGCGAGCGCGGGCTGCGCGAATGGCTCGAGGCGCAGGAAGCGTCCCCCGATCCCGAGCGCGCGCTGCTGGTCGATCATGCGGGTGCCGACCTGCTGGGCCGACCCGTGCCGGGCGGACTCGCGACGCGCGCACCCGCAATCCTCGCGCCCGATCCGGCCGATGATTCGCCGTCGCTCTACGCCTCGCGCTGGGTGCCGCAGGTCCGCCTGCCCGACGGGCGCCGCTTTGCCGTCTTCCTGTCGGATCGCGATCCGTCGCTGTGGTCACGGATCGGCATCCGGGAATTGCCGTTGCTGCTGATCGCGTTCGCGATCCTCGTGAGCGGCGCCGTCGCGGGCATCCTCGCGCGCAGCTTCAGTCGCCCGGTGCGCGAACTCGCCCGCGCGACGCGCTCGTTCGCGGCGGGGCTCGCCGCGCCGAAGATCAGCGCGCGCGTGATCGGCCGCAGTGACGAACTCGGCACGCTCGCCCGTGACTTCACCGCGATGGCCGGCCGGCTCGGACACCTGCTGCAGGCACGGGACCAGCTGGTGCGCGACATGTCGCACGAGCTGCGCACGCCGCTCGCGCGGCTCAATGTCGCGCTCGAACTGCTGCGCCGCCACGACCCCGACGACAGGCTCGCGGCGGATGCCGCGCGGATCCAGCAGCAGGTCGACCGGCTCGATCACATGATCGGTTCGATCCTGAATCTCTCCAGGCTCGATGCGATGTCGTCGCCGCCGAAATTCCAGCTGATGGAACTCGTGCCCTTCGTCGAAGAGGTGGTCGAGGATGCCCGCCTCGAGGCGGCCGAGCGCCATTGCATCCTCGCGCTGCACGAGCCGCACGACGCAGGTGCCGTCGTCTACGCGAATGCGATGATCCTCGGCAGCGCGATCCAGAATGTGCTCCGCAATGCGATCCGCCACACCGCCGAGGGCACGACCATCGACATCGGCGTGCGCGCGAACGGCAACGCGGCCACGATCATCGTGGAGGATCGCGGACCCGGCGTGCCGGCCGATGCGCTCGAGCACATCTTCGAGCCATTCTTCCGGGTCGATGCGGCGCGGTCGCGGGATCCCGGGGGTTCGGGCCTCGGCCTCGCCATCGTCGCACGCGCGATGCACCTGCATCGTGGCGAGGCGCGTGCGCGCAATCGCGAGGCGGGTGGCCTCGAGATCGCATTGACACTGCCGAGGGTCGAGCCGGGCGCGACTCCGCCCGAGCCCGACTACTTCGGGTCCGGCGCGCCGCGCGCCGCCAGTCAGTAGCCGCGGGCGACGTCGACGACGGAAAGCAGCGGCTCGCCGGCCTGGTAGCGCCGCAGGTTCTCGCGTGTGATCAGCCGGCGGTATTCGTGCCCGGCATTATCCGTGGCCGACATGTGCGGCGTGATGATGGTGCGAGGCGCGTGCCACAGCGGGTGGTCGGGCGGAAGCGGTTCGGGGTCGGTCACGTCGAGGCCGGCGCCACCCACCTGGCCGGATCGAAGTGCGCCCACGAGATCGGCGGTGACGACGCTCGCGCCGCGACCGAGATTGATGAAATACGCGCCCCGCTTCATCGCGGCGAAGAAACGGGCATCGAAGAGGCCGCGGGTTGCATCCGTCAGCGGCAGCGCCGCGATCACGGCATCGGCGTGCGCGGCGAGCGCCAGCAGTTCACCCGGCTTGCCGACGTATTCGACGAACGGCGGACCGCCCCGGCCGGATGCGCGCGTGGCGATCACCTTCATGCCGAGAGCATGGGCCCGTGTCGCCACTTCGGTGCCGATGCCGCCGAGTCCCACGACGAGCAGCGTCTTGCCGGCGAGCGTGCGCACCGGCACGCCGTCACCGGTCGAGTCGTCCCATCGGCCGGTCGCGGCGTGCGCGATCCAGGCGTCGAGCCTGCGGGCGAGTGCCAGCAGGAGCGCCATCGCGTGTTCGGCCATCGGCGGGCCGAGCACCCGCTGCATGTTGGTCAGCATGATCGGGCGCGCCCGCAGCACGGGGATATCCACGCAGTTCTCGACGCCGACCGAGAAAGCCTGGATCCACCGCGCCTCCTTCGCGGCGGCGAGCAGGGCCGCATCGCAGAAGCCGAGGAAAGCGTCGGTGCCGGGCGCCGCGGCGAGCGCTTCGGCCAGTGTCGATGCCACGATGATTCCGGCGCCCGCGGCGGCCGGCGCGAGGAATTCGCGCGCATCGGGGCCGAAGTTGCCGCGCACCACGATGCGGCGAAGTGGCCGCCAGTGCGGGTAAGCGCGCGCCGGCCGCGTATCGGCGCGCAATCCGAGCGTCGCGATCACCTGCGCGACATCGGCGGGCGCTTCGGTGGCTGCCACGGTACGCGTCGTTGCCGCGAGCATCGCGGCCACGGCGAGCAATGCGATGCGTGATTTCATGCGCGCGAGTGTCGCGCGTGCCGATTTCACCGTAAAGAGCCCCGATTCTCGGCGTGAGTTGCCGGCCGCACGGGGATTCAATGCAGTCTCGGCAGTGCGGAGGAAATGATCATGACGACGATGCGCAATTCCCGGGGTCAGGGCATGACCGAGTACATCATCATCGTGGCGCTGATCGCCGTTGCGGCCATCGGTGTCTACACGGCGTTCGGCGATATCGTGCGCGGCCAGACCTCGGTCGCCGCGTCGGCACTCGCGGGCGCCAATTCGGGCGGGGCGCGGGGGGCCGTGACCCAGGCGCAGCAGCGCTCGAATACCGAGGGGCAGTCGCAGAAGACCCTGCAGGATTTCGAGCAGTAGGCCGTGCGGCACGAACATGGACAGGCCGTGGTTTTCGTCGTGGCGCTGCTCGGGTGCCTCGCCGCGGCCGCGCTGTTCGTGTTCGAGGGCGGCCGGCTCACCGCGCAGAAGCGGCGTCTCATCGACGCCGCCGATGCCGCGGCGCTGTCGGCTGCGGTCTTCGAGGCGCGCGTGCTCAATTTCGAGAGCTACATGAACCGCGCGATCGTCGCGAACGAGGTGGCGACCGCGCAGGCGGTGAGCCTGCGTTCCTGGCTCGACTACATGACACGCACGGTGGCGCGCGCGAACCGCGTGACACGCTTCATCCCCTACCTCGGTGCCGCGGTCCAGTCGCTGCGCGGCGTGATGGCGGGCGCCAATCGTGCGGCGCAGCCGCTGCTCGTTGCGGGCGAGGGAACGCTCGCGGCGTTCACGGTCGACTTCGCGGCGGCGGCCGAGGCGCTGCACCAGGCGGCCTTGCCCGCCGCCCGGGAGCTGGCGCGCCGCACCGCAACGGACAACTTCCCCGGTGCAACCCTGAGCGCGCGCGGCGAGGCCGCGCTCGCCCTGCACGGGACACGCTGGGTCGCGTTCACCCGCTCGTACGGTGGTGCGCAGCGCACCCGGCAGAAAGACGTCATCGTCCGCTCGCTCGACCGGTTCACGGCCGATCGGGGCGCGGCATTTCGCGTACCCGTGATCGCGAGACTCGAGAAGCGCGGCGGCACCGATCTGCTCGGCTTCACCACCTGGCGCGGCATGGACACTTTCGCGCTGCACTTGCGGAGCCTTTTCGGCTGGCGCGAGGCGTTTTCGATCGGCTGGGGCGCGGCGGAGCAGGGGGCGCGCACGGCGCTGCGTGGCCAGCACGGCGGGAGCTATCGCGTGAACCGCCGCACTTCGCGCATGGCCACGCGCGATTTGCGAAGTTCGCGGCTGTCGCGGGGCCTGCCCGCCATGCGCGATGTCGCAAGGGTCGATTCACGGGACGAGGGTGTACTGCGGCTCGATCTCGAGTTCGCCGCCACCACGCGGCTGCAGTCGTCGACGGCGCCGGCCACGATGACCGCGCGCGCGGCGGCGCGCGTGTTCCACGAACGCGCCGAGCCGCGGCGCGATCGCCGGCGCGAACTCGCGAACCTCTACTCTCCGTATTGGCAGGCGCGGCTCGCGACCCCTGCCGCGGTGCCTGCGCCATGAACCGCGCGCAAGGACAGGCGATGGCGGAAATGCTGGTGGTGCTGATGGCGCTCGTGCCACTCTGGCTCGCGCTCCTTGCCTATGCCGGCCTGCAGGACCTCGCCGCGACCACGCAGGCGGCGGCCCGCTATGCCGCATTCGACGCGGCGCGATCGCCGCAAGCCGTGGCGAGCCTCGCGCAGCGAATCCGCGCACACATCTTCGACGACTCGGTCGCGCCGGTCGCATCGGCCGGCAGGGCGAACGGCGATGCCTGGTCGAGGTATCCCGGGCTGTGGATCGATCCCGCGACGCGCACCAACTGGCTCGGCAGTCCCGCGAGTGTTTCCGCGCAGGTGACAACCCGGCCGCTCGGGGGCGTGGCCGGTGGCGCAAGCCGCGCCGCGCTCGCGGCGGTCGCGCCTGCGGCGCCACTCGCGCCCGGCCGTTTCGACTTGCGACCCACGGGCGTTTCGCTGGCACGGGTGCGCAGCGAACTCGCCCCGGTGAGCCTGCCCTGGTTGTCCCGGCCATTCGTGCTCGAGGCGCGGGTGGGTGTGCTCGGCGATGCGTGGGCCGCTGACGATGCACGGGAAACGGCGCGACGTGTCCGCGGCGCATCGCCGCTGCGCGTGCTCGCGCCGGTCACCGCCCTGATCGTGCCCCTCACGCCTGCGCTCGGGCTCCTCGAACCGAGGCTGCGGGAATTCTGCCCGGGGGAAGTCGCGCCGGACATCGTGCCGCCCGATCGCCTGCGGCCGCGGCCACTGGTGGCGCGCCGGGAGTACCTGCGATGCTGAGGCTCGCATTGCTCGCCGTGCTGCCTGCGGGCGTGTTCGCGCTCGGCCACGATCGCGCGGTCGTCGATGGCATGACGATCGAGCTGCGGCGTTACCGCGCCTCGATGCCGCCCGCCGAGGTCCTTGCGCGCTGGCCGCTCGAGGGCACGGCCGGGCCCGAACGTCGCAGCGCCGGCGACTGGCTGGTCGTGAGCCGCCTGCAGGGGCGCCTGCAGGAGACGCTGCAGGCCCGGCCGGATGGCGCGGGCGGCAGCGAAGTGCTCCTGTCGCGGGTCGATCTGCGCGCGCCGCTCGCCGCCCTGGTGCCGCCGCCCTTCACGTTGCCGGCGGGCAGCTCGGTGCTGCGCACGATCGGGTTCGAAGAAGCGGCGGGGCGTGCCACCCAGTTCGTGATTTCGTTGCCCGGTCGACCCGGGCATGCGCTGCCGATCCTCTGTGCGCGACTCCTCGAGCGTGGCTGGCGGCCCTCGGGTTCGCGCGGCTGCGATGGCAGCCTGCCAACCGGTCCACGCTGGTTCCTGCGCGGTGGGGAGACGCTCGCCGTCGATCTGCGGGTGGACGGGGCGCGCAGCAGGGCGGTGATCGGCCATGTGGTGCCGCGGCCATGACGCGCGCTGGCGGACAGGCACTCGCCGAATACGTGGGTCTGCTCGCCGCCGTCGTGGCCGCGCTCCTGCTGCCGGTGGTCGCGGGCGAGTCGATCGTGGTGCGCCTCTCGCGGGCGCTGCGCTTCTACTGGCGCGAATGGAGTGTCGCGCTCCTGAATGTCGTGGGGTGCTCGTGACGAGGTGGCTGCCCTGGCTGGTTGCGGGACTTGCGGGCCTCGGCGCCGCGTTGCTGTCGTCGCGCTACATCGCGGCGCGCATCTCGGACTCCGAATCCGCCCTTGCGGCGCGCTTCGCGCTGCGTCCGATCATCGTTGCCGCGAAGGCGATTCCCGCGGGCCAGGTGCTCGGCGTCGAGGACCTGGCGCTGCGGCGCGTGCCCGCGCAGTTCGCACCGAGCGATGCACGCGGTGCCGAGGCGACCGGCGACATCCTCGGGCGCACGGCATTGCATGCGCTGGCCGCCGGTGATCCGGTATTGCCGGCCAGCCTGCAGTCGAACGACCTGCCGACACTTGCCTCGCTCGTCGGTGCCGATCGTCGGGCGATCACGCTCGCGGTCGACGAAATCAACGGCTTTGCCGGGCTGCTGTCGCCGGGCGATATCATCGATCTCGTCTATGTCGCGGATGCCGACAGCGTCGGAGCCCGTGACGCGACCGTGCGACCACTCCTCGAGGCGGTGACCGTCATCGCGACCGGCCGCAGCACCCGGCGCGTGCGCACGACCGATGGCGACGGTGTCGCACGCGATATCGATGTCGACTACGCCACGGTGGCGCTCGATGTCGCGCCTGTCGATGCGCAGCGGCTGGTCCTTGCACAGCGCACCGGCGAAGTCACCGTGCTGCTGCGCGGCGCCGAACCGGCGAGTGCCGCGGCGCTGCGGGTGATCGACGTGAGCGCGATCATGGGTGAACGACCGAGCGCGCGTGCGCGGCGGGGCGATTTCGTGGAGCTGATCGTCGGCGGGACCGCGGCGCAACCCGCGCAGGCGCTCGTGTCGCCGCTCCCGGTCGGTGCGCCATGAGCGCGCGCTGGTGCATCGCTTTGCTGTGCGCCGCGTTCGCGCCGCACGGCGCGCCCGCGATCGGCGCGGATCTGCCGGCGCACGTCGATCTCTTCGTCGGCGACAGCCGCGTCCTCGGCGTTCGACCGGTCCGCATCGCCGTTGGAAATGGCGCAATCGTTTCCGTGACCAGCCTGCCCGAAGGCGAACTGCTGCTGCTGGGAGAAAGCGCCGGGCGCACGGCGGTGCAGCTGTGGTTGCGTGATGGCAGCCAGCATCGCGTGGTGATCGACGTGGCCGCCAGCGACACGGAGGCGATCCTGCGCGTCGTGCGCGAACTGCTGGTCGGCGTGGAAGGCATCGGCGCCCGCCCGATCGGCAACCGGATCGTGCTCGACGGGCAGGCCGCCGGCGCCCGCGCGCAGGAGCGCGCGGCGGCGATCGCCACGCTCTATCCCGGCGTCGTGCTTAATTTCGTCGGCAAGGTGGCGTGGGAAAGCATGATCCACTTCGACGTGCGCATCGTCGAGGTGCGCAGCAGCGCGCTGCGCGACGTCGGCGTGCGGTGGAACGAGGAGATGGCAGGCCCCGGGGCCGGCATCGTCGCGAACCTCACCGACAACGATCCGGGCGGCACGCAGGTCTGGCCGCCGCAACTGCGGCTCGGCTGGGCCGCGACCCTCGATTCGCGGCTGCGGCTCCTCGAGCAGCGCGGCGACGCGGTGATCGTCGCCGAGCCGATGCTGAGTTGCCGCAGCGGCGGCAGTGCGCGGTTCGTCTCGGGCGGCGAGCTGCCGATCCCGGTGATCGACTCGCTCGGCGGCGCGGATGTCGAGTTCAAGGAGTATGGCGTGATCCTCGACGTCAAGCCGGTCGCGGAACCGGACGGCAGCATCCATGCGCGCATCGATACGCAGATCAGCCAGGTCGACGAGGCGCAGCGCGTCCTCGGCGTTCCGGGTTTCCTCAAGCGGCAATCGGCGACCGAGGTAAACCTGCGGGAGGGCGAAACGCTGGTGATCGCGGGCCTCGTCGATCGCCAGGCCACCGGCGAGCGCAGGCAGGTGCCCGGCCTCGGCCGGCTGCCCGTCGTGGGGAGCGCCTTCCGGCATCGCACGCGGCGCAACGTCGACGCGGAACTCGCGATCTTCATCACGCCACGCATCGTGACCGCCGAACGGCTCGGCGGCCCGGCGCCCGAGTCGACGGCCGCGCGATCCGGGCGGCTGAAGGAAGAGGCGGAAGGCCTTGCGCGCCAACTGGCGCCCCGCAGGCCGCCGCCGTGAGGAGCGTGTCGTGATGCCACCGCCCGAACTCGCGCGCACGCTGCATCGCGAACTCCTCGCCTCGCTCGACCTGCGACGCCGCGACATCGTGCAGATGCCGGAACCCGAACTGCGCGCCCTCGCGAGCGAGCGCCTCGGCGAGATCATCGCGCGCGGGCATCCTCACGGCGCGGCCGACACGGCGGCGCTGGTGCGTTTCGTCGTCGATGAGGCGATCGGGCTCGGGCCGCTCGAGGCGCTCCTCGCCGACGATTCGGTGTCGGAGATCATGGTGAACGGGGCCGGCCGCGTGTTCGTCGAGCGCGCCGGGCGGCTCGAGCCGAGTGCCGCCCGGTTCACCAGCGAACAGGCGCTGCGTGCGGTGATCGACCGGGTTGTTTCGCGGGTCGGCCGGCGCGTCGACGAGTCATCGCCGCTGGTCGATGCGCGCCTGCCCGACGGCTCGCGCGTCAATGTCGTCCTGCAGCCATTGTCGCTGTGTGGCGCGGCGCTCACGATCCGCAAGTTCGCGCGCCGGCGCCTCGAGGTCTCCGATCTCGTCGCACGAGGCTCGATCAGTGAATCCATGGTGACCTTCCTCGCCGAGTGCGTGCGCCATCGCCGCAACATCGTCGTGTCGGGTGGCACGGGTTCCGGCAAGACGACGTTGCTCAACGTGCTGTCCGCGCTGATCCCGCCGTCGGAGCGCATCGTCACGATCGAGGATGCCGCCGAGCTGCAGCTCGCCCACGAGAACCTCGTGCCGCTCGAGGCGCGTCTCGCGAACATCGAGGGGCGCGGCGCGATCACGATCCGCGACCTCGTGCGCAATGCCCTGCGCATGCGGCCCGATCGCATCGTCGTCGGCGAGTGCCGGGGCGGCGAGGCGCTCGACATGCTGCAGGCCATGAACACCGGCCACGACGGCAGCCTCACGACCGCGCACGCGAACGGCCCGCGCGATCTGCTCTCGCGCCTCGAGGTCATGGTGCTGATGTCGGGTGTCGATCTGCCGCTCGCCGCCGTGCGCGAGCAGATCGCGGCGGCGATCGACCTCATCGTCCACGTCGAGCGCTTCTCCTGCGGCGCGCGGCGTGTCACGCACATCGTCGAAGTCACGGGCCTCGATGCCGGCGTCATTTCGACTCAGGAGATCTTCCGCTTCGTCGCGACGCGGGCGCGAGGGCAGGGCAGCTTCGAGGCGACGGGGCAGGTGCCCGGCTTCTACGAGGCTTTGTGCGCCGGCGGCGCGACGCCCGACTACTCGATATTCCAGCGAGGCGCCGGAAAGGCCGGGGCATAGCCCATGGAAGCCGTCACCGTCCTCCTGTGCGCGATTGCTTCGGGTGCCCTCGCGCTCGGTGCGGCAGCCCTCGTGCAGCCGGCCGCGACCTCGTTGCGACGCGAGGCGATCGATGCGCCGGCCGGCGCGCTCGCCGATCTCTTTGTATTCGTCGAACCCGAACGCCTGCTGCGGGCCAGCGCGGCGGGGGCGATGGCGGCGCTCCTCCTCGCGATGGCGATGACGCGCTCGTGGCTCGCCTCGCTGGCCGGAGCCGCCATCGTCTTCGCCGCACCGCGTGTCCTGCAGCGCGTGTGGCGGCGGCGTTACGTGCGGCGCATCGGCGAGCAGCTTCCCGATGCGATGTCGATGCTGGCCGGCGCCGTGCGCGCCGGCGCCGCACTCGCGCAGGCGCTCGACCAGCTGGCGATGCGTGTCGGGCCGCCGCTCGGCCACGAGCTTTCGCTCGTGATGCGGCGTCATCGCCTCGGGATGCGCTTCGAAGAGGCCCTGCACGATTTCGTGCGCCGCGTGCCGCTGCCTGAAGTGCAGCTCCTCGTCATGGCGCTGACCCTGACCCTGCAGGTCGGCGGCAGTCTCGCGGGCGCGCTCGATCGACTCACCGATACCCTGCGCCGCAAGCACGTCGTCGAGGCGAAGCTGCGCGCCCTGACCTCGCAGGGCCGGCTGCAGGCCGTGATCGTGACGGCACTCCCGCTCGCGCTGATGCTCGCGCTCACGGCGCTCGATCCCGCGTCGATGCGCCCGCTCTATTCGACCCCCGGGGGGTGGATGGTGCTCGGCGGGATCGCGCTGCTCGAGACGACCGGATGGCTGCTCATCCGCAGGATCGTGGCGGTGGAGCTGTGATTCCCGTGGATCCCTGGATCGGCGCACTCGCCGCGATGCTGGGCGCCTCGGCCGCGGGTCTCGGCGGGCTCACGACGCGCGCCGTGCTTGCAGCGCGCCCCGGTGTGACGCGTCAGGAGTGCGGGATCCCGCGCTGGCTGCGCTGGTCGCTGCCGATCGCGCGCGCGGCGGCGCCGCTGCTCCGTCCGGTGCTGCGCGGCGGACTGCCCGGTCGCACGCAGGCGAGCCTGCGGCGCGCCGATCTCGACGAAGCCATCGCGCCCGCCGAATGGCTGGTCCTGCCGCTCGTTCTCGCGCTCGCCTGCGCGGCGTGCGCCGCGGGCGCAGGCATGCTGACGTCGAAGAGCGGGGCGGCGCCCCTCGTGATGGCGGGCCTTGCCGGTGCCGCGTGGCCCGCCCTGTGGCTGCGCGACCGGCGTCGCGCGATCGCGCGCGCCATCGATCGCGAGCTGCCGCGCCTCCTCGAACTGCTGACGTTGGCGGTGGAGGGAGGCTGCGCGTTGGGCGCCGCGCTGCGGATTGCGGTCGATGCCGGTGGCGCGGGCGTGCTGCAGCGGGGTCTCGCCGAGGCGCTGCGAGGCATCCGCGCGGGCCGCCCCCGCGCCGATGCGCTCGCCGAGCTCGGCGCGCGGTATGACCATACGGGCCTGCTCGCCATGATCAGCGCCATCGTGCACGCCGAGGCGAGCGGTGCCGGCGTGGCCGCAACGCTGCGCGCACAAGCCGTGCAACGGACCGAGGAGCGCTTCGCGCGCGCCGAGCGGCTCGCGATGGAAAGTCCGGTCAAGATGCTGGCGCCGCTGATCCTCTGCATCTTCCCCTGCGCCTTTCTCGTGATCGGCTTTCCGATCGCGCATCGCCTGCTGCAGTGGGCCTGAGGGCCTCGTCATGCGTGAATGCTGCCTGCTCCACAATGGTCACCGCCTCGCGCCCCGCGTGTATGCCTGCGAGTCGTTCCTCGAACGCGCGCGTGGCGTGTTGCTCGCCCGGCGCCGTCACGCACCCGCCGTCGTCAAGATCGCGCCCTGCGCGGGCGTGCACACCTTCGGGCTGCGTCGTGCGATCGACGTCGTGTTCACGAATCGCACCGGACGGGTCCTGCGCTGCGTGCACGAACTGCCGCCCTGGCGGATCGCCGTGTGTGGTGGTGCACTCGCCGCGTGGGAAATGCCGGCGGGGCTCTGTCGCCAGCTCGCGATCGAACCCGGGGATCGTCTCGATGACCAGGCACCGCACACCTGAGGGGCATCCCGCGCCTGCCCGCCGCGAGGCACGCGGGACCGCGACCATCGAGTTCCTGGTCGTGGCATTCGCCGTGCTCATACCGCTGGTGTTCGGCACGCTCGAGTTCGCGTTGCTCGTCGTCGCACGCCAGAACCTCGGCGTCGCGACGCTGCTCGCGGCGCGTGCCGGTGCCACCGGGAATGGCGATCGGGGAGCGATGCGTGCCGCGCTCGCGCGCGGGCTCGTGCCGCTGTATGCGACGCGCGGCGCAGCGGCGGCGTTCGCCGCGAGCCGTCTCGATGCGGGGCGCCCGGATCGCACGCAGATCGAAATCTGGAATCCGGTACCCGCCAGCTTCACCGACTTCGGCGTGCGGGTCGACGGCCGGGTCGAGATTCCGAATGTCTGGCCGCGCACCCGCACGCGCACCGGCGCGGCGTCACGCCAGACGATGGCCGAAGCCAATCAGCTCGGCGTGCGCGTCAGCATCTGCCGGCCGCTTTTCTTTCCGATCACGGCGCCGCTGTTCATCGCGGGCCTGCGGCTCGCGGATTCCAGCCCGTTCGCGTTGTCGTGCTATGCGCAGCGCGGCATCGTGATCCGCGCCCGCGCACTCGTGCACATGCACTCGCCCGCGCGTCGCGCCGCCATGGCACTGTAGAACGAGCCGACCCTTTTGCCGCGGGAAGCGGCCTGCGCCGGCCCGCGGCCCGCGCACGCCGTGGCCGGTGTAAACTGCCGCCCCAAACTCCGGTCCGACCGACGGGCAAGAGAGGGATCTTGGCGGAATTCGACTTCGACCTGGGCGAGAGTGTCGAACTCTTGCGCCAGACGGTGAGGGTGTTCGCCGCGGAGCGCATCGCGCCGCGTGCGCAGGCGATCGACCGCGAAAACCGCTTCCCGCGCGACCTGTGGCCGGAACTCGGTGAGATCGGCCTGCACGGCATCACGGTCGCGATCGAGGACGGCGGCAGCGGCCTCGGCTATCTCGAGCATGTCATCGCGATGGAAGAGGTGAGCCGGGCGTCGGCGTCGGTGGGGCTGTCCTACGGCGCGCACTCGAATCTCTGCATCAATCAGCTGCGCCGCTGGGGCTCGACCGAACAGAAGCGCCGCCACCTGCCGAAGCTGCTCTCGGGCGAGCACGTCGGGGCGCTCGCGATGAGCGAACCCGGGTCGGGCTCGGACGTCGTCGGCATGCGCCTCACCGCCGCGCTCGCCGGTGACCACTACGTGCTGAACGGCCGCAAGATGTGGATCACGAACGGCCCCGAGGCGGATCTCGTGATCGTCTACGCACGCCTGCCGGGCACGCGCGGGCCGCAGGGCATCACCGCTTTCATCGTCGAGCGCGGCATGCCGGGATTCCATCCGGCGCAGAAGCTCGACAAGCTCGGCATGCGCGGCTCCGACACTTCCGAACTCGTGTTCGACGGCTGTCGCGTGCCGCTCGCGAACCTGCTGCACGAGCCGGGCCGCGGCGTCGAAGTGCTGATGAGCGGGCTCGACTACGAACGCGTGGTGCTCGCGGGAGGTCCGCTCGGCATCATGCAGGCCTGCCTCGACACCGTGCTGCCGTACGTGCGGGAGCGCAAACAGTTCGGCCAGCCGATCGGGCAGTTCCAGCTGATGCAGGGCAAGCTCGCCGATCTCTACACCACGCTGAACGCCTGTCGCGCCTACGTGTACAGCGTGGCGCGCGCCTGCGACCGCGGGCGCACCACGCGTTACGACGCCGCGGGCTGCATCCTCTACGCGAGCGAACGCGCCACGCAATGCGCGCTCGACACCATCCAGGCGCTCGGCGGCAATGGCTATATCAACGACTATCCGGCCGGCCGCCTGCTGCGTGATGCGAAGCTGTACGAAATCGGCGCCGGCACGAGCGAGATCCGCCGCATGCTGATCGGCCGCGAACTGTTCAGTGCCAATGAGTAGGGGGAGCACGCGGAAACTGCGCACGCTGCTCGTCGCGAACCGCGGCGAGATCGCCTGCCGCGTGATGCGCACCGCGCGACGGCTCGGCATGCGCACGGTGGCGGTCTATTCCGATGCCGATATCGATGCACTGCACGTCCGTACGGCCGATGCTGCCGTGCGGATCGGGCCCGCGGCGGCGCGTGAAAGCTACCTCGACATCGAGGCGGTGATTCGCGCCGCGCGGGAAAGCGGTGCCGATGCGATCCATCCGGGTTACGGATTCCTTTCGCAGAATGCCGAGTTCGCGGACGCCTGCGCGGCGGCCGATATCGTGTTCGTCGGGCCGAGCGGCGCCGCGATGCGCGCGATGGGCCGCAAGGATGAAGCGAAGGCGCTGATGCACGCGGCCGGCGTGCCGGTCGTGCCCGGCTGGCAGGGCGAGGACCAGTCGGATGCGACGCTGCTGCGCGAAGCGGAGCGGATCGGCTTTCCGCTGCTCGTCAAGGCGGTCGCGGGCGGGGGCGGAAAGGGCATGCGCGTGGCGCGCAGCTCCGCGGAACTGCCTGCGGCGCTCCCGGCCGCGCGCGGCGAGGCGATGCGCGCGTTCGGCGATGGCCGATTGCTGCTCGAGCGATTCATCGAGGCGCCGCGGCACGTCGAAGTGCAGGTGATCGCGGACCGGCACGGCCGCTGCCTGCATCTTCACGAGCGCGACTGCTCGCTGCAGCGGCGCTACCAGAAAGTGATCGAGGAATGTCCGGCGCCCGGGCTCTCGCCTGCATTGCGCGAGCGGCTCCACGACGCGGCCGTGCGCGCCGCGCAGGCCGTGCACTACGAGAACGCCGGCACGGTCGAGTTCATCGTCGCGGGCGATGACGGCTGGTTCCTCGAGATGAACACGCGCCTGCAGGTCGAACACCCGGTGACCGAGGCGGTGCTCGGCATCGATCTCGTCGAATGGCAGCTTCGGGTCGCGGCCGGCGAGCCGCTGCCGGCACAGGTCGCGGCGCCGCGCGGCCACGCGTTCGAGGCGCGTGTCTACGCCGAGGACCCCCGCAACGGCTACCTGCCGACGGGCGGCCGCGTCGAAGTGCTGCGCTGGCCCGAGCGCGACGTGCGCGTCGACGCCGCGGTCGAGGAGGGCGATCGCGTGGTGACCGATTACGACGCGCTGCTCGCCAAGGTGATCGTCCACGCCGATTCGCGCGCGGCGGCGCTCACGCGTCTCGAGGAGGCACTCCTCGAAACCCGCATCGAAGGCGTCACGACGAATCTCGCGGCGCTCGTGGCACTGACGCGCGACGCGGATTTCCGCGCCGGCCGCATGACCACGGGCCTCATCGACGCGCGCGGTGAGGCACTCCTTCCCGAGTCCTCCGCGCAGCGAGAACGCGCGGCGCAGCTCGCCGCCGCGGCGCTCCTTGCACCGTCCGGCGCGGAGGCCGCGGATCCCTGGGCCGCGAAGGACAACTGGCGCCTGCAAGGTCCGGTCGACGTCGCACTGCGCTTCACACCGGTTGGAGGGGCGCAGGTGCTGAAGGTGGCGGGCACAGGGCATTCGGCTATTGCGCCCAGGCCGCCAATGACGGAACACCCGGCGCCCGGCACCAATGCTTCGCCCGGCGTTCTCGTGCTGCCCGACGAAGTGCAGGTCTGGCTCGACGGCGAGTTCTTCCGCCTCGCCCGCGTGGCGCGCGGCGCGCCGGCCGAGGTGGCGGGCGGTGGCGGCGATGTGCTCGCGCCGATGCCGGGCGCCGTGCTCGACGTACGGGTCAAGGAAGGCGAGGAGGTTACTCGCGGCCAGCCGCTCGTCGTGCTCGAGGCGATGAAGATGGAGCATACGCTGCGCGCCGCCGGGCGCGGGCGCGTGGCCAGCGTGCATGTGCGCGCGGGCACGCGGGTGCGCGAGGGCGAGCGCCTGTTGTCGATCGAGGAAGCGAGCGACGCGTGACAGTTCCGAATGGCCGCTACGCGCTGCTACTGCTCGCCGCCTGGTTCCTGCTGTGGCTGCCGCTCGCATTCGATCCGTTCGATCGCAGCGACTGGCTGCTCGAGAACGCGCTGCTCCTCGCCGCGATCGCACTGCTCGCCATCACCTGGCGCCCGTTTCCGCTGTCGCGCACCTCGTACACGCTGATCTTCGTGTTCCTGTGCCTGCATACGATCGGCGCGCACTACACGTATGCACAGGTGCCGTACGACGCCTGGTCGCGCAACACGCTCGGCGTTTCGATCGATGCGCTCTTCGGCTGGGAGCGCAACAACTTCGATCGCGTCGTGCATTTCTCCTATGGCCTGCTGCTCGCCTACCCGATCCGGGAACTCTTCCTTCGTGTCGCCGCGGTCAAGGGGTTCTGGGGCTACTTCCTGCCGCTCGATCTCACGATGTCGACCTCGGCACTCTACGAAATGATCGAATGGGCGGCGGCGGTCATGTTCGGCGGCGATCTCGGCGCGGCGTTCCTCGGCACGCAGGGCGACCAGTGGGACGCGCAGAAGGACATGGCGCTCGCGAGCCTCGGCGCGCTCGCGGCGATGTGCATCACCGCGGCCGTGAACTACCGCTACCAGCGTGATTTCGCGCGCGAGTGGCTCGAGAGCCTGCGGGTGAAGCGGCGCGCGCCGTTGTAGCGGCTACGGGCATCCGTACCGCGCCCGCTCAATGCGACGTTGGATTTCGTATCCTGCGCCATCATTATCCTTGGCGCCTCACGCAGGCGCGTTCGCTCGACGAGCTTATGTCGCGTGTGAAGGAAGCGATTGAGCTTTGTATCGAAGAGCAGGGAACGGATCCGGCGCCGCTCGACTTTGTCGGGGTGCAACGCGTCACGGTCAATGCGTGACTTCCTGCCCCGCGGTCGGGGGAAAGGAACCTGTGGCGGCGCTGATGGGCGCCGGTTTCGTGGTGGCAAGAATCATAGGAAGCCATCACTTCCTCCGCCGTGCCGACGGTCGTGTGACGGTGATTCCGGTCCACGCCGGTGAAACAATTGGATTCAAATGACCGTCAGTGATGGCAGGTCACTTCTTCTGCAAGAATACTTCCGGTTCAATACCGGCTTGCCTGAGGATGGCGCGCAGCGTGCCCTCGGGCATATCGCCGGGATGGTTGAGGATCGTGGTGTAGCGATTGGTCTTGGGGTGATGGCGCGATAGCAAAAACCACTCAGCCGTCCCATCAGGTGGCGACGATCACCGGGTAGTCGAAGGACTCGGCGACGGTGGGCAGCCGGGTGCCGCTCTGCGCCTCAATGAGCTTCTTGGCGACATCGCGCGCAATCTCGATGGTCGCCTGGATCGTGCGCCCCTGAGCGATGAGCCCCTGCACATCGTCGCTGATGGCGAGATAGACGCCTTGTAGCGCGAATTCCGGCAAAGCCGGGCCACCATTCCGACTCACGCGGGGTCATCATTCCGGACGATGCCGGGCTGGCGGGGTATTGCGCCCGAGGCGATGCCGGTGCATACAGTCCTCTCCATGAAAGCGATGTGCCTGCAAAGGGCGGGTGAGCCGCTCGTCGCCGTCGTGCGGTCCACGCCGGTACCGGGTCCGCGACAGCTGCTGATCGAGGTCCTGGCCTGCGGCGTGTGCCGGACCGACCTGCACGTGCGCGACGCGGAACTGCCCGGCATCCGCTATCCGATAGTTCCGGGGCACGAGATCGTCGGCCGCGTCGTCCAGGCCGGTGCATCCGTGCAGGGGATCGCGGCGGGAAGCCGCGTCGGCGTGCCGTGGCTGGGATCGACCTGCGGCAAATGCCTCTATTGCACGAGCAGGCGGGAGAATCTCTGCGACGAGGCCCGCTTCACCGGGTACTCGATCGACGGCGGCTACGCGGAGTTCGTGGTGGCCGATGCGGACTTCTGCCTGCGGATTCCGGAGCGTTACTCGAACGTGGAAGCGGCACCTCTCCTTTGCGCCGGCCTGATCGGCTATCGCGCGCTCGCTGCCGCGGGCAGCGCGCGCGATGTCGGGCTCTATGGCTTCGGGGCCGCGGCGCATCTGATCGCGCAGATCTGTCGCGCGCAGGGGCGGCGGGTGTTTGCATTCACGCGGCCCGGCGATCGGGCCGGACAGGGCTTCGCGCGGCGCCTCGGTGCGGCCTGGGCTGGCGGGTCGGACGAGCCGCCCCCGGAATTGCTCGATGCGGCGATCATTTTCGCGCCGGTCGGGGCCCTGGTGCCCGCGGCTCTCGCCGCGACGCGCAAGGGCGGCAAGGTCGTGTGCGCCGGCATTCACATGAGCGACATCCCGTCTTTTCCCTACGACGCGTTGTGGGGCGAACGCTCGATCCAGTCGGTGGCGAATCTCACGCGGGCGGACGGCGCGGCGTTCATGAAGCTCGCAGCCGACGTGCGTCTCGAAGTCGACGCGCAGGTGTTTGCGCTCGAGGCGGCGAACGAGGCGCTCGAGCGCCTTCGTTCGGGTGAGGTAGAGGGCGCGGCCGTGCTCGAAATTGCAAGGTAGGCACGAATCCCGTCGCAGCCGTCTCCGCTCAGGGGCGCAGTGCGGCTTCGGTCCTGCGCCCGGCGCGCATCGTTCCTTTCACGTCGTCGAACACGCCAGCGAGCGAATCGAGGACGTCATCGAGTGACAGCACACCGCGCAGCTCGCCGCGGGTGCCGACAATCGGCAGGCGTCGTACCCCGATGCGGCGCATCTCCCGCAGGGCGGTTCCCACCGGTTCCGTTTCCTGCACGGTGACCGGCTGGCGGGTCATCACGTCGCCGACGCGAAGTGCCTGCGGGTTCTCTCCGGGCGCTACCACGGTGACCACTATGTCCCGATCCGTGATCACGCCGACGGGCTTTTCGTCACCGGAGGCCAGATCTGGTTCGGTGACGATGAGATAACCCACATGTCGCTGGCGCATGACCTTGGCGGCCGCGACGAGTTCGTCGAAGGCGCGTACCGTGACCACGTCGCGCTGCATGAGTGTGCTGATGTTCATGAGCAGTTCCATTTTCGTGATGAGAGGTCAGTCGATCCACCAGGCATGGAATTCGTCGAAACCGATGCTTCCGTCCCGATCGGTGTCGATCTCGTCGAAGCCGATCTCGAGTTCCTGCCTGGACATGCCGGCATCCTGCGCCGCGAGGAATTGCACGAACTCATCGAATTCCATGCGATCGTCATGATTGCGATCGAAGTGGGTGAAGTCCTCGCGGAGACGGGTGCGATCGTCTGCGTTGTCCGATAGCGGAAGATCCATGGCTTGATTCATGGGTGAGGAGCGCCATTGCCTGCCTGTGTGCTTCGTGCATCGTGCCGCGCGATGATCCGGGAACCTATCCGGAGTAATCCGGGCGCGTCTACGTAGAAGAAGCGATGCGCACTCGGCCGCGGCGCGTCTGCGCCGCGAAGCTACGTAGGCTCCGAAGCAATCCGCGGAAAGTGCCGATCGCGAGCCGCACGTCTCGTGCCTAACATCTTGCATTCGCATGCCGTGCAGGAGGAGCAAGAAATGAATACGCAGATCCAGGGCAGTTCCTGGCAGGCCAACCAGCGCGGTCAGCCGAAGGTGACTGACGTACCGGCGAATCCGGCCAGAGGTGAGGCCCAGACCAACCCCGGGCCCGGCTCTGCCTCGGACCGCTCGAATACTTCCATGTCCGCCGAGCAGCGCTGCGTCTGGATTTCCCGGGCCGCGTACTTCCGCGCCGAACATCGCGGCTTCGAGCCGGGGCACGACGTCGAGGACTGGCTGGCGGCCGAAGACGAGATCGACGCCATTCTGATGCGGGGGGAAGCCCCGGATCCGGATCATCTCTGACAGGTATAACGAGGAGGAAATCCATGAACATCATTCGCTGGGAGCCGTTCCGGTCGATCGAGGATGCCTTCGGGCGTCTGCCGAGTCTCTTCGACCGGTGGCAGTGGATGCGCGATTCGGACGGCGAGACACGCTTCGAGTGGTCACCGTCCGCCGATATCAGCGAGACCGAGGCCGAGTATCTGGTGCGCGCGGTGCTGCCTGCCGTGAAGAAGGAGGATGTGCAGGTCACGTACGACGATGGGATGCTGACCGTCTCGGGGGAGCGCAAGCAGGAGAAGGAGGCGAAGGGCGAGAAATTCCATCGCGTCGAGAGTTTCTACGGAAAGTTCTCGCGCAGTTTCTCGCTGCCGAACAACGTGGACAGCAGCGCGATTCGCGCCGAATCAAAGGATGGAGTGCTGACCATCCGTGTGCCCAAGGTCAGCAAGGAGAGCAAGAAGGCTACGGAAATCCGGGTGCAATAGCCGCCGCAGGCCCGCAGTTTGCGCACTCCGCCGGCGCGGACTCCGCCGAGTCGGGTCCGCGCGGGCGGAGAATGCCCGCTCGCGCCTCCGGGCGGTGCAGCGTGCAGCCCTTCAGCCCGAGATCGTAGGCTGCTTCCAGGATGGTCGCTGCGGCGCCGCGATCGATGTCACGACCGAGCGTGATCGTCTTCGAGATCGCTCCGTCGACGAATGGCTGCAAGGCCGCCTGCATCAGCAGGTGCCCGGTTGGCGCAATGGTGTCGCCGGTCGCGAAACAGGCGGGTGGTTCGATGGTGCGGCCCGGGTTGCGGGTACGCCAGCAGGCGTACGCGAAGTCGACCACGGGGAACTCTCTTTGCTCGCCCCGGGCACCGGCGACGCGGCGTGTGGCCTCCGTCGCGAAGATCGGCTCGATACCACTGCTCACGTTGCCCGCAAGGAGGCTGATGGTGCCTGCCGGCGCCAGTGCGAGCAGGTGACTGTTGCGGATGCCGTGACGGCGGATTCCGGCGCAAATGCCGGCCGGGAGCGCACGAACGAACGGGCTTTCGAGATGGCGCGCACCGTCGAAAGCCGGGAAAGGGCCGCGGCTGGCAGCGAGGTCGATCGAGGCGCCGTAGGCGGTATCGCGGATGGTTCGCAAAATGCCGGCGGCTGCGTTGCGGGCCTCCGGCGTGTCATATCCCAGCCCGAGCATCGCGAGCGCATCAGCGAGCCCCGTGACTCCCAGGCCGATTCGACGTGTGCGGCAGGCCTCCTCGCGTTGTCGCGGAAGCGGGAAACCCGAGATGTCGATGACGTTGTCGAGAAACCGGACGGCGAGACGCACAGCCCCGCAAATCGCCGCCTGGTCGACGCGAGCGGCGGGCGTGAATGGATCGTCGATGAACCGTGTGAGATTGATCGATCCAAGGTTGCAGGCACCATACTGCGGCAAGGGTTCCTCGGCGCACGGGTTCGTGGCGCTCAGCGTTTCGCGATAACCGAGGTTGTTGGCGGCGTTGATCCGGTCGATGAACAACACCCCCGGCTCGGCCGTTTCATATGCGCTGGCGCAGAGTTTCGACCACAGTTGCCGCGCGGATACCCGCTTCATGATGCTGCAGGGCTGCGGTTCCCGCGATCCGCTCCAGGGACGTTCGACGCATCCGGAATGATCAGTAGCCGCGAGCGCAGCAGCGGGGAAGACGAGTGGCCACGGTGCATCGGCGCGGACGGCCTGCATGAATGCATCAGTGATCAGGACCGACAGGTTGAAGTGGCTCAGTGCATCCGCTTTTCGCTTTGCATCGATGAATTCCTCGATGTCGGGGTGATCACAACGCAAGGTCGCCATCATCGCGCCGCGCCGCGCACCGGTCGACCCGATCGTTGCGCACGTGGCATCCCACACGCGCAGGTAGGACACCGGGCCCGCGGCGACGAGTCCCGTCGCATGGATCCGGCTGCCGCGCGGCCGGAGCGTGGAGAAGTCGTAGCCGACGCCGCCGCCCTGCTGCATCGTCAGGGCGCCTTCCCTGAGTGCCTCGAAGATGCCATCGACGGAGTCATCGAGTGCGCCCATGACGAAGCAGCTGAAAAGCGTGACCGGGCGGCGCGTGCCCGCGCCCGCGATGATGCGTCCGCCGGGCAGGAACTGATAGTCACGCAGCAGCGCGGAGAAGCGCCCGCTCCACTCGCCGGGATCGGCTTCGGCGGCGGCAACGGCCAGCGCGACGCGCTCCCAAGTGTCCTCGATGGCGCGCTCGGGGGGGCGGGCATCGGGGTCGCGATAGCGCGTGCGCCAGATGTACTCGGGCAGACCGCCCGCAATCGACCTCGACACGGCTGTCACGACGGTCCAATCGCAATCGCCGGGGGGCGGGTCCGCGACAGGCGTCCGACCAGCAGGATGCAAAGTGCGGCGGCCAGCGGCGTGGCGACGAGCAGCGCACCGGGAGGTGCTGCGAACCCGAACAACGCGGCGACCGGCGGGCTCAGCAGGGTAAGCGCGAGTATCACCAGGGTCACCCCGACAATCCACCAGAAGACCCGGTTTTGTCGCGCGACCAGGGCGATGAACGTCTGGCTCCGGGACCGGGCCACGAAAATGAGCGCGAGATTGGCGCAGACGAGCGCCGCGAATGCCAGTGCCCGGGCCTGGCTCGCGGGCAAGTGCTCGAGGCTCGCGGCGTAGACGCCCAGGGTCAGCAGCAACGTGACGCCGCCCAGCAGCGCGCTGTGGCGCAGCGACTCCAGAGTGAAGAGCCGGGTGCGGGGATCGCGCGGCGGGCGCTGCATGCTGCCGGGAGCCTGCGGATCGGCCTCGAAGACAAAGGCGCACGCGGGATCGATGATGAACTCGAGGAACAGTACGTGCAGCGGAAAGAACAGCAATGGCCAGCCGAACACGATCGGCAGCAGGCCGAGGCCGGCGATCGGAATATGGACCGCGACGATGAACGTCATGGCGTGACGGATATTCTCGTAGATTCGCCGGCCGAGGCGGACCGCGGCAACGAGCGAGCCGAAGTCATCGTTCACGAGGACCATGTCGGCCGCCTCGCGCGCCACGTCGGTTCCACGGCCCCCCATCGCGACCCCGATGTGGGCCGCTTTCAGTGCCGGTGCGTCGTTCACGCCGTCGCCGGTCATGGCGACGATTTCGCCGTTGGACTTCAGAGCCCTGACCAGATTGAGCTTCTGCTCCGGGCTGACGCGCGCGAACACGTTGACGGAGCGCGCCCGCTCCCGAAGCTGCTCTTCATCCATCGAGGCAAGTTCACTCCCGGTGAGCGCGCCACCCCGGGTGTCGAAGCCCGCCTGCCGGGCGATCGCGAGTGCCGTGCCCGGGTGGTCGCCCGTTATCATGACGACGCGGATGCCCGCTTGCGCGCAGACGTGAAGTGCTTCGGGCACATCACTGCGCAATGGATCGGCCAGGCAGATGAACCCGCGAAACTGCAACCGGAACCCCCGTGCGTCTGCCGGCAGGGGTCCGTCCGCGTGAATGCCACTCGCGACTCCGAGAATCCGCAGGCCATCCTTCGCATGGGATGCGGCTTGCGCCAGCAACCGGCTGCGAAGCTCCGCCTCGATGCCGCACAGCTCGAGCATGGTCTCCGGCGCCCCCTTGGCCGCCACCGTGAACGGGCCGGCTCCGCCGTCATGCCATACGTGCGTTACGGCGAGAAGCGCGGGCGTGAGTTCGTACTCGCGCACCAGTTGCATGTCGCGCAGGCGCTCGATCGCCGCCGGTGCGAGTTTCAAGGCAGTCTCATGGATGGCGCGCTCCATTGGGTCGAATGCCTGCAACTCGTTCGCCGCCGCTGCCACCTCCAGGACGGAAAGCAGCTGCGCGTCAGGCGTGCTTCGCTCGCGCCGCAGATCGATCCGATGCTGCGCCGATTCGATCACGGCCACTTGCATCCGGTTCTCGGTGAGTGTGCCGGTCTTGTCGACGGCGAGCACGGTCACGGCGCCCATCGTTTCGATGGCTGCCATACGGCGTGTCAGCACGCCGGCCTTCGAGATTCGCCACGCCCCCATGGCGAGGAACACGGTCAGCACCACCGGGAACTCCTCAGGAAGAATCCCCATCGCGACGGTGATGCCGGCGAGCACGCCATTCAACCAATCGCCGCGCGAGAGCGCATAGACCGCCGTGATGAGAGCACAGAAGAACAGGGCGGCGGTCGCGACCCACCGGACGATGCGCCGGACCTCGGCAAAGAGCGGTGTCGCCTCGGTACCCATGCCATGCAATGCCCGGCCGATCCTGCCGATTTCGCTGCGTCCCCCGGTGGCGACGACGATGGCGGTGCCATAGCCGCGCACGACGAGCGTCCCTGAAAAGACTCGCGTCTGCGCATCGCCACAAAGAGAGCCTGCCGGAAGCTTCTCCACGGGCAGCGATTCGCCAGTGAGGATCGATTCATCGACGTTGAGCGCGTTGGCGGCATGCAGCACCGCATCGGCGGGGACGCGGTCGCCCTCGCGCAGGATGACGACATCGCCCACAACGACTTCACGGCCGGGGATGCGTCGTTCGGCGCCATCGCGGACCACCAGCGCCCGCGGACTCGAAAGGTCCCGCAGCCGCGCCAGCGCGTGCTCGGTGCGCCGCTCCTGCAGGATCGTGATGACGATCACGAGGATGATCGTGGCAGCCAGCGCCACGGCCTCCCGAATTTCGCCGACCACGAAGTAGATCGCTGCCGCGGCGAGCAGCAGCAGGAACATCGGCTCGGTCAGGACTTCCCGCCCGATGTTGAGCACGGTGCGCGGGCGCTGGGCGGCCAGTTCATTCGCGCCATCACTGGCCAGCCGCCGGGCGGCTTCTTCGGTGGGCAGGCCGGCAGCGAGATGGCGCGGGGTTTCCGGCGGCGCAGGGGACATGGCGAAATGGTATCGGGACTGCCCGCCGGAGTGCCATTCGAAGGCGGATTCCCGGGGCCCGGCGAGGTCCGGTCATTTACGTAGCGACTCGCGGGCTTTCACGACTGCAGTCGGGCGTCGGGGGTGCGATGCTGGCAATGGATTCTGCCAACTGGTCATCCATCGAAATGGAGGGCGCGGAAATGCCCGGTTCACTCGAACGCCCCGACACGGCGGAAACCGCGCATGAGTGGGCACTGGTCCTGGCGGCCGGTGAGGGGAGCCGGCTGCGCCAACTCACGACCATGGCATCGGGCATCGCGGTGCCGAAACAGTTCTGCTCGCTGGCGGGCGGCACATCACTGCTGTACGACACCTTGCGGCGCGCACAGGTGATTGCGCCCGCGCAACGCACCGTCGCGATCGTTTCCGGTGCGCATCGACGCTGGTGGTGCTCGCTTGCTCAGTTACTTCCCGATTCGAACATCGTGGTGCAGCCGGGCAATCGCGGTACCGCGATCGGAATCCTGCTGCCGCTGCTGTCGATTCTGCAGCGCGATGCGGAGGCGGTCCTGATCGTCCTGCCGTCGGATCACTTCGTCGGCGACGAGGGGGTGCTGGCGGATGCGACGCGACAGGCGATGAGTCATGCGCGTTCGATGCCCGCACTGGTCCTGCTCGGCTTCACGCCCGAGGACAGCGATCCGGAACTCGGCTACATCGTCGTGCGCGAGACGCCTGCAACGGATGTGCTCGAAGTCAGCGAGTTCGTCGAGAAACCGGATCCCGTCTCGGCCGGCTTCCTGATGCAGCGGGGCGCCTTGTGGAATTCGTTCATTTTCGCGATACGCGCCCGAGTGCTGCTGCAGACGTTCATGCAACTCATTCCCGGCATCGTCGCCGAGATGGCCGACGTGGTACGGCAGAGCGGCCCGGATGCGCTGCGCGCGGCGAGATTGGCCCGGTTGTATGTGCAGCTGCCGAACATCGATTTTTCACGCGACGTCATGCGCCGTCATCCGCATCTGCTGCGCGTGCTGCGGGTGCCCGCCTGCGGCTGGAGTGATCTCGGGACGCCACGCCGGGTGGCGGATGCACTGCGAAGAGGCGGTCGCGGAAAGGCACGGGCCGGGCCGCCGGCGCACCTGGCCGGCTTCCTGGACCTCGAGTCACAGCAGCTGCAGGCCAGGCGTGCGTAGCACGGCATCCGGCGTCACACTCGGGAGAGCAGTATGTATCGCAAGATTCTCGTTCCCGTCGACGGCAGTCCGACATCCGGGGCGGGTCTTCGGGAAGCGCTGAGACTCGCGAGCGAGGCGCGCGCGCAACTGCGAATCGTGCACGCGGTGGACGAGTCGGTATTCAGTTCCGGCTATCTCGTTCCGGAGGCAATGGATCCCAGGACCTATGAATCCCTGCGGGACATGATCCATGCGGAGGGAGCGAGGATACTGGAAGCGGCCGAGGCGGTCGTGCGTCCATCCGGCGTGGAATACAGCACGCAATTGATCGAGACCGTCGGCGGCAGGGCCGCACAGCACATACTGGATGCCGCGCGCCAATGGCAGGCGGACCTGATCGTCATGGGGACGCATGGGCGACGCGGGATAAGTCGCCTGGTGCTCGGCAGTGATGCCGAGCTGGTGCTGCGCTCCTCGTCCGTGCCCGTGCTCTTCGTCCGTAGCCCGGCGGAGGCGGTCTGACTCCCAGCCGGCGTACAGGTGCGACCGGGTTGTCGCTGCGGCGGCAGCCCGGGGAATGCGAAGCATCCTGCGTGGATCTCCGGATGGCTCATGACGATGAAGCGAGGCATCTTTCGCGGCACATTCCGAAGGATCAACGGAGACTTCAATGAACCTGTTGGTGCGATCGATGTGGGCGTTGTCCGTGGTATTCGCGATGGGTCTCGGGATTGCGGCTGCGGAGCCACCCGCAGGCCCGGCGGCGCCGGGTCAGGCGCCATCCAGGGAACTGCGGGAAAAGATGGCGGCCGCCCACGAGAAAATGGCGCAGTGACTGCGCTCGGAGCGCGATATCGCCGAATGCCGCAAGGAGATGCGGGCCGCGTGCGGGTACATGGGCAGGGACGGTTGCCCGTGGATGGAGAACGGCCGGCGCAATCAGATGATGTCGCCACGACAGCAGGCGCCGCGCGACTATTGAGCCCATCCATCAGCATGCAGCATGTGTCGTGGATGCGTTGCCCGCACCGGGATCCGGGCCCACGCCGGGGCCGTCATCTCCGGGGCTCCGTCCCGGGGAAGCAGGCGAGGCGCGCTTGCACCGCAGCCGCGACGCGCTCGGCCACTTCAGGCTCGCTGGTATCGATGAGTAGCGCCCGCGCCCGTTCCGTGCTGCTCAGGGGTTGAGCGGACTGGAGCTGGGCGGCGAGGACGTCGAGATCGGCATCCGAGGCGTCGGTCGCGCACATGGCTCGTTTCCGAATGCGTTGCTCGAGCGTTTCCGGATCCGCGTGGCAAGACAGGAGAAGACTGGGCGCGTTCAGGCGTTCGGCCAGTGCAGCGAACACTTCCCGATCCTTCGCCTCGAGGAAGGTGGCGTCGACGATCACGTGAAAGCCGGCCCGCAGGCAGATGGCGGCGCAGCCCGCAAGGCGCCGGTAGGTGCGCCGGGTGCACGCGTGCGCATAAAGGCCTTGCCGCAGTGGCGCTGCGCTGCTTACGGCCGGTTGCAGGCCCGCCAACCGCTTGCGCTCGACGTCGGAGCGCAGACGAATCGCGGGCACGGCCGGTACGAGTCGCTCGCTCAGCCACGATTTGCCGGAGCCTGACAGGCCATGCATGAGCAGGAGTGCCGGCGCCGGGCGCCCGGTCCAGGAGGCGGCCGCCTCGATCCGCTCGCGCATCCGGCGGCGGAATTCATCGGCACGCGCGGGAAGCTGCTCCGCGGACAAACGGTCCACCAGCGCGCGGACCAGGGCGCGATGGGTCGCGTAGAAAGGCAGCAGGCGAACGCCCTGGTAGTCTCCGCTCGTCTCGAGATACTGGCTGAGCATGGCCATGGCCAGACCGGCGCGGCGACGGCTGAAAAGATCCATCACGAGGAACGCGACGTCGTTCATCACATCGATCCATCGCAGCCGAGGGTCGAACTCGATGCAGTCGAACGGTGTCAATCTGCCGAGCGATCGGACGATGTTGCCGCAGTGCAGGTCACCGTGGCACTCGCGAACGAACCCGGACCGTTCCCGTCGCCGCAACGCGGGATCCAGTTGCGTGACCCGATCGCGCATCCAGTCGGCCAGCCTCTCGAGCATTGGTGCGACGGCGGGTTGCGTGTTTGAGTCGGCCAACTGCGCGAGATTCCCGAGGATCGATTCATGCATATGCCCGGTATGCCCGTACCCACCTGTCCAGGCGTCGACAGAGACGCTGCGGTGAAAGCGCGCGAGGAGTTCTCCGAGCGCTGAACAATCGCCGACGGATACCGCGCCCTCCTCGAGCAGGGACGGCATCTCATCCGCCTCTCCGAACTGTCGCATCCGGACCGCATAGTCGATAACGGGCCCGGGGCCGTCGATCATCGCGCAGCCGTCGGCGCGGGTGACCGGCACGACATCCAGGTACAGTTCGGGTGCGAGCCTGCGATTCAGCCGCAGCTCTTCGCGGCAGAAGTGCAGCCGTTGCGCGAGCGTCGTGGCATCGATGAAAGGGAAGCGCACGGGCTTCTTGATCTTGTACGCGAATCGACCGGTGAGGACGACCCACGACACGTGCGTCTCCCGCAGCCGCAGCGCGCTGACGGCGTGCGGGAAGGCCTGCGGACGCAGCAGATCCCCGATCCGCAGCGGCGCTGCATCGGCGGGGCCCGACATCGCGGCTGGCTGCGCCGGCACGGTCCCCGATCCGGAGACCTCGCCATTCATCGCCGCGATTCCGCGCGCCGGGCGGGCCGCTGCTGCGGCAGACGATCATGGCCGCAGATGTCGTCGAACAATGACCTGCCCTGCGATTCACCGGGGACCGCGGTGCCGTGGAACACTAGGACGCGGACTGCAAGCGGTGTCGTCGAGGCCGCGAAGGTCCGACTGCCGATCACCGCATCGGCGCCGGGGGCATTCACGGACCCGGATCCCGGCGTGCATCGGTCGATGCGGCGGGGCGCAATCCCAGCACCATCATGGCGAGCACCGCTCCACCTGTTGCGAGTGCCATGTCCTTTTGCGCATCCCATTCATCTCCCTGGGTTCCGAGATACGCGTTGCCCAGATCGGGGGCCACGACCAGGGCTGCGATCCACTCCATCATCTCGTAGATCACCGAATGCGACATCACGAACAGGACGGGCAGGAGATATCGCCACGGGCCCCGCGGACGAGCGTAGCTGTCGAGCAGTTCCACCGCGGGCAGCAACATCAATGCACCGTAGAGGAAGTGAACGAAGCGATCGAAGTGATTGCGTTCCCACCCCAGCATTCCGTTCAGCGTGTGACCGGTCATGAAGCGCCACCACTGGTCGTAGGGGACCAGCGAGTATGTGTAGTGGGCGCCGAGGGAGTGCAGCAGCAGAAAGACGAACAGGCAGACGTAAGCGGCGTTCGAGAAACGCAGGCGGTGGCGCGTTGCGACGAGCAACGGCACGCTCACCAGGACGAGGAGGTTTTCCAGCAGCCAGTCCTCGCGGCTTACGGGCGTGATGGCCAGCGCGAACCAGGCGACGCCCAACAGCAGCAGCAGCCATGCCGGCAGACGCCCGCCTGTCGGTCCCGGTCGGGCACCTGCCGCGCTGTCTGCACGGGGCAGCCTTGACGGCGAACTCGGTTGCCGGCTGATCATCATGCGCACCGGGAATCAATGGTGCCCGGCGCTCGCGCCGCGCCCATCCGTGGAAACCGGCACGCCCCCGTGGCGGCCACGGACGCGGAAATTCCACGAGCCGGCTGCAGATTCCCCGTAAAGGAAGCCGCGGGCCGTCGCGGCAGAATGGATGCTGCTCCGGTCCGGTCGAGGAGGCTGTATGGCGCACAAACGGGTGACATTCCGGTCGGCGGCTCGCGAGAAAATAATGGCCGGCGCGACACAACTGGCCGACACGATCCGGATCACGCTCGGGCCGAGGTCGAAGTCCGTGCTGATCCAGAAGTCCTGGGGTGCGCCGATCGTCTGCAATGACGGTGTGACGATCGCGAAGCAGATGGAACTGGCGGATCCGGAAGAGAACCTGGGGGCGCAGATGCTGCGCCAGGCGGCCGAGAAGACCGGCGAACTCGTGGGCGACGGCACCAGCACGGCCACCATCCTGGCGCACGCCATCCTGTCCGACGGCGTCCGCAATATCACCGCAGGTGCGAGTGCCATCGACATCAAGCGAGGGCTCGATCAGGCGCTGAAGGTCGCAGTGACGAAGCTCCGGGAGCAATCCCGGCCGGTGGTGAGTCGCAAGGAGAAGGCGCAGGTCGCCGCCATCTCCGCGCACAACGACGAGAGTATCGGGGAGCTGGTCGCCGATGCGATGGAAAAGGTGGGCGGCGAGGGCGTGATCACCGTCGAAGAATCGAAGACCACGGAAACGGTCCTCGAGATCGTCGAGGGGATGCAGTTCGATCGAGGCTATCTGTCGCCGTATTTCGTCACCGACCTCGAAAAGGGCGAGGCGGTGCTCGAGGATGCCCTGGTGCTGGTCGCCGACCGCAAGATCAACATCATGTCGGACCTCATCCGGCTGCTCGAGCAGATCGCCAAGAGTGCGCGGCCGCTGCTGGTGGTGGCCGAGGACGTCGAGGGCGAAGCACTCGCCACGCTGATCGTCAACCAGGTGCGCGGCGTGTTGAAGAGCGTGGCGGTGAAGGCACCCGGCTTCGGGGACAGGCGCAGGGCCATGCTCGAAGACATGGCGGTGCTCTGCGGTGGGCAACTGATCGCCATGGATCTCGGCATGAAGCTCGAGGATACGAAGCCCGAGCAACTCGGGCGCGCCAAGCGGGTAGTGGTCGACAAGGACAAGACGACCATCATCGGTGGCAGCGGCGAGCGCGTGGCCATCGAGGCGCGCGTCGCGCAGCTACGACGCGAGATCGAAAAGGCAACGAGCGACTACGACCGGGAGAAGCTCGAAGAGCGCCTGGCGAAGCTCTCCGGCGGCGTTGCCGTCATACGCGTCGGTGCGCCATCAGAGCCGGAAATGAAAGCTCGCAAGGATGCACTCGATGACGCCATCAGCGCGACCCGTGCGGCGGTTGCCGAAGGCATCGTCGCGGGCGGCGGTCTGGCGCTGCTGCGATGCATGGCGGCGGTCGGCGGGAATGAGGCCGAATGCGAGGGTGACATGCGGACGGGTGTGCGGATCCTCGCGCGTGCGCTCGAGGCTCCCGCCAGACAGATTGCGACCAACTCGGCGGTCGATGCCGGGGTGGTGCTGAGCCGGATGCTCGAATCACCGGCGAATCAGGGCTTCGATGCCGCGCACAATCGATACGTCGACATGTTCGAAGCGGGCATCATCGACCCGACCAAGGTAGTCCGCGTCGCATTGGAGAATGCCGTCTCGGTCGCGAGCGTCCTGCTGCTGACCGAAGCGACCATGACCGAAATTCCCGGGGAGAAGCACAGTCCTGCTGCCGGCGCCGGGCTCGAAACCTGATTCCCGCCAGCCATCAGTCGCGCTCGGCCTGCAGCAGCATATGCATTTTCACGAGATGCGCCACGGATGTGGCAGCCATCTTGGCCATGACATTGGCCCGGTGGATTTCCACGGTACGCTCGCTCAGTCCGAGATCGATCGCAATTGCCTTGTTCGCGCGTCCGTCGACGACGAGCGTCATGACCTCGCGCTCGCGGGGCGTGAGTTTGCCGGCGCGATGCCTCAGATCCGCCAACCGGTCGATGCTGCGCCGATTGGCGGCGTCGAGCTCGAGCGCTGCATTGATGCGGTCGAGCAGGTCCTGGTCGCGAAAGGGTTTCTGCAGGAAATCGAACGCACCGGCCTTCATCGCCTGGACGGCCATCGGAATGTCGGCATGGCCGCTGACCAGGATGACCGGCAGGATCGAGCCCGAGCGGTTGAGCTGCTGCTGGACTTCGAGGCCGCTCATCTCCGGCATGCGCACATCGAGCACCAGGCAGCCCGGCTGGCTCCGGTCGAGCCTGGCGAGGAATTCGCCGGGTCTCGCGAAGGCGACGGGATGGTATCCGACGGTGGTGACGAGCAGCGCCATCGCCCGGCGCATGCCGTCGTCGTCATCGACGATATAGACGACCGGTTTGCGCCGCGCCTCCGGGCGCATTTCGATGGCCATGGCCTGGTTCCTCGCATGTCATGCGGCAGCGGAGGCCGGCAGGCGAAACCAGAACCGCGCGCCGCCAGCCGGCAGATTCTCGAAGCCGATCGTGCCCTCGTGCGCCTCGATGATAGCCCGGCCGGAAGCGAGATCGAGCCCCGTTCCATGCGGCTTGGTCGTGAAGAACGGGTGGAACAGCCGCGCACGCGCCGTTTCCGGTACACCGGGACCCTGGTCCTCGACGGCAATGCGCACGCCGTAGCCGTTGCCCGTCAGCCCGATGCGCACGACGGGTGCGGCAGCAAATCCGGCCTGCGCTTCGAGTGCGTTCTGCGTCAGCGCGTAGAGCACATACTGGATACGCAGCCGGTCGATCGACACTGTGGGCAGATCGGGTTGCAGGGACAATTCCAGATTCGAGCCCCGTCGGCCGGCGAGCAACTGGAGTACCGGCATCAGCTCCATGACGATTTCGGCCGGCTCGCAGGCGGAGCGGACCATCTCCCGCGCCCTGAGCAGTTCACGGATGTAGCCGATGCCCCGTCCGGCGATCAGCGCCTGTTCGCTGGTGTGCTGCAGGGCCTCGATGGCGGAAGCGATCATCGGCTCGGGGCGATCGAGCATGCGCCGGCCCGCATGCGCAAAAGTGGTGATCGCGCCGATGGGCTGATTGAGTTCGTGCGCGATGCCGGAGCCCATCGACTCGAGGGCGGAGCGCCGTGCCAGCAGCAGCAATCGCTCGAGCAGAAGCAGCGCGGCGCCGTCATTCTGCGGATCGGGTGACGGACTTTTCACGGGTCCTGTCCCGGAATCGCCCGCGAACTCCGGCGCTTCGGCGTGCACAAGATCACGGTCATCCCGATCGTCATGATGACAGATCATGCCGCAAGGGCGCGCCGGTCGCAGTCGCCGGAACCACGCAGCATCCTGCGCCTGGCCCCTAATGGCGAGACACTGGATAGCATGGTGATCTCCACCTTTTCAATAGTGCGCGTCGCTGACTCCGGCAACACGTGGACTCGTCCGGCGACGCCACCCGAATCAGGCCTGCCGCTGCCCGAGCGCCCGGAAGATCTCCGCCAGTTGTCCGGGATCCAGCGGCTTGACGATGTGTCGATCGAAACCCGCCGCGATGCAGCGCTGCGCATCCGTGTCCGACCCACGTCCCGTGAGCGCGACGAGATAGAGTGATTTGAAGGCCTCCTCGGCACGCAGTTGCCGGGCGACTTCGAAGCCATCCATGGCAGGAAGGCCTATGTCGCAGAACATGACCTGCGGGCGAAAGGCGCGTGCCTTCGCCAGTGCCCCGGCGCCGTCGTGGGCGACCTCGACGATGTGACCATCCAGTTCGAGCAGTGTTTGCAGACCCTTGGCCGCGTCGATGTAGTCGTCGACGACAAGGACCCGCCAGCGGCTTCGGATGGAAGCCTCCGTGGATGTCGCCGCGGGCCCGGGCGCCGGCAGCAGCCGCATGCATGGCACGCCGAGCGGCAGGCGCACGATGAACTCCGAACCGCGGCCCGGCCCTTCGCTTCGCGCCTCGACCGTACCATCGTGCAGCGATACCAGCATCTTCACGAGTGCGAGGCCGAGACCGAGACCCGCATCCGGGCGCTCGAGGCTGCTCGCCCCCTGGCGGAAAGGCTCGAAGATCCGCGGGATCAGCCCGGCGTCCATCCCCTCGCCGCTGTCGATGACATGCAGCACAGCCAGCTTGCGCGAGAGATCCTCGTGGAGCCGCAGCCGGACACATCCGCCAGGATTCGTGAACTTGATCGCATTGGAAACCAGGTTGTCGATGACCTGCACGAGGCGGACTCGATCGCCATGCACGAGAAGCGGACGATCTGGCAGATCCAGATCGCTTCTGATCGAGCGATCGGCAAGGACCGGCGCGTGGTCCGCGGCGCAGGCACGTACGACCTGGACGATGTCCAGCGGTTCGCGTTGCAGCCGCAGTTTGTGCTGCGATCCGCGCGAGAGATCGAGCAGGTCGTCGACGAGACGCGCGAGCAGCCGCGTCTGACGGCGGATGACGTCCAGCGCCTGGCGCGCAGGCGTGGTGCCCGGCGCCACGCGCTTCAGGATCTCGAGATTGATCGTGATCGGGACCATCGGATTGCGCAGTTCGTGCGCCAGCATCGCCAGGAAGCGGTTCTTGTGCTCGTCGGCCGTGGCGAGCGCCACGGCCTGGGAGCGAAGTTCCTCGCTCTGCCGGCGCAGCGTCTCGTTCTGCGCCTGGATCCGCTCGTTGCGCTCGGTGATTTCCGTGAGGAGCTGCCGGGTGTGCTCCCGCGAGACGGCATTCTGCATTCCGGTCCCGAGTTCGCGCGCAACGGTTTCGAGGAAGATGACCGCCGCCTCGTCGAAATCCTTCGAGCCCGCGACCAGCAGGACGCCGTGCAGCGTGTCCTGGAAGAGGATCGGTACGGCAACGATCGTCCTCGTTCCGGCCGGCCCGTATCCAGGATTCGCGCCGCCCGCGCCGTCGCGTGGCTCGGCGCGCGTGACGATCGTGCGCCGCATGCGCGTCGCCTCTCGTGGCGCTCCCTCATCCTGCTGCGGGCCGGTCGGGCTTCCTGCGGCCGGGATGGCCGCGAGTACCCGCAACCGGGGCGCTCCCTCGATGTGCTGGTAGAGGATACCGAGTTCGGCATGCACCTGCTCCACGACGGGTGCAAGCGCCCGGTTCGCGAGCAGCGCGATGTCTGCCGTCGACGAGATGGCGGCGGACACGGCGGCACGGGCACGCAACCGGCGCTCGCGGCTCTCGATCTGCAGTGCCGCTGTCGCGACGGCACGCGTGAGCGCGCGTGTTTCGCTGCGCACGGCAACAGCCTCGTCATGCGTCGGCAGTTCGTGGGCCGTCAGGCGCAGCGCCTCGGACCAGTCGCCGCGCCCGAGCGATGCGGCCACCCGGGTCAGTCTGCGCAGCGGGTGGCGCACCGCGCGAGTCGTGAGCCATGCAATCGCGAGCGTGAAGAGGGTGGCGAACACGACCATCGCGACCGAACCCGTCGCGACGCGTTCGCGGGCGGTGGCCATGGTGGCAAGCGCCGCATCGGTATCTTTCTGCAGCGTCGCCAGGTAGCGCTCGAGATCGACCAGCACTGATGCGCGCAGTGCCCCGAGCTCGCGGGCGCGGGCCAGGCGGGCCTCAGTCGTGAGGGCCGGCGCGAGGAGCGCCGTCGCCTCCGCGAGATAGGTGCGTGCATCCGGGCCGAAGCGCGCCCGGTGGTCCATGTTTCCCGGTATCGTCGAATGCTCCTCGAGCTGTCCGAGAGTTTTCCGCGCAGCTTCGATGCGCGTGGCCAGCTCGGCCCGGCTCGCATTCTCGGGAAACAGCGCGAAGTCGCGCATGCCGATCGCCACGTACAGCAGATCATGCTCGAGTTCCAGGGCGCGATCGCGCAGCGGCACGATGTCTCCGGAATAGGCGAGCTGGGCGCGGGCGCTCTGGTGCTCCCAGTGGAGCACGATGGTCGTGAACAGGCCGAGTCCGACGAGGAGTACCCCGAAACCGATTCCGAGGCGAGTGCCCAACGACAAGTCGACTTTGCGCTTCACGCGCCTCTCCCAGCGTGCGCGACGGGCCCCGCACAGTACCCGCGCGCATGGCGACAGAAGTTCCGCTCATTCTAGCCGGAAACTGCCGCGGACCGGCAGGCGAGCGGAGCGCCACGCGCGAGGTCCGCCCGTCGTTGCATTTGCAAGCAGACAGGTGCTAGAGTAGTAATTGATTACTCACTTGTTGGAGAACCGGATGGTGAACGAACGCCCGCCACACCTGCCCGCCGATGAACGCCGCGCGGCCACGGTGCAAGCCGTCGTCGATCTCGCCGCCGAGCAGAATCCGGCCGAGATCACCACCGCCGCCATCGCCGATCGAATGGGCCTGACCCAGGGAGCGCTGTTTCGCCACTTCCCGACCAAGGACGCGATCCTGGAAGCCGCGATGTCGTGGGTCAGCGAACGCTTGCTGGCGCGCATCGACGAGGCCGCCGCCGCCGCGTCCGCCGGCGCGGCGCTCGAAGCGATGTTCATGGCGCACATCGATTTCGTGGCGAAGCATCCCGGGGTGCCGCGCATGTTGTTTGGAGAGTTGCAGCGCCCGGGCGAAACGCTCGCGAAGCGAATGGTGCAGACCCTGATTCGCCGCTATGAGCAGCGGCTGCGCCGCATCATGGAGGCGGGCAAGGAACAGGGTGAGTTGGACGCGGGGCTCGACGTGGATGCCGCCGCCGTGCTGTTCATCGGCACGATTCAGGGTCTCGTCATGCAATCGCTGCTCGCCGGCAAGGTCAGCCGGATCCGCCGGCACGCGCCGGCTGTCTTCGCCATCTATCGCCGCGGCATCGGTGCGCCATGAGCGGGGTGGTTCCGGGCCGCGCGGCGAAGGCGGCAATCGTCATCGCCGCCGTCCTGGTCGTGGGCGGCGGCGCGGCGTACTTTTGGTCGCAGCGCATCGATGGGAGCAGCGATCCGCTGCGGCTCTACGGCAACGTCGACATCCGCGAGGTGCAGCTGGCGTTTCGCCAGCCGGGTCGCCTGGCGGAGATGGCTTTCGACGAAGGCGATGCCGTCCGCGTCGGCACGCGGCTGGCCGCTCTCGATGCGCAGCCCTATCGTGAAGCCCTTGCAGCCGCCTCGGCCGCCGCGCAGGTGGCGGAGGCGGAACTCGCGAAGCTGCGCCGAGGTCTCCGACCACAGGAAATCAAGCAGGCGAAGGAGACCCTGAAGCAGGCGCAGGCCGTCGCCGAAGACGCCGAGCGCAACTACCTGCGCCAAAGCAGCCTGCTCGCGTCGGGCGCGAGCAGTGCAAGGACCGTCGATGGGGCCCGCGCGGCCCGCGACCAGGCCGCCGCTCGCGTCGAGGCCGCAAAGGCCGCGCTGTCCCAGGCTTCAGAGGGCTTTCGCGAGGAGGACATTGCAGCCGGCGAGGCACGCCTCGCCGCCGCGCGTGCTGCCGAGGCGCTGGCCACGACCGCACTCGCGGACACGGAGTTGCAGGCGCCGAGCGATGGCACGGTGATCGCGCGGGTGCGTGAACCGGGCAGCATGGTCACGAGCCAGAGCACCGTGTACAGCCTGAGCCTGGACAAGCCTGTATACGTGCGTGCCTACGTGGGCGAGCCGGACCTGGGACGCGTCGCGCCAGGCGGCGCGGTGCGCGTCACGAGTGACTCCTCCGGCAAGGTTTACCACGGACGGATCGGCTTCATATCGTCGCGCGCCGAGTTCACGCCGAAGACGGTCGAAACCACCGATCTGCGTACGGACCTCGTGTATCGCCTGCGCATCGTCATCGACGAGGCCGATCGCGACAGCGCATTGCGCCAGGGCATGCCGGTGACGATCGAGGTCGACGTCGAGTCCGGCACCGGCAAGAGTGCACGTGGACGCTGAGATGCCCTCGAGCGCCGTCACGGCAGGCACGCCGCAGGCAGCGCACGCCGACGCCGCGGCCGTAGTCATCGACGGCGTGGTCAAGCATTTCGGCCACGTCCATGCCCTGCGGTCGATCACCGCGCGCATCCATTACGGGCGACTGACCGGTCTCGTGGGCCCGGACGGCGCCGGCAAGACGACTTTGATGCGTATCCTCGCCGGCCTGCTCGTGCCAAACGCCGGCCATGCGACTCTGGCCGGACATGACGTGGTGCGGGACAACGACGCCATCCATGTCGCGAGCGGTTACATGCCGCAGCGCTTCGGCCTGTACGAAGACCTTTCGGTGATGGAGAACCTGCGGCTGTATGCGCAACTGCGCGGCCTCGACGCCGATCGCCACGCCGGCCTGTTCGCCGACTTGCTCGAGTTCACGCGGCTCGGTCCCTTCACCGCGCGACTGGCCGGAAAACTTTCCGGCGGGATGAAACAGAAGCTCGGTCTCGCCTGTGCGCTCATGGCGCGACCCAGGGTCCTGCTGCTGGACGAACCCGGAGTGGGAGTCGATCCGGTGAGCCGCCAGGAGTTGTGGCGCATGGTGCAGGCGCTCACCGACGAGGGCATGGCCGTCGTCTGGTCCACCGCCTATCTCGACGAGGCCGAGCGCTGTGAAAGCGTGCTGTTGCTGAACCAGGGGCAGCTGCTGTTTGACGGCCCGCCCCGGGAATTGACCGCGCAACTCGAGGGTCGCAGTTTCCGCCTCGAAGACGTCGGCGCCGGCCGCCGCGCGATCCTCGCCGAGGCGCTCGGCCTCGACAGCGTGAGCGATGGCGTGATCCAGGGAGCCGGCGTGCGGGTCGTGTTGCGCGCGGGCGCCCCGGTCGAGCCGGTCGCGGCACTGGCCGATGCGGCGCAGCTGCAACTGACGCCGGTGCCGGCGCGCTTCGAGGACGCTTTCATCGATCTGCTGGGCGGTGGTCCCGGTGGCAGTTCGGCACTCGCCGAGCGTCTGCCGCCGGTCGAACTCGGTTCGGATATCGCAGTGTCGTGCCGGAACCTGACCAAGCGCTTCGGCGACTTCACCGCCACCGACAACGTGAGCTTCGACGTGCACAAGGGCGAGATTTTCGGCCTCCTCGGCCCCAACGGCGCCGGCAAGTCCACGACCTTCAAGATGCTTTGTGGCCTGCTCCGGCCAACCGCCGGCGAGGCCCATGTGGTCGGACACGACCTGCGCCGGGCCAGCGGCGCAGCGAAGAGCCGGCTCGGCTACATGGCGCAGAAATTCTCGCTCTACGGCCTGCTCTCGGTGCGCCAGAACCTGGAATTCTCGGCCGGGGTGTATCAGCTGGAGGGGGATACGCGGCGCGAGCGCATCGCGGAAATGATCGAAACCTTCGATCTGGGCGACTGGCTGTCCGCAACGCCCGACTCCCTGCCACTCGGGCACAAACAGCGCCTCGCGCTGGCGTGCGCACTGATGCACCGGCCGCCGGTGCTGTTTCTGGATGAACCGACTTCCGGCGTCGACCCGATCACGCGCCGTGAGTTCTGGACCCACATCAACGGTCTCGCACGCAAGGGCGTGACCATCATGGTCACGACACATTTCATGGACGAGGCCGAATACTGTGATCGTGTCGCCATGCTTTCCCGCGCGCGACTGATCGCTCTCGACACGCCCGACGCGCTGAAGCGCACCGCCGCCCGGGCCGGACGGGCGGATCCAACGATGGAGGATGCATTCATTCATCTGGTGGAATCGGCCGACCTCGAACTGGCGGGAACCGCATGAACGCCGTCTCACAGCGCCTGTCTGCCCTGGTCTACAAGGAGAGCCTGCAGGCGCTGCGTGATCCTTCGACACTGTTGATCGCATTCGCGCTACCAGTGGTGCTGTTGTTCCTGTTTGCCTATGCGGTCTCGCTCGATGCCAGGGATGTCCGTATCGGCGTGGTGCTGGAATCGGAGGGAGCGTCCGCCCAGGCGCTGGCTGCGGCTTTTTCCGGCACCCGCTATCTCGACCCGCGCTTTGTCCACGACCGACGCGAGGTGGCAGACAAGCTCATCTCGGGCGAGCTGCGCGGTTATGTGGTCATCCCCCACGATTTCGAACAGCGTCTGGCGGGGCGGGGCAGCGTGCCGCTGGTGCAGATCATCACCGATGGCTCCTATCCGAATACCGCCAATTACGTGGAAAACTACGCGCGGGGCGTGGTGCAGACCTGGCGTGCAGGGCTCGATGTCGCCGCGCCACCGCAGACGGTCGCGCTCGAGCCCCGCTACTGGTTCAACGCCGAACTCGAGAGCCGCCGCGCGCTGATTCCGGGCGCCATTGCCATCGTCATGACCATCATCGGCACGATGCTCACCGCGCTCGTCGTGGCGCGCGAGTGGGAGCGCGGGACCATGGAGGCGGTGCTGTCGACGCCCGCCTCGGTGGTGGAGATCCTGATCGGCAAGCTGCTGCCGTATTTCACGCTCGGCATGCTGGCGACGCTGGGAGCCGCGGCCCTGGCCGTATTCGTTTTCGACGTGCCGTTGCGCGGCTCGCTCGCGGCGCTGCTGCTGCTGTCGGCGGTGTTCATGGTACCGGCGCTCGGTCAGGGATTGCTCATTTCATCGCTTGCGCGCAACCAGTTCCTGGCGGCGCAGATCGCGCTGTTCACCGGCTTCCTGCCGTCTTTCATGCTGTCGGGTTTCCTGTACGAGATCGACGCGATGCCGGCGCCGGTCCGCGCCATCACCAGGCTGATTCCGGCACGCTATTTCGTCGATTCACTGAAGACGGCATTCCTGGCCGGCGATATCTGGGCGGTGTTCATTCCTGATGTGCTGGCGATGGCGACGATCGGCGGGCTGTTCTTCTGGCTGGCCAGACGCGCCACGCGCAAGAACCTCGAGTAGCACCGTGTTCACCGCGGCATTGAACTTCACCCGTCTGCGCGCCCAGTTCATCAAGGAGGCGCTCAGCATCCTGCGCGATCCGCGCAGCCGCATGGTCGTGTTCGTGCCGCCCATCCTGCAGCTGCTGGTCTTCGCGTCGGCCGCAACGCTCGAAGTTCGCAATGTCGATATCGCCGTGTACGACCAGGACGCGGGCCGCTGGTCGCACGAACTGGTCCAGCGGCTCGAGCGCGCCCACTTCATCGCCCGGGTGCGGCATGTGGACAGCGAGCGGAGCCTGCACGACTTGCTCGACCACGGCGAGGTAATTGCGGCGCTCGACATACCCGTCGATTTCTCGCGCGGGGTCGCCGCCGGTGCCGGCGGCCGCGTACAGGTGCTGGTCGACGGCAGGCGCAGTAACTCCGGCCAGATCACTGTTGCCTATCTTTCCACGATCGCCGCCGAGATGGGTGCCGAGGTCGAGCCGGACGCGCTGTCGCCGACGCCGGCGGTCGTGCGTCACTGGTTCAATCCGAACCTGATCTACCGCTGGTTCATCGTGCCGGGCCTCACCGGCATCCTGGCGTTGTTCAGCGCGCTCCTGATCACCTCGCTCTCCATTGCCCGCGAACGCGAACTCGGCACCTTCGACCAGTTGCTGGTGTCGCCCACGTCGACGCCGGAAATAATCATCTCCAAGTCACTTCCGGCGCTCGCGATCGGTACGCTGCTGGGCCTCCTCATGGTCGCGGCGGGCGTGTTCCTGTTCCGCATTCCATTTACGGGCTCGTTCGGGCTGCTGCTCCTAGGTCTCGTGCTCTTCATCCTGTCGGTGGTCGGCATCGGGCTGATGATCTCGGCGGTCAGCATGACCCAGCAGCAGGCCATCCTGGGCGCATTCAGCATTGGCGTGCCGGCAGTGCTGATTTCGGGATTTGCCACGCCGGTCGAGAACATGCCCGTGTTCCTTCAATGGCTGGCGCAGGCCATTCCGTTGACCCATTTTCTCGCCATTGTCGAAGGCAGTTTCCTCAAGGCTATGCCACCGGGCGACGTTCTCGCCAGCCTCTGGCCGCTCCTGGTCATCGCCTTGGGCACGCTGACGACGGCAACCCTGTTCGTTCGAGGACGCTTGCGATGAGATCCACCGCCCGGCGCGTCTGCTGGCGCATGTATCGACCCGTGCTGAGCCTGTCCTGCGCACTGCTGGCGGCGTGCGCGAGCGTCGGGCCGGACTACGGGGGACCGCCGCCGGTCGATGTCGGCGATGGCTGGACCTTGCCGCTCGCGAACCAGCCGGCGTCGCTGGAGCCAGCGCAGTGGTGGTCCGCGCTGGACGATCCGGTTCTCGATCGCCTGATGAGCGCTGCGCTGGCGCAGAATCCCGATTTGCGCCAGGCCGCGGCACGCATCGACGAGGCTCGCGCCGTGCGCGATCGCGTCGCCGGTGAGCGGCTGCCCGCTGTCGAAGCGCGGGTGAGCGCCAACCGGCGCCGGCAGAGCGAGAACGGGCCGTTGCCGATCGGCGCCATTCCCGGCCTCGACGCGACGCAAAGCATTCACGATGCCGGCTTCGACGCCGCCTGGGAAGCCGACCTGTTCGGCGCCAGGCGGCGCGCTCTGGAAGGTGCGGGCGCCCGCCTGCAGGTGACCGAGGCCGAAGCGCAGGGAGTGCGCATGAGCATCGTCGCCGAGGTCGCACGCACCTGGTTCACTGCGGTCGGCGCAGGACGCGAGTTGCAAGCGCAGCGCGCGGCACTCGCCACACTGCAACAGACGCTGGATCTCGTGCGCCTGCGGCATGCAGCGGGTGATGCATCGGCGGCCGACGTGGATGCGGCAGACGCGCAGTGGGCGGCGGCCAACGCGCTGTTGCCGGGGCTCGAATCGCGCCAGCGCGCTGCCGTGCTCGGCCTCGGCGTGCTGCTCGGTGCGCCGCCGGAGCGTGAGCTGGCGCTGCTCGATGCCGTACTCGCTCCGTGCAAGCTGCGGGCGTTGCCGGTGGGCGAGCGCGCCGACGTGCTGCGGCGACGTCCTGACGTGCTGGCTGCGGAGCGGCGACTCGCGGCGAGCTCGGCCGATATCGGTGTCGCGACGGCCGAGCTGTTCCCGAAACTCTCGATCGGCGCAGGGGGTGGCTTTCAATCGCTCGAGACCGGCAACTGGTTCGATGCGTCCAGCTCGCGTTTCTCCATCCTGCCGATGGTCTCCTGGCGGCTGCTCGACGGCGGGCGCGTGCGTGCCGAGATCCGGGCGCGTGAAGCGGCCGCACGGCAAGCTGCACTCGCGTACGAGCAGGCGGTGCTCGGGGCGCTGGGTGACGCCGAGCGCGCGCTCGGCGCCTACCACGGCGCGCTGGACACGCTCGAGCGGCGCTCGATGGCACGGGACGCGGCACGGGCGAGCCACGGCCGCGCCTTGGCGCGCTACGCCGCGGGCGATATCGCCCTGGTCGAACTGCTCGCCGCCGAACGCAGCGGGCACGAGGCGCAGACCATGGTTGTGCGTGCCCACACCAGCGCCGCCTTGCAACTCGTGGCGCTGTACAAGGCGCTCGGCGGCGGATGGGAGGCGCCCGCAGCGATGCCGCAGCGCTCGATTCCATGATCGCGCGTGGCCACGCGCACGTGCCGCCAGCGGCGATGAACGGAGTGAGCTTGTCGTGAAGCTGAGCTTCCTGGGCGCGGCCCGCGAAGTGACCGGATCATGCTTCCTGGTGGAAACCGCCGATACGCGCTTTCTCGTGGATTGCGGCATGGTGCAGGGCGGGCGGGCGGCGACGGCGCGCAATCGCGAGCCGTTCGCGTTCGATCCGGCATCCATCGATTTCGTGCTGCTGACTCATGCCCACATCGATCACAGCGGGCTGTTGCCCAAACTGGCGCGCGCCGGATTCAGGGGGGTCATCCACGCGACGCCAGCCACAGCCGACCTGCTCGGTGTGATGCTGCCCGACAGCGCGCACATCCAGGAGAGCGATGCGAAGCGCGCTGCCAGACGCATGCGCGGCAAGAATGTGTTACCGCCCTTGTACACGCTGCAGGATGCGCAGCAATGTCTTCGGCAGGTGCGCGGAGTGGAGTACGACCACGAGTTCGCGCCCGGTGCCGGGGTGCGCGCACGTTTTCGCGACGCCGGCCACATCCTCGGATCGGCCATCGTGGAGGTCCGGGTCACGGAACATGGTAAGCATACGAAGCTCGTGTTCAGCGGAGACCTCGGCCAACCGGGGCGGCCCATCGTTCGTGATCCCGCCCCGGTCGAGGATGCCGACATACTGGTCATCGAGTCCACATATGGCAACCGGCAACACGGGGACTTTTCGGCAGCCGAAGAGGGGATGGCAGGGATCGTCTCGGCAGCCGAAGAGGGGATGGCAGGGATCGTCGAGACGACCCTGTTCGAGCGCGGCGGCAACGTCATCGTGCCGGCGTTTGCAGTGGGTCGAACCCAGGAAGTGCTCTATCATCTGCACCGGCTCGTGTGCGAGGGCCGATTGCGGCATCCGGCCGTGTTCGTCGATTCGCCGATGGCTGCGGAAGCGACGCGCATCACGCGCGAACATCTCGCACTGTTCGACGAGCAAGCCAGGCAGCTGGCCGGATGGCACGCCCGCGGCGAGAATTTGCCGTACCTGCGGTTCACCGCGAGCGCCGAAGAGTCGATGGCGCTCAACCGGATCCGTTCCGGCGCCATCATCATTTCCGCCAGCGGCATGTGCGATGCCGGGCGGATCCGGCACCATCTGCGGCACAACTTGCCGCGAAGTGAATGTAGCGTCCTGTTTCCGGGTTTCCAGGCGCAGGGAACACTCGGACGGCGGCTGATCGATGGCGCCCGGCGCGTTCGCATTTTCGGCGAGGATATCCCGGTGCGCGCCTCGATTCACAGCGTGAACGGGCTCTCTGCGCACGCCGATTGCCACGCGCTGCTCGGTTGGACCAGCCATTTCAGGCGTCCGCCGCTGCGGACGTTCGTGGTGCACGGCGAGCCGCCAGCGGCGGAGGCTCTGGCCGAACACCTCGGACAACAACCCGGCTGGCGGGTCACGGTGCCCGCGCTCGGGGAGGCGGTGAACTGGCCGGATTCCCGGGCACTCGGCCAATGAGCCGCCCGATGGATCCCGATGCTCGCCTGCGCGCGATCCGCGAGTCGGCGGCGTATCGCCTCGCGCACGAAGACATCGACCTGCTCGCCCAGGATGAACTGCGGCCACTGCGGCTGCAGCTCGAACTGCTCAAGCCGGAACGAATCCTGCGCGAACAGGGCATTCATTCGACGGTCGTGGTCTTCGGCAGCGCTCGCGTGAGCGATACGGAGACGGCGATCTCGCGTCTCGGGGCGCTGGAACAGAAGGCATTCGCCATGCAGGACAGTGCCCGGCTCGGGCAGGAACTCGCGCTGGCACGGCGGCGGGTCGAGCAGGCGCGCCACTACGAGCAGGCGCGACGCTTCGCGAGCCTGATTTCAGCGCGCTTTCAGCGGCAAGGTCTGCGCGATTTCGTCGTCGTCACGGGTGGCGGGCCCGGCATCATGGAGGCTGCCAACCGCGGAGCGTTCGAGGCGGGGGCGCGGTCGATCGGTCTCAACATCACGCTGCCCCGGGAGCAGTCGCCCAACTCTTACATGTGTCCGGAACTGGCGTTCCGGTTCCACTATTTCGCGCTGCGCAAGATGCATTTCCTTCTGCACGCCAGGGGCCTCGTGACCTTCCCGGGCGGCTTCGGAACACTGGATGAGCTGTTTGAGGTACTGACCCTGATCCAGACGGGCAAGATGGAGCCGGTTCCGGTCATCCTGGTCGGGCGCGCTTTCTGGCGCCACGCCATCGATTTCGATCTTCTGCTCCATGAAGGCTATGTCTCGCCTTCCGATCTCGATCTGTTCGTGTGCGTCGATGAAGCCGAGGAGATCGTCGATGCCCTCGAGCGCTTCTACCTCGGCAGGGCAGCAGCGGGAGTGCCCGCATGACGCGCATCGGCAACCATCGGTCCGGCGCGTGCGGCTCCGGAGTGCGATCGCCGGCGAGGCACGCGGCATCGCTGCTCGCCTGTGCGGTGCTCGGCCCGGGTGCCGCGCTCGGCGCGGACTCGACACATTCGACTGGTATCCCGCCTTGTCTGCCGGAACAGCGCCTGCACTGGCGGGGAGGCACCCTGCGCCTGGAAAACGATCTGCTCGCCGGCACCGATCGCAATTACACCAATGGCGTGGCGCTCATGGCCGTCTCGCGCGATCTGCAGGGCGAACTGCGCCCGACCTGCCTGCCAGGGCCGATTGGCCTGTACGCCCGACTGATCGGATGGGCTGACCCGGGCTTCACGCGTGGTTCCGGCTCCCGTCCGGCATCACAAAACCTCGTGGTGCGCTTCGGCCAGGCGATGTTTACGCCCGAGGACGAAACGCGCAGCGACGTGATCGTGGATGACCGGCCGTATGCCGGCCTTCTCTACCTGGGTCTCGCGTGGAATCGCCGTATTCACCCCCGAGACGCCCGTCATGAAGTGCTCGACGTGCGCGAACTGACGATCGGCGTGATCGGCCCGTGGTCGCTGGCCGAGCAATCCCAGGACCTGGTGCACCGGGTGCGGAACATCGAGCGCTTTCGCGGCTGGGACAATCAGCTGCACAACGAGCCCGCGTTCCAGGTGGCCATGGAGCGCAAGTTCAAGCCGCACCTGGAGGGCGCGGTGCGCCCCGGGTGGGGCAGCGACTGGATCGGCAGCTACGCCTTGCGTGCCGGCAACATCGAAACCGCCGCGAGCACGGGCGTGGAACTGCGCGCCGGCTGGAACATTCCGAACGACTTCGGCAGTTACCCGATCCGGCCGGGTGCGGAGAATCGTCCGCCCTCGGGCGTTGCCGATCTGCGCAAGAGAGAGCCGCGATCGATCCGGGCACCCCGGCCGGGAGTCCACGCATTCGTGAATCTCGAGGCCAAGGCGGTCGCCCGGGATTTCTCGCTCGACGGGAATCTGTTTCGCGACAGCCACCACGTCAGCCGCCGTCCCTGGGTCGCGCAGGCATCCGCCGGCATCAGCAGCCAATGGTTGGTGGCCGGGCGGGGCGTGCGGATCGCCGTGATGCGAGTATGGAGAACCCGCGAGTTCGATCAGCAGTCAGGCCGGCATGCCTTCGGATCGATCGCACTCAGCCTGGAATACTGAAATGGAGAAACCCATGAATCACTTGTCGACGTTTCGACCGCTGGCCACGCTTGCCCTGTGCGTCACGATGGCTGCCTCCGCCGCAGAGCCCGGTGCGCCGTCCGTTACGGCGGAAAGTCCGATGATCCTGTGCACCGTCATGGAGAAGCTCGGTCGTGACATGCAATCCGTCACTGGCGCGATCTCGAGCGAAGACTGGGAACGAGTGGCTACGCTGGCCCCGGAAATCGCCGCCCACGCGGAGCCGCCCGCTTCGGAGAAGATGCGTATTCTCGCGTGGCTGGGAGCGGATGCCGGAAAGTTCCGGGGTTTCGACGGACAGGTGCACGACGCCGCGGTCGCCATGGGCGCAGCCGCAAAGCGGGGCGATGGCAAGGCAGTCATCGCAGCGTTCTCGGAGACGCAACAAGGTTGCCTCGCATGCCACGAGCGCTTTCGCCACGCGTTCGTGAAGCATTTCGGCCGGTGCCCGGGCCCGGGCGCCTTGCAGCGGCAGATCGAGGAGACACGATCTTGAACGATGATGCCGCTCCCCGCGCACGTTGGCTGGCCGGGTACGGGCCCATCGTTCACCGCGGTGAGACCATCGGGCGGGTCGATGCACTGCTCGCGCAGCTGAAGCGCGGGCAACAACTCGATCGCGAGGGAACAGCCTATGAGCTGCTTGCCGCCGCCGATCGCCTGGCCTGTGCAGGCATGAACGTGGTTGCGCACATGACCTATGCGCGCCGCTTCGATCCACTGGGTCGACCCCTTGCGGCCAGGGATTTCAAGCCAACGCCCGAGGGCCATACCGGTGGTGCGTTGAACATGGTGCCGGCCTTCGTCGGGTTTCTGCTGGCAAATGCGCTCACCGCCACCACGCGTGGGTGGATCATGGGCCAGGGCCATTGTGTTGCCGCGATCGAAGCCGTCAACGCGCTGACTGGCGACATATCCGCGACGCAACGCGGCCGGTACGATCGCAGTGAAGACGGGCTCTCCCGCCTGTGTGCGGACTTCTACTCCTACGCGATCGATGGGCATGGCCGCCCTGCGGTGCCTCTCGGCAGTCATGCCGGACCACACACGGCGGGCGCGGTATCCGAAGGTGGCTATCTGGGGTTTGCCGAACTGCAATACATTCACATGCCGCTGCCCGGCGAGTCCCTGGTGGCCTTCCTGAGCGATGGCGCCTTCGAGGAACAGCGCGGCGCCGATTGGGCTCCGCGCTGGTGGCGCGCCAGCGACAGCGGCTACGCTGTACCAGTGATGATCCTGAACGGGCGCCGCATCGAACAGCGCACGCAGATCCTGCAGCAGGGAGGGGCAGCCTGGCTGGCCGGGGACCTGCGTCACAATGGCTTCGATCCAATGATCGTCGATGGTCGCGATCCAGCCGCGATCGCCTGCGCGATCATCGAATCCGAAGATGCGCTGCGAAGCTTTGGCTCTCGACCCGTTCGTCGCTATCCTGCGCCGCTACCGTATGTGATTGCCGAGACCGAGAAGGGGTTTGGTTTCCCGGGTGCCGGCACCAACGCCGCGCACAACCTTCCATTGGAAGGAAATCCGCATACCGATGCCGGGAGCCGCGCATTGTTCAACCACAGCGCCGCTGCGTTGCATGTGTCGCCGGCCGAACTCGATGCTGCACTCGCCGCTTTCGCCGTGCATGCCGTGCAGCAGCGCCCACTGGAAAGCGCGCACCCGATGGCGCAGCGCCACCCGCCCGCGCCTGCACTGCCGGAGCCGGACTGGGTCGCATCGGGGAGCGACGCCAGTGCGATGACCGCGCTGGACGACTGGTTTGTCGCCCTGGCGAAAGCCAATCCCGCGCTGCGAATCCGTGTCGGCAACCCGGACGAACTGGCCAGCAATCGAATGGGACGCACTCTCGAACTGCTCAAGCATCGTGTAAACGTGCCTGAACCTGGCGTACCTGAAGACCTGCACGGGGCCATCTTCACCGCGCTCAACGAGGAAGCGGTTGCCGCCGCCGCACTCGCGAACAAGGGTGGCCTGAATCTCATCGTCAGCTACGAAGCCTTTGCGATGAAAATGCTGGGCCTGATGCGCCAGGAGATCATTTTCGCCCGCCAGCAACGCGAGATCGGCCGGGCGCCCGGCTGGCTCCCGGTACCGTTGGTAGTCACTTCCCACACGTGGGAAAACAGCAAGAACCAGCAATCCCACCAGGACCCGACGATCGGCGAGGCGCTGCTGGGTGAAATGTCGGAAAGTGCGCGCGTGCTGTTCCCCTTGGATGCCAATACCGCCGTGGCTGCGCTAAGGGATGTCTATTCGGGGCGTGGTCAGCTCGCCTGCATCATCGTATCCAAGCGTGACGTCGAGAACCGGTTCGACGCCGGGTCCGCGCGAGCGCTGGTGCGAAATGGCGCAGCACATGTGGCCGGGAATCCGGGCGATGCCGAGGTACAGTTGGTTGCCATAGGCTCCTACCAACTCGATGAGGCACTCAAGGCGCACTCGCGCCTGACCAGTATCGGCAAGCGCGCATGCGTCACGGTCGTTCTCGAGCCCGGTCGCCTGCGCATCCCGCGCGACACGATCGAAGCCGGGTTCGTCGATGACGATTCCACCGTGCACGCACTGTTTCCGCCCGGCTTGCCGCGTGTGCTCGTCACGCATACGCGCCCCGAACCGATGCTCGGGCTGCTGAGGCGAATTGACGGGGGCCCTTCGAAGACCCGCGCGCTGGGATACATCAGCCGTGGCGGAACTTTCGATGTAACCGGGATGCTGTTCGCCAATCGCTGTACCTGGGCGCATGTCATCGACGCCGCGGCACGCATCGTCGATGGCTGGGATCGCGAAGTGCTGTTGGACAGGATGCAGCGTGACGCGATTGACGGGACGGGAGATGCGGAAGACCTGTCAGCATCATTCGGCGTCATCCCGGCTTCGGGGGATGCATCGGAGGGAGTGGGCCCCGCGCGGACCTGATGCGAAATGGGTCTCCCGGGAAATCCCGGCCGAAGACGTGGATCGGCTGCGCTCATCCGCGCGATGTATCGCCCGCCTCCACCGCGAGCAAATCCTCCGGCCGGTCGATGTCGAGTGCCGCCGAGGGCATCGGCAACCGCGCGACGCGATCGATGTAGCGCTTGATAAGCGCCTGCGCGCCGCGATCGCCGCGCAATTCCGCGAGATCGCGCAACGCCCAGCGCGGGAAGATCGCGGGGACGCCGGCGATACCGCTGTATTGCGCGGCGAGGATCGAGTCCGGCTGGCGCCGCCAGGCACCCACGAGCCGACGCAGGTCTTCGGCCGTCACGCCTGGCTGGTCGGCGAGCATCAGGAGCACGCCGTCGACCGAGCCCGGTGCTTGCGCGACGCCTGCACGGATCGAACTCCCCATGCCTTCTTCCCAGTCGCGATTGACCGTGACGGACGCGGGAGTGTGGCGCAGGAGTGCCGTGAGTTCGGCGGCGTGCGAGCCGAGCACCACCGTCACGGAGTGCCCCGCGACTTCGACCGCGCGGCCCACGACCGTGTGCAGCAGCGGCCGCCCTTCGATGCGCACGAGTTGCTTCGGCGAGCCGAAGCGGGTCGACGCACCGGCGGCGAGCACGATCGCGTGCAACGTGGGCGTCTCGATGGAAGTGCTTTCCATGGGGTGCCTCTCAGCCTGCCGGCCCGTCCTCCGGCGAGAACCCGGCAGGGAAGGCCGCGCGCACGGCCGCGAACCGCTCACGCTCGTCGAGGATGCTGTCGGCGTCGACGAGCGAGGCCGCGCGCCAGTCGTCGATCGTGTAGTGCGTGCGAAAGAGGTGCTCGAGGTTGTGGCGCCGCCTCGCGAGCACGTTGTCGATGAAGTCGAGATACGCCCCGATGCCCGCGACCGGGTCTGCCGCGGCTTCGAGCGACTGCAGCGCGCCTTGCAATTGCTTCAGTGTCTGCTCGAGGTCATCGAGCAGCGCATGGTTCGCCGTGTCGCCGCGGGGTACCCGCGGCCGCAGCAGCACGCAATGGGCATGATCCTGCGCGTGCAGGCGCCGCGCGCCAAAGGCGAGATACGACGCGGCGGCACGGCATGTGTCGGTGAGACGCTGTGCGCCGCCGCCCGCCTGCAGAGCCGCGCGGCAGGCTTTTTTCACCGCCGCGAGGTGGCGGCGTTCGGTCGCGACCTGGTCGCGGAGAATCGCGAGTTCATCCATGCGCGGACTGTAGCAGCCCGCGCCCCGGCCGGTGCATCCTCAAACGGAGGCGAGTTGGGTCACCTTGCCGGTCTCGCTCGCGCTGCCGGGTCCGCTCGCCGGGAGCAGCGGGACCGACTCGAGCACCCAGCTCTTCGATTCGCGCCGCCCGGGCGAGGGGATCGCATAGATGACGTCGCCTCGCGCCATGTCCTGCTTGAGCCGCGTCATGTCGATGCGCCAGCCCTTGCGCTCGAACTCGTCGAGCTTCTCGCGGTACTGCGAGATCACCTTGTCGGCCGGCATCATCAGCTCGCGCGCCTTCGAGGAAGGGGTGAGCTTCGGCTGCACGCGGCTCACGACCGTGATGTCCTGGCCGGCGACGAAGAGATTGCGCTCGGTGATCTTCCTGTCGAGCCACGGGTTGAGTTTCGCCCTGAGACCGCTCTTGAAGAACACGATGTTGCGGAAGCTCACGAGGAAGACACGGGTCGTCGTCTCGTCGATCGGCGCCTCGAAGAGATACTGGTGCATCGCCTTCGTTTCCGTGATGTGGATGTAGGTCCACATCTGGTTCGGGCCGTAGGTGCCCGAACCCGCCTGCATCTTGCCGGCCTTGCGGCGCGAGAAACGCAGCACGGACTTGGTGAGCGGCGGGGCGTCATAGGTGTGCATGAACCCGTAACCCCAGGGGTTGTTCTGCTCGGGCACGAGTTCGTTGACCTTGTATTCGCTCTCGCGCTCGCCCTGGAAGCCGTGCGTCGTGTGCACGTACTCGTTGTGCGCCGGATCGAGCCCGTTCTCGATCGAGCGCTCGTAATGGAACGGCACCTCGAAGCTGATCACGTGCGAGCGCCAGTTCGGATCGTTCGCCTCGAAGATCGGCATGATCGGCGGTCGCTCGGCCTCGGGCAGATCGCCGAGGAATGCGTGCACGATGCCGTAACGCTCCTCGACCGGATACGCATCGACGCGCGCGCGCGAGGGGATCCTGGCCTGGATGCCGAGCGAGGGAATGCGCGTGCAGTGGCCGTCGCGGTCGAAGCGCCAGCCGTGGTACGGGCACTGTACCGTGCCGTCTTCCTTGCACTTGCCGCCCGACAGCGATCCGCCGCGGTGCACGCAGGTGTCGGAAAGCACGGCGGGCTTGCCCGCGGCATCGCGGAACACGACGAAATCGTGCGCGAGGATGCGTACCCGCTGCGGCGTGGCGCCGAGGTCTTGCGAGCGAATGACCGGGTACCAGAAGTTGATGAACATGTCTCGACCTCGCGCTATTCCGTGTGCCGGCACGTTAGCAAACGCGAGAATGGCGCGGTATGTCCAGTGTTGCAAAGATATGTCAGGCCACGGGTTCCACCGCCGACTGCACCGCGGTCGTTTCGGTGCGCCAGGCCTGCCGGACGAGCCACAGCGCGAGCAGGTTGCCGGCCAGGCTGACGGCCGCGAGGGACTTGCCGAGCGAGGCCTCGTCCCGGAAAACGTAGTCGGTGAAGAGGGCGGTCAGCAGCGGTCCCAGGGTTGCCCCGACGAGTGTCAGCGCGAGCAGGTAGATCGCGCCGAACTGTGCGCGCATCGATTCCGGCGTGATCGATTGCACGAACGCGCCCGCGGGGCCGGTGCACGCGGCGCCGAACAGGAAGGTGAACGCAAGCACGAACGCGGAGCCCTGCATCGTCGGCATGAAGGGTGCGACGACCGCCGGAAGCACGAGCCCGATGACGCTGTAATGGAGCACGCGCACCTTCGCATGCGCATCGCCGCGTTGTTCGAGCCGGTCGGCGAGTGCGCCGCCGAACCATCCGCCGATGACGCCGCCGACGAGCGCAACGAGTCCGAGCGCTGTCGCGGCCTCCGTGATCGTTGCGCCGTAGTGGCGCAGGTAGAACGTCGGCGACCAGGTCATCACGGCGTAGATCGTGATCGAGGTCGCGCCGTAGCCGAACATCACGTACGAATACCGCCGGCCATGGCGGCGATATTGCGCGAGCACATCGCGTGCGCGGGCGGGAGTGCTCCGCGCCAGTCGCGGCGGCTCGCGCACGGCGAGCATCAGCGCGGCCACCGGCAGGCCGAGTGCGCCGAGCAGCGCGAACACGAGTCGCCATCCCTCGAGCGGCGGCAGGCCGGGCAGATCGAGCACACCTCGCGTCGAGACCCAGTGGATCACGGCCCCACCCCCGAGCCACGCGAGGCCGATGCCGGCCGTGATGCCGATGCTGAAAACGCCGATCGCGAGCGACAGGCGCTCACGGGGAAAGTATCCGGCGATCAGCGAGTAGGCCGAGGGCGACAGCGTGCCTTCCCCGATCCCGACGCCGAAACGGCACAGAAAGAGTTGCCAGTAATGGCGTGCGGTGCCGGATAGCGTGGTCATGAGGCACCAGAGCGTGATGCCCGCCGTCACGATCCATTTGCGGCTCGTGCGATCGGCGAGCCGCGCGAGCAGCACGCCGGCGACGCAGTAGAAGAGCGCGAACGCGAATCCCTGCAGCAGGCTCACCTGCGTGTCGGAAAGCCGCAACTCCGCCTTGATCGGCGTGACGAGGAGCGAGAGGACAAGGCGGTCGACAAAAGATATCGCGTTGGCGAGGGCGAGCACGGTGACGACGTACCAGCCATAAATAGAAGTACGCACAAGAATACTGTCTAAGTATTTAAAATATCAGGCAGAAAATCTGCCGCCCGCATGCCCTGCCAACGCCGACTGTATTTCCGCGACGATCGCGAGCGCGATGGTCGAGGGGGAGTTCGCACCGATGTCGAGGCCGATGGGTGCGCGCAGGCGCGGACGGAGCGCGGCGGCGGCGAGCGGATCGAGCTCGCCGAGCAGCCGCTCGCGCCGTGGCTGCGGCCCGAGGAGGCCGACATAGGGAATCGTGGTGCGCGCGAGCGCTTCGAGATACCTGCGGTCGGCATCGAGGTGATGGCTCATCACGACGGCAGCATCGATGCGCGCGAGGGCGCAGTGCGCGGCCATCTCGTCGGCCGCGCAGCCGATCACGTGCGTGCCCTCGGGAAACCGGTCGGGTATCGCGTACACCGGCCGGTGATCGACCACCGTCAGGCGCCAGCCGAGGAAGCGGACGAGTTCGGCCACGGGTTGGGCATCGGGACCGCCGCCGAGGAGCAGCACATGCGGCGGCGGCGTCACCCGCACGCGAAACACGCCGGGGTCGTCGCCCGCATCCTGGACGATCGCGCCGAGTGGCCGCCCGCCCGGATGTTCCTGCGCGACGACGCCGAAGGAGCAGGGCTCGCCGGCCGCCATCGCGCGGTCGATCGCCGCGAGCGGCTGCCAGTGTCCGGCCGGTCCGATGCGTGTGAGCAGCACGTCCATCGCACCCTCGCAACCGCTGCCGAGGCCCCACAGCGCATCATCCGGCCCGCGCATGTCGTAGCTGACGATCGTGGCGACGCCGGTCTCGATGACGCGAGCGGCGTGCTCGCGCAAGTCGCCTTCGAGGCAGCCGCCCGAGAGCAAACCGGCAAAACGGCCGTCACGCGCAATCAGCATCCACGCGCCGTGCTTGCGATAGGTCGAGCCCGCCGTGCGCAATACCACCGCCAGGGCGAGCGGTTCCGCGGCCGCGCGCGCGCCGGCGTAGAACGGCAGCAGCCGGTGCAGTTCGTGATCCACTGGTCGTTCATTATGCTAGGCTTCCAAGGTTTTTGCCCCCCTTTCCGAGAGTTGCAATGACCGGTTCCGATCGGACCGCCTGGCGTGTCCACAAGTTCGGCGGCTCGAGTGTCGCCGACGCGGCGTGCTTCGGGCGCGTCGCGGAAATCCTCGAGACTTCCAGTGATGAGCGGCTCGGCGTCGTGTTGTCCGCGTGTCGCGGCGTCACCGACGCGCTCTACCAGCTGGTGCAGCTAGCGGAATCGCAGCAGGACGGCGTGCGCCGCGCGCTCGACGCGCTGCGGGCGCGCCACGCCACCATCGCTGAAGCGCTGCTCGACGCCAAGGGGGCGAAGCTGTGGCTCGCGGCGTTCGATCGCGATTGCCATGACCTCGAGGGCATCCTCAACACCGTGCGCCTGACGCGCTCCGCATCGGGTGCGGTGCGCGACCTGATCGTGGGTTTCGGCGAGATCTGGTCGACGCGGCTCTTTCGTGACTACCTGGCGCATCGTGGCCGTCGGCACGGAGCGATCGAGTGGGTCGACGCGCGTGAAGTGCTCGTGGTCGAGTGGGGTGCACTCGGGCCCGCGGTGCAGTGGGAGGAGTCGAGGGCGAAACTCGCGCCGCGCGCCACGGCGCCTGGGCCACGCACGCTGATCATCACGGGTTTCATCGCCTCCGACCGCCAGGGTGTGCAGACGACCCTCGGCCGCAACGGCAGCGATTTTTCGGCATCGATTTTCGGGGCGTTGCTCGACGCCGCCGAAATCGTGATCTGGACCGACGTCGACGGCGTGCTGTCGGCGGATCCGCGGCGCGTGCCGGATGCGCGGGTGATCGATGCGCTGTCTTACAGCGAGGCGATGGAACTCGCGTATTTCGGCGCCAAGGTTATCCATCCGCAGACCATGGCGCCCGCGGTCGGCCGCGGCATTCCGATCTGGATCCGCAACACCTTTGCGCCGGCGAAGGCCGGCACGCTGATCTGTACGACGCCCCGGTCGGACATGCCCGTCAAGGGCATCACCAGCATCGAACAGGTCGCGCTCGTGAATGTCGAGGGCGCGGGCATGATCGGCGTGCCCGGCACCGCGCATCGGCTGTTCGGGGCGCTGCGGGAAGCGAGCATCTCGGTGATCCTGATCTCGCAGGGCAGTTCCGAGCATTCGATCTGCTGCGCCGTGCCCGGCGCGCAGGCGGATCGCGCGATGCTCGCCGTGCGGGAGGCATTCGCCCGGGAACTCGCCGACGGGCAGATCCAGAGTGTCGACGTCGATGGCGATCTCGCGATCCTCGCGGTGGTCGGCGATGGCATGGCGGGCATGCCGGGCGTGTCGGCCAAGGTGTTCAACGCGCTCGGCACGAGCAGCGTGAACGTGCGGGCGATCGCGCAGGGCGCCTCGGAACGCAACATCTCGGTGGTGGTGAACGGCCGCGACGCGACCCGCGCGCTGCGCGCCGTGCACGCGAGTTTCTATCTGTCGCCGCACACGCTGTCGATCGGCGTGATCGGCCCGGGCACGGTCGGACGGGTCTTCCTCGACCAGGTGGCCGAGCAGGCGGCGCGCCTGCGCGGCCTCAAGCTCGACCTGCGCGTGCGCGGCATCCTGACGTCGAAGACGATGCACCTGTCCGAGGCGGGCGTGCCGCTCGGCAGCTGGCGCGAAGCGCTGGCGTCGCACGCGCAGGCGGCCGATCTCGCGCGCTTCGTCGAGCATGTCCGCGTCGACTACCTGCCGCATTCGGTGATCATCGACTGCAGCGCGAGTCCCGACGTCGCCGCCCACTACAGGAAATGGCTCGCGGCGGGTATCCACATCGTCACGCCGAACAAGAAGGCGAACAGCGGCGATCTCGCCTACTACCGCGACCTGCAGGCGGTGCGGCGCGCGACCGGCGCTCACTATCTCTACGAGACGACCGTCGGTGCCGGGCTCCCGGTGGTGCAGACGCTGCGCGACCTGCGCGACACCGGCGACGTGGTGACGAGCATCGAGGGCATTTTCTCGGGGACGCTCGCCTACCTCTTCAATGTGTACGACGGCACCGTGCCCTTCTCGCAGATCGTTGCCGATGCGAAGCAGCGCGGCTACACCGAGCCCGACCCGCGCGACGACCTGTCGGGCACCGACGTGGCGCGCAAGCTGATCATCCTCGGGCGCGAGATGGGCCTCGCGCTCGAACTGCGCGACGTGCGGGTCGAGAGCCTCGTGCCCGCAGGGCTGGAGAGCGGTTCGATCGACGATTTCATGCGACGCCTGCCGGTCGAGGATGCGGCGATGCAGGCCCGCTACGCGGCGGCGAAGGCGCGGGGCAGGGTGTTGCGCTATGTCGGCCGCCTCACGGCCGACGGCGAGGCAACGGTCGGCATCGTCGAGGTCGACTCGCGGCACGCCTTTGCGAACATCGCGCTGACCGACAACATCGTGCGCTTCGCCACGGCGCGCTACAGCGCCAATCCGCTGATCGTGCAGGGCCCGGGCGCCGGCCCCGAAGTGACTGCGGGCGGTGTATTCGCCGATCTGCTGCGCCTGTCGGCCTACCTCGGGGCCCGCCTGTGACCGTCCGCGAGGCGACCGCCTTTGCGCCGGCTTCGGTCGGCAATGTCGCGATCGGCTTCGACATCCTCGGCTTCAGCGTCGAGGCGCTCGGCGATCGCGTCACGGTGCGACGGACCGATGCGCCCGGTGTCACGATCCGTGCGATCGAAGGCGTCGCCGCGAACCTGCCGCTCGAGGCGGCAGGCAACACGGCCGGGCGCGCGCTGCTCGCGATGCGCGAGGCGCTCGCGTTGCCGTTCGGCTTCGAGATGAGCATCGTCAAGGGAATTCCGCTCGGTTCCGGGCTCGGTGGTTCGGCGGCCTCGGCAGTCGGCGCCGTGGTCGCGGCGAACGCCGTGCTCGATGCGCCGCAGCCGCAGCTCGAGCTGCTGAAATTCGCGATGCAGGGTGAGGCCGTGGCGAGCGGTTCGCTGCATGTCGACAACATCGCGCCATCGCTCTACGGTGGCCTGGTGCTGACCGTCGGCATCGAGCAACCGCGCGTCAAGCAGATTCCCGTGCCACCGGGCGTGCAAGCCGTGATCGTGCACCCGCACATGTTCCTCGGCACGCGCGAAGCGCGCGCGATCCTCGCGAAGACCGTCGCGCTGTCCGATTTCGTCTGGCAGACCGCGCATCTCGCGGGCTTCATTTCGGGCTGCTACACCAATGATCTCGACCTGATCCGCACGTCGCTCGATGACGTCGTGATCGAGCCGCAGCGCCACGCGCTGATTCCGGGTTTCAAGGACGTGCGCGCCGCGGCGATCCTGGCGGGGGCGCTCGGCTGCTCGATCTCGGGCGCGGGGCCCACGATGTTCGCGTGGAGCGTGGCCGCGAGTGCGCCGGCGGTCCGCGAGGCCATGGTCGCGGCGTTCGGCGCGCGCGGCATCGCGACCGATCACTGGATCGTCGATATCGAGAGCCGCGGCGCGCGGGTCGAGAGCGGCGGGTCCTGATGCAATACCTGAGTACGCGGGGCGAAGGCGCTGCGGTATCTTTTTCCGAAGCGCTGCTCGCAGGTCTCGCGCCGGACGGCGGCCTCTACGTTCCTGCCGCGTGGCCGCGACTCGAGCCGCGCGATTTCAACGCTGCCACGACGCTCTCGCAGGTGGCGCGGACGCTGATCGCGCCGTTCGTCGCGGGCGATACGCTCGAAGGCGCGCTCGAGGCCATCACGGCCGATGCCTTCGATTTCCCCGCGCCGCTCGTCGCCGTTCCCGGCGCCGGCTATTCGGTGCTCGAGCTCTTCCACGGCCCGACCGCGGCCTTCAAGGACTTCGGCGCGCGCTTCCTCGCGGCCTCGATGGCGCGCCTGCGCGCGCCGGGCGCGCGACCGCTCGAGATCCTGGTGGCGACATCGGGCGACACGGGTGGCGCCGTGGCGGCGGCATTCCATCGCCGGCCGGGCATCCGCGTCGCCGTGCTCTACCCCAAGGGCCTCGTGTCGCCGGCGCAGGAGCAGCAGTTGACCTGCTGGGGTGACAACGTGCAGGCGTTTGCGGTGCGCGGCAGTTTCGACGACTGCCAGCAACTCGTGAAGGCGGCCTTCGTCGATACCGCGCTGCGCGCGCGCTTCGACCTGTCCTCGGCGAACAGCATCAATCTCGGGCGCCTGCTGCCGCAGGCCGCGTACCACGCCGCGACGGCGCTCGCGATCTGGCGCGCCGAAGGACGGGCAGCGTCGTTCGTGATTCCGAGCGGCAATCTCGGCAATGCGCTCGCGTGCATCTGGGCGCGGCACGTGGGCCTGCCGATCGGCGAGATCGTGCTCGCGCACAACGCCAATCGCACCGTGCCCGACTTTCTCGCGGGGGAGCGCTGGCAACCGCGACGCAGTATCGCTACGCTCGCATCGGCGATGGACGTAGGCGACCCGAGCAACATGGAACGGCTGCGCGCGCTCTTCCCCGAGTTCGCGACGCTGAAGGCGGCCGTTTCGGCCGAGGTCGTCGACGACAGCGCGATCCGCCGGCGCATCGCCGGTGATTTCGCGGCGCACGGCATGATCTGGTGCCCGCACACGGCCTGCGCGGCGGAAGTGATGGCACGGATGCCCGCCGCGCGCCGCACGCAATCGCCATGGGTCATCGCGGCCACCGCTCATCCGGCCAAGTTCCGCGAGATCGTCGAGCCGCTGATCGGGCGGCCAGTGCCGATTCCGCAGTCGCTCGCGCGCCTCTACGAGCGGCCGTCGGCGAGCGTGCCGCTCGAACCGCGCCTCGACGCCCTGAGGGATGCGTTGTGAATCACCTGCCCGCAATGCCGGTACTCGTCGGGCTCGTGCTCGGCGGTGTCGTGCTCGGCCTCGTTGCCTCATGGGGTTGGCGCTGGTGGCAGCAAAGACGTGCACGCCGCCGCCTCGTCGGCACGATCATCTCGACGGGCTTCGAGCATCTCGAGGACATCCTCGTGCCGGACGGCAACGGCGGCACCTATCATGTGGATTTCCTGATCCTGACGCCGCGGGGCATCCTGGTCGTCGACCTGCGCGACGTGATCGGCAACATCTTCGGCGGCGACCAGATGACCGACTGGACCGTGATGAACGGCCCTTCGCGCCACACGTTCCCGAATCCGCAGGGATCACTCTATGACCGGATCGCCGCGGTCAAGGCCCTGAGCGGCGAAGTGCCGGTCGAGGGCCGGATCGTGTTCACGCGCCGCGCCCGGTTTCCGAAGGGTCTGCCCAAATGGACGCTGCCGGTCGACGCACTGCGCGCGGACTTCCCGCCACCGGATCGCGGCATGTTCGAGTCGGTGCTCGCCCATTACCGCAATGGCTGGGCAGCGCTGCGGACGGCGACCTCGCCGAGCCCGCTCGGCAAACCGCGGCCGATCTAGCCGGGCAGGCCGAAAAGGCCGCGTGCCGCCTGCGTGGTGTGCGCCGCGAGCGCGGCGAGCGGTTCCCCGCGGGCCGCGGCGACGACCCGGGCGATATGCGGCAGGTGGACCGGCTCATTGCGACGTGTGGCCGGTTTCGGCACGAGGTCCCGCGGCAGGAGATAAGGCGCGTCCGTCTCGAGCATCAAGCGCCCGCGCGGGATGTCTTTCAGCAGCGGCAGGAGGTGCCGGCCACGGCGCTCGTCGCAGACCCATCCGGTGATGCCGATCGCGAGATCGAGCCCGAGGTAGCACTCGAGCGCCACGCGATCGGCGGTGAAGCAGTGGGCGACCCCGCCGGCGAGTGCGCCGCGGTGCTCCCGCAGGATCGCCGCGAAATCATCGTGCGCATCGCGCTGGTGAAGGAACACCGGTTTGCCGAGCCGGGCGGCCAGCTCCAGCTGGCGCGCGAACGCGCGCCGCTGCGCATCGCGCGGCGAGAAATCCCGGAAGTAGTCGAGGCCGCATTCACCCACGGCCACGACCTCGGGTGAGGCGGCGAGCGTCGCCAGCGCCCCGAGCGCCGCATCATCGAGTTCATGGGCATGGTGCGGATGGACGCCCGCCGTGGCGAAGAGGACGCCGCCCTGCGCACGTGCGAGCCCGATCGCCTGTGCGCTGCCTGCAACGCTCGCACCCGTGACGATCATCTGCACGACGCCGGCGGCGCGCGCGCGCGCGATCACGGCATCACGGTCGATGTCGAAGCTGTCGTGCGTGAGGTTGGCGCCGATGTCGATCAGCGGTGAAGTGGCTGTGTTATCGTCTCTCACGGTCGTTCGCGCATTGTAACCATCGCCATCGATGTTCCGCTCCATTGCCACCGCTCTCCTGCTGCTGGCGCTGCCCGCGGGCGCGGCACCCGCGGCCGACTGGAGCGACATCGAGGGCCGCATCCAGTACGCCTGGTTCACCGAGGACCTGCGGGGTCTGCGCGCCGTGCTCGGCAACCTGCCGCGAGGCGATGCGGACGATGCACTGCGCGCCTACTACCAGGGGTTCGGCCAGTACCGGATCGCGCTGCTCACGCAGGCGCGTGACCGGGATGCGGCGCGGCGGGCCGCGGAGGCATGTGCCGACCGGCTCGGGCAATCCATCGAAGCGCGGCGGGATTTTGCCGATGCGATCGCACTGCATGCCGCGTGCCTCAGGCTCGTCGCGGCGCTGAAGCCGTGGAAACTGCCGCTGCTCGGACCGCGCAGCAGTGCACAGTTCGAGCGGGCGGTCGCGCTCGCGCCGGACAATCCGCGGGTACTGCTGCTCGGTGCGGCAGCCGGGGACGGGCCCGCGCGCGCAATCGCGACGCTCGGCAAGGCAATCGCGGCGTTCGAAGCGGAGCGGCAGGGTGTCGCGTCGCTGCCGGCGTGGGGCGCTCCCGAAGCCTATCTCGAGCTCGCGCGAAGGGAGTTCGAGCGGGGCGATGCAACCGCGGCGCGCGCGGCGCTCGAGCGTGCGTTGCTGCTCGCGCCGCAGTTCGAGGCCGCGAAGCGCCTGCTCGCCTCGCTGACCGCGAATTGAATCAGGGCGACTTCGTTCCGCGACAGGCCGGCAACGCGCCGAGTGCGGCGCAGAATGCGGCGATTTCCGCCGGGTCCTGGTCCCAGCTCGCGACAAAGCGCGCCTCGCCCGAGCCGCTCGCACCCCAGTCGTAGAACTCGAAGCCGAGCGCGCGCAACTGCGCCTTGGCCGGCTCGCCCAGGCGGGCGAATACCTCATTGGCCTCGACCGGCTCCATCAGCGTTGCGCCGCACGCGGCGCCGATCGCCAGCGCTCCGCGATTGGCGTGCGCGGCGTTGCGGCGCCAGACATCATCCGCGAGATACGCCAGCAGCTGGGCGGCGGCGTAGCGGGACTTCGACAGCAGGTGTCCCGCGCGCTTGCGGCGCAGCCCGAAGTCGCGCACGAGATCGTCGCGGAAGAACACGACCGCCTCGGCGGCGAGCCCGCCGTTTTTCGTCGCACCGAATGACAGCACGTCGACGCCCGCCCGCCACGTGATGTCGGCCGGTTCACAGCCGAGCGTCACCAGCGCATTGGCGATGCGCGCGCCGTCCATGTGGACGAAGAGCCCGCGCGCGTGCGCGAGCGCCGCGAGCGCGGCAATCCCGTCCGGCCGGTAGACGCGCCCGAGTTCGGTCGCCTGGGTGATCGTGACGGCGGCCGGTTGCACCGTATGGACGGACGGCGGATGGGCATCGAGCGCGTGTTCGAGCGTTGCCGCGTCGATCCTGGCGCCGTCCCCCGGGAGCGACACGAGTCGCAGGCCGCCGCCGAAGAATTCCGGTGCGCCGCATTCGTCGCGCAGCACATGCGCCTCGTCGTGCGCGTACACGGCACCGTAGGGAGGCACGAGGGTGGCGAGCGCGAGTGCATTCGCCGCCGTGCCGGTCGTGACGGGAAACACGGTGGTCCGGGTACCGAAGAATTCACCGAACGCGGCGCCCAGCGCCTCCGTCCAGCGATCGTCGCCGTAGCTGCGAGTGGGGCCCGCGTTCGCGTCCCGGATCGCGGCCAGCAGTTCGGGACATACGGTGGCATTGTTGTCGCTGTAGAAACGCAAGCCGCGGCTCCCCGGTCAATCGGTGCGCCAGCGGAAGGACCACGCGCCGAACGCGAGGAACACGAGCGTCGTCACCGCGAGATAGACGAGTTGCGGCAGGATCGCGGTGAACCCTGCGCCGTCCAGCATCACCGCGCGCGCGGCGTCCAGGATGTGGGTCAGCGGAAAGAGCCTGGCGACGAAGCGGATCCAGTCGGGCGAGCCTTCGAGCGAGAACCAGACGCCCGACAGCAGCATCATCGGCCAGGTGAGCGTGTTGAGGAGCCCCCCGACCAGTTCGTCGCTCGAGAAGCGCGCCGCGATCGTGAGCCCGAGCGCGATCAGCGACAGCGCACCGAGGGTCGCGATGAGGAAGAGGAGCGCCGGATTGCCCGCCGAATGGAAGCCGATCACGTATCCGACGCCGACGTACAGCATGGTCGTCACGATCAGGATCAGGCCAAGCCGCGACAACACCTGTGCGGTGAGGAACTCGAACGCCGTGACGGGGGTCGCGTTCAGCCGCTTCAGGAAGCCGCCCTTGCGATAGCGCAGCACGACATAGCCGACGCCGAACAGGCAGCTGAACATCATGTTCATGCCGAGGATGCCCGGAAAGAGCCAGTCGACATAGCGGACGGCATCCCCCGAGACGCTCTGGCGGATCGCCTGCGGATCCGACTGCAGCAGCAGCCGCTCGGCGACATAGCCCTTCGGCGAATCCTCGTTGACCCAGTAGCGCGTGCGCCCCCGCTGCGCGTCGATCAGCAGGTCGAGCTGATGACGCCCGACCTTGCGCACGGCGACCGCCAGGTCGTCGACCGGGATGAAATCGACGAACCGTTCGGACATGAAGGGATGATGGACGCTGCCGAGGTCGTCGGTCACGACGCCCACCTTGAACACGGCGCGCTCGGGGCCGCCGAACACGAAGCTCATGCCGACGATCAGTGCCAGCGGCAGCAGCAGCGTGAAGATCAGCGAGCCCCGATCGCGCAGGAACTCGAGATTGCGCGCGTGCCAGATCGCGAGCAGCCGGCGCATCATGGCCGCAGTTCCTTGCCGGTCAGCTCGAGGAACAGGTCCTCGAGATTCGGCGGCCGGATGCGCAGGTGTCGCAGCGGCACGTGCGCCGCCATCAGCGCCCTGAGCGTTCCGTCGAGGTCATCGGTGGTGATCTCGATGCGGTCCGCGCCCTCGATCAGGCGCAGCGGCAGCGAGCGCGCCTCGGGCGGGAAATCGTCACGCGGCAGTTCGATCAGCACATCGGCGAAATGCTCGGCGAGGAGCCGCTGTGGCGAGCCGCGCGCGATGATGCGGCCGCGATCCATGATCGCGATTTCGTCGCACAGCCGCTGCGCTTCCTCCATGTAGTGCGTCGTCAGGATGATGGTGCGCCGGCGCGCCTTCACCGATTCGATGAGCTTCCAGAAGTTTCGCCGCGCCTGCGGATCGAACCCGGTCGTCGGCTCGTCGAGAAAGAGGATGGCGGGATCATTGACGAGCGCGATCGCGAGCAGCAGGCGCTGCTGCTGGCCACCCGAGAGCTTGCGATGGTCCCGGTCCGCGAGCTTCTGCAGCGAGCACAGCTGCAGCAGTTCGTCGATGTCGAAGCCGCGCGGATACAGGCCGCGAAACAGGTTGAGGGTCTGGCGTACCGTCAGGAAATCCTGCAGCGCGGTCTTCTGGAAGAGGATGCCGGCTTCGTTCCTGAAGCGGTTGTCGAGCGGGGCGCCGGCGTAACGCACCTCGCCCGACGAAGCTGGCACTATGCCCTCGATGATCTCGATGGTGGTCGTCTTGCCGGCGCCGTTCGGCCCGAGGAGCCCGAAGCAGATGCCTTCAGCCACCTCGAATGACACTCCGTCGACCGCCGTCACCCCGGGATACAACTTGACGAGGTCACGGACTTCGAGGATGGGCGCCACGCGGCCATGCTAGCCGATCGACTGATATCATGGCAGCGGCAGATACATGAACATCCCGCACGAGACCCAGCTTTCGCTGTTCGATGCGCGCGATCCGGCGACGCCGCTCTCCGTGCGCCACAGCCGGCGCGCGCGTCGCCTGTCCGTGCGCGTCCACGTGGGCGGGCGGGTGGAGGTGGTGGTGCCGCCTCGTACCGCGGAGCGGACCGTGCGCGAGTTCGTGGCGCGCCACCGCGAGTGGATCGAAGCCCGGCGCGAGCGCGCGCTGCGCGATCGGCCGGCTCCCGCGGCGTTCCCTCCCGCCAGCATCGATCTCGCCGCATTCGGTGAGAGCTGGGAGCTCCGGCAGGTTCCGGGACCAGGGCGGGCGCGGCTCATTGCACGGCTCATGTCCGGGGAGGGCCCGCGCGGGCGGCTCGAGCTGCACGGCGCGCCGGCGGGGCCTGACATGGTGCGGCCTCTGCTGCGCGCGTGGGTGGGCATACGCGCCGGTGCGGGGCTCGCACCGCGCCTCGCGGCGCTCGCGCAGGCGGCGGGCTTCCGTTATGGCCGCATGGTGGTGCGCCGGCAGCGCACGCGTTGGGGCAGCTGCTCGACCCGCGGCACGATCAGCTTGAATGCCTGCCTTGCGTTCCAGCGCCCCGAGGTCGTGCAATACCTGCTGCTGCACGAGCTCGCCCATACGCGCCACATGAACCATTCCGCCGCCTTCTGGCGGCTCGTGGCCGCGCACGAGCCCGACTGGCGTGCGCTCGACCGGGAGCTGCTCGCCGGCTGGCGGCGTGTGCCCGGATGGATGATGAACGATGACGACTGAGGCGCCTCCCGGATGCCCGTTCGCCGCCAGCGAACGGGTCGACCTGTCGAACGAAGGCGTGCACTGGGATCTTGCGGTCTCGCAGTCCTACGGCGGCTATCTCGCGCTCGACAAGCTGCTCGACGCGCAGCATCCGAACTCGCGCGAACACGACGAGCTGCTGTTCATCGTCGCGCACCAGACGTCCGAACTCTGGATACGGCTGATGCTGCACGAACTCGGCGGCGTGCTCGAGGGCGTGCGCCGGGACAATCTCGCCAGCGCGTCGAAGATGTTCGGGCGGATCGCCCGCATCCAGGTGCAGCTGCTCGCGGTGTGGGACGTGCTGTCGACGATGACGCCGGCCGACTATTCGGCATTCCGCAATTCGCTCGGGCGCGCCTCCGGCTTCCAGTCGGTCCAGTACCGGTTGCTCGAATTCCAGCTCGGCAACAAGAACGAGGACTACCTCGCCGCGCATCGGCGCGACGTGCAGGCGAGCGCGCGACTGCGCCGCGCGCTCGACGCGCCGTCGCTCTACGACGAGGTGTTGCGGCTCCTGTCACGGCGCGGCTACGGCATTCCGGATGAGTACCTCGCGCGTGATTTCGCGCAGCCTTACCGCGCGAGCAAGCAGGTCGCCGGCGCCTGGCTCGGCGTCTACCACAACGCGGCGAAGGATCCGGATCTCTACGAACTCGCGGAACGGCTGATCGACGTGGACTACCGGTTCCAGATGTGGCGCTTCCATCACATGAAGACGGTCGAACGCATCATCGGCTACAAGCCCGGGACGGGCGGTACCGGGGGCGTGTCGTACCTTTCGAAGGCGCTCGAACTCAGGTTCTTTCCGGAGCTCTGGCAGATCCGCACCTCGATGTGACGGGCGCCGGCGCACGCGCGCGACGCCGGTGCCACGCGCGCCAGCCGAGAAGCAGCGCGAGGAGCCCCGCGTAGACCAGGGGTTCCGTGACATCGCGCTTCACCTGCCAGTAGAAATGCCACGCCGCGAGCACGGCAACCACGTAGACGAGCCGGTGCAGCCGCCGCCAGCGCCGCCCGAGGCGCCGCATCATCCGGTCGGTCGAGGTCACGGCGAGCGGAATCAGCAGGAGCAGCGCGGTGAAGCCCAGCGTGATGTAGGGTCGCTTCGCGATGTCGCCCACGATCATTGCGGTGTCGAGGTTTCGATCGAGCACCAGGTAGATGCCGAAATGCAGCAGCACGTAGCCAAACGCGCCGAGCCCGAGCAGGCGTCGCAGGCGGATGAGCTGCGGCCGATGCGCGATCGTCGCGACCGGTGTCACCGCGAGCGTGAGCCACAGCAGGTTGAGTGCCGTCTTGCCGCAGGTGAGGAGCAGGTCTTCGACCGGATCGGGGCCGAGCCTTTGTCCCGCGATGCCGAACACGGCTGCAAGCAACAGCAGTGCGGGCGTGAGTGCGGCGATGAAGACGAGTGGCTTCCAGATGAAGCGGTATTGCCGGTCGACGCTCGGCATGCGCGCGACGCTCAGAACCAGCGCCGAAGATCCATGCCCCGATAAAGCGCGGCCACATCGTCCGCGTAGCCGTTGAAGGGCAGGGTGGGTTGTGTGGCCGCGAACAGGCTCGCGCCGATGCGTCGCTCGCTCGCCTGGCTCCAGCGCGGATGGTCGACTGCCGGGTTCACATTCGCATAGAACCCGTATTCGTCGGGCGCGGCCATGTTCCAGGCCGTGGGCGGCTGGCGCTCGGTGAAGCGGATCGCGACGATCGACTTGATTCCCTTGAAGCCGTATTTCCACGGCACGACGAGTCGCAGCGGCGCGCCGTCCTGGTTCGGGAGCACGCGCCCGTAGAGGCCGACGGCGAGCAGCGCAAGCGGGTGCATCGCCTCATCGATGCGCAGGCCCTCGACATACGGCCATCTGAGCCAGCCGGCGCGTTGGCCAGGCATCTGCTTCGGGTCGTAGAGCGTCTTGAACGCGACGTACTTCGCCTTCGACGTCGGCCTGAAGCGCCTGACCAGATCGCCGAGCGGAAATCCGACCCACGGAATCACCATCGACCAGCGTTCGACGCAGCGCATCCGGTACACACGCTCCTCGAGCGGATGCGGCTTCAGCAGGTCCTCGAGCGTGTAGGTACCCGGGGACTCGACTTCGCCCGATATCGTGACGCTCCAGGGGCGCGTGCGCAGCGAATGGGCGTTGCGCTGCGGGTCGTCCTTGCCCGTGCCGAACTCGTAGAAATTGTTGTAGGAGGTGATGTCCTCGTACGCGGTGGGCGCGGCATCCACCGTGTAGCGCGCATTCTTCACGGCCTCGAGCGAAGGCAGCGCGGGCGCCGCGAAGCCCGGCCTCGCGGACCAGCCTGCGAGCCCGGCCGCCGCGGCCCCGGCGATCCAGCGCCTGCGATCGAGAAAAATCGTCTCGGGCGTGATGGCCGAGGCAGGCATCGAAGATATTTGAGTTTTCAGACGCTTACGGAACATTCTTGCGGCACTCCCTGCGCAGGGACCAGTGGCGGTGGACGGGCGGCTTTCAGTTGGAGCGCTGGCCCGTCCGCCATGTTCCCCGCCACTGCACGCATTCGATGCCGGATCGGGTCGCCCGGGCACGCAGCAGCGGCGAGGGGTTCACGAGCACCCCCCGGTCGGCAAGTCGCAGGTGGGGCAGGTCGGAAGCGCTGTTGCCGTAAGCCGTGATCCGCGCACCGGCATGTTCGGCGCGCAGTGCTTCGAGGCAGCGCGCCTTTTCCTCGCCGCGGCGGTTCGGTGTGGCCAGGGCCCCGTCGAGGAATTCGCCGCGCCACGCGACGCCGGTGCAGATGGTGCGCCCGAATCCCAGGCGTTCGCCGAGCGCGGGCACGTACAGGTCGACGCTCGCCGACATCAGCACGAGCGTGTCGCCCTGCGAGCGATGCCGCGCGATGGCGGCCACCGCCCCGGCGAGCAGGTCGCGCTCGATCACGCGCGGCAGGTACAGGTCATTCCAGGCCGCGAGCGCGGCGCGGCTCTCGCCGCCCAGCGTGTGCCGGATGAGTTGCGCCTTCAGGCGGCCACGGTCGCGCCCGCCGAGGAGATAGACGACGATCGCGGGGAGTACACGCAGCAGCCGCGCAAGGCGCCACGGGCGTCCCGCGAGCCGGGCGAGCACGTACGGAAAGAGCGTGTCGCGGCGCGTGATCGTGCCGTCGAGGTCGAAGACCGCAACCGCACGATCGCGCGCATTCATCCGCGCGCGCCCGTCAGGCGGCGTGGCCCGATCCGGCGAGCTGGCGCAGCACGTACTGCAGGATGCCGCCGTGCCGGTAGTATTCGCGCTCCTTCGGCGTATCGATGCGCACGCGCGCATCGAAGGTGACCGGTTTGCCGCCGCCTTCGGGTGTCGCGCTGACCTTCACGGTCTTCGCGCCGGCGTCGGCGATGCCGGTGATCGCGATCACTTCGCGCCCGGTAAGGCCGAGGCTCTGCGCGCTCTGCCCCGTGGGGAACTGCAGCGGCAGCACGCCCATGCCGATCAGGTTCGAACGATGGATGCGCTCGAAACTCTCGGCGATGACCGCCTTCACGCCGAGCAGCATCGTGCCCTTGGCGGCCCAGTCGCGCGACGACCCGGAGCCATATTCCTTGCCCGCGAGCACCACGAGCGGCGTGCCGTCCTGTTTGTAGCGCATCGCCGTGTCGAAGATGCTCGCCTGTTCGCCGCTCGGCAGGTGGATCGACACGCCACCCTCGGTGCCGGGCGCGAGCAGGTTGCGCAGGCGGATGTTCGCGAACGTGCCGCGCATCATCACTTCGTGGTTGCCGCGGCGCGAACCGTAGGAATTGAAATCGGCGGGCTGCACGCCGTTCGCCACGAGGTACTTCGCGGCGGGGCTCGATTTCGAGATGTTGCCGGCGGGCGAGATGTGGTCGGTCGTGACCGAATCACCGAGCAGCGCGAGGACGCGCGCGCCCTGGATGTCACGCACCTCGTCCGGGCGCATCGTCATGCCGTCGAAGTACGGCGGGTTCTTGACGTAGGTCGACTTCGCGTCCCAGTGGTAGATCTTGCCGGCGGGAATCCTGATGGATGACCAGTTCTCGTCACCCGTGAACACGCTCGAGTAATTCTTGCGGAACATGCCGGAGTCGATCGCGGCGTGCACCGTGTCGGCGACTTCCCGGTCGTTCGGCCAGATGTCCTTGAGGTAGACCGGCTTGCCATCCGGATCGAGGCCGAGCGCGTCGGTCGCGAGATCGAAATCGAGCGTGCCCGCGAGGGCGTAGGCGACGACGAGCGGCGGCGAAGCGAGGAAATTCATCTTCACTTCGGGATGGATGCGACCCTCGAAATTGCGGTTGCCGGAGAGCACCGAGCAGCCGACGATGTCACCGGCCGTGACGGCAGCCGAGATCTCGGGACGCAGCGGCCCGGAGTTGCCGATGCAGGTCGTGCAGCCGTAGCCGACGAGATAGAAGCCCGTGAGCGCGAGGTCGGGGAGGAGCTTCGATTTCTCGAGGTAGTCGGTCACCACGCGCGAGCCGGGCGCGAGGCTCGTCTTGACCCAGGGCCTGGCGGTGAGGCCGCGCCGCGCGGCATTGCGCGCCAGCAGGCCCGCGCCGATCATCACGTAGGGGTTCGAGGTGTTGGTGCAGCTCGTGATCGCCGCGATCAGCACCGCTCCATCGCGCAATTCGAACGACTTGTCGTCGAGCGTGACCTTCGTCGCGCCGGTGGCCGCCGACTTGCGGGCGCGCTCCTCGGCCATCGGCACGAGCGCCTTGCGATAGGCCGCCTTCGCGGTGCGCAGCGGAATGCGGTCCTGGGGGCGCTTCGGCCCCGCAAGGCTCGGCTCGACGCTCGCGAGGTCGAGTTCGAGCACGTCGGTGTATTGCGCGGCCGCCTGGCCGTTCTCGCGCCACAGGCCCTGCGCCTTCGCATAGGCCTCGATCAGCGCGATGTGCTGCTCGTCGCGGCCGGAGAGGCGCAGGTAGCGCACGGTTTCGGCGTCGACCGGGAAGATCGCGCAGGTGCTGCCGAATTCGGGCGACATGTTGCCGATCGTCGCGCGGTCGGCGAGCGGCAGGTTCGCGAGGCCGTCGCCGAAGAACTCGACGAACTTGTCGACCACGCCCTTCCTGCGCAGCATCTCCGCCACCGTGAGCACGAGGTCGGTTGCCGTGGCGCCCGGCTGCAGGCTGCCATTCAGCTTGAAGCCGATGACCTGCGGAATGAGCATCGGGATCGGCTGGCCGAGCATCGCGGCCTCGGCCTCGATGCCGCCGACCCCCCAGCCGAGCACACCGAGGCCGTTGATCATCGTGGTGTGCGAATCGGTGCCGACGAGCGTGTCGGGATAGGCGAGGCGCCGGCCGTCGCGTTCGGCGTCGAACACGACGCGGCCGAGATACTCGAGGTTGACCTGGTGGACGATGCCGGTGTTCGGCGGCACGACCTTGAAGTTCTTGAACGCCGACTGCCCCCAGCGCAGGAAGGCGTAGCGCTCGCCGTTGCGCTCGAATTCGATGCGGTTGTTCTCCGCGAGCGAACGCGGCGAACCGAAACTGTCCACCTGCACCGAATGGTCGATCACGAGTTCGGCCGGCGCGAGCGGGTTGACCCTGTCGGCATCGCCGCCGAGCCTGGTGATCGCCTCGCGCATCGCCGCGAGATCGACGACGCACGGCACGCCGGTGAAGTCCTGCATGATCACGCGCGCCGGCGTGAACGAGATTTCGTGCGACGGCGTCGCCTTCGGGTCCCAGTCGAGCACCGCCTCGATGTCCTTGCGCGTGACGTTGACGCCGTCCTCGAAGCGCAGCAGGTTCTCGAGCAGGATCTTGAGCGAGTAGGGCAGTCGCGCGACCTTGGCCTGCGGCAGTGCCGCGAAGGCGAGGATGTCGTAACTGCGCGATCCCACGGCGAGCTGTGTGCGCGCCTTGAAGCTGTCGGTCATCATGTTCTCCGCGACGGGGCGTTGAGGCTTGAAAAGAGCCCGTAATTATAGCGGTCGCGGGCGATCGGCGCGAATCGGCGCCACGGCGGACAGCGCGCTCAGTCGAGCCGGCGAGCGGGCGCCGGAATCACGCGAAAGCCGTGCAGCCTGACTTCGCGCGACAGGTAGTGGTCCTTGCATTCCTCGTCGCTGCACAGGTCGGTCGACAGGTACTTCTTGTTGTCGTCGCAGAAGACGGTCGTGACCACGGCGCCGTCGCCCTGTTCGTGGGCGATCTCGAGGGCGCCGAGGAAATTGGCGCCCGAGCTGATGCCGACCGCGATGCCGAGTTCGCGCGCGAGCCGCTGCGCCATGCAGATCGCATCGCCGTCCCAGACATCGACGATCCGGTCGAGCTCCGCGAGCCGCACGATCGACGGCACGAACTCGTCGCTGATGCCCTGGATGCGGTGGCGTCCGATCTTGGTGCCGGTGCGCAGCGTCGGTGAATTGGCGGGCTCGAGCGGATGGATCGCGACACCCGGGACCCGCTCACGCAGCCACCGGCCGACACCCATCACGGTTCCGCCGGTGCCGACACCGGCGACAAATGCCGTCGGCGGTCGTTCGAGTTGCGCAAAGAGCTCCGGGGCGGTCGTCGAGTAGTGGGCCTCGACGTTCGCATCGCAGTCGAACTGGCGCGGCCGGAAGACGCGCGGTGTCGCCGCGGCGTACTCGTCGGACATGCGGATGCTGCCGAGGAAGCCGCCCTGTTCGTGCGACACCGGGATGACCGCGGCGCCGAGGCTCTGGATCACGAGCACGCGCTCGCGGCTCATCCAGTCCGGCATGTAGATGCGCACGGCGTGCCCGAGCGCGCGGCCCATCGCGGCGAACGCGATCCCGGTATTGCCGCTGGTCGCCTCGGCGATCTCGTCGCCCGGCTCGATCTCGCCTTCCGCATAGGCGCGCTCGAGGATGCGCAGCGCCATCCGGTCCTTGATGCTGCCGGTGAAATTGAGCGCCTCGTGCTTGGCGTAGACGCGATGGCGCCGGCCGCGAAACGTGCAGTCCACTTCGATCAACGGCGTGCGGCCCGTCAGCGCCTCGAGCGCCGCGAGGCGGGGTGGAAGTGTTCTCGTTGGGGACATCATGGGGTAACGGCCTCGATGACACCGCCGCCGAGGCAGCGCGTGTCCTGGTAGAGCACAGCGTACTGGCCCGGAGTGGCCGCGCGCTGATCCACGTCAAAATCCAGCCGCGTGCCGCCATCGGCGAGCGGGGTCACGCGCACCGCCTGGTCCGGCTGGCGGTAGCGGAGCCGTGCGCTCGCCGCAAACGGCGCCCGCGGTTCGGCCACGAGCCAGTTCATCGGTCCCGTCGTGACGCTGCGCGCGAGCAGCAGCGGATGATCGTGGCCCTGCACGACGATCAGCGCATTGCGCGTCGTGTCCTTGCGTGCGACGTACCACGCGCCTTCCGCATGGCCGGCGAGCCCGCCGATCTCGAGGCCGCCGCGCTGGCCGAGCGTGTGGAAGGCGAGTCCCTGGTGCGTGCCGAGTCGCTCGCCTTCCGGGGTTTCGATCGGGCCCGGGTCGGTGCCGACATGGCGCGCGAGGAATTCGCGAAATGGCCGTTCGCCGATGAAGCAGATGCCGGTGCTGTCCGGCTTGTCGTACACCGGCAGCCCCGCGCTGCGCGCTCGGGCGCGCACCTCCGCCTTCATCAGGCCGCCGACCGGAAACTCGATGCGAGCGAGCGCCGCCCGCTCGACGGAATTCAGGAAATACGACTGGTCGCGTGCCGGATCGGCACCCTTGTGCAGTTCGGTGCCGTCGGCGCCGTGATGCAGCTGCGCGTAGTGCCCGGTCGCGAAGCGCGCCGCGCCGAGGCGTCGCGCGTGTTCGAGGCACACGCCGAACTTGATTTCGCGATTGCACAGGACGTCGGGATTCGGGGTGCGGCCCGCGGTGTATTCCGCGAGGAAATGCGCGAAGACCTGATCGCGGTACTGCTGCGAGAAATCGACGCGATGCAACGGAATACCGAGCAGGTCGGCCACGGCGCGCGCATCCTGGAAGTCCTGCGCGGCCGTGCAGTAGCCGTCATCGTCGTCCCAGTTCGCCATGAAAAGGCCCTGGACATCGTCGCCCCGCTCGAGCAGGCGCAGCGCCGCGACGGCGGAGTCGACTCCGCCCGAAAGGCCGACGACGATGCGAGCGGGGGAACCGGACACGCGCCCATTGTAAGGGGCGCGGGGGGTTCAGCCGACCTTGACGGCCTGCATGTGCGCCACGCGGTGCAGGTCGAGATCCGCGACCGTTTCGAGCGGCAGGCGCCGCCCGGCGAGATAGTCGTCGACGCAGCGAAGCACGAGCGGGCTGCGCAGTCGTGCGTGCGCGGCATCGAGTTCGCCGCGCCCGAGCCAGTGCGTGCCGACGATGCCGCGATCGAGCGATGCCGCCGGGTCGTGCTCCGACACCTCGCCGCTGAAGGCGACACGCAGCGTGGAGCGGCCGGTGCGGGCATTGCGCCAGAGATAGAGCCCGAGCAGGTGGCGCGGCGTCAGGCGCCAGGCGGTTTCCTCGCGCGTCTCGCGTACCACCGCTTCGAACAACGTCTCGCGATCCTCGACGTGTCCCGCGGGCTGGTTCAGCACCAGCCGGCCATGCACGCGCTCCTCGACGACCAGGAACCGGCCATCGCGTTCGACGACAGCGGCGACGGTGACTTCGGGGCGCGGGGGCATCGGCGAATGATAGCGCGTGGCGGCGTCAGCGGCGCGCCGCACGATAGCCGTAGTCGGGCGCGTGCGCGACCCATTGCGCGTCGAAGTCGGCAAGATGCGTGCGTGCGACGGCCGGATTGTCGAGGTCGGCGATTCCGTCCCACAGCGCGGCGTTCGCCCGGTAGAGAATCGCCCGGTCGTCGGCAATGATGTAGCCCGGGTGCGGCTTCGGCGCGTCGCGGCCGAGCACGCGGATGTCGATGTAGCTCGTCAGCCGCCGGCTCATCGCGACGAAGCGGTGCACGTCGCGGATCAGGCGGGTGCCGTCGCCGAGCAGCACGCGAACCTTCGCGAACGTGCGCGCGAGCACGAAGCGCTTCAGGATGTCGAGAAAAGGGGTCTGGTCGTAGAGATCGGGCTCGAGGTCCGGCGTGTAGATCGACATGAGGCGATGCGCGCTGCCGGCGACGAGGATCGTCGCGGCGAGTGTTTCTTCCATCGTCGTCACCACGTTCACCTGGGGCGGTGCCTCGAGCGGCGGCAGGTCGAGACGCGGCGCAGGCGTCTGCGACAGCAGGCTCAACTCGAACTCCCCGGTGGTGGTCACAGCAGATCCGCAAATCCCGCGCCATTCGGCATTTGGCGCGGATTCTCGGTTAGATCGTCGCGGGAGGCGTGTCGATGCCGTCACGTTTCGGCCGCGCCTGACACGGGCCGGAGCGCGAAAGCGTGCCGCAGTTCTCAGTTCCGGGGCCGGGATTGCCGCGCGAGTTGCGCCGCGAGGCCCGTGTACCCGGCCGGGCCGAGGCCGCGCAGCCGCGCGCGGGGCCCATCAGGCAGCGGCAGGCCATCGATGAATTCGCCGAGCATCGCGGCATCGATCGGCCGCCCGCGGGTGAAGTCTTTCAGCCGCTCGTAGCCGTTCGGCACGCCGTGCGCGCGCAGGACCGTCTGGACCGCTTCGGCGAGCACTTCCCACGCGCCGTCGAGATCCGCGGCGATGCGCGCGGGGTTCGCCTCGATCTTGCCGAGACCGCGGCCGATCGACTGCCAGGCGATCAGGGTGTGTGCGAGGGCGACGCCGAGGTTGCGCAGCACCGTCGAGTCCGTGAGATCGCGTTGCCAGCGCGAGACCGGCAGCTTCTCGGCGAAATGGCGCAGCAACGCATTCGCGATGCCGAGGTTGCCTTCGGCATTCTCGAAATCGATCGGATTCACCTTGTGAGGCATCGTCGAGGAACCCACTTCGCCCGCGACGGCGCGCTGGCGCAGGTAGCCGAGCGAAACATAACCCCAGGCATCGCGGCAGAAGTCGAGCAGGATCACGTTGATCGCGGCGAGCGCGTCGCAATATTCCGCGATCCAGTCGTGCGGCTCGATCTGGGTCGTGTGCGTATTGAAGGCGAGGCCGAGCGAGCCGATGAAGCGCTCGCCGAGCGCCGGCCAGTCGAGTTGCGGGAATGCGGCGACGTGCGCGTTGTAATTGCCGACCGCGCCGTTCCATTTGGCGAGCGCCGCGACCGCCGCAAAGCGCGCGCGTGCGCGCGCGAGGCGCTGCGCGACGTTCGCGAACTCCTTGCCGAGCGTGGTCGGGCTCGCGGTCTGCCCGTGGGTGCGGGCGATCATCGCGAGCGCGGCGTAGCGGTCCACGAACTCCCACAGCGCCTCCATGCGCGCGTCTATCGCGCCGAGCAGCAGCGCGCGGGCCGCGACGAGCAGGCGCGCATAGGCGGTGTTGTTGATGTCCTCCGAAGTGCATCCGAAATGCACGAGTTCGAGTGCCGCGGGCGCCGCGCCCGCCGCCGCGAGCGCATCGCGGACGTAATACTCGACCGCTTTCACGTCGTGGTTGATGCGTGCCTCGGTCTCCTTGACCCGGGCGGCGGCGTCCGGCTCGGGATCGGCGGCGAGCGCCGCGGCGCGCGCCAGCACGGCGGGCGATGCGAGCGCCCGGAACGCGGGAACTTCCGCGACGAGGAACCGGAACCACTCGGCCTCGATGCGGATGCGCTCGCGCACGAGGCCCTGCTCGCTCAGGATCGGTCGGAGCGGATCGGCGGCGCGCCGGTAGCGGCCGTCCACGGGCGACAGGGCGTCGAGCGAAGCTGTACTCATGCGGGCGGGTCGGCCGGAATGTTAGGATCCGCATGATAACGCATGCGGTCGTCCCGACCGCTGCGCGCCGGCGATCGGCGCAATTCCGGAGCCACTGATGACATCTTCTTTCCGTACCGAGCATGACAGCATGGGTGAGTTGCAGGTGCCGCTCGAGGCACTGTGGGGCGCGCAGACGCAGCGCGCCGTGCAGAACTTCCCGGTGAGCGGCCTGCGGATGCCGCGTGAATTCCTGCGCGCCGTCGGCCTCGTGAAGGCGGCGGCCGCAACCGCGAATGCGGAGCTCGGCCTGCTGCCCGCCGACATCGCGCGCGCGATCGAAGCCGCGGCCGCGGAAGTGGCGGCGGGCATGCATGACGCGCATTTCCCGATCGACGTGTTCCAGACCGGGTCGGGCACCAGCACCAACATGAACGCCAACGAGGTGATCGCGCACCTCGCGAGCCGCGCGTCGGGGCTCGCGGTGCACCCCAACGATCACGTCAACATGAGCCAGAGCAGCAACGACGTGATCCCGACCGCGATCCACGTGAGTGCGGCGCTCGCGGTGGAGGAGACGCTGTCACCGGCGCTCGAGCATCTCGCGAGGGCCATCGCGGCGAAGGAGAAGGCGGTCGGCGCGATCGTCAAGACGGGCCGCACGCACCTGATGGACGCGATGCCCGTGACACTCGGGCAGGAGCTCTCCGGCTGGCGCGCGCAGGTGGTCAACGGGCGTGCGCGGCTCGCCGCGGCACTGCCGCGCCTGCTGGCGCTCGCGCAGGGCGGCACCGCGGTCGGCACCGGCATCAACGCCCATCCGCAGTTCGGCGCGCGCTTCTGCGCCGCGCTCGGCAGGCAGACACGATTGCCGTTCGTGCCGAGTCCGAACTACTTCGAGTCGCTGTCGTCGCAGGATGCGGCAGTCGAACTCTCTGGGCAGATGAAGGTGATCGCGGTCAGCCTGATGAAAATCGCGAACGACCTGCGCTGGATGAACAGCGGGCCCCTCGCGGGGCTCGGCGAGATCGCGCTGCCGGCCCTGCAACCCGGCAGCAGCATCATGCCGGGGAAGGTGAACCCGGTCATCCCGGAGGCGACCGCGATGGTGGCCGCACAGGTCATCGGCAACGACGCGACGATCACGGTGGCGGGGCAGTCGGGCAATTTCCAGCTGAACGTGATGCTCCCCGTGATCGCGCACAACCTGCTCGAGAGTGCGCGATTGCTCGCGAACGTGTCGCGGCTGCTGGCCGATGCGGCGATCGCGGGCTTTACCGTCAACAAGGCACGCCTCGAGGAGGCGCTGCATCGCAATCCGATCCTCGTGACGGCGCTGAATCCCGTGATCGGTTACGAGAAGGGGGCGGCGATCGCGAAGAAGGCGTATGCGCAGGGCAAGCCGATCCTCGCCGTGGCCGGCGAGATGACCGACCTGCCGCGCGAAGAACTCGTGAAGCTGCTCGACCCGGCGGATCTCGCGCAGGGTGGCATCAAGGGTGGCACGAGCGGCGGCGGCTGAACGGGCGAGCCGCGCGTGATACCGGAGCATCCAGCGCCACCCGATCCGCCATCGCTGCGCGCGCGCGTCGCCGAACGCCTGCGCGACACGGTGCCCTCGGCGAGCCTCGCCGACTGGCGCGCCCTGACCGTCGCATCACCCGAGGTGCCGCGGATGCCGGCCCGCTTTCCCGAGCGCCCGGTTCCGGCCGCGGTGCTGGTGCCGCTGATCGATCATCCCCAGGGCCTCACCGTGCTGCTCACCGAGCGCGCGGCCCGGCTCAAGAACCACGCAGGCCAGGTCAGCTTTCCGGGAGGGCGTATCGAAGCTGCGGACCAGGGACCGTGGGCGGCGGCGCTGCGCGAGACGCAGGAGGAAATCGGCCTCGATGCGGATCGGGTGCACCTCGTCGGCTATCTCCCCGACCATATGGTCATCAGCGGCTACCGCGTGACACCTGTCGTGGCGTTCGTCGACCCGGGCTTTTCGCTGCGGATCGATTCGGCCGAAGTGCGCGAGGCATTCGAGGTGCCGCTCGCACACGTGCTCGACCGGCAGAACTACGTGCCCCGCACGCGGCATGTCGGTGGCAGGGACGTGCGGCTCTATGACCTCGCGTGGGGTGGGCATCACATCTGGGGTGCCACGGCCGGCATGTTGATCACGTTGCGCGATCTCCTGGCCGGACCCGCGGGATGAGCGCGGACGGCGCGCTCGGGCGGCTGCTTGCGATCATGGCGCGCCTGCGCGCGCCCGAGGGCGGCTGTCCCTGGGACCGCGAGCAGAGCTTCGAGACCATTGCGCCCTACACGATCGAGGAGGCGTACGAGGTCGCGGACGCGATCGCGAGCGGCAGCCCGGAGCGATTGCGCGGCGAACTCGGCGACCTGCTGTTCCAGGTCGTGTTCCATGCCCGCCTCGCCGAAGAGCGCGGCTGGTTCGCCTTCGATGACATCGCGGCTGCGATCGCGGACAAACTGACGCAGCGCCACCCGCACGTCTTCGCCGACGCGCGCTATGCGACGGCGGCCGACCAGACGGCCGCGTGGGAGGCGATGAAGGCCGGGGAACGCGAGGCGGCCGGCCATCGTGGCGCGCTGGCGGACGTGCCGGTCGCGCTGCCGGCCCTCACGCGGGCCGCGAAGCTCGGTCGCCGTGCCGCCCGTGTCGGCTTCGACTGGCCGGACGTCCCGGCGACGCGCGCCAAGGTGACCGAGGAACTCGCGGAACTCGATGCCGCCGTGCAGGGCGGCGACGCCGCACGCGAGGCCGAAGAACTCGGCGACCTCCTTTTCGCGATCGCGCAGTGGGCGCGCCATCTCGGCCTCGATCCGGAGACGGCGCTGCGCGCCGCCAACGGCAAGTTCGAGGCCCGCTTCCGCCACATGGAATCGCAGGCGGGCGTCGCCGGCCCGCCACTCGCCGATCTCGATGCGGAGGCCTGGGACCGGCTCTGGGTGCTCGCGAAAGCCGCCGGACGGTCGACCTGATACGCTTCAGGCCGGGTTCAGTTGCATGAGTCTATGCTCCCCGCCACCTTGAAGAAGCCGACCCTCCTGATCGTTGCGCTGCTGCTGCTCGGCCACGGATTCGCCGTGCCGCCGGCGCACGCCGATCCGCCGCGCTGGGCACAGAAGAAGGAGGGCGAACGTGACCGGGAGCGGGACCGGGAGCGCGACCGGCAACCGCGTGCCGAGGCCGGCATCACGCTCGACGAAGCGGTCAATCGCGCGCAGCGCCGCTACGGAGCACGCGTCATCCGTGCGGAAACCCACGTGTCGAACGGACGGCGCATCCACCAGCTGCGCTTGCTGTCGGACGACGGGCGCGTCTGGACAGTGCGGATCGACGCCGCGACCGGTGCGGAGCTCTGAGCCGATGCGCATCCTGGTTGTCGAAGACGAGGTTGCACTGCGCGAGGCGTTGAAGCGCGACCTCGCCGGGGCGGGGTTCACCGTTGATCTTGCGGCGGACGGCGAGGAAGGCCTCTATGCCGGCCGCGAGTTCCCGGTCGATCTCGCGATCGTCGATCTCGGCTTGCCGAAGGTGCCCGGCCTCGACCTCATTCGCACGTTGCGCAGCGAACGCAAGACGTTTCCGATCCTGGTGCTGACCGCGCGGGACCGCTGGCAGGACAAGGTGGCCGGACTCGACGCCGGCGCCGACGACTACGTCGCGAAGCCGTTCCGGTTCGAGGAGGTCCTGGCGCGCGTGCAGGCGCTGCTGCGGCGCGCGGGCGGCTGGGCGAGCCCGGTGCTGTCCTGCGGGCCCGTCGTGCTCGACCTGCGCTCGCAGACCGTGGCGGTGCAGGGAGAAGCGGTCGACCTCACGACATTCGAGTATCGCCTGCTCGAGCACCTGATGATGCGGGCCGGCGACGTGATTTCGAAGGCCGAGCTCACCGAGCGGCTCTACGAGCAGGACTTCGAACGCGACAGCAACACCATCGAAGTGTTCATGGGCCGCCTGCGCCGCAAGCTCGATCCGGACGACCGCCTGCAACCGATCGAAACGCTCCGCGGCCGCGGCTATCGTTTCTCGCTGCCGCGCGATCCGCACTGAGGGCGTTGGATGCGCTCGCTGCGACGGCGGCTGATCCTCTCGGTATCGGTCTCGCTCGTGCTGTTCTTCGGCGTGACGATCTTCGCGCTCGACGCCGTGTTCCGCGGTCTCGTCGCCCGCTCGCTCGATGAACTGCTCGATGCGCAGACGGTCGCCCTGATCGCCTCGACCGAAATCACGCCGGACGCGATCACCGTGACCCGGCTCGCCGATGCGCGCCTCGCGACTCCCGGCTCGGGGCTGTATGCCGCGATCCAGGGCGGCGATGAAGACTGGCGTTCCCCGTCGAGTGTCGGTGCAAGGGTTGCATTCGGTTCGCCGCTCGCCCCTGGCGCGCGGCGCACGGCACGCAGCACCGCTTCCGGCCTCGGCGAGGTCGTGGTACGCAGCCGAGGTATCGCCTGGCGCACCGACGACGGCCATTCGATGGCGCTCACGTTCAGCGTCGCGACCGACCTCGGGCCCTACACGCAACAGCTCACGCGAGTGCGTACGCAGATGTTCGGCTGGTTCGCCGCGCTCGCGCTGCTGCTGCTCGCAACGCTCGCCGTGCTGCTCCGGCGCACGCTCGCCCCCGTGCAGCAGCTCGAGAACGAGATCCGCGGCATCGAGTCGGGCGCGCGCGATGCACTGTCCACGCAATGGCCCCGGGAGCTCGCCGGCGTGGCCGCCAACCTGAATGCGCTGCTGACTGCCGAGCGCGAGCGGATCACGCGCTATCGCAAGACACTCGGCAATCTCGCCCACAGCCTGAAGACACCGCTCGCGGTGATGCGCGCGAACCTGTCGGGCGCCTCGTCCATCGAGGCGCTGCGCGCGCCGTTCGAGCGCGAGATCGATCGCATGGGTCGCATCGTCGAGCACCAGCTGCGCCGCGCCGCGACGAGCGGCGGCGCGACCGTGGGGCAGGGCGCGATCGCCGTGCGTCCGCTCGTCACCGAGCTGCGCGCCGCATTGCTGCGCGCCCACGGCAGCAAGGATTTCTCGATCGAGAACGCGCTGCCGGCGGACCTCTGCTTCATCGGCGATCGGGACGATCTCGCGGAACTGCTCGGCAATGTGATGGACAACGCCTGCAAATGGTGTGCGGCGCGGGTGCGCGTCAGCGGGCACGTCGACCCGGGCGGCGCGGCCCGCGGGCGGATACGGATCGTCGTCGAAGACGACGGGCCGGGCATCGCGGACGAGGATCGCGAGCGCGTGCTCGAGCGCGGCACGCGCATCGACGAGGCGACCCCCGGCCATGGCCTCGGCCTCGCGATGGTGCGCGACGCCGTCGCGATCTATGGCGGGGCGCTCGGGATCGATCGTTCCGCGGCGCTCGGTGGCGCCCGCATCGAGCTCGGACTGCCCGGCCGCTGACGGCGCGCGGGGCCCCGCTCCCGTGGCATCATGTGCGGATGGGCAGGATCTTCGAAGTCCGCAAGCACACGATGTTCGCGCGCTGGAATCGCATGGCGAAGCAGTTCGCGCGCATCGCCAAGGACATCACCATGGCCGTCAAGGCGGGTGGCAGCGACCCCGGATCCAACCCCGCGCTGCGCCGCGTGATCCAGAACGCGCGCGCCGTGAACATGCCGAAGGACAAGATCGAGGCGGCGATCAGGCGCGCGGCGGGCAAGGACGCGGCGAACTACGAGCAGGTGCTCTACGAGGGGTACGCGCCGCACGGGGTCGCCATCCTGGTCGACACCGCGACCGACAACCCCACGCGTACGGTCGCGCACGTGCGCAGCATCTTCGCGAAGGGAGGCGGCAATCTCGCGACCAGCGGCAGCGTCGCGTTCCAGTTCCGCCGCATGGGCGTCTTTCGCCTGAAGCCCGACGGCATCGACCAGGACGACCTCGAGCTCTACCTGATCGACCACGGCCTCGACGAAATGGGCGAGGGCAGCGGCGAGTCGGGCGAACCGCAGATCGTCATCCGCTGCGCGTTCGCCGATTTCGGCCGCGTGCAGGAAGCGCTCGAGGCGCGCGGACTCGTGCCGCAATCGGCCGAGCAGGAATATGTGTGCACGGTGCCGACCGAACTGCCTGAAGCGCAGGCGACCGAAGCGCTCGCGCTGATCGACAGCCTCGAGCAGGATGACGATGTGCAGCGTGTCTATCATACGCTTGTTTGAAGGAGAGGGCGGCCCGCCTACACGTCGAAGCGGATGCCTTGCGCGAGCGGGAGCGCGCGCGAGGCGTTGATCGTGTTGGTCTGCCGGTGCATGTAGGCCTTCCAGGCATCGGAACCCGACTCGCGGCCGCCGCCCGTGTCCTTCTCGCCGCCGAACGCGCCGCCGATCTCGGCGCCCGACGTGCCGATGTTGACGTTCGCAATGCCGCAATCGCTGCCGAGCGCCGACAGGAAACGCTCGGCGCCCTGCAGGCTGTCGGTGAAGATCGACGACGACAGGCCGTGCGCCGACGCATTCTGCAGCGCGATCGCTTCCTCGAGCGAATCGCAGGCGATCAGGTAAAGGATCGGCGCGAAGGTCTCGTGCTGCACGATCGGCCACTCGTTGCGGGCGCGCACGATCGCTGGGGTCACGAAATGGCCGGGCCGGTCGAGTACTTCGCCGCCGCACAGCACCTCGCCGCCCGCCGCGCGCGCCGCCGCGATCCCCTTGCGGAACTGCTCGACGGCATGCGCATCGATCAGCGGCCCCATCAGCGTTGCCGGATCCATCGGGTCGCCGATGCGCACCTGCCGATAGGCCGCGACGAGGCGGCGTTCGAGTTCCGCGGCGCGCGAGCGGTGCACGATCACGCGGCGCGTGCTCGTGCAGCGCTGGCCGGCGGTTCCGACCGCGCCGAACACGATCGAAGGCACGGCGAGCGCGAGGTCCGCGGACTCGTCGACGATGATCGCGTTGTTGCCGCCGAGTTCGAGCAGCGACTTGCCGAGCCGCGCGGCGACCTGTTCGCCGACCTTGCGGCCGACGGCCGTCGAACCCGTGAAGGAAACGAGGGCGACCCGCCGGTCGTCGACGAAGCGCGTCGCGAGCGTGGTGCCCGGGTCGATGAACAACTGGAAGATCGGCGGCAGCCCCTCGGCCGCGATCACGGCGTCGCAGATCTTCTGCACGGCAAGCGCCGTGAGCGGCGTCTTCGGCGACGGCTTCCAGACGGTGGCGTTGCCGCAGATGGCGGCGAGCAGTGCATTCCAGGCCCACACCGCGACCGGGAAATTGAACGCGGAGATCACGCCCACGACGCCGAGCGGGTGCCATTGCTCGTACATGCGGTGCTGCGGGCGCTCGGAGTGCATCGTCTTGCCGTACAACATGCGCGACTGGCCGACCGCGAAGTCCGCGATGTCGATCATTTCCTGCACTTCGCCGAGACCTTCGGCGAGGATCTTGCCGTTCTCGAGCGTGACGAGCGCACCGAGGTCCTGCTTGTGCTGCCGCAATGCCTCGCCGAGCCGCCGCACGGCCTCGCCGCGCTTCGGCGCCGGCACCTGGCGCCACGCGGCGGCGGCCAGGGCCGCGCGCGCAAGCACCTGCTCGTAATCGGCTTCGGATGCGCCGCGCACGCGCGCGAGCCTGCCGCCCGTCGCGGGATTCGTCACGTCGATCCACTCGCCGCCGCCCCGCGCGAGCGCCGCGGGGTCGAGCCCGAGCGCGGCGAGCAGCGCGCCGGTGTCGGAACCCGCCATCGGAGTCGAGGCGTTCATCGACCGGCGCTCCCCGCCTTGCGCTGCAGCCCGGTCCGGCCGGCGACGACGATCTGCGACGACAGGTCTTTCGTGCCACCCGGCGCGTAATAGCGACCGAAACGGTTCGCGAGGATCTCCGGCAGGCGGAACTGCTCCTGCGCGACGAAACCCTGGTAGCGCGCCTCGCCGTCGAGCACGAGATCGACGACCGAGGTGATGCCGGCCGCGGTCGTGACCTGGATCGCCGACCACAGGCGCCCCGCGATCACCTGCGGGTACACCTTGTTGACGTAGTTCTCCTCGCGCAGCTCGCCATCCTGCAATCCGGTCACGGCGGCGTAGACGATCACCACATCCTGCAGCGTCTGCGGCACCGCATTCTCGAGGATGCGCTTCAGCGTCGGCCGGTCCTGGTTCAGCTTCAGGTCGTTCATCAGCAGGCGCATCTGCTGGCAATGCCCCGGATAGCGGATCGTCTTGTAGGTCATGTGCTCGCACGACTTGCCCGAAGTCTCAGCGAGCGAACCGAGGCCACCGGAAGTATTGAACGCCTCGTAAGCCGTGCCGTCGATTTCGATTTCCTCGAGGCCCTCGAGCGGCGCGACTTCGATTCGCCGGCCCTCGACGATCGCCTCGCAGGGATTGCCGTATTCGTTGATCAACCCTTCGGTGGACCAGGTGAGCGAATACTTGAGCACGTTGTTCGGGTGCTGCGGCAGCGCGCCGACGCGCAGCTTCACCGCGCGCAGCGAATCGAAATGGGTGATCAGCTCATTCGCCGCGATGCTGATGAAGCCGGGCGCGAGTCCGCACTGGGGCACGAACGCCTGTTGTGCACCCGCCGCAATGCGCCGCACCGCGCGGGTCACCTCGACATCTTCCGTGAGGTCGAAATAATGGGTGCCCGCCTGGCGCGCCGCTTCCGCGACGCCGGCGTTGCAGTAGTAAGGCAGGCTCGAGATCACGGCGTCGACCGGGTGGGAGGCGAGGTGGCGCTCGAGCGCCTTCGCATTGCGCGCATCGACCGCGTGTGCCTCGAGGTTCGCGACACCGTGCGCGCGCGCCACCGATGCCGCGTGTTCTCCGTCGACGTCGGCGAGGTGGACACGATAGCTGCCCGACTCCGCGAGCAGCCCCGAAATGAGCGAACCGATCTTGCCGGCTCCCAGGACGAGGACTCGATGCATGACGCACCTTCCGTTGGAAGCCGCGCATTCTGCCCGTCCGACTGCCGGACCGCCACCCCCGGAGAATTCAGTGTAGAATTAAGAGGATGCGCACTACTGACCTCACTTCCTGGCACCCCGCGAGCTGGCAGTCCCGTCCCGCACAGCAGCAACCGCGCTACCCCGACTCCGCCGCACTCGAACGCGTGGTCGCCGAGTTGTCGCGCCTGCCTCCGGTGGTCGTTTCCTGGGAGGTCGAGGCGCTGCGCGAGCAACTCGCGGCCGCGCAGCGCGGTGAGGCGTTCCTGTTGCAGGGCGGCGACTGCGCCGAGACGTTCGCCGGCTGCGAGTCCGACAAGATCGCCAAGCAGCTGAAGATCCTGCTGCAGATGAGCCTCGTCCTGTTGCACGGGCTCAAGAAGCCGGTGATCCGGGTCGGGCGCATGGCGGGCCAGTACGCGAAGCCGCGCTCGGCCGATACCGAGACGCGAAACGGCGCAACGCTGCCGAGCTACCGCGGTGACCTGGTCAACCTGCCGGAGTTCACCGCCGAGGCGCGTACGCCCGATCCGGAGCTGTTGCTGCGCGGCTATGAGCGCGCGGCACTGACGCTCAATTTCGTGCGGGCGCTGGTGGCGGGTGGCTTCGCCGACCTGCACCACCCCGAGTACTGGGATCTCGGCTTCGTGCACCACTCGCCGCAGAAGGAGGCCTACCAGCGGATCGCGAACTCGATCGCCGATTCGCTCGACTTCCTCGAGGGCATCAGCGGGCGACGCGTGCACGAGGCGATTCGCGCGACTTTCTTCGCGAGCCACGAGGGCCTGCTGCTGCACTACGAGCAGGCCCAGACACGCTTCATTCCGCGCCAGAGCCGCTGGTACGACCTGTCGACCCACATGCCCTGGATCGGGATGCGTACCGCGCAACTGGACGGCGCGCATGTCGAGTATTTCCGCGGCATCGCCAATCCGGTCGGCGTCAAGGTGGGCGCCGCGATGGACAACGAATGGCTGCAGGGGCTCGTCGCGACCCTGAATCCGCAGAACGTGCCGGGCCGGCTCACGTTGATCCATCGCCTCGGCGTGCGGGAGATCGAGTCGGCGCTGCCGCGGATGATCAATGCGGTGCGCGAGACGGGCCACAGCGTGCTGTGGGTCTGCGATCCGATGCACGGCAACACCGAGACCAGCACCGGGGGCCTGAAGACGCGGCGCTTCGAGAACATCCTGCGCGAGATCGAGCTCGCATTCCGGATCCACCACGACATGGGCTCGGTGCTCGGCGGCGTGCACATCGAGTTGACGGGCGAGGATGTCACGGAGTGCACCGGCGGCGCGCGCGGCCTCTCCGACGCCGACCTGCAGCGCGCCTACCTCTCGACGGTCGATCCGCGGCTGAATTACGAGCAGGCGCTCGAACTCGCGCTGCTGATCGCGGAGCGCAGACGCAACTGACCCCGCCGCCCGCCTATCGGTAGAGGTGGTAGAGCATCAGGTAGACCAGGACGCCCGAAGCGGACACATAGATCCACAGCGGCCAGGTCCAGCGCGCCACGCGACGGTGGCGCAGGTCATCGCGATGCAAGCCGCGCCACACGGTCAGCAGGATCACCGGGATCGCGAGCGCAGCCAGCAGCACATGGCTGACGAGCAGCGCGTAGTACACGGGCCGGATCGCTCCCCGGCCGCGAAATTCGAAGATGGGCGCCGAAACGTGATAGGTGATGTAGCCGACGAGGAACAGCACCGAGACGGCGAACGCCGCGAGCATGAAGGCGCGATGCGCGGCGACGCGCCGCCGTGCAATCTGCACCCGCCCGACGAGCAGCAGCGCGGCGGTCGTCGCGTTCAGCGCCGCGTTCACGTGGGGAAGGAAGGTGGCGAGGCTCATCGTCTTCGCGCCGCATCTTAGGCACGGCACCCGCCGGCACGAAAAATATTTGCTTCAATCATTGATCTATATCAAGCAAACCCCGGGTACCCCCGTGACAGATGCCCGATGGGGCGGTCAAGCTATGCAGCGGCTTTCAAGGGGGACCCATGAGCGATCCGCAGAACGACAACGACAAGACTCCGTTGATGCAGCGACTGCTGGACAACCCGTTCCTGCTGCTCTTCCTCGGCGTGTTGATCCCGATGGTCGTCTATGTACTGTGGGGCGTCATCGAAATCCTGACCATTCCCGCCGCGAAATGATCGCGGTCGCCATCGTTTCGCCCAAATCCGGGGACAAGCCATGAGCGCAATACTGCCGCCCACTGAACAACTGTGGTGGAAACACCCGCTTGACCGCGTCGAAGGCACATGGATCGCGATCGCCTTCGTGTGGTGCCTCATCATGTTCTTCATGATGATCTACTGGCACGCGGTCGGGCGCCAGAATCTCTCGACCGTCACCTACAAGACGACGCCCGAGCAGTTCCTGGAGAAGGCCCAGGCCGCGGTCGACAAGTACACGGTGCGGACTGATGAGGTGACCGGCAATCCGGTCGTGGCGCCACCCGAGGGTGCCGATGTGTACCTGGTCTCCCGGCTGTGGAGCTTCTGGCCGGTCTTCGAGTTCGAGAAGGACAAGACCTACCGCCTGCATCTCACGTCGATGGACTACAACCACGGCTTCTCGCTGCAGCCGACCAACCTCAATATCCAGCTCGTGCCCGGCTACGAGCACGTGGTGACGATCACGCCGAACCAGAGCGGCACCTTCTCGATCGTCTGCAACGAATTCTGCGGCATCGGCCATCACACGATGGTCGGGCGCCTCTACGTGAAATAACGGGGATCGTGACGATGGCAAAAGCAACCAGCTACCGCACCTGCCCGGTCTCCGGCCTGCAGTTCGAAGTCCAGGCCGAGGGGCTGATCCGCGCCAATGCGGTGACGGCAGTCGTCTTCCTGATGATCGGCGGCATCCTGGCGCTCGGCGTCGCGCTCACGCGCTGGCCCGCGGTGCACTGGCTGCCGGCGGACACCTTCTACCAGGTCCTGACGGCGCACGGCCTCGACATGCTGATCTTCTGGATGATCTTCTTCGAGATCGCGGTGCTCTACTTCTGCGCCTCGACGCTGCTGCGCTGTCGCATCGCGACGCCGAAGCTCGCGTGGCTCGCCTATGCGCTGATGCTGGTCGGCGCCATCATGAACAACTACGCCGTGTATCGCGGCGGCTCGAGCGTCATGATGACCTCCTACGTGCCGATGATGGCGGAGCCCTCGTTCTACCTCGGCCTGATCCTGTTCGCGGTGGGGGCGCTGATCGGCTGCTTCGTGTTCTTCGGCACGCTGGTGGTCGCCAAGCGCGACAAGACCTATGAAGGTTCGGTGCCGCTCGTGACCTTCGGCGCCATCACGGCGGCGATCATCGCGGTCTTCACGCTCGTGTCGGGCGCGATCATCCTGGTCCCGACCTGGTTGCTCTCGATCGGCGTCGTCGACCACGTGGACCCGCTGGTCTACCGCACCATCTGGTGGGCGCTCGGCCATTCGTCGCAGCAGATCAATGTCGCCGCGCACATTTCGGTGTGGTACCTGGTCGCAGCGGTGGTATTCGGCGCCAAGCCGATGTCGGAGCGCGTCAGCCGCATGTCTTTCCTGCTCTACATCCTCTTCCTGCAGCTCGCGAGCGCGCACCACCTGCTCGCCGATCCGGGCCTCTCGACCAGCTGGAAGATCGTCAACACGAGCTACTTCATGTACTTCGCGGTGCTCGCGTCGATGATCCACGGACTCACCGTGCCCGGTGCGATGGAAGTCGCCCAGCGCCAGAAGGGCTATGTGCGCGGCCTGTTCGAGTGGTTGCGCCGCGCACCGTGGGGCAACCCGGTGTTTTCCGGCGTGTTCATCTCGATCATCGGCTTCGGCTTCCTCGGCGGCATTTCCGGCGTGATGATGGGTACCGAGCAGCTCAACATGCTCATCCACAACACGATCTATGTGCCGGGGCACTTCCATGCGACGGTCGTCATCGGTACGACGCTCACGTTCATGGCACTGACCTACTACCTGATTCCCGTGTTGTTCAAGCGCGAGGTCATCAATCCGGGCCTCGCGAAACTGCAGCCGTACCTGTTCGGCCTGTCGATGTATTTCTTCTGCCTCGTGATGATGGGCGCGGGCACACTCGGCGTATCGCGGCGCCACTGGGACATGGCCTTCATGGGCATGCCGGGGGCCTACGAGTGGCCGGGCGCCGCCTACCTGATGATGGGACTGGTCGGCATCTCCGCGGTCGCGGCGATCGTCGGCGGCGGAATCTACATTTACGTGACGGTGGGCTCGCTGCTCTGGGGCAAGAAGCTCCCGGGTGGTGAACCGAGTGCGAGTTTCACGCCGGTACCGCGCGCGGCGCCGACGCTGGCCGCCCAGAGCTACGGTTCGCTCGGCTTCGCGGCGCCCGGCACGTTCGTGCTGGCGATGGTGTTCCTCGTGGCTTTCGTGCTGTACTACTTCATCAACTGGAAGTACCTCTCGACCTTGTGGGGCCTCAGCTGATGCGGGGATGGCGGCGCTTCGCGGCAGCCCTGCTGCCGCTGACAGCCTGTGCGCCGCCAGCACTCGCCGCGGGTGACATCGAACGCGCAAGCCTCGACCGGGAGGCGGTGCTCGCGGCCAGCAGCGCGGCCGTCGGCAACGTCCCGGGCGATTATCCGATGCGTGACCGGCAGGGGCGTGAAGTGCGCCTGTCGGACTTTCGCGGGCAGCCGCTGCTCGTGAATTTCATTTTCACCGCGTGCTTCGAAGTCTGTCCGAACAGCACGGCGGCATTGCGCAAGTCGGTGGATGCGATGCGCCGCCGCTTCGGCAGCAACCAGTTCAGGGTCGTCAGCATCGGGTTCGACCAGCCGACCGATACGCCCGCGGCGCTGCGCAGCTTCGCCGCCCAGCGGCGCATCAGCGACACGAACTGGGAGTTCCTGAGCCCCCGGGGCGAAGACGTGCCGGCGCTCGCGCGGGACTTCGGCTTCCAGTATCTGGCAACGCCGACGGGCTTCGACCACACGTTGCAGGTCAGCATTCTCGATGCGCAAGGGCGGCTGCGGCGCCAGGTGGTCGGCGACGCCTTTTCCGCCGATTTGCTGGGCGAGCCGCTCAGGCAGCTGATTGCCGGCCGCTTGGTCGGCGACTCGGTGCGACTGACGGACCTGATCGAACGGGTGCGCATCCTCTGCTCGGTATACGATCCGGCCACCGGCGAGTACCGCGTGAGCTACGCGCGTTACTTCGAGATCGCCGGTGGCATCACGTTCGTCGCCGGCATGCTCTGGTTCGCACTGAACGAGTGGCGCATCTCGCGTGCCGCACGGCGCCAGCTGCCGAATTGATCCGGCTGTGAACGGCGAGCCCGGCAGGATGACTCGATATCTCGACATGGCGGGCCAGTTCCTGCTGTACGCCGCGTTCGCGGGAGCCATTGCCGTCTTCTCGCGCTGGCCGGTCTACCACCAGCTCGGCGCCGATGAGGCGCTGATCAAGCTGAGCATCGTCCATGAAGGGAAGCGGCTGAAGCCCTGCGTGCTGCGCACCCCCGCAGAGCTCGCGAAGCTGCCGCCCAACATGCGTGCGCAGTCGGCCTGTCCGCGGGAGCGCGCGCCGATCGTCGTGGAAGTGGATCTCGACGGCGAGCCGGCCGTGCGGCGAAGCCGGCCCGCATCCGGCCTGGCGCGCGACGGGCGGGCAGCCATCTACCAGCGGCTCGTGACCACGGCCGGCACGCATCGGGTCGTCGCGAGGATGCGCGATCGGGCGGGTGAGGAAGGGTTCGACTACCAGCTCGAAGAAACGGTCCATTTGCGCCCGGCGCAGGTGCTGGTGATCGACTTCGACCCGGCGCGCAAGGAGATTACGTTCCGATGATCGAAGCTTCCGACATGACGCTCGCGCCTGCCGCGCGCCGGGAATTCGTTCCGGCGCTGGCGACACCAAAGGCCGGCATGGACTCGCTCGGGCGCGGCTGGTTGTGGCTCGGGCTGTCCGCGCTCGCCGGCTCGGGCGTGTTCGCCGTCCTGCTGGTGCTCGCGCGTACGCCACAGGTCAACCAATGGCTGCCGGTGACCGATTTCTTCCGTGTCGCGCTGATCGTGCACGTGAACCTCTCGGTACTGGTGTGGTTCGTCGCGATGGCCGGTTCGCTCTGGTCGATGGCCGGATCGAACCGCGCGCGCGGTCTCGCGTGGGTGGCACTCGGCCTCGCCGTGCTTGGCACTGCGCTGATGGTGGTGGCGCCGTTCATCGATCGCGGTGCGCCGATCATGGCGAATTACATCCCGGTGGTCGACGGCGAGGTATTCCGGGCCGGCCTCGCCATTTTCGGCGCGGGCGGCGCGGCGCTGGTGCTGCGCGCACTCCTCACGAGCCGCGAGATCGATCCGGCATTGACCGGCGATGCCGCGCTGCGCTTCGGCTTCAATGCCAGCGCGGTCGCGGCGGCGGTCGCGGTGCTCGCCTTCGGCGCGTCGCTCCTGCTCGTGCCGAGGATGCTCGATGCGCAGACCTACTATGAAATCCTGTTCTGGGGCGGTGGCCACGCGCTGCAGTTCGTGTGGACGATCCTGATGCTCGTGGGCTGGCTGTGGCTCGCGGGTGCGACGGGCGCCCGTGTGTCGCTCAGTCCGCGCGTCATCGTGCTGCTCCTGTTGCTGGCGCTCGTCAGCGTGTTCGCCACGCCGTTCGCCTATCTGGCCGCCGATGTCACTTCCGTCGAGTTCCGCTCGATCAACACCTGGGCGATGCGCCTCGGCGGCGGCGTCTCGATCGTCCCGATCGGCCTTGCGGTGATGTTGGCCCTGGCCCAGGCGGGCAGGGTGCGCGCCGCGAGTGAGCGTCCGCTGCGCGCGGCGCTGATCGCTTCGATCGTGCTGTTCGGCGCCGGCGGCATGATCGGTACGCTGATCGACGGCAACAACGTGCGTATCCCGGCGCACTATCACGGCTGCATCGTCGCGGTGACACTCGCGCTGATGGGCCTCGTCTACGTGCTCCTGCCGAGGTTCGGGTACCGCGCGCCCGCGGGCCGCCTCGCGTGCTGGCAACCGGCGCTGTACGGTGCCGGCCAGCTGCTGCACATCATCGGGCTCGTGTGGTCCGGTGGTTACGGCGTGCAGCGCAAGGTGGCCGGCACGGAACAGGTGCTGCGCAGTGCGTCCGAAGTCGCCGGCATGGGCCTGATGGGGCTCGGCGGGCTGATCGCGATCATCGGCGGCCTGCTGTTCGTCGTGGTCGTCGTGAAGGCGATGCGGCCGCGGCCGGCGGCGACGGGGGCGACCTCATGATCGGCGCACTGCAGCGTCTGCTGCGGTGGGTTTTCATGCATCTCGAGGCCGTGTTCAACAGGGCCTTCGGCGATCGCATCAATCCGCTCTACTACCTCGGCGCGACCGCGTTCTTCCTTTTCTGGGTCGTGGCGGGAACGGGCCTTTACCTCTACATCTTCTTCGATACCGCGGTATCGGGCGCCTATGCCTCGGTCGAGTCGCTGACCCACGGGCAGCGCTACATCGGCGGCATCGCGCGCAGTGTCCATCGCTATGCCTCGGACGGCATGGTGCTGACCATGACCGTGCACCTGCTGAGGCATTTCGCCTTCGATCGCTTGCGCGGCTATCGCCGCTTCTCGTGGATCACCGGCGTGATCCTGATCTGGTTCGTGTATGTCAGCGGCGTCGGCGGTTACATGCTGCCGTGGGACCGGCTCGCGCAGTTCGTGACCGTCTCGACCTTCGAATGGCTCGACTGGCTGCCCGGCTTCGGGGGCGCGCTGATCCGCAACGTCATTTACCCGGAGAGCATCAGCGACCGGTTCTTCTCGTTGCTCGCCTTCATGCACATCGGCGCGCCGCTGCTCACGCTGCTGCTGATGTGGGTGCACGTGCAGCGCGTCCCGAAGGTGGGCACGAATCCGCCGCGACCGATCGCGCTCGGTATGCTGGCGACGCTCGTGCTGCTCGCACTTTGGCAGCCGGTGTCGAGCCAGGGCGGGGCGGCTGATCTCGCAAACGCCGTCCCGCAGGTCGCGCTCGACTGGTTCTATCTCGCGATTTATCCGCTGATCCACACGTTGCCGCTCAGCCGGGTCTGGGCGCTGGTGCTCTCGCTCACGCTGCTGCTGATCGTCCTGCCCTGGCTGCCGCTGCGTCGCAAGGGCGAGCAGGTCGAGCGGCGCATCGAGTTCCATCCCGGGCCACGCCGCGTCGTCGCGCAGCCGGGTGAAACCCTGCTCGATGCCGGGTTGCGTGCCGGCCTCGCGCTGCCGTTCGAGTGTCGCAACGGTGGTTGCCAGGTCTGCGTCTGCACCGTCGTGCAGGGTGAGGTCGACCACGGGGCGTACCAGCCGGCGGCGCTGACGGATGCGATGCGCGCCAATGGCAAGGCGCTGATGTGCTGCGCGACGGCGCTCGGCGAAGTCGCAATTGAAGTGGATGTCGAATCCATCGATCCGGGCGGCGTGGCGCCGGTGCTGCGCCGCGAAGGACGCGTCGAGAGCATGCGGTTGCTCGGCGCGGACGTCATGCAGATCATGCTGTCGCTGCCGGGCGGGGAGCGCATCGAGTTCGGCGCCGGCCAGTACATCAACATCCTGCTGGACGACGGCCAGCAGCGGGCGTACTCGTTCGCGAATCCCCCGCACGACAACGCCCTGATCGAGTTGCACGTGAAGCGCATGCCGGGCGGCGTATTCTCGACCCGCGTGTTCGAGTCGCTGAAGGTCGGCGACAAGCTGCGATTCGAGGGTCCGTTCGGCCGCTTCACGCTGCGCCCCGGCAACCGGCCGATCGTGCTCGTTGCGACCTCGGTCGGGTTCGCGCCGATCAAGAGCATCCTCGAGGATGCCTTCCACCGCGGCATCCGCCGGCCGATGCGCCTGTACTGGGGTGCGCGCGAGCTGGACGACCTCTACCACCGCGAAGCGCTCGAGCGCTGGCAGCGCGAACACGACAACTTCACGTTCATTCCGGTGCTGTCGCGTGCGGCGGGCACGGACTGGAGCGGTCGCACGGGACACGTCGACACGGCGATCCTCGAGGACTTCCCCGACCTGCGCGGCTACGAGGTCTACATCTGCGGTTCGGTGCAGCTCGTATCGAACGCCGTGCCGGCTTTCCTCGCGCACGGGCTCAGCGAGGGAGCGTGTTTCTCCGACTCGTTCACACCCTCGACCGCTGCGCCGTGAATCAGTCGCGCCCCACCGGCGCGAGACTCAGGACTCGTCGCGACAGCGGCATTCGCGCGGACAGGCGGCACTGCGCGGGCAGATGATCTGCGCGGGCACATCGAGTGCTTCCGCGATCCACGCGATCTTCTGCACGTGGGCGACCGTGCGGATGGCATCGGCGGCTGGCGCGGGTACGGCCGCCGCGCCGTCGGCGCGCTGGCATGCACCCCACACTTCCTGCGCGATGGACGTGGCATCGATCCCCTGCGCCGCGAGCGCCGGCGCGAGATCGACGCCGACCGACAACACGCGCGTGGCGTCGGCCGCATCGCGCGTCAGCAGCGAATGACAGCAGTAGAGCCGCACGGCGCCATCCGCGAGCATCGCGGAGATCTGCGATGTCGGCTTCGCCCCGGCGCTCGCACGTGCCGCACCGTTGCCCCGCAACAGGCGAAACACCGCCCAGTGCGGGCAGGGGTCCGGCACGACCGCGAGATTGCCCCAGGGCAGCGGGATGCCGTTGCCGCGATAGACCGTCCGCAGGTAACCCGGTGGATAGCCGTCGAAGAAGTGCCAGTGACGATACGGGGACACGGCGGTCATGCGCCGCATGACCACGGCCGGACCGACGCCGAGCTTGCGGTGCACCGAGATGCGGTGTGCTTCGCGCACGAGAAGCTGGCGGAACGGCGCGCGCGGGCATAGCAGCGCCCCGGCGAAGAACGAGCATTCGAACTCGCGCCAGGCATGGAGCGCATCGCGGGCACCGAGGCCGGGAGCGCCGCCGGCCGCCTCCGTATCCGCGCGATCGACGCGCGCCGCGGAAATCGCTCCGTCGCCGTTGTGCAGGATCCTGTGGCCGAGGAAAAACGCCAGCTCGTACTTGAGGCGCGCCTCGCGGGTTTGCAGGCGGCGGCTCGCGAGGATCGTGCCGGGCGCTTCGAAGCGTGCGCGCGCGAGGCCGCGATTCAGGCGCCGGCGGTCGTCGTCGACCCAGCGGATTTCGAGGCCGTGGCGCTCGCAGAGCGTGACGAGCGCGGCGAGCGAGAGCGGCATGGCGCGCCCGCCGGCCGCCTCGGCGGCGCGCTCGATCTCGGGAAAATCGTTCTGCTGCGTTTCCTGCCAGACGCGGATCAGCAGCTGCGCGAAGTTCTGTCCCGAGGTGCCGGTCTGCAGCAGCAGTTCGGGCAGCGCATGGCGCAGCATGGCCGGCGAGAACAGGAACGACGGTTCGAACGTGGTGGCATCGAGGCCGGGTATGGCGCCCGGAAGCGTGCCGGCCGGTGCAGTCTCGACGTTGCCATCGAGGAACCAGTCGACCGGCTTGCCGAAGACACCCGCGATCATCGAGAGCACCGTGCGCGACGGGGTCCGCTTGCCCGTTTCGAGCATGCTGAGGTAGGAGACGGAAGGCGCGGCCGCGGGGTCCTGCTGCACGCACCGGGCCGAGAGTTCCTCGAGGGTCAGGCCGTTGCGCCGCCGCAGCGTGCGCAGCTTCGAGCCGAGGAGGGCGCCATGGCGCAGGGAGGATGAAGGCATGGAGTCAAATTGACATTGTCAAATTTCTATTGTGTAAATCACAGCCTAACCGAGCATAGACTGGCCGCGCAAGTCGCGCAACGGCGCGACGGGACCGGAGTCCGGCATGGCGACAGACCGCGCGACGCTCGAGATCGGGAAGACATTGACGGCCGCACAGGCGGCGATCCTGACCCCGGATGCGCAGGCCTTCATCGCCGCGCTCGCCGCGCGCTTCGCGCCGCGCGTGACGGACATCCTCGCGGCGCGGGAAGCCCGGCAGGCGCGCATCGACCGCGGCGAATTGCCCGATTTCCTCCCGGGGACGCGCGCGGTCCGCGATTCTGACTGGCGCGTGGCGCCGATTCCCGCCGATCTCCAGGACCGGCGCGTCGAAATCACCGGCCCCACCGAGCGCAAGATGATCATCAATGCGCTCAATTCGGGCGCGAAAGTGTTCATGGCGGACTGCGAGGATTCGCTGTCGCCGGGCTGGGACAACGTCATCGGCGGGCAGGTGAACCTGCGCGATGCCGTGCGACGCACGATCGACTTCACGAGTCCGGAAGGGAAGCAGTACCGCCTGAACCCGGTGACGGCGGTCCTGATCGTCCGGCCACGCGGCTGGCATCTCGTGGAGAAGCACATCCGGCAGGGCGGCGCGGCAGTACCCGGGGCGCTCGTCGATTTCGGTCTCTATCTCTTCCACAACGCCCGCGAGCTGCTGGCGCGCGGCACCGGCCCGTACTTCTACCTGCCGAAGCTCGAGAGCCACCAGGAGGCGCGCCTCTGGGCCGAGGTTTTCGATTTCGCCGAGCGTGAACTCGGGCTCTCCCACGGCACGATACGCTGCACGGTGCTGATCGAAACCATCCTGGCCGCGTTCGAGATGGACGAGATCCTCCACGAGCTGCGCGACTACATCGTCGCGCTCAACTGCGGCCGCTGGGATTACATCTTCAGCTTCATCAAGAAGTTCGCGCGCCGGCCGGATTTCGTGCTGCCGGACCGCCAGCAGGTGACGATGACGACGCACTTCCTGCGCTCCTACTCGCTGCTGTGCATCCGCACCTGTCATCGGCGCGGTGCCTTCGCGATGGGCGGCATGGCGGCGCAGATCCCGATCAAGGGCGATCCGGCGGCGAACGAGCAGGCGCTCGCGAAAGTGCGCGCGGACAAGGAGCGCGAGGCCGGCGACGGCCACGACGGCACCTGGGTCGCGCACCCGGCGCTGGTGCCGGTCGCGATGGAAGTCTTCGACCGCCTGATGCCGACGCCGAACCAGCTGCATCGCTTGCGCGAGGACGTGCGGGTGGGCGCTGAGGACCTGCTGGCGATCCCCGAGGGCACGATCACGCCCGAGGGGCTGCGCAACAACGTCAGCGTCGCGCTGCAGTACATGGCGGCCTGGATCGCGGGCAATGGCTGCGTGCCCATCAACAACCTGATGGAAGATGCGGCCACCGCGGAAATCGCCCGTGCGCAGATCTGGCAGTGGATCCGCCATCCCCGCGGCGTGCTGACGGACGGCCGGCGCGTGACGCTCGAACTCTTTCGTGAACTTCTCGCGGCCGAAAAGGCCCGCCACACCGGACCCGGGTTCGACGTCGCGGCGCAGCTGCTCGACGAGATCACCGCCGCCGACGAGTTCCGGACCTTTCTCACCCTTGCCGCCTACCAGCGGATCGACTGACCCCACGGAGAACTTCGATGAGCCGAAGCGCCGCAGATCTCACCCGCGACTGGCAGGACAACCCCCGCTGGAAGGGCGTCGAGCGCGCCTACACGGCCGCCGATGTCGTGCGCCTGCGCGGCACCGTGCACATCGAGCATTCGCTCGCGCGCCTCACGAGCGAGAAGCTCTGGCAGTACGTGAACACCAAGCCGTTCGTGAATGCGCTCGGCGCGCTGACCGGCAACCAGGCGATGCAACAGGTGAAGGCCGGACTCGACGCCATCTATCTCTCGGGCTGGCAGGTGGCGGGCGACGCGAATCTCGCGGGCGAGATGTACCCGGATCAGTCACTGTATCCGGCCGATTCGGTGCCCGCGGTGGTCAAGCGGATCAACGGCACGCTGAAGCGCGCGGATGAGCTGCATCACGCCGAGGGCAACGATTCGATCGACTGGTTCAAGCCGATCATCGCCGATGCCGAGGCGGGCTTCGGCGGCGTGCTGAACGCCTTCGAACTGATGAAGGCGATGATCGAGGCGGGCGCCGCCGGCGTGCATTTCGAGGACCAGTTGTCGTCCGCGAAGAAGTGTGGCCACATGGGCGGCAAGGTACTCGTGCCGACCCAGGAGGCGATCAACAAGCTCGCCGCCGCGCGACTCGCGGCCGACGTCTGCGACGTGCCCACCGTACTGGTCGCGCGCACCGATGCCGAGTCCGCCAATCTCCTGACATCCGACATCGACGAGCGCGACCGCCCGTTCATCGAATCGCGCGAGCGCACGAGCGAAGGGTTCTTCCGCGTCAAGGCAGGTCTCGCACAGGCGATCGCGCGCGGCCTCGCCTATGCGCCGTATGCCGACATGCTCTGGTGCGAGACCGGGCACCCGGACCTCGGCGAAGCGAGGCAGTTCGCTGAAGGCATCCATCGCGAATTCCCGGGCAAGCTCCTTGCCTACAACTGCTCGCCATCGTTCAACTGGAGGAAGAAACTCGACGACGCGACGATCGCGAAGTTCCAGCGCGAGCTCGGCGCGATGGGCTACAAATTCCAGTTCATCACGCTCGCGGGCTTCCATGCGCTCAACTTCTCGATGTTCGAGCTCGCGAAGGGCTACCGGGAAAGCCAGATGACGGCCTATGTGACGCTGCAACAGGCGGAGTTCGCCGCCGAGGCGAGCGGCTACACCGCGACGAAGCACCAGCGCGAAGTGGGCGCGGGCTACTTCGATGACGTGACGCAGACCGTCACGGGCGGCCGGTCATCCGTGACTGCGATGACGGGCTCGACCGAAGAGCAGCAGTTCAAGCGCGCCTGACGGCGCGCTGCGGGCGGCGGGCGGCTGTCTGCTACGCGCCCGCCCGCTGTTCGCCGTCTCCTTTCCACCGCCTGCTAGAATGCGCCGATGATTCACGTCTCCACCACCGTTTGCGCCGCGGTGTCGATGGACACCTGACGCCGGCGATGGTTCGTCCGGCGCCGTCCGCTCCTGCTGCCACCTCCGCCCGCCACGACCCCGAGTGCGTCCGCTGCCCGCGCCTCGTCGCGTTTCGCCGCGAACTGGTCGTCCGGTACCCGGGCTACTTCAACTCGCCGGTGCCCGCGTTCGGTGACCCGGCCCCGCGACTCCTGATCGTCGGTCTCGCGCCGGGGATGCATGGCGCCAACCGGACGGGCCGGGCGTTCACGGGCGACTACGCCGGCATCCTCCTCTACGAAAGCCTGCACGCGCTCGGGTTGTCCTCGCGGGCAACATCTGTCGCCGCGGACGACGCGCTCGAGCTGCGCGGCGTGCGGATCACGAATGCCGCGAAGTGCGTGCCGCCGCAGAACAAGCCGCTTCCCGCCGAGGTGCGCGAGTGCCGGTTCTTCATGCGCAATGAACTGGCGGCGCTCGGCCACGTGCGCGCGCTGCTCGCACTCGGCCGCATTGCCCACGATGCCGTGCTGGGCGCCTTCGATGTTCCGCGCTCGAGCTGCACGTTCGCGCACGGCGCCGTGCATGCGCTGCCCGAAAATCGCTGGCTCGTCGATTCCTATCATTGCAGCCGCTACAACACGCAGACACGGCGCCTGACGCCTGCGATGTTTCGCGTGGCGCTCGGCGAGGCGGCGTCCCGCGCGGGGCTTGCGCCGCGAAAGCCATGAGCGAGCCGTTCGATGGCCGCGCGTTCGCAGCGCACCTGCCGCGTCGCCCGGGCGTCTACCGCATGTACGCCGGTGACGGAGAGCTCCTGTACGTCGGCAAGGCGCAGCGGCTGCGGGACCGTGTCGCGAGCTACTTCAGTCCCCGGAATCTCGCCCCCAAGGTCGCGGCGCTCGTCGTGCACATCGCGCGCATCGAGGTGACCGTCACGCGCTCGGAAACCGAGGCGCTGCTGCTCGAGTACAACCTGATCAAGGAACACCGGCCGCGCTACAACATCCTGATGCGGGACGACAAGAGCTTCCCGTACATCCTGCTGCGGACGAACCACGACTTTCCGCGTCTGCTGTCCTATCGAGGCCCCCGGCATCGCGACGGACGCTACTTCGGCCCATACCCGAGCGTCGGATCGGTCAATGAGACGCTGGTGCAGATCCAGAAGCTCTTCCGGATCCGCAACTGCACCGACAGCTTCTTCGCGAACCGCACGCGACCCTGCCTGCAGTACCAGATCGGGCGCTGCACGGCGCCTTGCGTGGGCCTCATCTCGCGCGAGGACTACGCGCGCGATGTCGCGGCCGCGGTCGACCTGCTCGAGGGGCGCGCGCCGGATGTCGAGCGCGCGCTGCTCGCGCGGATGGAGGCGGCGGCGGCGGCACTCGAATTCGAGAAGGCCGCGCAGATCCGCGACCAGCTCGCGGCGCTGCGCGACGTGCAGGCGCAGCAGGTCGTCACTTCGGGCACCGATCGCGACGTCGACGTGTTCGCGATCACCGGCGAACCGACCGAGTTCGCGATCAGCACGATGCTCATTCGGGGCGGGCGGAATCTCGGCACCTCGACGTCATTTCCGTCGGCGGGTCTCGCCGAACCCGAAGAGGCGCTGTCGTCGTACCTGATGCAGTTCTATGCGGCGAACGAGCCGGCGCGCGAAGTCTACGTGAACCGGGAGCTCCCCGATGCGGACGCGCTCGGTGAAGTACTTGCACAACGCACGGGCCGCCGGGTCGACGTCCGAAGGCCTGTTCGCGGCCTCGCCGCGCGCTGGGTCGCGCTGACCGCCGAGAATGCGACGCAGGCGCTGCAACTGCGGCGCGCGCAGCGCGACGGCGTCGCGGACATGCGCGCGGCGCTCGCGGTCGCACTCGCGCTCGATGCGCCCCCGGAGCGCATGGAGTGCTTCGACATCAGCCATACGGCGGGCGAGGGCACGGTGGCCTCCTGCGTGGTGTTCGGCCCCGAGGGTCCGCTGAAGAAGGAGTACCGGCGCTTCAATATTTCGGGCGTGACACCGGGCGATGACTACGCGGCGCTGCACCAGGCGCTCGAGCGTCGCTACACGCGCGTTCGGGACGGGGAGATCACCTGCCCCGACGTGCTCTTCATCGATGGCGGCCCGGGTCAGGTGAATGAAGTGCACGCCGCGCTCGCCGCGCTCGGGTTCGGGAACCTCAAGCTGGTCGGGGTTGCCAAGGGCGCAGACCGGCGTGCCGGACAGGAGCGGCTGCATGTGTTCGGCGAGCTCGCGCCGCGCGTCCTCGATGCGGCATCGCCCGCCCTGCGGCTGGTCCAGCGCATCCGCGACGAGGCGCATCGGTTTGCGATCACCGGGCATCGACGCCGGCGCGCGCGGCGATTCAACGAATCGGTGCTCGAGACGGTGCCCGGGATGGGACCGGCGAAACGGCGGGCCCTGATCCGGCATTTCGGCGGACTGCAGGGCGTGCTGAAAGCGGGAGTCGAGGATCTCGGGCGCGTGGCCGGGATTGGCCCCGTGCTCGCCCAAACTCTATATGATCACCTGCACCCGGGTGCCCGATGATCTGGAATCTACCGAACACACTGACGTGGCTCAGGATATTCGCGATCCCGCTCGTGGTCGTGCTGTATACGCTGCCCTTTCACTGGTCTGATCCGGCCGCGGGCCTGCTGTTCGCGGCGGCGGGGATCACCGATTCGCTCGACGGCTATTTCGCGCGCAAGTACGGCCAAACCTCGAAGCTCGGCGCCTTCCTCGATCCGGTCGCGGACAAGCTGATCGTCGCCGTCGCGCTCGTGCTGATCGTCAGCAAGGACCCGCGCCTCGTGATCGTGCTCACCGCGATCGTGATCATCGGCCGCGAGATCGCGATCTCCGCGCTGCGCGAATGGATGGCGGAACTCGGCCAGCGACGCAAGGTCGCGGTCTCGCGCATCGGCAAGCACAAGACGATCCTGCAGATCGTGGGGCTCTCGATGCTGCTGTTTCGCTGGGATCTCCTCGGGCTGCCGATCTACCGGATCGGGCTTGCGCTCACGGTGGTCGCGGCCGTGCTGACGCTCTGGTCGATGGTGAGCTACCTGCGGGCGGCGTGGCCGGAATTGCGCGCCCGGCAGTGAGGCCGCAGGGGCGCTAAGTCCTTGACTTGGGAGGTGGCATCTCTACAATTCCGCCCCTCACCACGCAGCGGGAATAGCTCAGTTGGTAGAGCGCAACCTTGCCAAGGTTGAGGTCGCGAGTTCGAGCCTCGTTTCCCGCTCCAGATTTCTCCAGGTCCGCCGGCTAGGTGGCAGAGTGGTCATGCAGCGGCCTGCAAAGCCGTGTACGCCGGTTCGATTCCGACCCTAGCCTCCACGCCTGTCGGCATAATGCACCGCGCACGCCCCGGTGGCGAAATCGGTAGACGCTGCGGACTTAAAATCCGCTGACCGCAAGGTCGTGCCGGTTCGAGTCCGGCCTGGGGCACAAGCAGTTCATGAAGAATAATTCGTAACGTACTGATTTAAATGTATTTATAGCTATGGCTGAAACCAGCGACAAAGGACAGCTGCTGGGGCAGCTGCGCATCGATCGCAGCGCCGGGGAAGACACGTCGCGCCGCCCGTGGCTGATCGGCGGCGGCGTTCTGGTCGTGTTGCTCATCGCGGGCGCCGTGTGGCTCTGGCAGCGAGGCCAAGCGCCGGTCGACGTGAGCCTCGCGACTGCGGCGGCGCCGGCCTTGGGGAACCCGGGCGCGGCGACCGTGCTGCAGGCGACCGGCTATGTGACGGCGCGGCGCGAGGCGACGGTGTCGGCGCAGATCACCGGCAAGCTGACGGAAGTGCTGATCGAAGAGGGCGAGCATGTCGAAAAAGGGCAGGTGCTCGCCCGCCTCGAGAACTCCTCGCAGCGGGCGCAGCTTGCGCAGGCGAGCGCCCAGCTCGGTGAGGCACGTGCGCGGATCGGGCAAATCGCGAGCGAGCTCGAGCAGGCGCGGCGCGACTACGCGCGCCAGCAGGATCTCGTGGCACGCAAGCTCGTCTCGCCGCAGGCGGTGGAGGCGGCGCGCACGCAGGTGGAGTCGCTCGCGGCGCAGCTCGCAGCCCAGCGCGAGGTGGTGCAATTCGCCGAGGCACAGCGCGCGAGTGCCCAGGTGCAGCTCGATTACACGACCGTGCGCGCACCGTTCGCCGGGGTCGTGATCGCAAAGGCTGCGCAGGTCGGCGAGATCGTCTCGCCGTTGTCGGCGGGCGGCGGATTCACGCGTACCGGCATCGGGACGATCGTCGACATGGATTCGCTCGAAGTCGAAGTGGACGTGAACGAGGCCTATATCAATCGCGTCGTTCAGGGCGGACGTGCCGAGGCGGTGCTCGATGCGTACCCGGACTGGACGATCCCGGCGCATGTGATCGCGATCATCCCGACGGCGGACCGCGGCAAGGCCACGGTAAAGGTGCGCATCGGACTCGACCGGAAGGATCCGCGCATCCTGCCCGACATGGGCGTGCGCGTATCCTTCCTCGCCAGGGACGGCACGGCGGGTGCGCCGGCGGTGGCTGCGGGCGTGCTCGTGCCCTCGACCGCCATCGTGTCGCGCAACGGTTCGAATGTCGTGTTCGTTGCCGAAGGCGATCGCGCGCGCGCGCGCGCGGTGACACCGGGCCAGCCGTTCGGTGATCTCACCCTGGTCGAAGGTCTCGCCGCCGGCGCGCGCGTGGTGCGCGAACCGGGCCCCGGGCTGGTTGATGGAGCACGGATCGAGGAGGCAAAGGAATGAGTGCGCTGGTCGAGATCCGGGACGTGAGCAAGGTCTACACGCGCGGCCGGCAGTCCGTCGAGGTGCTGCACGGCGTGAGCCTCGACATCCAGCAGGGCGACTTCCTCGCGCTGATGGGCCCATCGGGGTCCGGCAAGACGACGCTGCTGAATCTGATCGGCGGCCTCGATTCGCCCACGAGCGGCGGGATCAGCGTGGCCGGGCAGCGCATCGATACGCTGCGTGGAGCCGCGCTCGCGAGATGGCGCGCGGTGCACGTCGGCTTCATCTTCCAGTTCTACAACCTGCTGCCCATGCTCACGGCGCAGAAAAACGTCGAGGTGCCGCTGCTGCTGACGAAACTCCCGGCGGCGGAGCGCAAACGCCATGCGGCGATCGCGCTGCAACTCGTCAGCCTATCGGATCGCGCGCAGCACAAGCCCGCGGAACTTTCCGGCGGGCAGCAACAACGCGTCGCCATCGCGCGCGCGATCATTTCCGATCCGACGCTGCTCGTCTGCGACGAACCCACCGGCGATCTCGACCGCCAGTCCGCCGAGGAGGTGCTCAACCTGCTCGAGGTGCTGAACCGCGAGCACGGCAAGACCATCATCATGGTCACCCACGACCCGAAAGCCGCGCAGCACGCGACACACACGCTGCACCTCGAGAAGGGCACGCTGGTCGAGAGCGCCGCGTGAAGTATCTGCACCTCGTCTGGGCGGCACTGATGCGGCGCAAGACCCGCACCGTGCTCACGATCCTGTCGGTGCTCGCGGCGTTCCTGCTGTTCGGACTGCTCGACGGGGTGCGCGCGGCGTTCAACGCGGGCGGCACGATCGCCGGTGTCGATCGCCTGGTGGTGGCATCCCGCTTCTCGATCATCCAGCCGCTGCCGGAGAGCCTGATCGCGCAGGTGCAGTCCGTGCCCGGCGTGCGCCGGGTGACGTGGGGAAACTGGTTCGGCGGCTATTACCAGGAGCCGAAGAACCAGCTGATCATGTTCGCGGTGGCAGCCAACTACTTCGACATCTACGACGACTATGGTGTCACCGCGTCGATGCGCGCGGCGTTCGACCGCTCGCGCACGGGCGTGCTCGTGGGCGCGACGATCGCGAGGCGCTTCGGCCTGAAAGTCGGCGACAAGTTCCCGGTGATGGGTGCGATCTACCCGGACAAGGCGACCGGCGAGGCGAGCTGGCAGTTCGACGTCGCGGGCATATTCGAGACGCCATCATCGAAGATGCGGGCGCACGAGCAGGAAATCCTGATGCACTGGAAGTATCTCGACGAGGCGAGCGCCTACGGGAGCGGCACGGTCGGCTGGCTGATCGTGCAGGTGGCGGATCCCGCGCAGTCCGCGGTGGTCGCGCAGCGCATCGACGATCTGACGAAAAACTCCGACCACGAAACGAAGACGCAGACCGAGAAGGCGTTCAACCTCTCCTTCGCAAAGCAGATCGGCGATATCGGGCTCATCGTCGGTGCGATCATCGGTGCGGTGTTCTTCACGCTGTTGCTGCTCACCGGCAATACCATGGCGCAGGCGGTGCGCGAACGCATCCCCGAACTCGCGACGCTCAAGACCCTCGGTTTCACGGATCGCAGTGTGCTCGGGCTCGTGTTTTTCGAATCGGTGCTGCTGGTCGTGATCGGCGGCGTGCTCGGGCTGGCGCTTTCCTCGACCTTGATCCCGGCCGTGAGCGCCGCGAGCGGCGGCATGCTGGAACTGCCGCCGATCGGCGTACGGACGTGGCTCATCGGCTTCGCGTTGATGCTGGCGGTCGGCGCGATCGTCGGTGTGCTTCCGGCGCTGCGCGCGATGCGCCTCAGGATCGTCGACGCGCTCGCGGGGCGCTGAAAGTCGCAGCATGCTGAAGCTCCGGCGCTCGCTCGAACGTGTGTCGCTGTTCCTCGCCATCGCGGTGTCGATCACCGGCTGGATCGTCCTGCCGGTGCCCGTGCTGCTCGGCTGCGCGGTCGCGCTGGTCGCGTGGCTGGCGGTCACGCGGACTGGCCACCAGGCGGCGGCCGTCACCTGGGTCGGCATACTGACACTGCCGCAGCGCATCGGCGCCTCCTCGGTGATCGTCGTCGGAATCGCGGGCGTGGTCGGCGTGCTCGTGGCGCTGCTCGCGCTCGCCGGCGGCCTGCAGGAAACCCTGCGCGGCACGGGTAATCTCGACACCGCGATCGTGCTGCGCGGAGGTGCGACCGCCGAGCTCGCCTCGGGCCTGTCGCGGGAGGATGCGACGCTGATCCTGCAGGCGCCGGGGGTCGCCCGCGATGCCGAGGGCCGCGCGATCGGCTCGGCGGAAATCGTCGTCGTGACGAACATCCCGAAGAAGTCGAACGGCGTCGAAGCGAACGTGGAAATCCGCGGCGTCGGGCCGCAGATGTGGCAGGTGCGGCCGAACGTGCACATCGTCGAGGGCCGGGCCTTCAAGCCCGGTCTGCGGGAAGTGATCGTCGGCCGGGGTGCGCGCGCGCAGTTCGCCGGCCTCGAACCCGGCACGACGATCAATCTCAATGCCCAGCCCTGGCGGGTGGTCGGCGTGTTCGAATCGGGCGATGCGCACGAATCGGAGATCGTTGGCGACGCCGAAACCGTCGCGACGACCTATCGTCGCAACGGCTTCCAGTCGGTGACGGTGCGGCTCGCGTCCCGCCAGTCGTTCGACACCTTCAAGGCGGCGTTGAAGAGCGACCCGCGGCTCAAGGTCGACGTGCATACCACGCGTGATTACTACACGGCGCAGTCGGAGCAGTTGAGCAGGGTGATCCGCATCGTCGGCATCGTGATCGCGACCATCATGGCGATCGGCGCAGTGTTTGGCGCGCTCAACACGATGTATGCGGCCGTCACGTCGCGCGCGCGCGAAGTGGCGACGCTGCGCGCGATCGGTTTCGGCGCAACTCCGGTGCTCGTGTCGGTGATCCTCGAGGCGATGCTGCTCGCGCTGCTCGGCGGCGCGCTCGGTGCGGCCGTCACCTGGTTCATTTTCCACGACTATGCGGTGTCGACCCTGGGCTCAAACTTCAGCCAGGTGGTGTTTCGTTTCGATGTGTCGCCGTCGTTGGTCGGTACCGGCCTTCGCTGGGCGCTCGCGATCGGGCTCGTGGGCGGGCTCCTGCCCGCTGCGCGCGCGGCGCGCCTGCCGGTGACGGCCGCATTGCGCGAATCCTGAGTGCGCGGCCGCACGCCGGGAGGGGCGCCCGGTGAATGGTAAACTGGGCGAATGTCTGCGCATCGGCTGAGCGGCGATTCCCTGCACGTCTTTCGCGGCGAGCGCCACGTGCTGCGGGGCGTGTCGTTCGTTGCCGAAGGCGGCGATTATCTCGAGGTCACGGGCAGCAACGGCGCCGGCAAGACGAGCCTGCTGCGCACGATCGTCGGTCTCGTGCACGCCGAGTCGGGCCGCGTGCGCTGGAACGGCCTCGACATCCATGCGGACGCGGGCGCATTTCATGCCCAGCTTGCCTATCTCGGCCACGAATCACCGCTCAAGGCCGATCTCACGCCGAGGGAAAACCTGCACTTCGCGATCGGTATCCGGCGGCGGGTGGGTGGGGACGAGATCGCGCGGGCGCTCGCCGAAACTGGTGCGAATGGCTTCGCTGATCGCCCGGTACGCACACTGTCGGCGGGGCAGCGCCGCCGCGTCGCGCTCGCCGGCGTGGTGCTGGCGGCGGTGCCGCTCTGGGTGCTCGACGAGCCCGCGACGCACCTCGATGCGGAGGGCCATGCCCTGGTCGGACGGCTGGTGGATCGCCAGCGTGCGGAAGGCGGCATCGTGATCGCCGCGGTCCATGCGCCGTTGCCGGTGGCCGGCGCGGGTACGCGGCGCATCGGGCTGACGCTGCAATGAGGCGATCGAAGTGAGCAGCGCCGTGTCGTGCGCCCGGCTCGTGATCGGGCGAGACCTGCGTCTCGCTTTCAGGAATCGCACGCAACTTCTCCACCCGTTGCTGTTCTTTGCCATCGTGACGACCCTTTTCCCGCTCGCGCTCACGCCCGAACCGTCGCAATTGCGCGACGTCGCGCCCGCTGTCCTGTGGGTCGGAGCGCTGCTCGCATCGCTCCTCGCGATAGAATTCCTGTTCCGCGAAGACGCGCAGGACGGCACGCTCGAGCAGTACGCATTGTCGGGCCGCTCGCTCACCTGGCTGCTGTTTGCGAAGACCGTGTCGCACTGGCTGCTGTCGGGCCTGCCGCTCGCGCTGATGAGCCCGATCGTGGCCTACGGACTTGCGGTTTCGCCGGCAGCGATGCCCGGCATCGCCGCGTCGGTCGCGCTGGGTACGATCGCGCTCAGTCTGCTGGGCGCGATTTCGGCGGCCCTGACGCTCGGCATCAGGCGGGGCGGGGCGCTGCTGTCGCTGCTGACACTGCCGCTCGCCGTGCCGCTCCTGATCTTCGGCGCGCAGGCGACGGCGCGAGCGATCGAGGGTGCAAGCCTCGTGGCACCGATGTATTTCCTTGCGGCGTGCGCAGTGCTCGGCCTCACGCTGGCACCGCTCGCGGCGGCGGCGGCCGTGCGCATCAGCCTGGAGTAGATGATGGACTGGACCTGGTTTCACCGCTTCGGCTCGCCGCCGCACCTGTACGGGCTCGCGGGCCGGCTCACGCCGTGGTTCGCGTGGCCGTCGGCCTTCCTGATCGCGGCGGGCCTCTACGGCGGACTCGTGCTCGCGCCGGCCGATTACCAGCAGGGCGACGGTTTTCGCGTCATCTACGTACATGCTCCGAGCGCGTGGTTGTCGCTGATGGCGTATACATGGATGGCGGTGGCAGCGGCGATCGGCCTCGTCTGGCGCATGAAAGCGGCGCACGCGGCCGCCGCCAGTTGCGCGCCGCTCGGCGCCTGGTTCACGGTTGCGGCGCTGTGCACCGGCATGCTGTGGGGCAAGCCGATGTGGGGTACTTACTGGGTGTGGGACCCGCGGCTCACCTCCGAACTCGTGCTGCTGTTCCTCTATCTCGGCTACATGGGCCTGCGCTCGGCCATCGAGGACCCGCAGCGCGCGGATCGGGCGAGCGCCGTGCTCGCTATCGTCGGTGTCATCAATGTGCCGATCGTCCGCTACTCGGTCGAATGGTGGAACTCGATCCACCAGGCGCCGTCCGTCATGAAGTTCGGCAAGCCCTCGATCAGCTGGCCGATGCTGACGCCGCTGCTGATCATGTTCGTCGGGTTTACACTGTTGTTCGTCGCGCTGCTGCTGGTGCGCCTGCGCGGCGAGATTTTGCGCCGCGAGCGCCATGCACGCTGGGTGGCGGAGGTAGTTGCAGGATGAGCGATTTTCTGTCGATGGGCGGATATGCCTCGTCGGTGTGGCCATCGGTCGCGCTGACGTTCGGCATCATTGCCTGGAACATCGTGGCGGCGCGCCGCTCGTTCGCCGCGGCGCGCGCCGAAGCGCGGCGCCGCCTTGCCGTGGAGGGCTCGCCATGACGCCGCGCCGCCGTCGTCTCGTCCTCGTGCTCGGCATCGTCGCGGGTGTCGCCATCGCGGGCGCCCTTGCACTGCAGGCCTTTCGCGAGAACGTGATGTTCTTCTTCGATCCCACGCAGATCGCGAACGGCGAAGCACCCTCGGGTGAGCGCTTCCGCCTCGGCGGCATGGTCGAGAAAGGCAGCGTGGTGCGCCAGCCCGGGAGCCTCGACGTGCAGTTCGTGGTCACCGATTTCCAGCGCACGGTCCCGGTGCGCTATCGGGGCGTGTTGCCCGATCTGTTTCGCGAGGGGCAGGGCGTGGTCGCACACGGCCGCCTCGGCCCGGACGGCGTGTTCACGGCCGACGAGGTGCTCGCGAAGCACGACGAGAACTACATGCCGCCGGAGGTCCATCGCTCGCTGAAGACACCGGCCGCGGCACCGACACCGGCGCCGGAAGGTTGAGCCGATGTTGCCCGAACTCGGTCAATTCGCGCTGATCCTCGCGTTGCTGCTCGCCGCGCTGCAGGCGTTTTTCGGCCTTGCCGCGCCGGCGCTCGGTCGCGACCGCTGGCTCGCGGCCGTCATGCCGGCGACTGCGGGACAGGCGGTCATGGTCGGCACGGCGTTCGCGTGCCTCGTGGCGAGTTTCGTGCGCTTCGATTTCTCGGTCGCCTACGTCGCGGAGAATTCCAACTCGGCGTTGCCGCTCGCCTACCGTGTCGCCGCGGTATGGGGTGCGCACGAAGGGTCGTTGCTCCTCTGGATCACGCTGCTCGCCGTGTGGACCGTGGCGGTCGCATTTGGCGTCGCGAGGTTGCCAGCGCGGTTCGGCGCGCGCGTGCTCGGGGTGCTCGGCCTCGTCAGCTTCGGCTTCATCCTGTTCACGCTCGCGACGTCGAACCCGTTCCTGCGCCTCGATCCGCCCGTGCCCGACGGCCGCGACCTGAATCCGTTGCTGCAGGATCCGGCGCTCGCGCTGCATCCACCGCTCCTCTACACGGGTTACGTCGGCTTTGCGGTCGCGTTCGCGTTCGCGATCGCCGCAATGCTCGAGGGACGCCTCGACCAGACCTGGGCGAAGTGGACCCGGCCGTGGACCCTCGCGGCGTGGGCCTTTCTCACCTGCGGCATCGCGCTCGGCAGCTGGTGGGCCTATTACGAACTCGGCTGGGGCGGCTACTGGTTCTGGGATCCGGTCGAGAATGCCTCGTTCATGCCGTGGCTCATCGGTACGGCCCTGATCCACTCGCTCGCGGTCACCGACAAGCGCGGCCTGTTCAAGAGCTGGACACTGCTGCTCGCGATCATCGCGTTTTCGCTGAGTCTCCTCGGCACTTTCCTCGTGCGCTCCGGTGTGCTCGTCTCGGTGCACTCGTTCGCGGCCGATCCGGCTCGTGGCGTGTTCATCCTGGCGTTCCTCGTGATCATGATCGGCGGCGCGCTCTCGCTCTACGCGTGGCGGGCGCCGCTGCTCAGGTCGAACGCGGGTTTCGAGTTCGCCTCGCGCGAATCGTTCCTGCTCTTCAACAACATCCTGCTCGTGATCGCGGCCGCGACCGTGTTCGGCGGCACGCTCGCGCCGCTCATTTCCGACACGCTCGGGCTCGGCACGTTGTCGGTGGGCCCGCAGTACTTCAACCCGACGTTCCTGCTGCCGATGCTGCCGCTCATCGCGCTGGTGGCGATCGGGATGCATGCCAACTGGAAGCGAGGCCGCCTCGGCGAGCGGGGCCGGCCGGTGATCGTCGCCGGCCTGATGGCACTCGCCATTGCGATCGCGCTGGTGTTCGGCTATTACGCCGGGCGCCCCGGACTCGCGCTCGTGAGCTTCGCGCTCGGCGCCTGGCTCGTGCTGTCTTCGCTGTTCGATCCGCTCGATCGGCTGCGGCGCGGGCTGTCGATGCCGCGGGCAATCATCGGCATGACGCTGGCGCACGTCGCGGTCGGCGTATTCGTGATCGCCGTGACCGCGGTCGAGACCTACACCGTGGAGCAGGACATCGCGATGGCGCGCGGTGAAACCGCCCACGTCGGCGGGTTCGATTTCCGGTTCGACGGTGTCGATGCGATCGACGGGCCGAACTACGACGGCGTGCACGGCGTCGTGCAGGTCACGCGCGATGGCACTCCGGTGGTGACGATGCACCCCGAGAAGCGGCGCTATCTCGTGCAGCAATCGGTGATGACCGAGGCGGCGATCGCCTCGCAGGCGGGGCGCGACCTGTTCGTGGCGCTCGGCGAGGATCTCGGCGCGGGGCGCTGGAGTCTGCGGATCCAGATCCGGCCGCTGATCAATTACGTTTGGCTCGCGGCGGCACTGATGGCGCTCGGTGGCGCGATCGCTGCTTCCGACCGGCGCTATCGCCATGCGCGCGCTGCGGCCGCGGTGCCGGCGAATGCGGGGCAGGGCAGCACAGCGTGAACCGTTTCCTGCTGCCGCTGGCGGCCTTCCTGCTGCTCGCGATCGTACTCGGCATCGGCGTTAGGCACTCGAAGACCAAGGGCATCATCGCCTCGCCGCTGGTCGGTCGTGCCGCGCCCGATTTCGTGTTGCCGGACCTGCTCGATCCGGCGGTGAAATTCGCTTCGGGTTCGATGAAGGGTCGCTGGTACGCGCTCAATGTCTGGGGCACCTGGTGCGTCGAGTGCCGCGCCGAGCACAGCGTGCTGGTGGCGGCGCGTGAGGCCGGGCCATTGCCGCTCGTCGGGCTCAACTGGAAGGACAGCGACGAAGATGCCCGCGCCTGGCTCGCGCAACTCGGCAACCCGTATGTCGCCGTCCCGGTCGATGCCGAGGGCCGTGTCGCGATCGACTACGGGGTCTATGGCGCGCCGGAGACCTTCCTGGTCGACCCGCGCGGCGTGATCGTGCACAAGCATATCGGTCCGCTGACGACCGATATCTGGCAGCGTGAATTCGTGCTTCGCGCGACCGGCACGGCGGAGCCGGGCCGATGATCGCGCGGGTACTTGCCTGGCTGCTCGCCTGCCTCGTTGCCGGGGCCGCGTTCGGGATCGACACGACGCAGCTCCCGGATCCACGCCTGCAGGCGCGCTACGAAGCGCTGACACACGAACTGCGGTGCATGCAGTGCCAGAACCAGTCGATCGCCGATTCGCCCGTCGGGCTCGCGGCCGACCTGCGACGCGAAGTCGCTGAACAACTGACGGCAGGCCGGACCGACCAGGAGGTGCGCGACTACATGGCGGCGCGCTATGGCGATTTCATCCTGTTTCGACCACGCGTCTCGGCGCGCACGGCATGGCTATGGGCGCTGCCGGGAGTGCTGCTCGTGGGCGGCGTGGTCGTCGCTTGGCGCATCGTGCGCAGGCGCTCGGCGCTCGCGGCCTCGCAGCCGGATACTGACGACCTGGGCGAGGACTCCTGATGCTGCTGTTCGTCACGCTGGCCGCGACCCTCACGCTGGCCGCGATGCTTCTGGTGGCCGTGCCGCTGCTGCGCGGCAGTACCACCGCGCCCTGGGCGGCGCTCGCGAGCGTCGCCGTGCTGCTGCTCGGCAGCGTGTCGCTCTACGCCACGTGGAGCAACTGGACCTGGCCGGAAGAGGTGAGTGCGGGGACTCCCGCCGGGATGGTCGCGCGGCTTGCGCGTCGACTCGAGAGCAAGCCTGATGATCTCGACGGCTGGCTGCGACTGGGCCGTTCCTATGTCGCCATGGGCCAGCCGTCGCTTGCGTTGCGCGCGTATGGCCGCGCGGATCGCCTCGCCGGGGGACGCAGCGCCGAAGCGCTGGTCGGCATGGCCGAGATCCTGACCGTGCAGGATGAGCGGGTGCTCGAAGGCAGGGCAGGCGAGTTGTTCGAGCGTGCGCTCGCCATCGACCCGAAGGCAGGCAAGGCGTTGTTCTTCGGCGCGGTCGCGGCGATGCGTCGCGGCGAGTTGCCGGTCGCGCGGGAGCGCTTCGCGACGCTGCTGACACTCGATCCGCCGGCCGAGGTGCGTCCGCTGATCGAACAGCAGGTCGCGGCGCTCGATCGGGCGATTGCAGGCAAGGACGCAGCGGTGCGCGTCACCGTGAAGCTCGGGCCGAGTGTCCGGCTGGCTGCCGGGGATGCGCCGCTGTTCGTGTTCGTGCGCGATCCGGACACGCCGGGGCCGCCGCTCGCGGTGAAGCGGCTGGCGGCGAAATTTCCGCTCGACGTCGAATTGACGGCCGCCGACGCGATGATGCCGAGCCGCGCGATCTCTGCCGGGAAGCGCGTGCTCGTGGTGGCGCGCATATCGCGCTCGGGCCGCCCGGAAGCGGCGCGCGGCGATCCCTATGGCGAAGTCAGCTATGATGTGGGGCGGGACGGCACGCGGGAAATCGTCATCGATCGCGTGACGCCCTGACGGACTCCCTGCCTGCCGGAATAGGAGCATGGGCGCAGCCGTAACACTCGACTTCGCGACCCCGCCGGGAATATGGGGGAGCTACTCGCGGATCGTCGCGTCGCGCAAGCCCTCGAACCTGCGGGAAGGCGAAACCACGCCGCGCATCGAGGCAACGCTCGCCGCGGCGCGCGCCGATGCCGGGCATCTCGCGCGCTATGCGGCGATTTGCGAGGTGGCGCGCGTCGACCGGATTCCGATCGCCTATCCCCACATGCTCGCGAGCGGCATGCATCTCGCGATGCTGTCATCGCCCCGGTTTCCGGTGAGTGTATTCGGGCTCGTCCACGTCGCGAACCGGATCGTGCGCGAGCGCGCCATCGAGGCGACGGAACCCATGACGCTGCGCAGCTGGATCGAGGGGCATCAGGACACTGAGCGGGGACAGGAGTTCGATCTCGAGACGGAAGGGAGCGTCGATGGCACGGTCATCTGGCGGGAGACCTGCACCTTCCTGGCGCGCCGGCGCGGCAAGGCCGGGCGGCTGGCCGGCATCGACCGGGCGCGGCGCACTGGCGAGGCGGACGGTCCCGTCCGGTCGACGGGTTTTGCGGCGCCGGCCGGGCTCGGGCGCCGTTACGCGAGCGTGTCGGGTGACTACAACCCGATCCACCTCGCGGATTTGTCCGCGCGGCCGTTCGGCTTCCGCAGGGCGATCGCACACGGCATGTGGACGCTCGCGCGCTGTGCGGCCGAGCTGGACGAGATCGAGCAGAGCGGCCGCACGTCGCTCGACGTGGTGTTCAGGCTGCCGGTCTATCTGCCGGCGTGGGTGATCCTCGAGAGTCGCGACGACCACGATGGCGTCGAGTTCTCGCTCAGGGAATCATCCGCGAACAAGCCCTACCTGACCGGAGAAATGCGGGCCGATGCGGCCGCACGCGCGGCCCTCAGCCTCGGGCGCGAAAGCCGAGCAGCGCGATGAAGCCGCCGAGCATGCCGCCGAGATGGGCGAAGTGTGCGACGCCCGCCTGCTGCCCGGTCACGCCGAGCGTCAGCTCGATCACGCCGTAGAGCGTGACGAACAGCCACGCCGGCATCGGGATCGGCGGGAAAATGAGCATCAGCCTGCGCCTCGGGAACAGCACGGCATAGGCGAGCAGCAGGCCGAATACGCCGCCCGACGCGCCGATCGTCGGATAGACATTGCCGCTCAGCGCGGCGACGATGAGTTGCGCGAGCGCCGCAAACACGATGCTCGAAAAGTACAGGAACAGGTAGCGTCGTGCGCCGAAAAAGCGCTCGAGTTCGCTGCCGAACATGTAGAGCGCAAACATGTTGAAGAAGAGGTGCGTGACACTGCCGTGCAGGAACGCATAGCTCACGAGCTGCCATGGCCGGAACAGCGGCCCGAGCGGCCACAACGCGAATTGCAGCAACTGCGAGTCCGCCACCGATTGCAGCAGGTAGGCGACGACGGTCACGATCAGGATCGTGCGGGTTACGGGCGCCATCCGAGCACTCCGAGCAGCGCGAAAAAACCGGCGACGTAGGCGAGCACGACGAACCAACCGTGGCGCAGCCACGCGCCGACCGATCGCGCTTCCGGAAAGCGGCTCGCGATCGCGACACCCGCGGACGAGCCGAACCAGATCATCGAGCCGCCGAACCCGACGGCATACGCGAGTATGCCCCAATCGTAGCCGCCCTGTTCGAGCGCGAGCTTGGTGAGCGGAATATTGTCGAAAACGGACGAGATGAATCCGAGCCCGAGAGCGCTGTGCCACGAGGGCGCCGGCAGTTCCTCGACCGGCATCATCGAGGCGCAGGCGACGAGCGCGAGCAGGAAGACACTGCCCCGCGCGGATTCCGGCAGCAGCGACCACGCGGGGCGCCGCCAGAGTGCGGTACCTGCGATCCCGAGCCAGACTGCGAGGCCGAGGAAGGGACCACGATCGGCAAGCTCGGGATGGCGCAGGTTCACGTACACGTTCGTGGCGATCGCCGCGAGCAGGATCAGGCCGACGATCGTGGCGCGGGCCCAGTCGATCGCGAGGCTCGCGGGCATGTCGCGCGTGATCGGCGCGAAGCGCTGCTGCACGCGGGAGGCCGGAATCGCGAACAGGAGGAAGGCGGCCGCGGCGGCGACGTAGGCGTGCAGCACCTCGACGGCCCGCACGCCCTCGATCCACATCATCGTGGTCGTGGTATCCCCGATCACGCTGCCCGCGCCGCCGGCGTTCGCCGCAGCGACGATCGCCGCGAGGTAGCCGATGTGCACACGCGAGCGATAAACGCTCGCGGCCATCGTGCCGCCGATCATCGCGGCGGCGATGTTGTCGAGGAAGCCCGACAGCACGAACACGAGCGCGAGCAGCGCGACGCCGCCCGTCCAGTCATCCGGCAGCAGCGCGGGCAGCGCGAGTGGGATCCGGCTGTCCTCGAAATGGCGCGCCAGCAAGGCGAAGCCGGTGAGCAGTGCGAACAGGTTGGCGAGCACGACCCACTCGGCGGCGAAGTGCCCGACGAGGCCCGTGAGCCCTGTACCAGCGTGGAATCCCGTGACAGCGAGCTTGTAGAGCGTGATCGCAACGAGGCCCGCGAGGGCGGCCGCGAGCGTATGGCGATGGAATATCGCGACGCAGGCGAGCGTCAGCGCGAACAGAATGAACTCCATGCATAATGATCGCATGAGAGCACTCGTCAAGGCGAAGGCGGAGCCCGGTATCTGGATGCAGGACATCCCGGAGCCGACGATCGGCCACAATGACGTCCTGATCCGCATGCGCAAGACCGCGATCTGCGGCACCGACATGCACATCTACAAGTGGGACGACTGGGCGCGCCGCACGATCAAGGTCCCGATGGCGGTGGGACACGAGTATTGCGGCGAGATCGTCGCCCTCGGCAGCGAAGTGCGCGGCTTCGCGGTCGGCGACCGGGTATCCGGCGAAGGGCACCTGACCTGCGGTTACTGCCGCAATTGCCGGGCAGGGCGCCGCCACCTGTGCCGCAATACCGTCGGCGTCGGCGTCAACCGGCCGGGCTGCTTCGCGGAATACATGTCGCTTCCGGCCGTCAACCTGTTCAAGCTGCCGGATGCGATCGACGACGAGATTGCCTCGATCCTCGACCCGTTCGGCAACGCGACGCACACCGCGCTGTCGTTCGGCGTCGTCGGCGAGGATGTGCTGATCACCGGCGCCGGCCCGATCGGGATCATGGCCGTGGCGATCGCGCGTTTCGCCGGCGCGCGTCACATCGTGGTGTCGGACGTGAACGACTACCGGCTCGCGCTGGCGCAGCGCCTCGGCGCCTCGCGTGTCGTCAATGTCGCGCGCGAGTCGATCGACGGCGCGATGCAGTCGCTCGGCATGGTGGAGGGCTTCGACGTCGGCATGGAGATGTCCGGCAATCCGGCGGCGTTTCGCGACCTGCTGCGCACCATGCATCACGGCGGCAGCATCGCGATGCTCGGCATCATGCCGGAGGGCACCGGCATCGACTGGGACCAGGTGATCTTCAAGGGCCTGATGCTGAAGGGCGTATACGGCCGCGAGATGTTCGAAACCTGGTACAAGATGGCGAGCATGCTGCAGAGCGGGCTCGACATCCGCCCGGTCGTCACGCACCGCCTGCCGGTCGCCGGCTATCGCGACGGCTTCGAGATCATGGGATCGGGCCAGTCCGGCAAGGTGATCCTCGACTGGGGCGCGCGCTAGCGCGGCATGTCGGGCAGCGGGTCTTCCCACAGTGCGCCGTCGCGGAATGCCTTGCGCAGGTGTTCGATGATCGCGCGCACCTTGCGCGAGGGATGCCGCGAATGCGGGTAGATCGCCCAGATCTGCTGGGCGAGCGGGCGCAACGCCGGTGCGGCATTGACCAGCGTGCCCGCGCGCAGCGCATCCACCGCGATGAAGGACGGCAACACGACGAGGCCGAGCCCGGCGATGGCCGCCTCGCGCATCGCCTCGCCATTGTTGATCACGATGCGGCAACGGGTGCCGACGGTCTCGGGCGCGCCGCCCTTGCGCGCGGGCTCGAACTGCCACACCTGGTCGGCCGGCACCAGCGAGTAACCGATCGTCGCGTGCTGCGACAATTCCGCGAGTGTCGACGGCGTGCCGTGGGCTCGCACGTAATCCGGGCTGCCGCAGACCAGCATCCTCGAGCCCGCCAGGCGCTTCGCCACGAGGCTCGAGTCGGGTAGCCGCCCGGAGCGGATGCCGAGGTCGTAGCCGCCTGCGTGCAGGTCGACGCGGCGATCATCGAGGTCGAGCGCGACCGAAAGTCGCGGATGCTGGCGCAGCAGCGGGAAGAGGGCGGGGCCGAGCCAGCGGGTACCGAAGCTCATCGGTGCGGCGATGCGCAGCAGCCCCGACAGCGCATGCTCGTCCTCCGTGACCGATTCGGCCGCCGCGTCGAGCTGCTCGAGCACCGCGCGGGCGCGCTGGTAGAACCCGACGCCCCGATCGGTGGCCGTGACGCCCTGCGCGGACCGGTGCAGCAGCGTCGCGCCGAGTGCCCGTTCGAGCCGCGCAATGCGTTCACTGATGACGGACTTTGCGAGATTCAGGCGCAGCGCCCCGGCGCTGACGCTGCCGGCCTCGACGACCGCGAGGAACGTCTCGATGTCCTCGAGCTTGTACTCCATCGTTCGATCATACCGAACGTCAGATTCGGCGGCGGGGCGCTGGCAGAGTGGGCCTGAACGGGTAGATTGCACCCCATGGAAAACCTCGAGCAGGCGATGAAAGGGACCCGCGAAGTCGCGCAGCTCGTGCGCGGCCAGGCGACGAGCGACGGCGATGGCGTCAAGCTGACACGCGTGATCGGTGGCCGCGCGCTCGCCGACCTCGACCCGTTCCTGCTGCTCGACGAGTTCGGTTCGGAGTCGGCCGCCGACTACATCGGCGGCTTCCCGAGCCACCCGCATCGCGGCTTCGAGACGGTGACCTATATGCTCGAGGGCCGGATGCGCCACCGCGACAACCAGGGCAACGAGGGCCTGCTCGTATCCGGCAGCGTGCAGTGGATGACGGCGGGTCGCGGCATCATCCATTCGGAGATGCCGGAGCAGGAAGCGGGCCGGATGCGCGGCTTCCAGCTGTGGGTGAATCTGCCCGCGAAGGACAAGATGACGGCGCCGCGCTACCAGGATATCGCCCCGGAGCGCATTCCGGTCGTGCATGCCGGGGACGGCGCCCTGGTGCGCGTCATCGCGGGCGCGTTCACCGATCGCGCGGGCGCATCGACGCGCGGCCCGGTGTCGGCTATCGCGACCGATCCTGTCTACTTCGATGTGTCGCTGCCGCAGGGTGCGCGCTTCGAGCACGACCTGCCCGCGGACCACACTGCATTCCTGTACGTCTTCGAAGGCCAGGTGCAGGTCGGCGACCGTGCCGCCGTGGCGGTGCGCGGCGATCTCGCCGTGCTCGCGAGCGGCGATGCGGTCCGGGTTGCGGCGCCCGCTGCTGCCGCGCGGTTCATTCTGGTGGCGGGCAGGCCGCTCGGTGAGCCGGTGGTGAAGTATGGGCCGTTCGTGATGAACACCCGGGCGCAGATCGTGCAGGCCGTCGACGACTACAGTTCAGGGCGCTTCACGTGAAGTTGCGCGTGAACTCCGGTAGCCTGCGCGGCAGGTTGCCCGAAGCGAAGTCCAACGAGGAGGATTGCATGCACGTATCGTCACGGAAGGCCGCGTGGGGCGGCAGTGTGTTCGCAGTGTTGCTGGTGTCGGCGTACGCCGAGCCGGTGACCTATCAGGTCGATCCGAACCACACGCACCCGAGTTTCGCGGCGGACCACATGGGTGGCCTGTCGGTCTGGCGCGGCAAGTTCAACAAGGCCTCCGGCACGATCGTGATGGACAAGGTGGCAAAGACCGGTACCGTCGAAATAACGATCGACGCAGGTTCGATCGACTTCGGCAACGACGAACTCAACGAACACGCCAGGGGGCCCGACATGTTCGACGTCGCGAAGTACCCGACCGCCGTCTACAAGGGCATATTGGCCGACTTCGAGGACGGCAAGCCGGGCAAGGTCGTCGGCACGCTGACACTGCACGGCGTGACGAAACCGCTGACGCTCGAAATCGACGAGTTCCTGTGCAAGCCGCACCCCGCGTCGAAGAAGGAGGTGTGCGGTGCCGACGCTTCGGCCGAATTCAATCGCAGCGATTACGGCATCAGCTATGGGGCGGCCTACGGCTTCAAGCAGGAAGTCGAGCTGCAGATCCAGGTGGAGGCCATCCGCAAGGATTGACGGATTCGTGCGCCCCTGCGGCGGCCTCGCGCCATTTGTCGTATGATCAGGCGACATATGACGTGGTGAAGGAGGCGCGCCGTGGCGAAGGGGCATTCATCGGGGGCGGGTCATCGCGGCCGATCCGGCCGGCGCGATGCAGGGCGCACGAAGGCCAGGTATGCCCGCGAGGAAGGGCCGGCCGCACAGATCGCCGGGGTGCGCGAGGGGTTGCCGCTTGCGAGGCTCGAGGAGACGGCGGAACTGCTGCAGGTCGATCGCGGTCGCCTGGCAGCGCTGCTCGACGTCTCGATGCGGACGTTGCAGCGAAAGGCGGAGGGCGGGGCGCGACTCGATCCGGCGGCATCGGACCGCCTCGCACGGATCCGTCGCATTCACGCCCTCGCCACACACGTACTGGGGGAGCCGGCCCGGGCCGCCCGCTGGATGACTGCCGCGAATCGCCATCTGGGCGGTGACGCGCCGTTGCAACTCCTCGATACGGATATGGGCACGCAGCTCGTGCAGCAGGAGTTGCGCGAGATCGAATTCGGCATGCCTGCATGACCCTTTGGCGCCTGTATCGGAAGGCGCACGGCCCCGGTCTCGATGGCCTGGGCGGTCACCACGCTGGCGGACGCTGGCACTCCGTTGGCCGGGCGGTCGTGTACTTTGGCGCCGGACCCGCGATCGTGGTACTCGAGCGGCTTGCCCACCTCGATCCGGCACAACTGCCGACGGATCTCGTGCTCGGGCGGTTCGAGATCGACACGATCGTCCGCGATGCGTGGGAGACCGGCTCCATTCCAGCGCACTGGACCGGGCGACGTGATCTGACTCGCGCACTCGGCGATGCCTGGCTGAAGGCGCGCCGCAGTTGTCTGCTCAGGGTGCCTTCGGCAGTGGTACCTGAAGAACAGAACCTCATCTTCAATCCACAGCACCAGGATGCGCACCGCATGCGCCTCGTGCGCGCCCGTCCGTTCGAATTCGATGTCCGCCTGATCTAGCGAAGCCGAGAGGTCGCGTGGGCGCAGGATCCGGCCATACATTACCTAGGAGTTAACATAATATACATTATGCGAACTAGTATGGCGATGTTATCCAATACGTACCAAGCTACCGGAGGCTGACAGGCTGGCCTACTTGGACTTAGCGGGCTTCTCGCGCTTCTTCGGGTCGAGCTTGCCGAAGGCGCGTTCCAGTGCGCCAGGCGCTTCGTCAGCGCCGACCTCGCGGGCCATGTCCTTGAACCGCTCTAGCTGGTTATCTGATTGCGTTCGGCGAGACTTCGACGTCACCTTAACCATGTGTCAGCGCCCTAAGAGCTTTACAGAGGCGCAATCTAGCCACTTGCATAATTGGCTCCAGAGGGCATTTACTGACGCCCACAAGTGCATTGATATTGGGAGTTCGTGCGTTTCCACAAAGCAAACGAACTTCACACCGCCATCGATCAGAGACTTGGGGTCGGGGCGCCCAGATGCCAAAACCGCCCCCTCCGCGTCTATAAATCTGTGAAGTTTGGCCACGGGGTTATTCTCCGCATCCATGTACCATATCATTTGACTTCTGGCTCCGTCAGGAAGCCAAGTTCCGAATCGTGGTTTCCCGGGTTTCTTTACTTCGATTTTTAGCTCACCATTACGCAGGCGCTTTTCGTATCCGCCGCAGTTGAATCGCCGTCTGACTTCCCATAAATGTACTCGCTGAGTTTCGGACATGGTCACTGAATCAGAAATTAAAGATCAGATTTTCAGAGTGTTGGCACACAACAGGTCGTTGAACGACTTGCAGACGTGGATGGCTGAAACCGCGTGGAATCCGGCGTTAGATAGCTCGCCGGAAGTAGCCGAGCTTGCGGATGAAATTGAACTGCTTCTTGCTGATTTTTCAAGCAAGTGCATTACAAGAAAACAATTGTTGGATAAGTTCCGTACGATCATGAATCACGTCGTCGCGAATGTGGTCGTTTCGGATGCGGTAATCGTTCGAGACTTCAGTCGTTCTTCTGCTGCCTCGGCGCGTTCATATCAGGTTTCTCCCCTGCTACTAGCCGTATAGGTATTTTGGTAAGGAGTTCGCCACTCCAGAAAACATCTACCCATGTCCAACCTATATGGCGTGAGTCGATTCCCAAGGCGACGAGTAAGTTTGCCCCGCTAATTTCTTCAGAAAATGAGATTGGCCACTTCTGTGGGATCTCCTTGGTTTCCCCGTTTGGCGTGTTGATAGCGATTGAGACTTCACCTTGCAAAGGGGCGTCATTCTTCAGAGCAATGACGATGTTAGTTAGTACTGGTGGTCCTGCGCTTGCGCTTTCTGGTAAGTCACTCTTGATGAAGTACGTGTCAACGATTCGAATCGCCGACAGAACCTCATCTTTCTCAACCAGTAATTTTTCGCAGGCGAGTGCGGCTGCTACGAATGGCTTTTTGTTTGGCACTTGAATTACCTCTGGCCGCAGACTTGTTGCGAGCTGCTAGGCCCCTTATAGGTGAGTCGCTTGCCCTTCGCGCCGGCCACCGCGATGCCCATGCGCTGAGTGTCATTAATACCAAGTTTCGCGCGCGTGTTCTGGCGGAAATCGAACTCCGCTAAGTAGCGGTCAAGGTGCTTCTTGTCCATGTGCTGATAGGTGCCGATAAGACCGCGCTTGAAGATCGAGAAGAAGCCTTCCAGCGTGTTCGTGTGCACGTCGCCGCGCACGAACTCGAACTTGGAGTGATCGACCGATTCGTGCTGCTCGGGCGACGGCATGACGAACTTGTAGCTCTGCGCGCCGTCCGTGACCAAGCGCGAGCGCTCATTCAGATGCTTGGCCAGCGCGCCGCGAATGTTCTTGTCATCAAGGTACATCGAGCGGATGCGGCCGTTGCGCTCGACGAGCGAAAGCACCTGTGGAGCGGGCTTTGCATTCATGGCGAGACCTTCCGGCTTGCGGGTCTTTGGCGACTTAGCGAGGTACGTTTCATCGGCCTCGACCGTCACGCCTTCTCCGCCTAACTGGCCAGCCTCTGAGCCCGGAGCCATGGCAAGGCGGATGCGGTGGCCCATGTGCCACGCAGTACGCATGGAGCCGCCCAACATGCGCTGGAGCTGACGGGTGCTGATGCCTTTCTTGCTGCTGCACATCAGGTAGATCGCCTGTAGCCAGTGAGTCATGGGGGCCTTCGAGTCCTCGAAGATCGTGCCCACCTTGACCGTGAACGGCTTGCGGCAGTCCTTGCACTTACGGGTGCCGATGCGCGTCGACTTGCCCTGAAGCAGCGTGATGCGGCTCCGGTCGCCGTTACCGCAATGGGGGCAGACCGGGCCATGGGGCCAAAGCTGCGCCTCTACGTAGTCGTATGCGGCTTGTTCGTCGCGAAACTGCGGGGCGTTGAGATTCGAGTTCATGGGTAGAAATACTACCCCTTGCGGCATGGTACGTCAAGGGTAACATCGCCACTAGTATCTATCGCTACCAAGCCTTGGATAGCGCTATATACACTTGTATATTGCGCAGCGCTTCGGCGATCTGCCGGCAGGTTTCACGAAAGGTCATCGATGATGGATACAAGGGGCGCGTGGCGCCTGGGGAAAATCGCGCTGCTGTTGCTGGGCTTGATGGCGATCGGGGCGCAGAGAGCGGCAGGCGGCGCGGAACCTTTTGTGCTCGGGACGGTTACCGTGCTTGGCGAGCGTTTCCGGGCTGGCGAACTCGACGAGGACGCGGTCGCGTCCTGGATCGGGCAAGACGAAATCCGCCTGTTCAACCGCGACGACATCGGCGCGGCACTCAACCTGCTGTCCGGCGTCACGCTGTCCACCAATTCACGCAACGAGGCGATGATCGCGGTTCGTGGCTTCGACGCCCGTCAGGTGCCCCTGTTCATCGACGGCATTCCCGTGTACGTCCCCTATGACGGCTACGTCGACTTCAATCGCTTCACGACGGCGGACCTGGCCGCGATCCAGGTCGCCAAAGGCTTCAGTTCGGTCGCCTATGGCGCCAACACACTCGGCGGCGCGATCAATCTCGTCTCGCGCAAGCCCGTCGAGGTCATCGAAGGCGATGTGACTGTCGGCGCCGGATCCGGGCAGGAACGCAAGACTGCAGTCAATTTCGGCAGCAACCGTGGGCCCTGGTACCTGCAGGCCGGCGCGTCCTGGCTCGAAGCCGACGGCATGCCATTGTCGTCGGGTTTTCGCCCGACCGCCACGGAGAACGGCGGGCAGCGCAACAACGGTTTTCGCGAGGACCGCAAGCTTTCCTTCAAGATCGGTGTGACTCCGCGGGAGGGCGACGAATACGCCGTCAGCTATTACCGCCAGGACGGTGAAAAGGGTCAGCCGCCCTCCACCGACCCGGCGGTGGCCCGCTACTGGCGCTGGCCTTATTGGGACAAGGAAAGCCTGTACTTCGTTTCGCGGACGACGCTCGGTGAGTCGGCGTCGCTCGACGTGAGGCTGTACCACGACCGCTTCGACAACGAAGTGAATTCCTATACCGACGATACGTATTCGACGCTGCGCACCAGTGGTCGGGGCAGCGTGGGCACGGGCCGCAGCATTTACCGGGACCGGACCTCGGGTGGCTCCGTGGCGCTCGAGTCGGGACGCATCGCGGCGCATACGCTGCGCATCGTCGGCCACTACAAGGACGACGAACACCAGGAGTTCGATGCCAACGGCCTCGAGAACACGAATTTCGTCGACCGGTTGCTGTCCCTCGGCGTGGAGGACAACATCCGCTTTACAGCGAGTACGGCCGTTTCGATCGGTGTCGCGCACCATGAGTTGCGCCCTGACACCGTATTCAGTCTCGGCAACCCGTACTCCTTGCCCGGCAAGCAAAGTGCGACCGACGCCCAGGTCGGGCTGTTCCATGACGCGTCCGCGGCGACGCGGTTCTACGCGACCATCGCGCGCAAGTCGCGCCTGCCAACACTCAAGGATCGATATTCACAACGCCTCGGCAGGTTCATCGAGAACCCTGCCCTGCGCGCCGAGAGTTCGGTGAACTACGAGATCGGCTATCGGGGTAGTCCGTGGACGGGCGGTGAAGTCGAAGCAGCAGCCTTCTTCAGTGATATCAGCGACAGGATCCAGGCGGTGCGCAATGTATCCGGCATCCTCTCGCAGATGCAGAACATCGGCAAAGTCCGCGCGTCGGGTGTCGAGCTGGGACTGCGCGCGGATCTGGCGGGACGCTTCGAGGTCGGCGGCCATTATACGTTCACCGATCTCGACAACCGCAGCGACCCGACGACTCGCCTGACGGATGTTCCGGAGCACAAGTTCACCGGCCACGCCCTGTGGCATGCGACCGGATTCCTCGACGTGCTCCTGTTCGTCGAGCATGACAGTGCCCGCTGGGCGTCCGATACCGTCGAGTTGGCGGGATTCACGACGCTCGATCTCACGGTATCGGCGCGACCGCGCAAGGGCATGTGGTTCGAGGCCGGCGTCGCCAATCTCGCGGACAGGAACTACTCGCTGGCCGACGGTTTTCCGGCCGCCGGCCGTCGCTGGTTCGTCAACGCCGGTTGGAAGTTCTGAGACATTCATCATCACCTTGCAGGAATCGACAGCCATGAAATCGACAACTCTGCGTATCGCCGTGGCGGCGCTCGCCCTGTGCGCCACCTCCGCATCGTTCGCCGCGGACGCGAACGCCGGCGGGAATGAGTTCGTGACGACGAGGATCACCGTCACGGGTGCCGTGGCGCATCCGCTCGACCTGACCGCTGCGGACCTCGCTCGCATGCCATCGCACCGGATTGCTGAGCTTCCCCTGATCTGCCAGTCGGGGGCGAACAGGGGCAAACTCGAGAACATCCGGGGTGTCCGCCTGCGTGACTTGCTGGAATCGGCGGTGATCGTCGCGCCGGGTCACAACGACGTGAAGAAGATAGCCATCGTCGCCGCCGCGAGCGACGGCTACAAGGTCGTGTTTTCCTGGAGCGAGTTGTTCAACTCGCCGGTCGGTGATGGCGTACTCGTATTCTTCGAGCGCAACGGCATGCCGCTCGCCGACGAAGAGGGCCGCATCGCACTCGTGTCCGCCGCGGACACGCGAAGCGGTCCGCGGCACGTCAGGTGGTTGCAGAACATCGAGGTCCGCAAGATCGTCGACTGATCGCGGCCCGGGCGTGCGACGCGCGCGCCTACACCGCAATCGCGACGATCACGCTCGACGCCTTGAACAGGGCGGTTGCCTCGCGGCCGGCGGCGAGACCGAGGGTGCGGCTGCTCTCGTTGGTCACGACGGCGACGATCGACATGCCGCCCGGCAGGTCCATCACGACCTCGGTGTTGACTGCGCCGGGCTGCACGCGGGAAATCGTGCCGGTGAGCCGGTTGCGGGCGGAAAACCTCGCGCCCTGATCGTCCGTCACGAGAATGATCGATGAGGATTTGACGAGCGCGCACGCCTCCGTGCCGACCCGCAGGCCGAGGTCCTGCGAACTCTCGCGCGTGACGATGGCCACGATGCGTTGCCCGCCGGCCGCCTCCAGTTCGATCTCGTCATTGACGGCGCCCTGCGTCACCTGCCGGACCTTGCCGAAGAACTGGTTGCGCGCACTCGTCTTCAACGCCATTCTCCTGATCAGCAGGTAGTCGTCGGCGATGCCTTCGACCTGGCGGCCGAGCGAGCCGAGGTATCGCCTGTGCTCCTGTTCGATGAGCCGAAAGTTCGATACCAGGCGCTCGCCACGCGGAGTCAATCGCGTGCCGCCTCCCCCTTTCCCGCCGGCGAGACGCTCGACGAGCGGTTCGCCCGCGAGATTGTTCATCGTGTCGATCGCGTCCCACGCGGCCTTGTAGCTCATGCCGACCGCCTTGGCCGCGCGCGTGATGGATCCGCTCCGGGCGATTTGCGCGAGCAATGTCATGCGCCCGGCGCCACCGAGGTTCTCGCCCCCGACAGTCACCCAGATTGCGCCCTGCAGTTCGATGTCCGTGCTGCTTTCCGCCATCGCCCGATCAGAGCATATCGCGTGCCGGCGACGCTAGCGGCCGGGGGCCACATCTTCATCGATGCTGATGACAATTTTCCCCCGTGCCCGCCCGGATTCGAGGTAGCGGATCGCCTCGGGTACCTGCTCGAGCGTGAAGCGGCGATCGATGACCGGTGTCAGCTTGCCGCTGCGCATCAGGTCCGCCAGGGACGCGAGGTCTTCCGCATCGAGGCTTGCGAGGATCGGTTCCAGTTTCTGGCTCACGAACGGTGCGAGCAGCAGTGCCGCGAGGTCTCGCTTCAGCGGCCCGAGGAAGTGGCCGGTATCGAGCGAGCCGACGATCACCAGCGTGCCGCCCGGCTTCAACGCGCCAACGGTCGCGCGCAGCGGCCGGCTGGAGACCATGTCGACGATCAGGTCGTATTCGCCCGCCCGGCGTGTGAAATCCTCCCGAGCGTAGTCGATCACTTCATCGGCGCCGAGCGATCGCACGAGTTCGGCATTGCGCGCACTGCAGACGCCCGTGACATGGGCCCCGAGCGCCTTCGCAATCTGCACGGCAAAGGTGCCGACGCCGCCCGATGCGCCGTTGATCAGCACTTTCTGGCCAGGCTGAAGGTGTCCCTTGTCGCGCAGCGCCTGCAACGCGGTGACGCCCGCGATCGGCACGGACGCCGCCTGTTCGAAGCTGACGTTGCCGGGCTTCATCGCGATGGCGCGCGATTCGCGCACCACCACGTACTCGCCATAGGCGCCCGTTCGCCCGCCAAAAACGGCCTCGCCGGGCTTGAAGCGGGTGACGTCTTTGCCGACTGCTGCCACGGTGCCGGCGAAGTCGACGCCGAGCGACGGCAACTTCGGCGCACCGATGCCGGCATCGATGCGCACGAGGTACGGTGTGCCGCGAAGGTAATGCCAGTCGAGCGGATTGGCAGCGGCCGCGTGCACGCGCACCAGTACGCCGTCGTCCGGCAATGCGGGCCGGGCGACCGTTTCGACGCGCAGGACTTCCGGTCCGCCGTAACAGCGAAAGGTGATCGCCCGCATGGTGGGCGTGTCGGCAGCGGGCGGCGGTGCGCTTGCGCAGGGCGCGTCGTGACCCAGGTATGCGAGTGACGCCACGATCGCGAGGACGAGTGTCGCGACGAGACCACCGAGGATCTTGTATCTCTTTTTCATCGGCACACTATCCGCGTGTTGCACGCTGGCCGCCAGTGATGCGCGACGAATGGCGGGCGCGATCTTTGATGGTACGCAGCAGTGCTAGACTCGCGCGTCCCATGCGATTCATGTCCACCCATCGAGCCGGCGCAGTCGCCGGCATTTCGCGTCGCCGGTTCGTCCAGGGTCTCTCCGCAGGCGGCGCGCTCGCGGGTCTCGGTGCGCATCGCTTTGCCGCGGGGCGCATGCCCGCCGGTGGCCCCGCGCCGGTTCTCGCCGGAACGCAGTTCGATCTGACGATCGGGGAGGCGCCCGTCAACTTCACGGGACGCGAGCGCACCGCGACCACGGTGAACGGCACCTTGCCGGGGCCCACGCTGCGCTGGCGCGAAGGTGACTTCGTGACGCTGCGCGTCCGCAATGCGCTCGCCGCCGCGCGTACATCGCTGCATTGGCACGGCATCCTGCTCCCGGCGAACATGGACGGCGTGCCGGGCCTCAGCTTTGACGGCATCGCGCCCGGCGGGTCGTACCTGTACCGCTTCCGGGTGCGCCAGGCCGGCACGTACTGGTACCACAGCCATTCGATGTTCCAGGAGCAGGCGGGGCTCTACGGCGCCATCGTCGTCGATCCGCGCGAACCGGCGCCCTTCCGCCACGACCGTGAACACGTGGTGCTCCTGTCGGACTGGACGGACCTCGACCCGGCCGCCCTCTTCCGTCGCATGAAGAAGGATTCGTCGTTCGACAATTATTACCAGCGCACCGTCGGTGATTTCGCGGCGGACGTGCGCCGGCTCGGCTGGTCCGGTGCGCTCGCGGATCGCAAGGCCTGGGGCGAAATGCGCATGACGCCAACCGATCTCTCGGACGTCAACGCGAACACCTACACCTATCTGGTGAACGGTGTGACGCCCGCCGGGAACTGGACCGGGCTCTGCGCGCGGGGCGAGAAGGTGCTGCTGCGCTTCATCAATGGCTCGGCGATGACCTATTTCGATGTACGCATCCCTGGCCTCGGGATGACCGTGGTGGCGGCCGACGGCCAGTACATCCACCCGGTCACGGTCGATGAGTTCCGCATCGCCGTCGCCGAGACCTTCGACGTGCTCGTCGAGCCGTCCGGGCAGGAAGCGTGGACGATTTTCGCACAGGACTCGGCGCGCACCGGCTATGCGCGCGGCACGCTCGCCCTGCGCGAGGGGCTCGCGGCGCCGATCCCGCCGCTCGACCCGCGCCCCATCCTCACGATGGATGACATGGGCCACGGTGGCATGGATCACGGCGCCATGGATCACAGCGCGATGGACCACAGCGGCCATGACATGCCTGGCATGCCCGCGATGCAAACGCATCCCGCGACCGAACATGGCAATCCGCTGGTCGACATGCAGACGATGAGTCCGGCGCCGAAGCTCGACGATCCGGGCATCGGCTTGCGCGGAAATGGTCGCAACGTGCTCACTTACGCCGCGATGCGCAGCCTGTTCGATGACCCGGATGGACGCGAGCCGGGCCGCGAGCTCGAGTTGCACCTGACGGGCCACATGGAGAAGTTCGCGTGGTCGTTCAACGGACTCAGGTTCATGGACGCCGAACCGCTGCGCCTGAAGTACGGCGAGCGCCTGCGCGTCGTGCTCGTCAACGACACGATGATGTCGCATCCGATCCACCTCCACGGTTTGTGGAGCGATGTGGAAGATGACCACGGAGCGTTTCACCTGCGCAAGCACACTGTCGACATGCCGCCGGGCACGCGGCGCGGCTACCGCGTCCGCGCCGACGCGCTCGGGCGCTGGGCCTACCACTGCCATCTGCTGTATCACATGGAAGCCGGCATGATGCGCGAGGTCAGGGTCGAGGAATGAGCGCGACGCGATCCGGCATATGTGGCGCGCTGGTGCTCGCCGTCGCGCTTTCGGGTATTTCCCGCGCGCAGCAGCACGATCACGGCCAGATGGACCATGGCCAGATGGACCATGGCGGGATGCAGCACGACACGCCGGCACCGGCTCGAGGCGAACTCCGTACGGCGATTCCTCCGCTCACGGACGAGGATCGCCGCGCGGCGTTCCCGGCGTTGACGCAGCCGATGCAGCATGCGCGTGGATTGAACGGCTTCCTGCTCGCCAATCGGATCGAGGCGCGGGATGCCGACCCGGGTACGGCGCTCGGGTGGGAAGTGAGCGGCTGGCTGGGTTCGGACCTGGATCGCGCATGGTTGCGTTCGGAGGGCGAACGCCGCGGCGGCCGGACAGAGGCCGCCGATGTCGAACTGCTGTACGGGCACAGCATCGCGCGCTGGTGGGATGTCCTCGCGGGCGTTCGCCACGATTTCGCGCCGGGCGATTCGCAGGCCTGGGCGGCGGTGGGCTTGCAGGGCCTGGCCCCGTACAAGTTCGAAATGGCGGCGACGGCCTATTTCGGCGAAGCGGGCCGGACAGCGGCGCGTCTTGAAATCGAGTACGAGTTGCTGCTGACGAACCGGCTGATCCTGCAGCCGCAGATCGAAGTGGCGCTCTTCGGCAAGGCCGATCCCGCGCGGGGCATCGGATCAGGCGTGTCGACCGCAGAGGCCGGCCTGCGCCTGCGCTACGAGATTCGTCGGCGCTTCGCGCCGTATCTCGGTGTTGGCTACGAGCGCGCCTTCGGCGAAACGTCCGATGCGCGCCGCGGCGACGGAGAAGACACGGGCAGCGTGCGCGTCGTCGCGGGCCTTCGAACCTGGTTTTGAGATGGGGTGGACGATGAATGCGACCTTCAGGACCGTGTTACTGACTCTCGTTGCGACGGCCGTGCTCGCGCTTGCCGCGCTTGCAGCGTTCGCCTGGTCGGGCAGGTATGGCATCGGCGCGGATGCGCCGCACTCGGCGCCCGTGACGGCATTCGTCGCAAGCGTCCGCGATCACTCGATACGCGCACGCGCCGCTGCCATCGCCGTTCCGGCCGATCTTTCGAGCGAAGACCGCATTCGGCAGGGCGCCGGCAACTACGATGCGATGTGCGCGACGTGCCATCTGGCGCCGGGCGTAGGGGCGAGTGAGTTGAGCCGCGGGCTCTACCCTGCCCCGCCGCGGCTCGATCGCGTAAAGATCGATCCGGCGGCGGCGTTCTGGGTCGCGAAGCACGGCATCAAGGCCTCCGGCATGCCGGCCTGGGGCAAGAGCATGGGCGACGAATACCTGTGGAACATGGTCGCGTTCCTCGGTGCCCTTCCCGGCCTCGATGCCGGCAAGTACCGCGAACTCGTCGCGCAAAGCGGCGGGCATTCGCATGACGACGGTGAGCACGGTGATGACGGGCACGATCACGAACATGGCGCGGATCACCACGATGCCGTGCAGCCGGGGGGACCCGCCATCGACCCGGGCGCTGCCGCCGCGGTCGCGGTCGTCGACGCTTTCGGGGCGGCGCTCGCCGCGGGCGATCTCGCGGGCGTGAAGCGCATGCTCGATCCGGCCGTCCTCGTGCTCGAGGGCGGCGGCGCCGAGCGCAGTCGCGACGAATACATGGATCATCACGCGGGTGCGGACGCTGCTTTCCTCGAGGGTGCGCATGTGACGCGCACCAACCGCACAGCCCGGGCGAGTGGCGATCTCGCCTGGGTTGCGACGGAGAGCACGATCCACGCGCACGGCGTGAAACCGCAGACGCTCGCGAGCAGCGAAACCATGGTCCTCGCCCGGCGCGACGGCGCCTGGCGCATCGTGCAGATCCACTGGTCGTCACGCCCCGGCGGGACTTGATGGCCTCGCGCGGATGCCTGCCTCGTGCGCCGGTGAATCAGCGCCGCAGGAGCGGCAGCTGCGTCGTCTCCTTCACCACGGTCATCGCGATCGACGAACTGAACGACTGGATGCCGGGAATCTTCGACAGGTGATCGAGGAAGAATGCTTCATAGGCCTTGATGTCGCGCGCGACGATGCGCAGCAGGAAGTCCCAGTCGCCCATCAGCGTGTAGCACTCGAGCACTTCGGGGTGGCGGCGGATGGCCTGGTCGAAGCGCCCGAGATTGTCGCGCCCGTGGGCGACGAGTTTCACGTGGGCGAACACCGTGACCCCGAGGCCCACCTTCTCGCGATCGAGCAGGGCGACCCGTTCACGGATGACCCCCTGCTCCTCGAGGCGCTTCACGCGCCGCCAGCACGTGGTGACCGCGAGGTCCACCCGTTCGGCCAGTTCGGCGGCGGACAGCGCCCCATCCCTTTGCAGGACGTCGAGGAGCCGGAGGTCGGTGCGGTCGAGCCCCGGGTGGTCCATTCTTCCCTCAAAATGACGATAATTGGAATGCCCGTTCCAAATTCTCGGCTTTGCCGGTCCCCTTTGCAATGCAGAGGGCGGGTGACTGGCGCATAGTGGGCGGCGGAGTCCCGGGAGTCGCGACATGCCGAATCGACTGCGTTCGAGGCTGCACGTTCCAAAGCCGCCGGCACGGCCGGGGCACAAGTCGGATTTCAGCTACCTGAAGCTGCAGCCGGCCGGCGCCCAGCCGAGGCCGGATGTGCGCATCTCCGCGCAGGCCACGCTGCCGCTCGCCACGGGGCTGGTGCGCGTGCTCGACGACAACCACGCAGCCGTCGGCGCATGGGATCCGCACCTCGAGCCGGAAATCCTGCAGGCCGGCCTGCGCCACATGTTGCTCACGCGCGTTTTCGACGATCGCATGCAGCGCACGCAGCGCCAGGGCCGCATCTCCTTCTACATGCGCTCCTATGGTGAAGAGGCTGTCTCGGTTGCGCAGGCCATGGCGCTGCGGCCGGGCGACATGCTGTTCCCGTCCTATCGCAACCAGGGCCTCTACATGGTGCGCGGACGGCCGCTCGTCGAGCTCATGTGCCAGTTGCTGTCGAACACGCGCGACATGTGCAAGGGCCGCCAGCTGCCCGTGATGTATCACTGGCGACAGGGCAACATTTTCTCGATCTCGGGCAACCTCACGACGCAGTTCCCGCAGGCGGTCGGCTGGGCGATGGCGGCGGCGATCAAGGGCGAGGACCATGTGGCCTCGACCTGGATCGGCGAAGGCTCGAGCGCCGAAGGCGATTTCCACGCGGGCATGGTGTTCGCCGAGGTGTACCAGGCGCCGGTGCTGCTCAACATCGTCAACAACCAGTGGGCGATCTCCACGTTCCAGGGCTTTGCCGGTGGCGAGAAGTCCACTTTCGCGGCGCGCGGTCCGGGCTATGGCGTGCCGGGCATCCGCGTGGACGGCAACGATTTCCTCGCGGTCTACGCAGTCACGCAATGGGCCGCGGACCGGGCGCGCAAGGGCGGCGGGCCGACGCTCATCGAACATGTCACCTATCGGGCCGCGGCGCATTCCACGAGCGACGATCCCTCGCGCTACCGGCCGAAGGACGAGTACCTGGGCTGGCCACTCGGCGATCCCGTCGATCGCCTGAAGGCGCACCTGATTGCCCAGGGAGCCTGGAGCGATGAGCGCCATGCGGCGCTCACGAAGGAGCTCGAGGACGAAGTGGGCGCTTCGTGGAAAGCGGCCACGCAGTACGGCACATTGAATGAAGGGCCGCGGCTCGACCCGGATCTGATGTTCGAGGACGTGTTCAAGGACATGCCGGCGCATCTCGCGCGCCAGCGCGACCAGCTGCGCTCGGAGAGGAGCTGAGCCGTGGCCAGGATGAACATGATCCAGGCGCTGAATTCGGCAATGGACGTCATGCTCGACCGCGACCCCGGCGTCGTCGTGCTCGGCGAGGACGTCGGGTACTTCGGTGGCGTATTCCGCACGACCGACGGGCTGCAACGCAAGTACGGCGAACATCGCGTGCTCGACACGCCGATCTCGGAGCTCGGCATCGTCGCGAGCGCGATCGGCATGGCGGTGAACGGCCTGCGCCCGGTCGCCGAGATCCAGTTCGCGGATTACATCTATCCGGGCTATGACCAGATCGTGAGCGAACTCGCGCGCCTGCGCTATCGCAGCGCCGGCGAGTTCTTCGCGCCGGTCACGATCCGCACGCCCTGCGGCGGCGGCATTCGCGGCGGGCAGACCCATTCGCAGAGCCCCGAGGCGATCTTCGCGCACATCTGCGGCATCAAGGTCGTGATGCCCTCGAACCCGTACGATGCGAAGGGCCTGCTGATCGCGGCGATCGAGGATGACGACCCGGTGATCTTCCTCGAGCCGAAGCGGCTCTACAACGGGCCGTTCGACGGCGATCCGGACAAGCCTGCCGTGCCGTGGAGCGCGCACGCGCGCGGCGAAGTGCCCGAGGGGCACTACACCGTGCCGA
>JABAQN010000029.1 GCA_019187495.1 Steroidobacteraceae bacterium
GCGGTGACCGCCGCAGCGCGCGCGGGCCCCGGCGACGCCCCTGGCGGGGTCGCGCCGCTCGCCGGTGCATCGCCGTAGCGAAAGGCGAGCATGCGCAGCAATACCATGTCGAAACCGGAGCGTGGATCCGGCGCAAGCGGCAGGTCGCGCCGCCCGACGATGGCGGTCTGGTAGAAAAGCTGCAGGTCATCGGGCGGGATCGAGCTTGCCAGGCGCTCGATCAGCGCGGCATCGGGCGACTCCGAGAGATCATGGTCGGGAATCGCCTGCTTCAGCGCCGCACGCACCAGTACGCCCGCGAGCTCGTCGAGCACCGCGCCGTAATCGGGCGACCATTCGAGGAGTGCATGCGCGGCCGCGATGGCCCGTCCGGCATCACCCGCAGCCAGGGCATCGGCAATCGCCGCGACCCGGTCGCGATCGATCGTGCCGAGCATCTCGCGCGCGGCCGCGGCCGACACCACGCCGCCGCCGAACGCGATCAGCTGGTCGAGCAGCGACAGGCCGTCGCGCATGCTGCCGTCCGCCGCATGCGCGATCGACTGCAGCGCGGCCGGCTCGAAGGCGATGCCTTCGGCAGCCAGGATCTCCGCCATTCGCGTGGCGATCGAGGCGACCGGCAGGCGCTTCAGGTTGAACTGCAGGCAGCGCGACAGCACGGTCACCGGCAGCTTCTGCGGATCGGTGGTCGCGAGCAGGAACTTGACGTGCGGTGGCGGCTCCTCGAGCGTCTTCAGCAGCGCATTGAAGGAATGCTGCGAGAGCATGTGCACTTCATCGATGAGATACACCTTGCAGCGGCCGGCCGTGGGCGTGTACTGCACGTTCTCGAGCAGCTCGCGCGTGTCGTCGACCTTGGTGCGCGACGCGGCATCGACCTCGATCAGGTCGACGAAGCGGCCCTCGTCGATGGCCCGGCAGGCCGCACACGTACCGCATGGTTCGGCCGTCACCCCGGTCTCGCAGTTCAGGCACTTCGCGAGGATGCGCGCGACGGTCGTCTTGCCGACACCGCGCGTGCCCGCGAACAGGAACGCATGGTGCACGCGGTTGTCGGTCAGCGCGTGCGTCAGCGCCCTGACGACGTGCTCCTGCCCCACGAGGTCGGCGAAGCGGCGGGGGCGCCATTTGCGTGCGAGTGCGGTGTAGCTCATGAACTCAGTACTGGAGGTGGCCCGCACCAGCCGACCCCCCGGCACCCGACATCGCCGCTACCGTTGCTCCCTTCCGGGCCTGGCGGGGTTTGCGGCTGGTCGTCGCGGGGGAACCGGTGCGAGCCACCATGAACGGCCATTCCTGCGAAACCTGGCGGAGAGGGAGGGATTCGAACCCTCGAACACCTTTTGGATGTTGCTTCGCTTCCAACGAAGTGCCTTCAACCGCTCGGCCACCTCTCCGGAATCAATGGATTACGGTCGATCCGCAATGATATCAGGCCTGTCAGGCCTGCGGTTGCGGCGGCGTCTTCGGCGGCGGCACGTACTTCGGCGGCTGGTCGAGACAGGGCTCATCGGCACCGCGCGGGCGCTCCGGAGTATCGAGTTCCGGAATGCGCATCGCGCCGCGCGTGTTCGGCGAATCCATGCCGGCGGGCACCGCGAGCGGTGGAATGCTGTCGGAGTTCGTGTATTCGGGCGGCGCACCGCAGCCGCGCCCCGGTGTCCGGCACGCCGCCAGTGTCGCGGTGGCCAAAAGCAGGATCAGCCAGTGTCTCATGCGAAATCCTTCATTCACGGGCGATGCCCGCGGCGATCATCGCACGACGCAACGGCGCCTCGTGCACGGCCTCGAGCGAAGTCAGCGGCAGGCGCAAGCCCGGCGGGACGAGGCCCAGGGCATGCGCCACCCATTTGACGGGGATCGGATTCGGCTCGATGAACAAGGTCTCGTGCAGACCCGCGAGGCGGGCGTCGAGTTCCGCCGCGCGGCCCGCATCGCCCGCGAGCGCCGCGGCCACCATGTCGGCCATTTGCCGGGGCGCGACATTGGCGGTGACCGACACGACGCCGCGCGCGCCCTGCGCGATGGCCTCGCGCGCGGTCGCGTCATCGCCGCTCAGGACGGCGAAGCCGTCGGGCGCGAGGCGCACGAGCTCGCGCACGCGCTGCATCGAATTCACCGCCTCCTTGATCGCCGCGATGCGCGGCAGGGCGGCGAGCCTCGCCACGGTTTGCGGGAGCAGGTCGACCGCGGTGCGCGACGGTACGTTGTAGATCATCACCGGCACGCGGCTCGCCGCGGCGACCGCTTCGAAATGGCGGTAGAGCCCCTCCTGGGTCGGGCGGACATAGGCCGGCGTGACGACCAGCAGGCCCGCGACCCCGAGCGCCGAGAGGCGCGCGACCCGCGCGACGGTCGCCGCCGTGCTGCTCGTGCCGGCGCCCGCGATCACGGCAAGGCGCCCCGCCGCATGGCGAACGGCCTGCGCCGTCAACTGTTCGAGTTCGGCATCGGTGAGCGCCGTGGATTCGCCCGTCGTACCGCCGACCACGAAGCCGCGCGTGCCGTTTTCGACGTGGAAATCGACGAGGCGCAGCCATGCCGCAAGATCGATCGTGCCGTCGTGCCGCATCGGCGTGACGGCGGCGACGAGACTGCCTGAAAACATCGGGAATCCGGGGAAACGTGGCAGGGAGCCGCAGCATGGTAAGGGTCGCGCCGATGCGAGGCAAGCGGCCGGACCGTGTCCGCCAGGGATCGTTTCGCATTGCGCCCGCCGCCCGGTACACTTGCGCCGTGAAGCAACACCTCGCCGTCTCCGCAGTCGGCAGCGACCGAACCGGCATCGTCCACGAACTCTCGCGCGTGATCACCGAGTGCGGGGGCAGCATCAGCGAAAGCCGCATGGCGAACCTCGGCTCGGAGTTCGCGATGCTGCTGCTGGTATCCGGCAACTGGCACTCGCTCGCGAAACTCGAGACGGAGCTCAAGAAACTCGGCGAGACGAGCGGGCTCTCGGTGAGCGTCAAGCGCACCGAACCGCGCGGGGCGCGCACCGACATGGTGCCCTATTCGATCGATGTCGTGTGCCTCGACCAGACCGGCATCGTATCGGGGCTGTCGGGCTTTTTCTCGAGCCGCGCGATCGACATCGCCGAGCTCTCGACGCGCGTGTACGCCGCGGCGCATACCGGCGCGCAGATGTTCGCCGTGCAGATGATCGTCAACATCCCGACCCGCATCCACCTCGCGCAGCTGCGCGAAGAGTTCATGGATTTCTGCGATTCGCTCAATCTCGATGCGATCATGGAGCCGGTCAAGTCGTGAAGGTCGGCGCGAAGGTGCCCGCCCTGCGTCTCCCGCAGAGTGACGGCAGCGCATGGCGACTGGCCGACCACGCCGGCACGAAGGTCGTGCTGTACTTTTACCCGAAGGACATGACATCGGGCTGCACGCTCGAGGGCCAGGCGTTTCGCGACCTCCATCCGGCGTTCAGGCGCGCGCAGACCGCCGTATTCGGCATCTCGCGCGACAGCTGCGCATCGCACGCGAAGTTTCGTGCGAAGGAACGCTTTCCGTTCGAGCTGCTGTCCGACGCCGACGGGACCGCATGCCGCCTGTTCGATGTCATCAGGGAAAAGAACATGTACGGCCGGAAGTATCCCGGCATCGAGCGCAGCACGTTCCTGGTCGACGCGGCCGGACGGCTCGCGCGCGAATGGCGCAAGGTGAAAGTGCAGGGCCACGCGGAGGAAGTCCTTGAAGCGGCGAAGCATCTCTGACGGCGCGAGCGCCGGACGCGGCCCGGAAAGTCGAACCACGCCATTGAAGACTCGTCCCACTCCGCGCGAACGCCGGATTTTCGTGCTCGACACGAACGTGCTGATGCACGATCCGACGGCGATCTTCCGCTTCGAGGAGCACGACATCTACCTGCCGATGATCGTGCTCGAGGAACTCGACGCCAACAAGAAGGGCCTGTCCGAATCCTCGCGCAACGTGCGCCAGGTCAGCCGCTTCCTCGACGACCTGATGCGCGATGCGAAGAAGGACCAGATCGATGCCGGCCTGCCGCTGCCTTCGGGCTACTCGGGCAACCACGGCAAGAAGCCCTCCTCCGGCCGGCTGTACTTCCAGACCCGCCAGCTCGCCTCGGCCCTGCCCGACTACCTGCCCGGCCATGGCAGCGACAACGCGATCCTGTCGCAGGTGCTCGCGTTGCAGGCGCTGCACACCGATGCCCGCGTCACGCTCGTCTCGAAGGACATCAACCTGCGCATCAAGGCGGCCGTCGTCGGCGTGCACGCCGAGGACTACTACAGCGACAAGACGATCGAGGATGCCGACGTCCTCTACACCGGGCACGCGCAGATGCCGGCGGATTTCTGGGAGCGGCACGGCAAGGACATGCGCTCGTGGAAGGATGGCGAGCGCACGTATTACACGCTCACCGGGCCCGTGGTGCACGAGTGGCAGGTCAATGAATTCGTCTACCAGGAGGATGCACAGGGCATCGAGGCGATCGTGCGCAAGGCGGACGGCGACACGGCGACCGTCGAGCTGACGCGCGACTATCGCAACGACCGCCACAGCGTGTGGGGCATCACGGCGCGCAACCGCGAACAGAATTTCGCGCTCAACCTGCTGATGGACACGGAAATCGACTTCGTTTCGATACTCGGCCCGGCGGGCACCGGCAAGACGCTGCTGACACTCGCGGCCGGGCTCATGCAGACGCTCGAAAGCAACCGTTTCGCCGAAATCATCATGACGCGCGTGACGATTCCGCTCGGCGAGGACATCGGCTTCCTGCCCGGCACCGAGGAAGAGAAGATGGAGCCGTGGATGGGCGCACTGATGGACAACCTCGAGGTGCTGACCCAGAGCCAGGAAGGCGGCAACTGGGGTCGGGCGGCGACCAACGACCTGCTGCGCAACCGCATCAAGATCCGCTCGCTGAACTTCATGCGCGGTCGCACGTTCCTGAACCGCTTCATCATCCTCGACGAGGCGCAGAATCTCACCCCGAAGCAGATGAAGGCGCTCGTGACCCGTGCGGGTCCCGGCACGAAGGTCGTGTGCCTCGGCAACATCGCGCAGATCGACACGCCGTACCTCACCGAAACGACATCGGGCCTCACTTACGTCGTGAACCGGTTCCGGGGCTGGGATCATGCGGGGCACATCACGCTCGTGCGCGGCGAGCGCTCGCGCCTCGCGGACCACGCATCCGAGATCCTCTGAGCACCCGCCACTTGAACCTTCGACCACCCGCGGGGTCGAACGCCGCATGATGCGCTCGCGTGTGCTGCTGCTGCTGGCTTGCGCCGCGACGACGACGGTGGCGGCGGCGGCTGCCCGGTCGGGCGACCAGCTGCCGGATCTCGGCAACCCCGTAGATGCGATCATCACGCGTGGTGACGAATACCGGATCGGCCTCACCGTGATGCGCCAGTTGCGCGAGCAGGGAGAGATCCTCGAGGACCCGGAGATCAGCGAGTACCTGCAGGCACTCGGCTCCCGCATCGCCGCCCAGGCGAGCGACGACGGGCAGCGCTTCACTTTCTTCCTGGTGCGCGACCCTTCGATCAACGCCTTCGCGCTGCCCGGCGGATTCATCGGCGTGAACCAGGGACTGCTGCTCGCGACGAAGAATGAATCCGAACTCGCGAGCGTGCTGGCGCACGAAATCGCGCACGTCACGCAGCGGCACATCGCGCGCAGCATCCGCGCCGCGAGCCGCCAGAGCCTTGCGACGACCGCCATGGTGATCGCCGGGATCCTGCTCGGCGCCGCCGGTGGCGGGGATGCGGCCCAGGCCGCGATTGCGGTCGCGCAGGGTTCGGCGGCGCAGCAGCAGATCAACTACACCCGCTCGAACGAGAGCGAGGCCGACCGCATCGGCATCGGCTTCCTCGCGGGCGCCGGCTTCGACCCGAATGCGATGCCGGCGTTCTTCGAGACGATCGGTCGACGTGCGGGCCTCGCGGGGCAGAACATCCCGGAATTCATCCTGTCGCACCCCGTGACGGCGAACCGCATCGCCGAATCACGTGACCGGGCCAGGGATTACCCGGTGCCGAAGGCGAAACCGGAGATCAGCTACCAGCTCGCGCGCGAGCGGACACGCGTGCTGACGGCGCCGAGCGACACCGACCTGCGCACCTATTACGACGGCGAAGTCGCCACGGGCCACGACGGCATCGGCGATCGCTACGGTGAAGCGCTCGCCGAACTCGGCCACGGCGAAGCGGGCGATGCGGTCGCCATCCTCTTCGACCTGCACCAGCGACAGCAGGGCAGCCCGATGATTGCCGCCGCGCTCGGCCAGGCGCAGATGGCCGCCGGCGCCACCGATGCCGCGCTCGCGACATTCACCACGGCGCTGCGGCTGTCGCCCCGAAACGTGCCGCTGACGGTGCGGTACGCGGAGGCGCTGATGCGGGCCGGGCGCGCCCGCGAGGCGCATGCGGTGCTGCTCGACCTGTTCAATGTCGTGCCGCCGACGCCCGAACAGATCCGCCTCACGGCGCTCGCGGCGAGCGCCGCCGGCGACACCGGCGATGCGTATTACTACATGAGCGAATACCACATCGCGAGCGGCAATCTGCCGCTGTCGATCCAGCAGCTCGAACTCGCGCTCGCCGCGCCCAACCTGACCTCGGTGCAGCGCCAGCGCTTCCAGGCGCGCATGGACGAGGTGCGCGAGGCGCTCGAGCGGGAGCGAAAGAAGAACAGGGGCTGAGCATCCGGCACCGGCTTGCCGGCGGAGCGCGTTCGGAGGAAGCTCCCGCCCCGGGGGGTGGATCATGACCAACGCAGCCTCGAAGGCGCCGTGGCATCTTTGGGTGGTCGGCGTGCTCGCCGTGCTCTTCAACGCCATCGGCGTCTTCGATTTCACCATGAGCATGACCCGGGGCGCGGACTACATGGCGGGCGCGGGCATGACCGCCGCGCAGATCGCCCATTACCTCGACATGCCGGGCTGGATGACCGCCGTCTGGGCACTCGGCGTGTTCACGGCATTGTTCGCGTCGCTGCTGTTGCTGTTGCGGCGCAGGCTCGCCTTCCCGGTCTTCTCGGTGTCGCTGGCGGCGTTCCTGGTCAGCCTGCTCTACACCTATGTGCTGACCGATGGCGGCGCGATCATGGGTCCGCAGATGGCCGCCGCGAGCGCGATGATCGCAATCGTGCTGCTGCTCCTCATCCTCTACTCGAGGTCGATGGCGGCGCGCCTCGTGCTCGGGTAGCGGCGGGCCCGGGACTATTTGCTATCATGCCGCGATGCCCCTTCGCCTGCTCGCGGCCCTCGCCGCCCTTTTCCTCACCGCCTGCACGACCCAAGCCCTTCGCCCCGATCCGCGCGATCCGCTCGAGAAGTGGAACCGCTCGATGTACACGTTCAATGACGGGCTCGACCGCGCGATCGCGCGCCCGGCAGCCCGTACCTACCGCAGGGTTGCGCCGGGCTTCGTGCAGACCGGCATCAGCAACTTCTGGAGCAACGCGACCTACCCTGCGACGATCGTGAACCAGTTCCTGCAGGGCAAGCCGCGCGCCGGCATGAGCGACCTCGGCCGTTTCCTCCTGAATACTTTCGCCGGGGTCGGGGGATTGCTCGATCCCGCCTCGGCCGCGGGGATCGATCGCAACGACGAGGACTTCGGGCAGACGCTCGCGAAATGGGGCGTACATCCGGGCCCCTACCTGATGCTGCCGCTCCTCGGGCCTTCGACGCTGCGCGACGGCTTCGGCAAGGTTCCGGATCGATTCGCGGACCCGGTGCACTATGTCGAGGACTGGCGCTGGCAATGGGGGCTCGACGGCCTGCGCCTCCTCGACCGGCGCGCACGCGCGCTGCCGCTGACCGACAAGCTGCGGGACATCTACGACCCCTACACCTTCATCCGCAGCGCGTACTTCCAGCAGCGCGAATACGAGATCCACGACGGCAACATCGAGCAGCCGCCCGCCGATGAAGACTTTGCGCCGGACGACGCCGACGATTCCGGGGCTCCTGCTCCTTAGGATCACACTCCCGTTTCGAGCAACTCGCCGACTTCGCTGATCTCGGCGATCGCGCGTACCCGTTCGGGCAACCCTTCGAAACGCAGGTGTCCACCCGCGCGATGGACGGTACCGAGCCAGTCGAGCAGCACTGCCACGGCGGCGCTGTTCGCGGACTCGAGCCCGCCGCAGTCGACGATCCAGTCGCGCGCACCGCCGCGCACGAAATGCGCGATGCCGGCCGCGCGCGCGATGGTGGCCGTGGTGAAATCGAGCGTGCCGCGCAGCGCGAGACGGCCGGGCCCCGTCTCGGCCAGCCGTATCCCGGCGCCGGCGCCCGCCGTCATGCGCCCTTCTTCTGCGACGCGGGCGCGGCGCCCTGCTCGAGGCGCTCGATGACCGCGTCGAGGCCTTTCTGGTCGATCTCGGCGCCGAAATCCTCGCGGAAGCTCTTGATGTAGCTCACGCCTTCGATCGTGACATCCCAGGCTTTCCACCCCGAGTCCGTCTTGCGCAGGCTGTAATTGACGGGTACCCGCTCGCCGTTGCTGCGCCGGACTTCGGTGCGAACCGTCGCGCGCTGTCCGTCCGGGGCAATCTGCGCCGGAAATACTTTCAAGCGGTCGCCGGTGAATTCGGCGAGCGCCGAGCCGTAATTGCGCAGCATCGACTGGTAGAAGCCCCTGATGAATCGCTCGCGCTGCGAAGCCGACGCGGTGCGCCAGTGCGCGCCCAGCACGAGGCGCGCGGCGTACTCCGTGTCGAAATGCGGCAGCAATACCTCATCGACCAGCTGCTCGATCTTCTTCGGGTCCTTGCGATACTCGGCGCGATGCGCATCGAGTTCCTTCAGCATCGAATTCGCCGCCGACTCGATCAACTGCCCCGGGCCGCTCGCATCCACCGGATCGGCGGCGCGCACGGGCAGCGCGAGCAGCGTGGCGGCGATACCCGTCACCAGGAAAGCCAGGGACCTGGTCATTTTTTCGCATCCTCCCGCGGTTCGCCGGCGCCACCTGCGCTGCGACCGCTCGCAAAATTCGCAAAGAACTTGTTGACGAGATTCTCGAGCACGATGGCCGACTGGGTAAACGTGATGGTGCTGCCAGCGTGCAGGTAGGTGTCCGAGCCACCCGGCCCGATGCCGACGTACTTGCCGCCGAGCAGGCCCGCCGTCTGGATGCTCGCATCGCTGTCGTCCGGGATGTGGTCGTAGCGCTTGTCGATATCGAGCGTGACGACCGCCTTGAAATCGGTCGGGTCGAACGCGATGCCCGCCACACGGCCGATGCGCACGCCCGCGAGAGTCACCGGCGAGCCCACCTTCAGGTCGCCCACATTGTCGAAGCGTGCGCTCACGCTGTAGCCCGACTGCTCGCCGAGCTGGACTCCGCTGCCCGGCAACTGCGTCGTGAGGAACAGGAGCGCGGCGAAGCCGAGCAGCACGAACAGCCCGGTACCGATTTCGAGTGCACGATTGGGACGCATGATTTCGAACCTTCTAGAGAAATGCGGCCGTCAGGATGTAGTCGAGCAACAACGTCAGCACGGACGACGCCACGACAGTGCGCGTCGTCGCGAGCCCGACGCCCGCGGCGGTCGGTTCGGTATGGTATCCCTCGTACACAGCGATCAGGCTGCACGCGATACCGAATACCAGACTCTTGATGAATCCTTCCTGAACATCGTCGAGACGCACCGCGCCCTGCATCTGCGACCAGAACGCGCCGCCGTCGACACCCATCATCTGCACGCCGACGAGCTGTGCGCCGAACAGGCCGATCATGCTGAAGATCGCGGCGAGCAACGGCATCGCGATCACCCCGCCGAGGAAGCGCGGCACGACGACCCGCTGCAGCGGATCGACCGCCATCATCTGCATCGCGGCCAGCTGGTCGGTGGTGCGCATCAGCCCGATCTCGGAGGTGAGCGCGGTGCCGGCGCGCCCCGCGAACAGCAGCGCGGTCACGACCGGGCCGAGTTCCTTCAACAGTCCGAGCGCCGCCGCCACACCGAGCGCATCCTCCGAACCGAAGCGCTGCAGCAGGTCGAAACCCTGCAGCCCGAGCACCATGCCGACGAACAGGCCGCACAGCATGATGATGATCAGCGAACGCGCGCCGGCGTTGTAGATCTGGTGCACGATGAGTCGCGGCCGCGCGAGCGCGGGCAGGAGCTGGGCGAGGATCGCCGCGAGGAACACCACGACCGCGCCGACGCGCCGCAGCGCACCCGTGACCAGTCCGTCGCGTACCAGGGGCCCGGTCATGCGCTTCTCCGGCCGCCCGCCGGCGTGCGGCTGCCGAGCAGTTCATCGCGATAGTCGGGTGCCGGGTAGTGAAACGGCACCGGGCCGTCCGCGACACCGTCGAGGAACTGGCGCACGACTTCGGAATCGCTGCGCCGCAGGTCCTCGGGGCTGCCCGACGCGACGCATCGACCCTGCGACAGCAGGAAGCTGTCGTCGGCGATCGCCGCGAGTTCGTGCACGTCGTGGGAGACGACGATGCTCGTGATGCCGAGCACGCGATTCATCTGGCGAATGAGCCGCACGATCACGCCCATCGAAATCGGGTCGAGGCCGACGAAGGGCTCGTCGTAGATCAGTATCTCCGGATCCATCACCACCGCGCGGGCGAGCGCGACACGACGCGCCATGCCGCCGGAAAGTTCGGCCGGCATCATGCGTGCGGCGCCGCGCAGTCCGACCGCGTGCAGCTTCGTCAGCACGAGCTCGCGGACCAGGGGCTCGGGGAGGTCCGTGTGTTCGCGCACCGGAAAGGCGACGTTCTCGAACACGTCGAGGTCGGTCAGCAGCGCGCCGTTCTGGAACAGCATGCCGGTGCGGCGGCGCAGCGCAAAGAGTTCGCGACGCCCGAGGCTCGCCACCCGCTCTCCCCAGACACGCACCTCGCCTTCGGTCGGCGCGGCCTGCCCGGTGATGAGGCGCAGCAATGTCGTCTTGCCGGTGCCGCTCGGGCCCATGATCGCGGTGACCCGGCCACGGCGCGCCACGAGATCGAGCCCCGCGAAAACCTCGCGGCGCCCGACCGAGTAATGCACACCCCTGACCTCGACCACCGCGTCGCCGGCGGGTGCCGACGACACGGTCGGGCGATCGGAATCCGTCACGCGCCTGAAGTGCCGCAGCCGCTCAGGCGGCTTCGGCCTCCTGCGAAGCGGCGTATCGGCCCGTCGTTGCCAGCCCGTTCAGGCGCGCGCGCTTGGCAAACTCCTTTTGTCCCGACGCGAACGCCGCGGCCTTGCCACCCCAGGCCTTGAGCGCCGTGTCCTGCAGCGCACGCCCGTAGCTGAAGGTGAGATTCCATGGCAACGGCCCAAGCTGGTTCATCAGCGACAGGTGCAACGTCGCCTCGGGCGAGCTCTGGCCGCCCGACAGGAACGCGATGCCGGGCACCGCTGTCGGCACGTGGCGCTTCAACGTTCGCACCGTGGCTTCGGCCACCTGCTGCGGCCCCGCCCGATTCGCGGCCTTCTTTCCGGAAATCACCATGTTCGGCTTCAGCACCATGCCTTCGAGATGGATGCGATGCAGGTCGAGCTGGTGGAACACTTCGGCGAGCACCGCGTTCGTGACTTCTTCGCAGCGTTCGAGCGAGTGGCCGCCGTCCATCAGCACTTCGGGTTCGACAATCGGGACAATCTGTTGTTCCTGGCAGAGCGCCGCATAACGCGCGAGCGCGTGCGCATTCGCCTCGATGCCGAAGCGCGACGGGACGCCGTCGGCAATGTCGATCACCGCGCGCCACTTCGCCAAGCGGGCACCGAGCTTGTAGTACTCGATGAGCCGCTCGCGCAGGCCGTCGAGCCCCTCGGTGATCGTCTCGCCCGGAAAGCCCGCCAGCGCCTTCGCGCCGAGGTCCACCTTGATGCCGGGCAGCACGCCCTGCTTCTCGAGCCAGGCCGGGAACGGCACGCCGCCCTGGGTCTTCTGGCGCAGTGTTTCGTCGTAGAAGATCACGCCGCTGATCCACTGGCCGATCCCGGGCGTCGTGAACAGCATCTCGCGATATCCGCGCCGATGCTCTTCGGTGGATTCGAGCTGGATCGCGTCAAAACGCTTCTTGATGGTGCCGGAGCTTTCGTCCGCCGCGAGAATGCCCTTGTCCTTCGCGACCATCGCCCGCGCAACGCGCTCGAGTCCTGTCCTGTCCATCGCCGTAGCCCCTCTGTCAGTGTGATCCTGCGGACCGCCCATTATAGCCAAACGAAATTTGGCAGCGCTCCGTAAAGAGGACTAAAATAGTCCCCTATATGATCCGCATCAGCCGCCTGACCGACTATGCCACGGTGATCCTCGCCGCGCTGGCGCGCTCGCCGACACCGCAGCTGACCGCGGCCGCGCTCGCCGCGCGCACCCGCATCGCACCGCCTACCGTCAGCAAGCTGCTGAAGCAGATGCATCGCGCCGGGCTCGTCGCATCGACGCGCGGCCTGCGCGGCGGCTATCAACTCGCGCGCAGCGCCGACCGCATCAGCGCGGCGGCGATCCTCGATGCCCTCGAAGGGCCGGTGGCGCTCACTGAATGCGCGCTGCATCAGGGGCTATGCGATATCGAGAACCACTGCCGGGTGTCGCGGGCCTGGCAGAGCGTGAGCGGCGCCATTCGCCGCTCGCTGCAGGATGTCACGCTCGCGCAACTCGCCGGACTGGAAAGCGAGCCGTCGCGCCTGCCGACCCTCGAGCACGAGGTGAAGATCATCGGCGCGCGGACGCGGAGCACGCCATGACTGAAGCGGCCGAACTCGAGCAACTCGTCGGGCGCAGCTACCGCCACGGCTTCGTGACCGATATCGAGTCGGACACGGTGCCGCCGGGTCTCGACGAGAATGTCATCCGGCTGATCTCGCGCAAGAAGGGCGAGCCGCAGTTCCTGCTCGACTGGCGACTGAAGGCATTCCGGCACTGGCGCGGGATGCGCGAACCGCTGTGGGCGCACGTGCGCTTCGACCCGATCGACTACCAGGACATCTCCTACTACTCGGCGCCGAAGAGCGAAGTGAAGAACGCCCCGAAGAGCCTCGACGAAGTCGACCCGAAGCTCCTCGCGACGTACGAGAAACTCGGCGTGCCGCTGCACGAACGCGCGCGCCTCGCGGGTGTCGCGGTCGATGCGGTCTTCGACAGTGTCTCGGTGGCCACCACCTTCCGGGAGAAACTCGCGAAGGCCGGCGTCATTTTCTGTTCCTTCTCGGATGCGGTCCGCGATCACCCCGCGCTCATCGAGCGCTACCTCGGCACCGTGGTGCCCTACACGGACAATTTCTTCGCGACGCTGAACTCGGCGGTGTTCACCGACGGCTCGTTCGTCTACGTGCCGAAGGGCGTGCGCTGCCCGATGGAACTGTCGACCTATTTCCGCATCAATGCGGCCAAGACGGGCCAGTTCGAGCGCACGCTGATCATCGCCGACGCGGGCTCGCACGTCTCCTATCTCGAGGGCTGCACGGCTCCGATGCGCGACGAGAACCAGTTGCACGCCGCGGTGGTGGAACTCGTCGCGCTCGACGATGCGAAGATCAAGTACTCGACCGTGCAGAACTGGTACCCGGGCGACGAGAACGGCATCGGTGGCATCTACAACTTCGTCACCAAGCGCGGCGATTGCCGCGGCCGCAATTCGCATATCGCGTGGACGCAGGTCGAGACCGGGTCCGCGATCACCTGGAAATACCCGGGCTGCGTGCTCCGCGGCGAGGGCTCGGTCGGCGAGTTCTATTCGGTTGCAACGGCGACCAACTACCAGCAGGCCGACACCGGCACGAAGATGATCCACATCGGGAAAAACACCCGCAGCACCATCGTCTCGAAGGGCATTTCCGCCGGCCACGGCCAGAATACCTATCGCGGGCTCGTGAAGATCCTGCCGGGCGCGCACGGCGCCCGCAATTTCACGCAGTGCGACTCGCTGCTGATGGGCGGCGACTGCGGCGCGCACACTTTTCCGTACGTCGAGGTCAAGAACGCGACCGCGACCGTCGAACACGAGGCGAGCACCTCGAAGATCAGCGAGGACCAGCTCTTCTATTGTCTGCAACGCGGCATCGCCCAGGAGGATGCCGTCAACATGATCGTGAGCGGCTTCTGCAAGAGCGTCTTCCGGGAGCTGCCGATGGAATTTGCCGTCGAGGCGCAGAACCTCCTCGCGGTGACTCTCGAAGGCGCGGTGGGTTGACCATGCTCGAAATCGAAAATCTCCACGTCACCGTCGGCGATCGCAAGGTGCTGAACGGGCTGTCGCTCGTCGTGCCGACGGGCGAAGTGCACGCCATCATGGGACCGAACGGCTCCGGCAAGAGCACGCTCGCCTACACGCTCGCCGGTCGCCCCGGCTACGAGCCGAAGCAGGGACAGGTGCGCTTCGACGGGCAGGACCTGCTGGCGATGGCGCCGGAGCAGCGCGCCTGCGCGGGCGTGTTCCTCGGCTTCCAGTACCCGGTCGAGATCCCGGGCGTCAACAACGTGTACCTGCTCAAGGCTGCGCTCAACGCGCGCCGCAAGGCGGCAGGCCAGCCAGAAGTCGACGCGTTCGAGTTCCTCGAACTCGTGCGCGGCAGGATGAAGTTCATGCAGATGGACGAGGCCTTCCTGTCGCGCGGCGTCAACGAGGGCTTTTCCGGCGGCGAGAAGAAGCGCAACGAGATCCTGCAGATGCTGGTGCTCGAGCCGCGGCTCGCGCTGCTCGACGAAACCGATTCCGGCCTCGACATCGATGCGATGAAGGTCGTCGCGCAGGGGATCAACTCGCTGCGCGGGCCGGAGCGATCGATCGTGCTGGTCACCCACTACCAGCGCCTGCTCGATCACGTGCAGCCCGATCGCGTGCACGTGCTGTCGCGCGGCCGGATCGTCAGGAGCGGCGATGCCTCGCTCGCCCTGGAGCTCGAACGCCGCGGCTACGACTGGGTGCTCGAGGCGAGCGCCGCATGAACGCCCTCGCGCGCCTCACCGCCGATCACGCGGCGATCGTCGATTCGCTGCCCGCGGGCGTCGTCGCGCGTGACGCGCGGCGCGCGGCGCTCGCTGGAGTGGAGAAGCACGGACTGCCGGTGAATCGCGACGAGAACTGGCGCTATGCGAACCTGCGCCCGCTCGAATCGCTGCGGTTTGCGCCGCCGCTCGCGCTCACGCCCGATGCGATCGAACGCGCACGCGCGATCCTCCCGCCGCCGTTGCCGGGATTCGACCGGTATGTCGTCGTCGATGGCCTCTACGCGTCCGCGTTGTCGGCGGCACCCGGCCTCGCCGCCGGCGTACGGGTGGAGCCCGGCGCGCTCGATCCCGCATTCGCGGCCGACGGCGTCGATCATCGCTTCGGCGCCCTCGCCGTCGCGTTCGCTCCCGAGGTCCTCTCGGTCACCGCGGACTCCGGCGCCGGGCGCGACATCGAAGTGCTGTGCGTGGCCACCGCGCCAGGCACGGCCCATGGCGCCTATCCGGCGTTGACCGTGCGCGCCGCGCCCGGCTCCCGGCTGCGCCTCGTCGAACGCCACATCGGCATCGACGCGGAACCGACCTTCACGAACGGCGCCGTCGATCTCGCGATCGGCCGGGATGCGGAAGTGCGCCACGTGCGGCTGCAGCAGCTCGGCGCGCAGGCGACGCATGTCGAGACATTGCGCGCCACGATCGCGACGGGCGGGCACTACTGTCTCGATGAAGTGGCCCTCGGCGCCGCGTCTTCGCGCACGACGTGGCACGCGCGACTCGCCGAACGCGGCGCCCGCATCACCTATGCGCGCTCCGTCGCGATCGACGACACGCAGGTCAACGACACTTATGCGGCCATCGAGCACGCGGCGCCGGATACCGGAACCGTCGAGGATTTCCGCGGCATCGCCGCGGGTCGTGCGCGCGTGGCGTTCAATGGCCATATCCTGATGCGGCCGGGGGCGGCGCGCTCGGCATCGCGCCAGTCGCTGAAGGGCCTGCTGGCCGGTCCCGGCACCGAAGTCGACGTCCGGCCGCAACTCGAGATCTACACCGACGATGTCAAGGCGAGCCACGGCGCCACCGCCGGCAAGCTCGACGAGCAGATGCTGTTCTACCTGCTCTCGCGCGGCATCGATCCGCGCACGGCCCGCAGTCTCCTCAAGTGGGCGTTCCTGACCGAACTCGTCGCGCGCATCGCGATCCCGGCGCTGCGCGGTGAAATCGAGCGCGCGTTCGCCCGGCGCTTCACCGGCGAGGACGCCGTGGTCACGCAGGAGCTGGCATGAAAGCCGCCGCGCTCGCGAGCCGCGGCCGCGCCTACGACGTCGCGCGGGTACGCGCGGACTTCCCGATCCTCTCCCGGCGGGTCAATGATCGCCCGCTCGCCTATCTCGACAGCGCGGCGTCGTCCCAGCGCCCCCGCGCCGTGATCGATGCCGTGACGCGCTATGAAACGCACTGCCACTCCAATGTGCATCGCGGCGTGCACACGCTGTCGCAGGAGGCCACCACGGCATTCGAGGGCGCGCGCGAACGCGTGCGGCGCTTCCTGAATGCGCGCTCGCCGAAGGAGATCATTTTCACGCGCGGCACGACCGAGGCGATCAACCTCGTCGCGAACTCCTTTGCGCGGCCGCGGCTCGGGCCGGGCGACGAGATACTGATCACCTGGCTCGAGCATCACGCGAACATCGTTCCGTGGCAGATGGCCTGCGCCGCGACCGGCGCAAAGCTTCGGGTCGCGCCGATCGACGAGCGCGGCGAGCTGCGCTTCGATGGCTTCGAGGCGCTGCTCTCGCCGCGCACGCGGCTCGTCGCGGTCGCGCAGGTGTCGAACGCGCTCGGCACGGTGTTGCCGGTCGAGCGGATCGTCAGGGCCGCGCACGAGCGCGGCATCCCGGTGCTGCTCGACGGGGCGCAGGCCGCGGCGCACGGCGGCATCGACGTGCAGGCGCTCGATTGCGATTTCTATGCGTTCTCCGGTCACAAGCTGTACGGCCCCACCGGCATCGGCGTGCTGTACGGCCGCGAAGCATTGCTGCGCGAAATGCCCCCGTGGCAGGGCGGCGGCGACATGATCCTGTCGGTCACGTTCGAGGGCACGACCTGGAACGAGCTGCCATGGAAATTCGAGGCCGGCACGCCGAACATCTCGGGCGCGGTGGGTCTCGGCGCGGCGATCGATTATCTCGGGTCGATCGACCCCGCCGCCGTGCACGCGCACGAGCAGGCACTGCTCGCGACCGCGACTGCCGCACTGCTGCGCATCCCCGGCCTGCGCGTGATCGGCACGGCCGCGGCGAAGGCGGCCGTCATTTCCTTCACGATCGACGGCATCCATCCGCACGATCTCGGGACGATCCTCGACCACGAGGGGGTCGCGATCCGCACCGGACATCATTGCGCGATGCCGGTGATGGACTACTTCGGGGTGCCCGCGACCGCGCGCGCCTCGTTCGCGTGCTACAACGACGAAGGCGACATCGACCGGCTGGTCACGGCGCTGCAGCGGGCACGCGAGGTGTTTGCCTGATGGACCTGAAGGACCTCTACCGCGACGTGATCCTCGACCACAATCGCCAGCCACGCAATTTCGGGCCGCTGTCGCCCGCCGACGCCAGCGCCGATGGCCACAATCCGCTCTGCGGCGATCGCCTCACCGTGTACCTGCGGCTCGACGGCGACACCATCCGCGACGTGCACTTCGACGGCAAGGGCTGCGCGATCTCGGTCGCCTCCGCATCGCTGATGACCGAAGCCGTCAAGGGCAAGGACCGGCGTGCGATCGCGAACCTGTTCGAGGAAGTGCACGCGACCCTCACGGGCGATGCCGCGACGCCGCCCGCCTCGCTCGGCAAGCTCGCGGCGCTTTCCGGCGTGCGCGAATTTCCGGCGCGCGTCAAATGCGCGAGCCTCTGCTGGCACACCCTCAACGCCGCGCTGGCGCACGAATGCGCGCCGGTCACGACGGAGTAACGATGCGCACGCACCAGAACCAGCCGTTCGTCGTACAGCGGGACGTGAAGGCAGTCATGGTCCCGGCCGGCATCGAGGTCACGCTCAGACCGGGCCAGGCGGGCTACATCACCCAGGCGCTCGGCGGGAGCTTCACGCTCTATATCGACGGCAATCTCTTTCGCCTCGCGGGCGAGGACGCCCCGGCCATCGGCCAGGAGGTCGTGAAGGCGCCCGAGCTGCCGCCGAATGCCACGCTCGACGACCTGAAGGCGCTCATCTGGCGACAGATGGCCACCTGCTACGACCCGGAGATCCCGATCAACATCGTCGATCTCGGGCTCGTGTACGTGTGCGACGTGACCACGAACGACGACGGCACGCACGACGTCGACGTCAAGATGACACTCACCGCCCCGGGCTGCGGCATGGGTGAAGTGCTGGTGCAGGACGTCAGGGAGAAGGTGGAGATCATTCCGACGATCCGCTCGGTCGCGGTCGAGATGGTCTTCGACCCGCCGTGGAACCAGTCGATGATGTCGGAAGCCGCCCGCCTGCAGACGGGCATGTTCTAGGCGCCACCATGAAGTACCTGACACTCGTCCGGCACGGCCAGGCCGAGTGGAAGGACGCGGCGACGAAGGATTTCGACCGGCCCCTCACGCGGCGCGGCCTCGCCGAGGCGGTCGATACCGCGCGGCGGCTGCATGCCATGGAGATCGGGGCGCCCGCGCTGCTGCTGACGAGCCCGGCCGCACGCGCCATGCAGACCGCGGAAGCGCTCGCGCGCGAACTCGGCCTCGCGCGCCGCCTCGTGAAGCAAATCGACTCGCTCTATCTCGCTCCGCCGGACGAACTCGAGTCAGTGATCCGCGGCGCAGGCCCGCGCATCGGGCACCTGCTGCTCGTCGGCCACAATCCGGGGCTCGGTGAACTCGCGCTGCGGCTCGCGCCGCAGTCTGCGCCCGAAGCTTTCGCGACCGGAGCGGCCTTCCGTGTCTCCTTCGACGCCCGCGACTGGGGATCGATCGGGACCGCGAGCGAGGCGACGTACGAGACCCCGGGACGGTTCTTCGATCTCTGGCACTGAGCGCGACCGCCCTCAGGCGAGAAAGCCGAGATCCTGCATCGCGAAGTTGCCGATGCTCGGTGCGACGAGCGGCAGGTCCGCGTCCGTGACGCCAAACCATCGCGCGAGCGTCGCGGCATACTGGTCGGAGGAAGTCGTCGGGATGAACCTTCCGCCTCCCACGTCATCGGCGCCATCCGCAGCCAGCGTCGCATCGAGCCGCAGCACCGGATAGTTGCCGTAGAGTTCTCGCCCGTGCACGGCGCCGCCAACGACCAGCTGCACGCCTCCCCAGGCGTGATCCGTGCCGTCGCCGTTCGAGGTGAGCGTGCGCCCGAAATCCGACTGGGTGAAAGCCGTGACGCTTTGCGCAACCCCCATCTCCGCCGTGGCGCGATGGAACGCGGCGAGACACGCGCTCACGTTCGCGAGCAGGCCGGGCTGGTCCTGCGCCTGGTCATCGTGCGAATCGAAGCCGCCGGTCGCGACAAAGAAGATCTGCCGGGTGGCCTGCAGGGTGCCGCGCACGGCGATCAGTTCGGCGACGGTTTTCAGCTGCGTGCCGAGCGGTGAAGCGGGGAACGTGGTCGTAAACGGTGTCGAATTCGGCGCCCTCACCGACGCGAGCGCCGCGTTGACGCTCTGGGCGGACTGCAGGGCACGTTGCTGCACACGGCCGAACGCCCGCTCGTAGAAGGTGGCGTAGTTGGCGCGCGCGACTTCGTCGAAGGCTGCCTTGCGCGCCACCGAGAGTGCGTCCGCCCCGTCGAGTCCGAAGAAGTCCACCGGCCCCGTGGGGCCGATGCTGTAGGGAATCGAAACCGCACCCGCCTGGAAGAGCGTCTGCCCGGAGAGCGAAATGTTGAGTGCGATCGAACCGCCCGCCTGCGACCCGAATGCATCCGCGATGCGCCCGGCCCAGCCGGATTTCGACGGTTCGCGCCCGCGCAACGAATGCCACTGGTCCTGCTGGTCGTTGTGCGAGAAGAGCTGCGGCGGCAGTGTCGCGGCGCCTGTTCGATACTGGTCGAGCGTGGTGGGCGCGATCAGCGGGCCGACATTCGCGACGACGGCGCACACTTCGTCCTGCTGGAACAGCGTCGCGATCTCCGGCATGGATGGATGCAGGCCGATCTGCGCGCCGTTCGGCAGTGGCACGAGCGGATCGATCGCGATGAGATCCGACTGCGGCACGGCGAGATTCTGGCGCGCGAGCTGGTACGCCTGGTATTCCGCGTCGCTGCGCGGCACGACCATGTTCCAGGAATCATTGCCGCCGAACAGGAACACGCAGACGAGCGCCTTGTAGTCGGCGAACGGTGCGGAGGCGTTCACGACCTGTGCATGCACGGCGTCGGGCAGGCGACCGAACGCGAGTGCCGCACCCCCCGTCGCGGCGAGCTTCAGCAGCTGGCGGCGCTTGATGCGATGGCTCTGGCTCATGCGCGACTCTCCCTCAGTGCTGCAACGCGTATTCGGGTGATGTGACGACGAGATACAACGCCTCGGCGACCTTGAGGCCGCCGAGCGTCGCCGGCGCGCGCTCGACCGCGGCGCGCGCCTGCGCCTGCAGCGTCTCTGAAATCCTGCCGCCGAGCAGCTTGTCGGCGATCCGGGCGACGAGCGCGGCCGGGTCATTGGCGAGCGCCGCCTCGGCGCTGATGTCGATCATCACGAGATCCGGCTGCAGTCCCGGGCGCACCGCGGGACAACCCGTGACGGGCGCGGAGGTATAGCAGAAGGTCTGCACGAACAGCACGTTCGTGATGAGCGTGTTCAGGTACTCCGTGGCGATCTGCATCTCGGGGGCGACGAGCCCCTGGTCGGACATTTCGCCCGGTGGCGCGTACCCGGGGCTGAAGAAGTTGAATACCGACGGCGCCTGCAGCGGTCCCTGCCCGATCGAGTACGTGAGGTTCTGGGCGCCGTAGCGACCGCTCTGCGAGCGAGCGCCGTACGCACGCCAGAGCTGCGTCATCCGCAGCAGCGGCTCCTTGACCTTGCCGGCGGTCGCGGCCGTGGGAGGCTTGCGCGCGTCCGGATCGAGCAGCAGTGCGCGCACGACGGCGCCGAGGTTCCCGCGCCGCCCGCTGCCGTCGTTCGCGAAGACGGCCGCCACCCGACCGACGTACGCGGGCGATGGATTGCTCGTCACGAGGCGCTGGATCAGTTGCCGCGCGATGAATGGCGCAACATTCGGGTGATTGAAAATGTTGTCGAGCGCATCGTCGAGGTCCCGCGCGGGATCGGCGGGAATACGGGCCGGAATCTGCACGAGCGCGGCGCCGGGGTAGCCCAGGACCTTCTTCGCGCCCGTGTCGTGCTGCTCGGGATAGGCCTGCATCGGCTGTACCTGGTTCTCGAGCGTCGGCCGGGCCTGGCCGAACCGGGTGGCGCCCGCCCAGTTCCAGCCGGTGTACACGTGCGCGAACCCTTCGATGACCGATTGATCGTAGGTCGGCACGGATTCGCCCTGCGCGCCGCGCTGCTCCGTGCCGTCGGCGTTCAGTTGCACGAGGCCGATGCTGAACAGCTGCATCAGTTCACGCGCGAAGTTCTCGTCGGGGCGGATGTTCAGCGCGACATCCGGCTTCTGGTTGCCGAGCATCGAGAGATAAAGGCCCATCGCCGGATGCAGCGCCACGTCTTCCATCAACGTGCGGAAATCGCCGAATGCGTCGCGCGCGAGCGTGTCGTAATAATCGGCGAGCGCGAACGGAAACCTCTGCAGCACGCTCTGCTGCGAAACCACCATGATTTCCGACAGCGCGAACGCGACCCGCTGGCGCAACTGGTCGGGCCCGTTCACCGCATTGCGAAACCAGATGTCGACCCGGTCCTCGTTCAGCTGCCCGATGTTCTGCACCGGTGGTGGCAGCGCCGCGTAAGCCGCCTGCACATGGGGAAGCTCGAGCGACACGGGCCGCTGCAGCTGCTCGTCGATCCAGCGCCCGTACGCGTTGGTCGAATCCCCGAGCCCCTGAAGGCGCTGCGCTTCCGCTTCCGTGGCGCCGAAGGTCGCCTGGTTCAGGAAGTCGAACGCTTCCGCCTTGGTGACACCCGCCGGGGGTGGCGGCGGCGGTGGCCCTCCGCCGCCGGGGCCCGAACCACCTCCGCCGCCGCAGGCGGTCGCGAGGAGCCCGATCGACGCAGCGGTCGCAAGTCGCACGCGACGTTGCCAAATAGAACCCATGATTTGCTCCCTGTGCGCCTCGGGCCCCGCCAATGTTCTATCCCGGGACAACGGACTATCGCCACGACGGTTGACCGGCGTCGACCTGTCGCCATTTGGCAGCAGTCATCCGGCGTCAACCGCCGCCCCGGCCGCGCGTTGCGTAACCCGGAGCATGCCATTGAACATCCCGCCCCTCCGGAACCTCGCCGCCGCAGCGTGCCTTTACGCCGCCTTCGCCTTGGCCGTATCGGCCGCGCCAGCCGCCGAGCGCGGGCTGCGGGCACGACTGCAGGAAGCGCGCGAAGCGAGCCGGCAGGAACGCCCGGTCGCGGTACCCGCCGGGGCGAGCGCGATCCGCAACGTCGCCTACGGCAGCGATCCGGCGCAGCGCTTCGACGTCTATCTGCCCGCGAATGCCCGCAACGCGCCGGTGCTCTTTTACGTCCACGGCGGCGGATGGGCCAACGGCGACAAGACGAACCCCGGTACGGAGACCAAGGTGGCGTGGTGGCTGTCGAGGGGCTACGCAGTGATCTCCGGCAACTACCGCATGGTGCCGGTCGCGCGACCGCTCGAACAGGCGCGCGATGTGGCGCGCGCCGTGGCAACGGCACAGCGCCATGCCGGCGAATGGAACATCGACCCGAAACGTTTCGTCCTGATGGGGCATTCGGCGGGCGCGCATCTCGTTGCGCTCCTCGGCGCGCAACCGCGGCTGCTCACCGATGCCGGCGCGCAGCGCCCGCTCGGCATCGTGTCGCTCGACAGCGGCGCCCTCGACGTGCCGGCGCTGATGTCGGGGCAACGCGTACCCCGGCTCTACGAGAATGCCTTTGGCGACGACCACGGATACTGGGCTTCCACCTCGCCCATCGGACAGCTCTCCCGCGATTCGCTGCCGATGCTGGTCGTCTGCTCGTCCGTGCGCAGCTTCCCGACCTCCCCGTGCGACGAAGCCCGCAAGTTCGCCCGCAAGGCCGGCTCACTCGGTATCGCGGTCGAAGTACTGCCGCAAGACATGAAACACGGCGAAATCAACCACGACCTCGGTACGCCCTCGGCGTACACCACCGCGGTGTCGAACTACATCGACGCGCTCACCGCGCGCGCCAGCATCCCACCATCGCCGGCCGTGAATCCGCTTCCGCCATCAGGCTGAAATCGACCGCCTTGCCGTCCGCATGGGCGCGTTCCCGCAGGACAACGGCTGCGCCATAGCGAACCGGCCATTTCAGCCACAGGTCGAGCTGCTGCGCACCGCCCACCGGGTGCCCGACATGATGCAGGCACTGGATGGCGATGCGTTGCGGGTGCGCTGACGCGCCCTCGAAGCCGAGTCGCCGTGCGTACCAGTCCCATTGGTGGAGCCCGTTGTAGTCCCCGGTCCACGAGGCATAGCGCCAACGCCGCGTGCCATCGGTGATCCAGCGCCGCTCCGTGCCGGCATCCGCCGCCACCTGCGGTGACACCCGCGGGGCGCCGAGTTCCGCGCCGCGCGACTCACCTTCGCCGAAGCGGCCCCGCGAGTAGCAAGTCACGATGCTTTCCCACGCGCAGCCGTCGCGGTCGGTCAGCCGCGCATGCAGGTCGACCTCCACACCCTTGTCGAGCACTCGCCAGCCGCCGACCGAGGACGTGAGTGCGCCGCTCAGCACGGGCTGCGCCGCGCGATGCAGGATCAGCCGGTTGCGCACCTGCATCGTGCGCCACGGCGGCAGCGGCCACGACGGCTGCGTCAGCATCGCCATCGCGAGGCGGAACCCGAACAGGTGCGGATACACGATCGCGGCCGGATCGCCGCGCGTATCGACCGTAAACCCCTCCCAGCGCAACGCGAGCTCCGGAAAGCGCGCGCCGCGGCCCCAGCGATCCCGCGCCAGCAAGGCACGAGTCATGTATCGCAAGGCCGATGGCGGCCCGCTGAATCGTTGCACGCAAGGCCCCCGCACTCGTTGTACGCCACTGTTCTCCCGGCGGCGCGCCCGAAAGGCGCGCCCGGATATGCTATCCTCCGCGACCTTTTTTTGCTGCCGGTCCCCGTTCCATGCGCCCGCTTCGCAATATCGCGATCATCGCCCACGTCGACCACGGCAAGACGACACTCGTCGACAAGCTGCTGCACCAGGCCGGCACCTTCGCCGCGCACCAGCACATCGCCGAACGCGTGATGGACTCGAACGACATCGAGCGCGAACGCGGCATCACGATCCTCGCGAAGAACACGGCCGTCGACTATGCCGGCACGCACATCAACATCGTCGACACACCGGGCCACGCCGATTTCGGCGGCGAGGTCGAGCGCGTGCTGTCGATGGTCGATGGCGTGCTGCTGCTCGTCGACGCCGTCGAGGGGCCGATGCCGCAGACGCGCTTCGTGACGCGCAAGGCGCTCGCGCTCGGCCTGCGGCCGATCGTCGTCGTCAACAAGGTCGACCGGCCGGCGGCGCGCGCCGACTGGGTCGTGAACCAGACGTTCGATCTTTTCGACAAGCTCGGCGCCACCGACGCGCAGCTCGACTTCCCGGTCGTCTATGCATCGGGCCTCAATGGCTGGGCATCCCTCGACGGCGGGGCGCAAGGCGCGGACATGCGACCGCTCTTCGACACGATCCTCGCGCACGTTCCCGCGCCGGGTGGCGACCCTGCCGCCCCGCTGCAGCTGCAGATATCCGCGCTCGACTACTCGAGTTTCGTCGGCCGCATCGGCATCGGCCGCATCCGCCGCGGCACGCTCACCGCCGGCGACGACGTGCTGCTGATGCGCGGCGCCGAGGCGCCGGCCCGCGTACGCGTCAACCAGATCTTCGGCTTCCGCGGCCTCGAGCGCGTGCCGATGGAGCGCGCCAGCGCGGGCGAGATCGTGCTCGTGAACGGCATCGACGAAATCGGCATCGGCGTGACACTCGCGGACGCGGAGCAACCGGAGGCATTGCCCGCGCTGCGGGTCGACGAGCCGACGCTCACGATGAACTTCAGGGTCAACAACTCCCCGCTCGCGGGCACCGAGGGCAAGTTCGTCACGAGCCGACAGATCCGCGACCGGCTGCAGAAGGAACTGCTGACGAATGTCGCGCTGCGCGTCGCCGACACCGAGGACACCGACGTGTTCCTCGTTTCCGGCCGCGGCGAGCTGCACCTGACGATCCTCGTCGAGAACATGCGCCGCGAGGGCTACGAACTCGCCGTGTCGCGCCCGCGCGTCGTGGTGCGGGAAGTCGACGGCGTGCGGCAGGAGCCTTACGAAATGCTCACCGTCGACGTCGACGAGTCGCACCAGGGCGCGGTGATGGAGGCGCTCGGCACGCGCCGCGGCGAACTGCAGGACATGGCGGCGGATGGCCGCGGGCGTGTCCGGCTCGACTACCGCATCCCCGCGCGCGGCCTGATCGGCTTCCAGGGCGAATTCCTGCGCCTGACGCGCGGCACCGGCCTCATGAGCCATGTGTTCGACGACTTCGCACCGATGAAGGACGACGTGCCGGCGCGCCGCAGCGGCGTGCTGATCTCGGCCGAAGCCGGCACCGCGGTCGCCTATGCGCTGTGGAAGCTGCAGGAGCGCGGCCGCATGTTCGTGACGCCGGGCGACAAGATCTACGAGGGCATGATCATCGGCATCCACAGCCGCGAAAATGACCTGGTCGTGAATCCGGCGAAAACCAAGCAGCTGACCAACATCCGCGCCGCGGGCAAGGATGACGCGATCCTGCTCACCCCGCCGATCGAGCTGACGCTCGAATCGGCCGTGGAGTTCATCGACGACGACGAGCTCGTCGAGGTGACGCCGCAATCGATCCGCCTGCGCAAGCGTGCCCTGAAGGAAAGCGACCGCCGCCGGGCGGCGCGGGAGACTAACGCGGCCTGATTGAGCGCGCGGTCTGCGGCGGACAAGTCGCTACGCGCCCCTCAGCGCAACGGCGCGCCGCGGCGCGCCACCAGCAGCGGTACCCGCATCTCGTCCTTGCTCGTCCCCCCGTGCATCCCGATGAATCGCATCGGCTGCTCGCCGTCCAGCGTGTCGGTCAACGTAACAGGCCGCCGCGGCACCAGCACGTGCGTGCCGAGCCGACCGGCGAGCGCGTGACCATCGCCGAACCATCCCGCTTCGAGCAGCTCCTGGGAACGATGCACGTCGAATGCATCGCCCAGCGCTGAATACACGATCTCGGCGAAACGCTCCTGCTCATCCATTCGAACCGTGCAGAACGGCACGCGCGGCTCGCCGGCCAGCGGCAACTCGAGGCAGGCGGCGAGTTGCGGGAAATCCTCGAGCCGAAGTTGATCCCGGTCGGTGACGTCGATGAAGCCGTGGTCGGCGGTGGCCATTACCAATGCATCGCGCGCACTCAGCCGCTCGACGAGTTGCCCAAACCACGCATCGAGCCGGCACACGACGGCGCCGGCTCGCTCGCTTGCGAAGCCCGCCTCATGGCTCACCGTATCGAAGTGCGGCAGGTAGACGAAGACAAATGCTTCGTCGCCCACATCGTCGAACACCTCGTCGATCCGGTCGCAGACCTCGTTCAGGCCGTGATAAGCGATGATCGTCGTCCCGGCATGGCTGTGGCGGGAAAACTCCGAGCCGGCAATCTGTGCAGGCAACAGGGCGAATGCCGGCACGCGGCAGCGCGTCGTCCACGCCGACCAGCACCAGGTGTCGCGGGCGAGCACTTTGGATTCGTGATCGGCACGCAGATCCATCGGCAACGTGCGAATCAGCGCCCCGGCCGCCCGGGACCACATCAGCCAGCCGGGGTTTCCGTGCCCGGCGGGCGGCGCCGCCGCCGACAGCGCCGACAGCGCCGGCGCCGTGCTCGACGGAAACACGGAGTCGAGCGAACGAAAGTGAAAATGCGCGAGCGTGCCGCCCGGCTGGTGAAGACGGAGCGCACTCTCGCCGAGCCCGTCGATCAGCACGAAGACGGCGCCGCGGCTCGCGCCGAGCGCCTCGGCGACGGCGCGATCGCGCAGCGCAGGGACGGCACCGCCGGCGCCGAAACGCGCCGCGAGCGATGCCGCCAGAGAAACGATGCTGGAAGCGGCCGCGAAATCGGTTGGACCACGAGGCGTGAAACGGCTCAATCCCGGACCTCCGGCCGGCGTACGGCCATCCATGTGACGAACCATATATCACGCGTGACGGTGCCGCGGCGCGCACCCGGGATGCCGCCCGATCCGATTGCGCATGCCGCGGTAAGATCCACCCCATGATGTACATCCTGCGACCCTGCGCGATCGCGCTTTGCCTGTCGATTTCCTTCACCACCCCTTCGGCAGCTGCCGGAGAGCCCGCGCCGGAATGGCTGCTGCATGGCCGTGACGCCACCGAACAGCGCTACAGTCCGCTGACACGTATCAACCGGTCGAACGTCGCCCGCCTCGGGCTCGCCTGGACCTTCGATGATTTCGTCGTGCGCGGCCGCACGCATCGCGGCGTGGAAGCGACGCCGCTGATGCACGACGGCGTGCTCTATTTCACGGGCCCCTGGAGCGTCGTCTATGCCATCGACGCGCGCAGCGGCGCGCAGCGCTGGTTCTACGACCCCGAAGTCGACGGCGCCTGGGCGCGCCGCGCCTGCTGCGATGCTGTGAATCGCGGCGTCGCGCTCCACAAGGGCACGCTCTACGTCGGCACGCTGGATGGGTGGCTCGTGGCGCTCGATGCGCACTCCGGCAAGCTGAAATGGCGCGTCGATACGTTGATCGACCGCAGCCGCGACTACACGATCACCGGCGCGCCACGCATCGCGGGCGACCACATCGTCATCGGCAACGGCGGGGCGGAACTCGGCGTGCGTGGTTACGTGAGCGCCTACGATGCCGGCACGGGTCGCCTCTCGTGGCGGTTCTTCACGATACCGGGCCCGGGACCGGACGAGCACCCCGAGGTCGCGCTCGCGCGAGGCACCTGGGGCAAGGACGCGCGCTGGGACATCGGCGGCGGCGGCACGGTGTGGGACTCGATGACCTACGACCCCGATCTCGGGCTGCTGTATGTCGGCGTCGGCAACGGCGGCCCGTGGCCGGCGTGGGTCCGCAACGGCGGCGAGCGCCACGACAACCTGTTCCTTTCGAGTATCGTCGCGCTCGATGCCACGACGGGCCGCATGGCCTGGTACTACCAGACCACCCCCGGTGACAGCTGGGACTACACGGCCACGCAGAACATGATCCTCGCGGACCTGCCGATCGGCGGGCGCACGCGCAAGGTGCTGATGCAGGCGCCGAAGAACGGTTTCTTTTACGTGCTCGACCGCGAGAGCGGCGAGCTGCTGTCGGCAAAGCCGTACACGACGGTCACCTGGGCGAGCCACGTCGATCCAGCATCGGGCAAGCCTGCGATCTCTCCGGGCGCGCTGTACGCCGGTTCACCGAAGCTCGTGTGGCCCTCGCCGGCAGGCGGCCACAACTGGCCGCCCATGGCCTTCAGTCCGCAGAGCTCCCTCGCCTACATCCCGGTGCTCGAGATGCCGCTCAGGTTCTCGACCGATGCGGGACCCACGCCCTACATCCCCGGCGACTACAACACGGCGGCGACCGTATCACCACCCGACCCGCGGACCGATGCGGCATTGCTCGGCGCCTCGCCACCCTTCGCCATGCAATCGGTCCTGAAGGCGTGGGACCCGGCTGCAGGACGCGTCTCCTGGCAAAGCGCGCCGATGCCCTACTGGGGCGGCGGCGTGCTCGCCACCGCCGGCGGACTCGTCGTGCAGGGGAGCGCGGATGGCGTGCTCGTTGCCTACGACGCTTCCACCGGGCACGTGTTGAAGCGCATCGAAACCGGGCTTGCGATCATGGCGCCGCCCATCACTTATGCGATCGGCGGCGAGCAGTACATCGTCGTGCCGGCCGGCATGGGTGGCGCGATGAAAGTCGGCTACTTCCCCGGCTACGCGGCGCTCGAATACGCCAATCGCGAGCGCCTGTTCGCGTTCAGGCTGGACGGCAAACCGGTGCCCCTTCCCGATCGCGTGGCACCGGCACCGGTTTATCCGCTCCCCGATGGCCTGCCCACGGACCCGGACACGCTCGCCGCGGGCGAGAAGCTCTACACGCGACACTGCGCGCGCTGCCACGCCGCGCGCGGCGCGAAGAGCGGCTATCCGGACCTGTGGAACCTGTCGCCCGCGGTTGACGACGCGTTCGACGCGATCGTGCTCGAGGGCGCGTTGGGCCAGGCCGGTATGGCCAGATTCGCGGACGTGCTCGACGCGAGAGATACGCTCGCGATCCGCGCCTGGCTCGCCGCGGATGCGCGCGCGCTGCGCGCGCATCTCAGCACTCCGGCACGTTGACCGCGAGCCCGCCCTGCGAGGTTTCCTTGTAGATCGTCGACATGTCGTGGCCGGTCTGCCGCATCGTCGCGATCACCTGGTCGAGCGTGACCTTGTGCGAGCCGTCGCCGCGCATCGCGAGACGCGCCGCGTTGATGGCCTTCACCGCGCCCATCGCGTTGCGCTCGATGCAGGGAATCTGCACGAGCCCCGCGACCGGGTCGCAGGTGAGGCCGAGGTTGTGTTCCATGCCGATTTCCGCGGCATTCTCGACCTGCTCGTTCGTGCCGTGCAGCGCCGCGACGAGCCCCGCGGCGGCCATCGAGCAGGCGACTCCGACCTCGCCCATGCAGCCCATTTCCGCGCCGGAGATCGACGCACCCTGCTTGAAGAGCATCGCGACGCCACCGGCGGTCAGCAGGAAGCGCAGGATGCCCTCCTCGTTCGCGCCGCGCTCGAAGCGCAGATAGTACTGCAGCACCGCGGGTACGATGCCGGCCGCACCGTTCGTCGGCGCCGTCACCACGCGACCGCCCGCCGCATTCTCTTCGTTGACGGCGAGCGCGCAGGCATTGACCCAGTCCATCGAGTCGAGTGGCCGGTCGGATGCGCTCTCGACGAGCATGCGGTGCAGCCGCGGCGCACGTCGGCGCACCTTGAGCACGCCAGGCAGGATGCCCTGTTGCTGGAAGCCCCGCTCCACGCAAGCCTGCATCACGCGCCAGATGCCGAGCAGCCCCGCACGCACGTCGTCGCGCGTGCGCGAGGCGAGTTCGTTCGCGAGCAGCAACTCGAAAATCTCGAGCCCGCCCGCGCGGCAATGCGCCAGCAACTCCGCGCTGGTCGCAAACGGGTAAGGAACGGCGCTCTTGCTGCCCGCCACCGGCTGCCCGCCGCCCGCTTCCCTCTGGCCGCCCGCCGCCGGCTGTCCGCCGCCCGCTCTCGCGATGAACCCTCCACCCACCGAATACACTTCATCTTCCCTCAGCACCTTCCCGTCTCCATCCAGCGCCGCGAAACGCATGCCGTTCGGATGCGCCGGCAAGGTCTCGTGCATCAGGAAGAGCAACTGCATCGGCTCGTCGAACGCGATCTCGTGCCGGCCGAGGAGTCGCAGCCGCCCCCCGGCGCGAATGCGCGCCACGTCGAGTTGCATCTGGTCCGGATCGACCGTCGAGGGATCGGCACCCTCGAGTCCGGCGAGAATCGCGCGATCCGTCCCGTGGCCCGCGCCGGTCAGCGCGAGCGATCCGTAGAGACGCACGTACACCGACTGCGTGCGTTCGAGCAGGTCGCCCTCGCCGAGCCCGAGCGCGAACTCGCGCGCCGCGCGCATCGGCCCCATCGTGTGCGAGCTCGACGGGCCGATGCCGACCTTGAAGATGTCGAAGACGCTGAGGGCGTTCATTGTTCGGTGAGCGACAGCAGCGTCGCATTGCCGCCGACGGCCGCCGTGTTGACGGTGATGGTCTGCTCGGTCGCGAAACGGTGCAGGTAGTGCGGCCCGCCGGCCTTCGGGCCGGTGCCGGAGAGGCCACAGCCCCCGAATGGCTGCACGCCGACCACGGCACCGATCATGTTGCGATTGACGTAGACGTTGCCGACCCGCGCGCGCCGCGCGATCCGCTGCGCCAGGCTGTCGATGCGGGTCTGCACGCCGAGGGTGAGTCCGTAGCCGCGCGCATTCACGGCGTCGACCACCTCATCGAGTTTCGCCGCCTCGTAGCGCACGACGTGCACGATCGGGCCGAACACTTCGCGCTCGAGATCCTCGATGCGGCCGATCTCGACCGCGAGCGGCGCGAAGAAACGCCCCGGCGGCAGATCCTTCACCGGCACGCGATGCGACCAGCGCGCCGTCGCCGTCACCCGGGCGGCATGCGCCTCGAGCATCGCGAGCGCTTCCCGATCGATCACCGGCCCCACGTCCGTTGCGAGGAGCGATGGATCGCCGACCACGATCTCGTCCATGTAGCCGGCGAGGAGTTCGAGCACCCGCGGCGCGACTTCTTCCTGCACGATGAGGAGGCGCAGCGCCGAGCAGCGCTGCCCGGCGCTGTTGAAGCCGGAAGCGACGGCATCCAGCACGACCTGCTCGGCGAGCGCCGAACTGTCGACGATCATCGCATTCAGTCCGCCCGTCTCCGCGATGAGTGTGCCGATCGCACCGTTGCGCGCCGCCATCGTGCGCTCGATGATGCGCGCGGTATCGGTCGATCCGGTGAAGCAGATGCCGGCGACATCGGGGCTGCCCGCCATCGCGGCGCCCACCACCGAACCGCGTCCCGGCAGGAAATGCAGCACTTCGCGCGGCACGCCCGCGGCGTGCAGCAATTCGATGACGCGCGCCGCGCACAGCGGGGTCTGCTCGGCCGGCTTCGCGAGCACGGTGTTGCCGGCGGCGAGCGCCGCGGCCACCTGGCCCGTGAAAATGGCGACCGGGAAATTCCAGGGGCTGATGCAGCCAAAGACGCCGCGGCCGCGCAGTCGCAGCGTGTTGCGCTCGCCGGTCGGTCCCGGGAGGGGCGCGTCACCCTCGAAGTCGCCGCGCGCACGCAGCGCGTAATAGCGCAGGAAATCCTCCGCCTCGCGCACCTCGGAAATGCTGTCCGGCAGCGACTTGCCGGCCTCGCGAACGCAGCGCGCGACGAGGCTCGCGCGCTCCCCGGCCAGCAGGTCCGCCGCCTGCTCGAGCAGCGCCGCGCGGTATGCGCCGCCGCGCGCATCCCACTCCGCCTGCGCGGCGCGCGCCACCGCGGCGGCGCTGGCCACCGTTTCGGTCGTGACGTTCGACACCGTGCCGATCACTTCGCGCTCGTTGGCGGGATTGACGAGATTGTGCGTCTCGGCCACTTCGGCCGAGTCGACCGTGATCGGGCCGGCGTGCCAGCGCTCGGCCTGGCTGCGCGCGCACGCGGCATGCAGCGCCGCGACTTCGGCGCCGTCGGCGAGATTCGCGCCGAGCGAATTGCGCCGCTCGCGGCCATAGAGATCCGGCGGCAACGGGATCCGGGGATGCGACACCGATGCCGCGCCATCGACATCCGCCACCGGATCGGCCACGACCGATTCGGGCGGCAGGCTCGCATCGACCAGCCGGTTGACGAACGACGTGTTCGCGCCGTTCTCGAGCAGGCGGCGCACGAGATAGGGCAGGAGATCGGCGTGCGCGCCGACCGGGGCATAAACGCGGCACGGAAAATCGCCCCACTCCCCGCCGACCACGTGGGCATAGAGTTCTTCGCCCATGCCGTGCAGCCGCTGGAACTCGAAGGGGGCTCCCGCCGCGCCGAAGAGTTCGGCGATGTAGGCCACCGTGTGCGCGTTATGGGTCGCGAACTGCGGGTAGATCGAGGCGGCGGCCGCGACCATCTGGCGCGCGCACGCCAGATAGGCGACATCGGTGTTCGCCTTGCGCGTGTAGACCGGATAGGTCGGCAGGCCGCGCTCCTGGGCGCGCTTCACCTCGCTGTCCCAGTAGGCGCCCTTCACCAGCCGCACGCACAGGCGCCGGCCGAGGCCGCCCGCGCGCCCGGCGAGCCAGTCGATCACCTGCGGCGCGCGCTTCTGGTAGGCCTGGACCGCGAGGCCGAAACCGGGATAGTCGCGCGTGACATCGTCGGTGAGCACACGGTCGATCAGCTCGAGCGACAACTCGAGCCGATCGGCCTCTTCGGCATCCACCGTGAGCCCGATCCCCGCGTCGCGCGCACGGCGCGTGAGCTCGAGAATGCGCGGCGCGAGCTCGGCGAGCACGCGCTCGCGCTGCGCGAATTCATACCTTGGATGCAGCGCCGAGAGCTTGACCGAGATGCTGTGGCGTTCGATCACGCTGCCCGCGCCATCCGCCGGCATCGCCGCACCGATCTCGTCGATCGCGGCGCGGTACTTGTCGAAGTAGCGTTCCGCGTCCGCCGCCGTGAGCGCCGCTTCGCCGAGCATGTCGAAGGAGTAGCGATAGGCCCGCTCGCGCTTGCCTCCCGCGCGCGCCAGCGCCTCGGTGATGCTGCGGCCCATCACGAACTGGTGGCCGAGGATCTTCATCGACTGGCGCAGGGCCGCGCGCGCGACCGGCTCGCCGATGCGGCTCGCGAGGCGGCCGAACCAGTTGCGCGGCGAGCCGAACTGATCCGGTTCGACCTGCACGACCCGGCCGGTCAGCATCAATCCCCAGGTCGAGGCGTTGACGAACAGCGATTCGCTGTCACCGAGGTGATCCGCCCAGTCACCGGCACTCACCTTGTCGGCGATCAGGCGATCGGCGGTCTCGGCATCCGGGATGCGCAGCAGCGCCTCGGCGAGGCACATCAGGATCACGCCCTCGCGCGAGCCGAGGCTGTACTCGCGCAGGAAGGCATCGAGCGGACTGCCCGACGCCTTCTGCGCACGCACCCGCGCGACGAGATCGAGCGCCTGCGCGGCGACGTGCCCGCGCACGTCGGGCGCGAGTCGCGCACGCGCGGCGAGTGCGCGCACGAGCGGCTCTTCGGGCGCGAGCCAGGTCGGATTGATTGCCGTGCCGATAGCCGATATCCGCATGACGTGTTTCCCGCCCCCGCGCCGGCGGGAGCTCTCAGAACGAGTAAGTCAGGTTCACCGTCGTCAACGTGTCGGTCGATCGCAGGCCCGGGGGCGGATCGGAGTTGTATCGTACACCGAAGCCGAGCGACAGCCCGAAACGCGCATTCATCTGCACCGCGAGCGCGAGGTCATTGCCCGCGAAGGTGTTGTCCGACCCCGCCTCGACGATCAGCTTGTCCGTGAGCTTCGTGTTCGAAGTAAGCACCTGTTCGAAGCCGAGATCCCCGCGCCAGACGACCGCGTCGTCCTTCTCCCCGGTGAGCGCATCCCGCAGCTGCCGGTAACCGGCACCGGCCTGGCCGGAGAACTTGGTGCGTTCCGTGTCGATGAAACGGTAGCCGAGACCCGAGGTGAGCGATGCCTGGTAGTCGAAGCCGCTGAACCCGTCGTGTTCGTAGCGCAGGCCGCCGAACCAGTAGGCGCGCGGCGTGAACTTGTAGTCGGTCTGCCAGCGCGCCTCGTAACGCTCGGCGGTCGTCTCGAGCTCGTCCGTGATGTCGTCTTCGCTCTGCGCGTAGAGCGCCGCGAGAAACGCCGAATGCTTCCACCTGGCGAGTTCGTTCGCCATGTCGAGCTTGCCGTTTGCGGTCGTGGTCTCGGTATTACCCCGCGAAAAGACGACGCCCGCCTCCGCCTTTCCCTTCCAGGCGGCCGCCGCCGGACCGCCCGCCATCGCCGCAATACACGCCACTGCCACCCAGGTCATGATCCGGCTCATCGACAACTCCCGTCCAAAAAAGCCGCGATTATAGGCGATCAGGCCGCGGCTTCGCGGCGCAGCCGGTCGGCCTCTGCGTGCCCGAGGTAGCGCTCGATCAGGGCGCGTGACACATAGAGCAGCGGGATCAGCGCGATCGCTGCCGCCATCTTGTAGCCGTAATTGACGGTCCCGACGGCGAGGAACTGGTCGTTCGACCAGCGCTGGGGTCCGAGGACGAACGCGATGTAGAGCACGATGTAGCTGTCGATCAGCTGCGAGACCGCCGTCGATGCGGTGGCGCGCAGCCACACGAAGCGCTCGCCGGTGTGGTGGCGGATACGATGGAATACGGCCACGTCGATCAGCTGGCCGATCATGAAGGCGACCAGCGAGCCGCCGATCGTCCACATGCCCTGCCCGAAGATGAGCGCAAACGCGTGCTGGATGTCGGGCACGCCGAGCGCCGCATTGGCGGCCACCCAGAACCCCGCCGGCGAGAGCGCGATCACGGCATAGGCGGCGACGAAGGCGTACGAGATGCAGCCGACGGCGAGCCAGGAAATGAAACGCACGCCGCGCACGCCGTAGTACTCGTTGATGACGTCCGTCATGATGAAGACGAACGGCCACAGCAGCACACCCGCCGTGAAATCGAGCGCACCGCCGACACCGAACAGCTGCCAGTGCACGGGCGGGCGACCGAGCGTCGCCTCGAGCGAAAAGATCTTCACGCCGACGAACTCGGCGAGCAGCGCATTCACCAGGAAGAAGGCGGTCAGGGCAATGAAGAGCCGGTTGCCGCTGTGCAGGGTGGTGCGCATTGTCCCCAGTATAATGGGTCATGGACCAGGCTTTTCTCGACCGCCTCGCCGCGGATCTCGCGGACCTGCGCAACCAGGGGCTCTACAAGTCCGAACGCGTCCTCGCAAGCCCGCAAGCCGCGGTCATCAGGAGCGGCGAGCGGGAAGTCGTGAACCTCTGTGCCAACAACTACCTCGGCCTCGCCAACCATCCGGCGATCCGTGAAGCCGCGCACCGTGCACTCGATCGTTACGGGTACGGCATGGCCTCGGTGCGCTTCATCTGCGGCACCCATGCGATCCATCGCGAACTCGAGGAGCGCCTGTCGGCCTTCCTCGGTACCGAGGACACGATCCTCTATTCCTCCTGTTTCGATGCGAACGGCGGCCTGTTCGAGGCGCTGCTCGGCGAGGAGGACGCGGTGATCTCGGACGCGCTCAACCACGCGAGCATCATCGACGGTATCCGGCTCTGCAAGGCGGCGCGCTACCGGTACGCCAACGGCGACATGAACGAACTCGAGGCGCGCCTGAAGGAGGCCGCGGGCGCGCGCACGCGGCTGATCGCGACCGACGGCGTCTTTTCGATGGACGGCACGATTGCGCCGCTCGCCGCGATCTGCGATCTCGCCGACCGCCACGGCGCACTCGTGATGGTCGACGATTCGCATGCGACCGGCTTCATGGGCGCGAACGGCCGCGGCACGCATGAACACTGCGGCGTGCTCTCGCGCGTCGATCTCCTGACCGGCACCCTCGGCAAGGCGCTCGGCGGCGGCAGCGGCGGCTATGTCGCCGGGAAACGCACGGTGGTCAGCTGGTTGCGACAGCGGTCGCGTCCCTACCTCTTCTCGAACAGCATTCCGCCGGTCGTCGCCGCGGTCAGCGTGCGGGTCATCGATCTGATCCAGAGCGCACCGGAGCTGCGCGAGCGGCTGCACGGCAATGCCCGCCACTTCCGCGCCGGACTCGAAGCCGCGGGCTTCACGCTGAAGCCGGGCGTGCATCCGATCATCCCGGTGATGATCGGCGACGCGGCGCGCGCGACCCGCATCGCCGACCAGCTGCTCGAGCGCGGCATCTACGTGATCGGCTTTTCGTTCCCCGTCGTGCCGCGCGGCGAGGCGCGCATCCGCACGCAGATGACCGCCGCGCATTCGACCGCGCAGCTCGACCGCGCGATCACCGCGTTCCGCGAGGTCGCCGCCTCAGTGCAGTGAGCAGAAACAGTAGGCGTACAGGCGGTTCGCCGATTCGAGGCGTGACCAGCGCTCGAGTTCGGCGGCAACCGGGTCGAGCTGCCGCGCGATGCGCGCGAGCGGCGACGAGGGCAGCCGGATTCCGAGCCGTGCGAGCCCTTCGAGCGCCCCGGTGCGGACCTGCAGCGCGAGCTCCTGTGCCCACGAGAGGCTCGGCTCGATGAATTCGATGTCGTAGCTGCCATCCTTCAGCCTGGCGCGCGCGGCGGCCGCTTCCACGGCATCGTGGAATCCGCCGAGATGGTCCACCAGGCCCTGGCGCTTTGCATCCACGCCCGCCCACACCCGGCCCTGCGCGACCGCATCGACCTGGTCGCGCGTCTTGCCACGACCCTCCGCGACGCGGCCCAGGAAAGTCTCGTAACCGTGCTCGACGGTCGCCTGCAGGAACTCGCCCGCCTCCTTGCCGAGCGGCCGATCGAGCCGCAGCTGCCCCGCCCACGGTGTCGTGCCGACGCCATCCACCTCGACACCCACCTTGCCGAGCGTGCGGTTGATCGTCGGGATCGTCGCGAAGATGCCGATCGAACCGGTGATCGTGGTCGGCCGGGCCCAGATCTCGTCCGCAGGCGCCGCGATGTAGTAACCGCCGGATGCCGCGAGGTCGCCCATCGAGACGACGATCGGCTTGCCTTCGGCCTTGAACGCCTCGATTTCGCGGTGGATCTGTTCGGCCGCGAACATGCTGCCGCCCGGACTGTCGATGCGCAGCACGAGCGCCTTGATGTCATCGTCGAGACGCGCTTCGCGGATGAGCCGTGCGGTCGATTCACCGCCGACCGTACCGGCGGGCTGGTCACCGTCCAGGATCTCGCCCGCCGCGACGACCACGCCGACGAGCGGCTTGCCGTCGCCGCGCAGCTTCGCTTCCGCGTTCACGACGCGCAGGTAGTCCTCGACGCCCACGGCACGATAGCTCGCCGAGTCTTCGTCCTCGCCGACGATGTCGATCAGTTCACGCTCCACTTCGAGCGAGGTGCGGACACCGGTCACGAGTCCCGCATCGAGCGCCAGCTTCGCCCCGTCGCCCTTCAGGGACATCATCCCGCCGGCGAGCGTGTCGACATATCCCGCAATCGTGCCCTGCCCGAGCTTGCGCGCCTTCTCGACATCTCCCTGGTAGCCCTGCCACATCGCGCCGAGGTATGCGAGCGACTCCTCGCGGTCCTCGGGCGACATGTCGCTGCGCGTATACGGCTCGACCGCGCTCTTGTAGGCGCCGACCCGGAAGACGTTCATGTCGATGCCGAGCTTGTCGAGCGCCGTCTTGTAGTACGTGACGTAGCGGTCGAAGCCGTCGATCAGCACGAAGCCGAGCGGATCGAGATAGATCTCATCGGCATGCGAGGCGATGTAGTACGGCGCCTGCAGGAACACCGAGCCCTGGGCGATCACCTTCTTGCCGGACGCGCGAAAAGCGTCGATCGAGCGGGTCAGCTCCTGCATGGTCGGCTGCCCGGCTCCCGTGAAGCGGTCGAGATCGAGCACCAGCGCCTGGATCCGGTCGTCGTCGCGCGCCGCATCGATGGCATCGGTCAGGTCCCAGACGAGCGACTCGCTGCGCAGGCTGCCCTGCAACTTCTCGAGTGCGCGCTCGAACGGATCGCCGGTCAACTGCTCGACGATCCGGCCCTCTGGCCGGATCACGAGCGCGGCCTTCTCCGGCAGCACCGGAATCGACGTGCGCAGCGCGCCGACGACGATCCCGAACAGCAGCAGCAGCAGGAGCAGATGCAGGAACTTGCGCAGCCCATCGAGTCCGCGCCACAGGGCGCCCAGAAATGCCCGCACGATGCGAGTCTCCTCAGGAAGCGGAATGGGAAATCCGGTAGATGGCGCCGGCCTTGTCGTCCGAGACCAGGAGCGAACCATCCGGCAATTCGAGCAGATCGACCGGCCGGCCGGTGACACTGCCGTCCGGCCGTAGCCAGCCCGAAACGAACGGCGTGTAGCTCACCGCGCGATTGCCGTCGAGCCTGACCAGCGTGATGCGATAGCCGATGCGCTGCGAACGGTTCCACGAGCCGTGCTCGGCGATGAAGACCTGGTTGCGGTATCCGGCCGGGAATTGCGTGCCCGTATAGAAATGCACGCCGAGCGGCGCGACGTGCGGACCGAGCGCCTGCACCGGCGGCGTCGCCTCGGCGCAGCGGCCGGCATAGCCGAACTGCGGATCGACGATCCTGCCCGCATGGCAGAACGGAAAGCCGAAGTTCTCGCCGACACGACTCACGCGATTCAGCTCGCAGGGTGGCACGTCGTCGCCCAGGAGATCGCGGCCGTTGTCGGTGAACCAGAGCTCGTGCGTGACGGGGTGCCAGGTGAAGCCGACGCTGTTGCGCACCCCGCGCGCGACAACCTCGCGACCGCTGCCGTCGGGGTTCATGCGCACGATGGTCGCGAACCCTTCCTTGCCGCGGTCGCAGACATTGCACGGGGCGCCGATCGAGACATAGAGCTTGCCGTCGGGGCCGAACGCGATGTAGCGCCAGCCGTGATGGCGCTCGGACGGCAGTTCGGCGACCAGCACCGGCTTCGGCGGCGCATCGAGGCGGGACTCGATGTCGTCGTAGCGCCAGATCTTCGCCATTTCGGCGACATAGAGCGCGCCGTGATGGACGGCGACGCCGTTCGGCATGTCGAGCCCGCGCGCGATGGTCAGGACCTCGCGGGCGCCGTCCGCGTTCGCGCGCACGGCGTAGACGACACCACCCTTCGATGTCCCGACGAAAACCGTTCCGCCGTCCGCCCTCGCCATGGAGCGCGCATTCGGGATCTCCGCGACCCAGGGGGCAATGTGGAACCCGGGCGGCAGTGTCAGGCCGTCGACCGCCGGTGCGGCGCGGGCGGTGCCAAAAGAGAGGCCGGCAGCGATGGCAAAGGTGCTGACAACGCCGGGCGCAGAGAGGGGGCGCATGCGAGAATTCTAGCAGCAAACCCCACGTGTCCTTCGGCCCGCGGACAGGAGAAATCAGCATGCCGGCGAACACGCTTCGATTGCACCGGGTACTGCCGGCGGCACCGGATCGCGTCTACCGCGCCTTCCTCGATCCCGACGCCATGGTGAAATGGCTACCGCCGCATGGTTTCACCGGCAAGGTCCACCACATGGATGCCCGGGTGGGCGGTGAGCACCGGATGGCGTTCACCAATTTCTCGACCGGGACATCGCACTCGTTCGGCGGCCGGTACCTCGAGCTCACGCAAGAAGGCATCCCTGGCGCTGCTCGCGCAACTCGTCGAGGCGGACATCCCCGACGGCGGATGACGCCCGCTCAGATCTTCTCTTCGATCCTCGCAGCCTTCCCCGACAGCTCGCGCAGGTAGTAGAGCTTTGCGCGCCGGACATTGCCGCGCCGCTTCACCTGGATGTCGCTGATCGCCGGGCTGTGCGTCTGGAACACGCGTTCGACGCCCTCGCCGTGGCTCACCTTGCGCACCGTGAACGAGGAGTTGAAGCCACGGTTGCTCTTGGCGATGACGATGCCCTCGTAGGCCTGCACGCGCTCGCGGTCGCCTTCGACCACCTTCACCTGGACGACGACCGTGTCACCGGGGCGAAACGCCGGGACCTTGCGCGTCATGCGGCTCTGTTCGATCTGCTGAATGATGTTGGCCATGTCTTTCTTCCTCGAGAAACTCATTGAGAAGCGCGCTCGCCTCGCGGCTGAGCCCGCCTCCCGCTATCAAATCCGGCCTGCGCCGCCAGGTGCGCGCCACCGCCTGCTTCAGCCGCCAGCGCCGGATGTCGGCGTGATGACCCTGCTGCAGCACCTCGGGCACCACCTGCCCTTCGAACACCACCGGCCGCGTGTAGTGCGGCCAGTCGAGGAGCCCGTCCGAAAACGAGTCCTCGACGCTCGAGCGCTCGTCGCCGAGCACGCCCGGCAAGAGCCGCGCGACGGCATCGATCAGCGCGAGCGCCGGCACTTCCCCGCCCGACAGCACGAAGTCGCCGAGCGACACTTCGCGGTCGATGCGCGAGGCGATCACGCGCTCGTCCAGTCCTTCATAGCGACCCGCCACGAGCACGAGCCCGTCGCAGGCCGCGAATTCCGCGACGAGCGACTGCCCGAGCCGCTCGCCCTGCGCCGAAAGGTACACCCTCGGCGCGCCGCGCGGCGCACGTGCCGCCGCGGCATCGATCGCCGCCGCCATCGGCTCCGGCTTCAGCACCATGCCGGGCCCGCCGCCGTACGGCCGGTCATCGACCGTCCGGTGCGCGTCGCGCGTATGCGCCCGCGGGTCCTCGGTACCCACGCGCACGAGGCCCCGCTCGATCGCGCGCCCCAGCACGCCGAAGCCGAGCGCCTGCCGGATCATGTCCGGAAACAGCGTGACGACCTCTATCCGCACGGCCTCATCCGTCGATCAGAAATCCGCCGGCCAGTCGACCACGATCGTGCCCGCGTCGCGATCGACTTTCACGAGATGCTGCCGGGTCATCGGCACCCAGTGTTCGCGCTCGCCGACCACGACCATCACCGCATTCGCGGGCGCCTCGATGAAATGATCGACACGCCCGAGACCGATACCCTCGACATTGCGCACCGCGAGACCGACGAGGTCGGTCCAGTAGTACTGCCGCTCGCCGGGATCGGGCAACGCTTCGCGCGCCACCTCGATCACCGCGCCCGTCCAGCGCGCCGCGCCGTCGCGCGTCTCGATGCCGGCGAGTCGCGCGACGAACCGCGCGCCCTGCGACCGGAACTCCGCGACTTCCTGCGCGCTGCGCGCGCCTTGCGCGGATTTCAGCTGCCACACCCGGAACTCGCCGAGCGACCCGGGCGGGTCCATGAACGAGTCGACGTGGCAGAACCCGCGCACGCCCCAGGGCGCGCCGATACGGCCGATCTCGACCCAGCGCGTGGTGTCCGTCAGGCCGCCGCTTGTTTGCGGAAATCCGCAACCAGCGTCGCGACGCGCACCGAAGGCTTCGCGCCCTTGCCGACCCAGTGATCGATGCGGGGCAGATCGAGCTTCAGCTTCGCATCGCCCTTGCGCGCGACCGGATTGAAAAACCCGACCTGCTCGAGGCCCTTGCCACCCTGCCGCTTGCGGCTGTCGGTGACGACCACATGATAAAAAGGCGAATTCTTCGCGCCGCGCCGAGTGAGACGAATCGTGACCATGGTTTCCGTTTGCCCGCCGCCCCCGGGGCGGCCAAAAAAGAGCGCGGATTCTACGCAAATCAGCGGTTTATAGGAAGCCCGGCGGGCGGCCGCCCTTCAGACTCCCGAGCATGCGTTTCAGGCGCCCGCCCTTCATGCTTTTCATCATGCGCTGCATGTCCTGGAACTGCTTCAGGAGACGATTGACATCCTGCACCTGCACCCCGGCCCCGCGCGCGATCCGGCGCCGGCGCGAGCCGTCGATCACGCCGGGCTGGCGGCGTTCGCGGCGGGTCATCGAATTGATGATCGCGATCTGGCGGCGTACGTCCTTGTCGCCCGGCACTTGCGCCGCGGCGCCGCGGGTCAGGTGCTGCGGGAGCTTGTCCATCAGGGAGGCCAACCCGCCCATCTTGAGGAGCTGTTCCAATTGACTACGTAAATCATTGAAATCGAAACCTTTGCCTTGGGCCACCTTCCGGGCAAGCCGCTGCGCCTCGTCGACGTCGGCCTCGCGCTGGACCTGCTCGACGAGCGCGACGACATCGCCCATCCCGAGGATGCGGTTCGCCATGCGCTCGGGATCGAACGGCTCGAGCGCATCGGCCTTCTCGCCGGTGCCGACGAACACGATCGGCTTGCCGGTGATCTCCCGCACCGAGAGCGCAACACCGCCGCGCGCATCGCCATCCGCCTTGGTCAGGATCACGCCGGTGAGATCGAGCGCAGCACCGAAGGCCTTCGCGGCATTCACGGCGTCCTGGCCCGCCATGGCATCGACCACGAACAGGCGCTCGTGGGAACCCGCCACGCGGTCGATGTCGCGCGCCTCGTCCATCAGCGCCGCATCGACGTGCAGGCGCCCGGCCGTGTCGACGATCAGCACATCGAAAAGACCGCGCTTCGCCTGCTCGAGCGCCGCCGCCGCGATCTGCGCGGGCGGCATGCCGGGATCGGCCTTGTGGAAACCCGCGCCCACCTGCGATGCGAGCCGCTCGAGCTGCAGGATCGCGGCCGGACGGCGCACGTCGGTCGACACCAGCAGCACCCGCTTCTTCTGCGATTCGATCAGCCAGCGCGCCAGCTTCGCCGCCGTCGTGGTCTTGCCCGCGCCCTGCAGGCCTGCGAGCAGCACCACGAAGGGCGGCTGCGCGCGCAGGCTGAAGCCCGCGGCCGCGCCACCCATCAGCGTGACGAGTTCGCGGTGCAGGAGACCCACGAATACCTGCCCCGGCGTGAGGCTCTGCTGCACCTCACTGCCGAGCGCCCTGGCGCGCACGCCCTCGATGAAACGCTTGACGACGGGCAGCGCGACATCGGCCTCGAGCAGCGCCATGCGCACTTCGCGCAGCGTCTCGGCCACGTTGTCGTCGGAAATGCGGCCGCGCCCGCGCAGCGAATCCACCGTGCGGGACAGGCGGGCGGTCAGATTGTCGAACATGGCGCCCATGTTACGCGACAGCCCGTATCCTTGCCGGCATGGACACCGCCCCCACGACCCTGCTGGTCGTCGCGCTCGTCGCGCTGCTCGTCGTCATCGCGTTTTCCTCGGGCACCGAGGTCGCGATGCTCTCGGTCAACCGCTATCGCATCAAGCATCGCGCCGGCGCGGGCCAGCGCACGGCGCGCGTCCTCGAGGCGCTGCTCGCCAAGCCCGACGACTGGCTCGGCGTCAACCTCGTGATTCTCGCGGCGGCGAGCGTGTTCGCCGCGCAGATCGCGACGATCCTCGCGCAGCGCTCCGGCTACGAGCTCGCGCTGCCGGTGGCCGGTGCGCTGCTGACGGTCGTGATGATCGTGTTCTGCGAACTCGCGCCGAAGATCTTCGCGGCGCTGCACGCCGAGCGCGTCGCGCTGTCGTCCACCTACATCTATCGTGCGCTCGTCGCACTCGCGCGCCCGGCGCTGTGGCTCGCCAATCAGCTCGCTTACGGGTTGCTGCGCCTCTTCGGGGTCGCCCGCGGCGCCCGCGGCGGCCACTCCTTGTCCGCCGAGGAACTGCGCACCGTCGTGTCGGAAACCGGCACCGTGATCCCGCAGCGCCACCGGCAGATGCTGCTGTCGATCCTCGACCTCGAGCGCGTGACCGTCAACGACATCATGGTGCCGCGGCAGGACATCGCCGGCATCGACCTCGACGACGACTGGGACGACATCCTCGAGCAGATCCGGCAGACCCCGCACACGCGCCTGCCCGTCTATCGCGGCGAACTCGATGAACTCGTGGGCCTGCTGCACATGAAACGGGTGGCGCAGGAGCTCGCGCGCGGCACGCTGACGCGCGAACGGTTCGAGGATCTCGCCGAGGGCCGCGAGCCCTACTTCGTGCCGGAAGGCACGCCGCTCACGGTGCAGCTCGCGCAGTTCCAGCGCACGCGGCGGCGCATCGGCTTCGTCGTCGACGAATACGGCGACATCGAAGGGCTGGTGACGCTCGAGGACATCCTCGAGGAAATCGTCGGCGAATTCACCAACGACACCGCGACGGTCATGCACAAGGACGTGCACCTCGAATCCCCGGGTGTCTATATCGTGAACGCGGGCGCGACGATCCGCGCGCTGAACCGCGCGCTCGGCTGGCAATTGCCGACGGGCGGCCCGAAGACGCTCAACGGCCTGCTGCTCGAACGCCTCGAGACGATCCCCGACGCGGGCACGGCGCTCGCGCTCGACCGGTATCAGGTCGAAGTGCTGCAGATCCAGGACAATGCCATCAGGACCGTGCGCGTGAGGACGCGCGAGTAGCGCAGAGCGGGCGGCGGGCGGCCTCTGGCTGCAAGCCCCCCGCTGTCCGCCTTCACACGCCGGCTTCTATCGCTTGCGCCACCCGTGTCACCCCCCGCACCTCGATTCCCGCGATCGGCTTCCTCGGCACGTTTCCCTGCGGCACGACGGCGACCTTGAAGCCCTGTTTCGCCGCCTCGTGCAGCCGCTCCTCGCCGAACGCCACCGGCCGCACCTCGCCCGTCAGCCCGACTTCGCCGAATGCGACGAGTGACTGCGGCAGCGCGCGATCGCGCAGGCTCGAGGTGAGCGCGAGCAGCAGCGGCAGGTCGGTCGCGGTTTCGTCGAGCGTGAGACCGCCGACGACATTCGCGAACACGTCGTGCTCCTGCAGCGACACGCCGGCGTGGCGGCTCAGGATCGCGAGCAGCATCGCGAGGCGGTTCGCGTCGAGTCCCTGCGCGACCCGCCGCGGCGCACCGAAGCGCATGCGGTCGACGAGCGCCTGCAGTTCGATGAGCAGCGGGCGGCCGCTGTCGCGCGCGACCATGACGATCGAACCGGGCGCGGGCTCGGCCGCGCGCGCGAGGAAAATCGCCGAGGGGTTGCGCACTTCCCGCAGTCCCTCCTCCGACATCACGAAGAATGCGAGCCCGTGGATCGCGCCGAACCGGTTCTTCACCGCGCGCACGATCCGGAAGCGGCTGCCCGCCTCGCTCTCGAAATAGAGCACCGCGTCGACCAGGTGCTCGAGCACGCGCGGCCCGGCGATGGCGCCCTCCTTCGTGACATGGCCGATGATCACGACGGCGATGCCGGTCGTCTTGGCGAACCGCACGAGCCGGGCCGTGCATTCCCGCAGCTGCGTCACCGCGCCTGCGCTTGCCGCGATTTCGCCATCCTGGATCGTCTGGATCGAGTCGACCACCAGGAGTCGCGCGCCGCCGGCGCGTGCGGCATCGAGAATGGTGCCGAGATCGGTCTCGGCCAGCACCGCGAGCCCCTCGCCCGCGATCCCGAGCCGCCGGGCGCGCAACGACACCTGCGCGAGCGACTCTTCGCCGCTGGCATAGAGGATCCGGTGACTGCCCGTGGCGCTCGCGGCCACCTGCAGCAGCAGCGTCGACTTGCCGATGCCCGGGTCGCCGCCGATCAGGCTGACCGAGCCCGGCACGAGCCCACCGCCGAAGACCCGGTCGAGTTCGGCGAGGCCCGTCGAGAAGCGCGCCGGGCCCGCATCGCCCGGGTCGAGACTCGCCGGCGCTGCCGCGGCGGCGCCCACCCGGCGCGCGGCGACCTTCGCCCCCGTCGCGCGGGGCGCCGTGCGCTCTTCGAGCGAATTCCACTCACCACATTGGGGGCATTGTCCCTGCCATTTCGGGCTTTCGGCGGCACAGGCGTTGCAGACGTAGCGGATGGCGGGACGGGCCATCGATCGACTGTAGCATGCGACTTACCTTACGATCCGCACCACGGGAAGGGGCATGGCGCGGGGAAATGTGATCGGGCACTCGGACTTCACGCTCCCCGATGCTAGTGTTCACCATCGCGTCTCGTTGACGGACGACCGGGGGTTCGCGGGCCTTGACTCTGCAGGGTGAGATCGTGTCTGTGACGCGCGTCACGGTGCTGCCCGTGCCCAGGGGGCCCGGGTAATCCGCATGGCGCGCCGCTACGGCCCTCCTCCCAGCCTGCGCGGCAAGGTGCGCCTCGTGGGCCTTTCCGACACCGGCAAGGTGCGCGAGCACAATGAGGACACGATCGCCGTCGATACCGACCTCGGTCTCCTCGTGCTGGCGGACGGCATGGGTGGTTACAACGCCGGCGAGGTCGCGAGCGGCATTGCGGTCAAGACGATCGTCAATCTGGTCAGGGAAGCGATGGAACGCGAAGACATGACTGTCGTCGATCCGGCCACCAAGCTAACGCGCCCGAGCATCATCCTGCGCGATGCGATCACGCGCGCGAACAAGATCATCTACCAGACGGCGCGCTCGCAACCCCAGTGCGAAGGCATGGGCACGACGATCGTGAGCGCGCTGCTGTTCGACAACATGATCTCGATCGCCCATGTGGGCGATTCACGCCTCTATCGCCTGCGCAGCAACAAGTTCGAGCAGGTCACGATGGACCACTCGCTGCTGCAGGAACTCGTCGACCGGGGCTTCTACTCGCCCGAGGAGGCGCAGCGCGCGGCGAACAAGAACTACGTCACGCGCGCCCTCGGGGTCGAACCCAATGTCGAGGTCGAGCTGCAGGAAGTGCCTGTCCAGAAAGGCGATCATTACGTCCTTTGCTCCGACGGCCTGTCCGACATGGTGGAGGACAGCGATATCCACTTAACGGTCAATACCTTTGGTGATAATCTGGATACGGTCGCTAAACATCTGATTCAGCTTGCGAACGACAACGGGGGTCGAGACAACGTCTCGGTCGTCATGGCCCAGATACTCGATTCGTTTCCGGCGCGACGCGGGGTTTTCGATCGGGTGCTGGGTTGGTTCAGTTGACTAAGGCGGACACATGGCACGCTTGATTTTGAGCCTGGACAGTCAGGTCCTCGCGGAATACAACATGAACAAGGAGCGCTACACGATCGGGCGCCTCCCTGACAATGACATCCGCATCGACAACCCGGCGGTCAGCGGCCACCACTCGCTGATCATCAACATCCTGAACGACTCGTTCCTCGAGGACCTGAACAGCACCAACGGCACGTACGTCAACGGCAAGCTGATCAAGAAGCATGCTTTGCAGCACGGCGACGTGGTCACGGTCGGGCACCACCAGCTGCGCTTCGTCGAGGACGACGAACAGCAGGACGAGTTCGAGAAGACGATGGTGATCCAGCCGTCGGCGCGCCCCGTCGAGAAGCTGCGCAACGTCGCGGCCGACGGTGCCGCGGGCCCGAGCGCCACCGGGATCCGCCGGGCGCTCGCCGAAGGACAGCCGGCATTCAAGCCCGCGAAACTGCAGGTGCTGTCGGGCGCCTTCGCAGGGCGCGAGCTCGAGCTCTCGAAGGCACTCACGACACTCGGCCGCCCGGGCGTGCAGGTCGCCGCCATCACGCGCCGCGCCGAAGGCTATTTCATCGTGCACGTCGACAGCGAAACGGCGGGCGATTACCCGCTGGTCAACGGCTCGGCGATCGGCGCGCAGGCGCGCAAGCTCCAGGACAACGACGTGATCCAGCTCGCGGGCGTCAAGATGGGATTCTTCGAAGGCTGACGGCCGCGACATCCCGCTTCGCTTGCGCATCCTCGAAACACCGCGCCTCGCGCTGCGATCCATCGCCGCCGGGGACGCGGCCTTCATCCTCGAGCTGCTGAACGACCCCGCGTTCCTGCGCCATATCGGCGATCGCGGCGTGCGCACGCTCGATGATGCGCGCGCCTACATCGACAAGGGCCCGGGCGCGAGCTACGCGCGCCACGGCTTCGGGCTCTGGCTGGTCGAGCGACGGGAGGATGGCAGGCCGATCGGCATGTGCGGCCTGCTGAAGCGCGACAACCTCGACGACGTCGACATCGGTTTCGCCTACCTGCCCGCGTACCGGGGCCAGGGCTACGCGTTCGAAGCCGCCGACGCCGTGATGGCGCACGGCCGGCGGGTGCTCGGCATCGACCGCATCGTCGCCATCGTCTCGCCCGACAACGCGGATTCGATCCGCCTGCTCGGGAAGATCGGCCTCGTCTTCGAGCGCCGCATCGACCTGAACGGCGATGGCCGGGAGACGAGCCTCTACGTGCCCGCGCCGGTGCCGCCGGCTCAGGGCAGTTCCGTGCTCCCCATGAGATAGCGGTCGCACTCGCGCGCCGCGCCGCGCCCTTCATTGATCGCCCACACGACGAGGCTCTGCCCGCGCCGGCAGTCGCCCGCGGCGAACACGCCCTTGACGTTCGTCGTGAAGCGGCCATGCTCGGCCCGGATGTTCGAGCGCTCGTCGCTTTCGATCCCGAGGTCCTTCAGCAGGGCCGCTTCCGGCCCGAGGAAGCCCATCGCGAGCAGCACGAGTTGCGCCGGCCGTGCCTGCCCGCTGCCCGCCACTTCCGCCGGGACGAGCTGGCCGCGGTCGTTTCGACGCCATTCGACGCCGACGGTGACGAGTTCGTTCACCCGGCCCTGCGCATCTCCGATCAGCTCCTTCACCGTGACGAGGTAATCCCGCGGGTCGTGGCCGAAGCGCGCGTGCGCTTCCTCCTGGGCGTAGTCGACCCGGAAGATCTGCGGCCACTCCGGCCAGGGGTTGCCGGCCGCCCGCTCGGCAGGCGGCCTCTGCAGGATCTCGAGCTGCAGGAGGCTGCGACAGCCCTGGCGCATCGCCGTACCGACGCAATCGGTGCCGGTATCACCGCCGCCGATGACCACCACGTCCCGATCCCGCGCGTTGATCGGTGTCGCGTCGGGACGGCCCTCGAGCAACGCCTTGGTGCTCGCGGTCAGGTACTCCATCGCGAAATGCACGCCGCCGAGCTTGCGGCCCGCGACCGGCAGATCGCGCGGCACCGTGGCGCCGGTGCACAGCACGACGGCGTCGAAGTCGCGTCGCAGCAGCTGCGCCTCGACGTTCTCGCCGACGTCGGCATCGCAGACGAACTTGATGCCGTTCCTCTCCATCAGTTCGATGCGTCGCAGGACGACCGCGCGCTTGTCGAGCTTCATGTTCGGAATGCCGTACATCAGCAGCCCGCCCGGCCGGTCCTCCCGCTCGAGCACCGTGACGAGATGGCCGGCGCGGTTGAGTTGCTCGGCCGCCGCGAGTCCGGCGGGACCTGCGCCCACGACCGCGACGCGCTTGCCGGTGCGCACCTTCGGTGGGTCGGGAATCACCCAGCCCTCTTCCCAGCCGCGCTCGATGATCGCCGCCTCGATGGTCTTGATCGCCACCGGCGGGCTGTGGATGCCGAGCACGCACGAGCCCTCGCAGGGCGCGGGGCAGACGCGGCCGGTGAAATCCGGGAAGTTGTTGGTGCGATGCAGGCGCTCGAGCGCCTCGCGCCACAGGCCCCGATAGACGAGATCGTTCCACTCCGGGATCAGGTTGTTCACGGGGCACCCGGAAGCGCCGCTCGGCAGCTGCACGCCCGTGTGGCAGAACGGCACGCCGCAATCCATGCAGCGCGCGGCCTGCTGGCGCAGCAGTTTCTCGTCGTCGTAGACGTGGAACTCTTTCCAGTCGCGCGCACGCTCCTGCGGCGTGCGATCGACCGGCAGTTCGCGCAGGTATTCCAGAAATCCCGTTGGCTTGCCCATCTCGTCGCCCCGGATCAATTGCCGCCGACGCGCGCGACATCGCGCGCGTTTTCCTCGAATGCCACCATCACGGCTTCCTCGCCCGTGACGCCCCGCTCCTGCGCGCGGCGCACGCTCGCGATGACGCGCTGGTAATCCTTCGGGATCACCTTCACGAAGCGCTTGCGGGCCGCCGGCCAGTCCGCGAGCACCGCCTGCGCGCGCGCGCTGCCGGTGCAGGTGGCGTGACGCGCGATCATCGCCCGCACCGCTTCGGCCTCCTCCGGGTCGTCGAGGGTCTCGAGCCCGACCATCTGCCGATTGACGCGCGCGGGGAACGCACCGCGCTCGTCGAGCACATAGGCAATACCGCCCGACATGCCGGCGCCGAAATTGCGTCCCGTGGGCCCGAGCACCACCACGCGCCCGCCGGTCATGTATTCGCAGCCGTGGTCGCCCACCGCTTCGACGACGGCATCGACGCCGCTGTTGCGCACGGCGAAACGCTCGCCGGCCATGCCGCGGATGTAGACCTCACCGCGGGTCGCGCCGTAGAGCACGACGTTGCCGACGATGATGTTCTCCTCGGCCACGAAGCCCGCATCGGCCGGCGGATGGATCACGAGCTTGCCGCCCGAAAGTCCCTTGCCGACGTAGTCATTGGCATCGCCCTCGAGCCGGAAAGTCATTCCGGGCGGCAGGAAGGCCCCGAAGCTCTGGCCGGCCGAGCCACGAAAGTGGATGCTGATGGTGTCTTCGGGCAGCCCGGCGGCGCCCCACTTGCGGGTGATCTCCGAGCCCGTGATCGTGCCGACCACGCGATGCACGTTGCGCACCGGCAGTTCGGCGCGCACCGGCTCGCGCCGCTCGATCGCCGGCCGGCACAGGTCGAGGAGCTGCGTGACATCCAGCGATTCGGCGAGGCCGTGGTCCTGCTCGATCTGCCGGAAGCGGCCGACCTCGGGCCCGACATCCGGCTGGTAGAGCAGGTTGCTGAAGTCGAAGCCCCGCGCCTTCCAGTGATCGAGCGCCCGACGAGGTTCGAGCCGGTCGACCCGCCCGACCATCTCCTCGATGGAGCGAAAGCCGAGCTTCGCCATCCACTCGCGCACGTCCTGCGCGATGAAGCGCATGAAGTTCACCACGTGTTCGGGCCTGCCGGTGAACTTCTCGCGCAGGCGCGGATCCTGGGTCGCGATGCCGGTCGGGCAGGTGTTCAGGTGGCAGACCCGCATCATGATGCAGCCGATCGCGACGAGCGGCGCCGTGGCGAATCCGAACTCCTCGGCGCCGAGCAGCGCCGCGATCACCACGTCGCGCCCGGTCTTCAGCTGGCCGTCCGCCTCCACCGCGATGCGGCTGCGCAGGTTGTTGAGCACCAGCGTCTGGTGCGCCTCGGCGAGCCCGAGCTCCCAGGGCAGGCCCGCGTGCGTGATGGAGGTCTGCGGCGCGGCGCCCGTGCCGCCGTCATAGCCGGAGATCAGCACGACATCCGCGTGGGCCTTCGCCACGCCCGCGGCGATCGCGCCGACGCCCACCTCGGCGACCAGCTTGACGCTGATGCGGGCCTCGCGGTTCGCGTTCTTCAGGTCATGGATCAGCTCGGCGAGATCCTCGATGGAATAGATATCGTGGTGCGGGGGCGGCGAGATCAGCCCGACGCCCGCCGTCGTGTGGCGCGTCTTCGCGATCCACGGATACACCTTGTTGCCCGGCAGCTGCCCGCCTTCGCCCGGCTTGGCCCCCTGCGCCATCTTGATCTGCAGCTCCTTCGCGTTCACGAGGTACTCGCTCGTGACACCGAAGCGGCCCGAGGCGACCTGCTTGATGGCGGAGTTCTTCGAGTCGCCGTTCGGCAGGACGCGATAGCGCTCGGGGTCCTCGCCGCCCTCGCCGGTGTTGCTCTTGCCGCCGATGCGGTTCATCGCGATGGCGAGCGTCTCGTGCGCCTCCTGGCTGATCGAGCCGTAGGACATGGCGCCCGACTTGAAGCGGCGCATGATGCTCTCGACCGGCTCGACTTCCTCGAGCGGCACCGCTTCCGCGGACTTGAACGCGAGGAGCCCCCGCAGCGTGTAGAGCTTCTGCGACTGGTCGTCGATCTGCCCGGTATAGGTCTTGTAGGTCGCGTAATCGCCGGTGCGCACCGACTGCTGCAGCAGGCGCAGCGTATCGGGGTTGAACAGGTGCAGCTCGCCGTCCGTGCGCCACTGGTACTGGCCCCCGGTCGGCAGCGTGTGGCCGTTGCCGGCGCGCTCGGGAAAGGCCGCGCGGTGCCGCAGCAGCACCTCGCGCGCGATCACCTCGATCGCCATGCCGCCGATGCGTGAGGTCGTGCCGGTGAAGTATTCGTCGATGACATCCTGGCGTAGCCCGACGGCCTCGAACACCTGCGCGCCGTGGTAACTCTGCATCGCCGAGATGCCCATCTTGGACATCACCTTGACCACGCCCTTGGTGGCGGCCTTGACGAAGTTCTTGCAGGCGCCCTTGTGGTCCACCCCGGTGAGGAGTTCGTCGCGGATCATGCCGTCGATCGACTCGAACGCGAGGTAGGGATTCACCGCGCTCGCGCCGTAGCCCACGAGCAGCGCGAAGTGGTGTACCTCGCGCGCCTCGCCCGTCTCGAGCACGAGGCTCACCTTGAGCCGCAGCCCTTCGCGGATCAGGTAGTGGTGCAGCGCCGAGATGGCGAGCAGCGCCGGGATCGGCGCGAACTCGCGGTTCACGCCGCGATCGGAGAGGATGAGGATGTTGATTTCCTCCTCCTCGATCATGCGGCGGGCCATCAGCCGCAGCTCCTCGAGCGATTTGACGAGCCCCTTGTCGCCGCGCGTCACGCGAAAGAGCGTCGAGAGCACGCCGACCTTGAGGCCCGGCACGCCCTCGAGGCGGCGGATCTTCGCGAAGTCCTCGTTCGAGAGGATCGGCCCGGAGAGCTCGAGCCGCCGGCAGTCCGACGGGTGCGGCTTCAGCAGATTGCCCTCGGAACCGAGCCACACTTCCGACGAGGTGACGATCTCCTCGCGGATGCAGTCGATCGGCGGGTTGGTCACCTGCGCGAAGAGCTGCTTGAAGTAGTCGTAGAGCAGCCTCGGCTTCGTCGACAGCACCGCGAGCGGCGTGTCGTTGCCCATCGAGCCGACAGCCTCGACGCCCGAGCGCGCCATCGGGTCGAGCAGGAGGCGCTCGTCCTCGAACGTGTAGCCGAAGGCGACCTGCCGCTGCAGCAGCGTGTCGTGGTCCGGCGGCGGCACCTCGGGCGCCGCGGGCAGGTTCTTCAGGTGCACCAGGTGCTCGTCGAGCCACTGGCGGTACGGCCGCGCGGTGACGATCTGGCGCTTGATTTCCTCGTCGTCGATGATGCGACCCTGCGCGGTGTCGACGAGGAACATGCGCCCGGGCTGCAGGCGGCCCTTGTGCAGGATGCGCTCCGGCGCGATGTCGAGGACACCGGCTTCCGATGCCATGATGACGAGGTCATCCTTCGTCACGTAGTAGCGGGAGGGCCTGAGGCCGTTGCGATCGAGCACGGCGCCGATCTGCACGCCGTCGGTGAAGGCGATCGATGCCGGCCCGTCCCAGGGCTCCATCAGGCTCGTGTGGTACTGGTAGAAGGCGCGCCGCGCGTCGTCCATGCTCTCGTGGTTCGACCACGGCTCCGGGATCATCATCATCACGGCGTGCGCGAGCGGGCGCCCCGCGAGCACCAGCAGCTCGAGCGTGTTGTCGAACATCGCCGAGTCCGAGCCGTTCGGATTGACGATCGGCAGGATGCGGCGGATGTCCTCGCCGAAGACATCCGTCTCGAACAGCGCCTCGCGCGCGCGCATCCAGTTGATGTTTCCGCGCAGCGTGTTGATCTCGCCGTTGTGCGCGAGGTAGCGATAGGGGTGCGCCCGGTCCCAGCTCGGAAACGTGTTGGTCGAGAAGCGCGAGTGCACGAGCGCGAGCGCCGTCTCCATCATCGGGTCTTCGAGATCCGGGAAATACTGCGGCAGCTGCGAGGTCAGCAGCATGCCCTTGTAGACGAGCGTCTTGTGCGAGAGGCTCGCGACGTACCAGTACTCGTGGCCGTCGATCGTCGAGGTGCGGATCTCGCTGTAGGCACGCTTGCGGATCACGTAGAGCCGGCGCTCGAAATCCATTTCATCGGCGAGTTCCGGGTTGCGCGCGATGAACACCTGGCGCATGAACGGCTCGCTCTCCATCGCCGTATCGCCGAGCGGCGCGCTGTTCGTCGGCACCGTGCGCCAGCCGATGATCTGCTGGCCCTCCGACTGCACGATCTGGTCGAAGCGCTCCTCGAGCTTGCGGCGCTTGGTCGGGTTGCGGGGCAGGAACACGAGGCCGCAGCCGTAGTGGCCGGGCTCGGGCAGCGACATGGAAATCCTGCGGGCCGCCTCCTTCAGGAACGCATGCGGCATCTGCAGCAGCACGCCGGCGCCGTCGCCGGTATTGACCTCGCAGCCCGAAGCACCGCGATGGTCGAGGTTGCGCAGCGCCTGGATCGCCTGGGCGAGGATCGCGTGCGACTTGCGACCCTTGATGTCGACGACGAAGCCGACGCCGCAGGCATCGCGCTCGAAGGCCGGATCGTAAAGCCCCTGCCTCGGCGGCGGGCCGAGCCGGGGTTTGCCACGGCGAGCGCTCCGCGTGCGGCGCGCACCATGGAAGATCGATCGATTCCTGCCACCCATACCCATCACTCCCGCACCATCCGCCGCCGCGCGCCGCTTCGCAAAGCGCACGGACACACACACCCTCGCTGCAGGTTACATTTCCTTCAGCGGCTTACTATTCAAGTACTTGCGTTGGGAGACGCGCACCCGGACCCGGCATGGTGCGCCCCGTCAACAGCTCGCTACAGCGTGAGAATAATACAGACTGGCCGGCGCTGGCAGGTTCCGCGACGCGCAGCCTAGAATCGGGGCGCCGCGTCGGCACCTGTAGAACCTAAGGAATCGGGGGATTGCCATGACCACACGCGATTTCCGCTATGGCCTTCTGCTCGCCGGCGCCTGCGCGCTCACGCTCGCCGCCTGTGCGAGAAAGCCCGCTGAACCTGCGCCCGCGGCAGCCGCCTCGAAGGGTCCGGTCCTGCCGACCGAGATCGGTCCGCTCGAAGGCGCGGTCGATATCGTCGCCTGGCCGGGCTACATCGAGCGCGGTGACACCGACAAGGGCTACGACTGGGTCACGCCGTTCGAGAAGGACACCGGTTGCAAGGTCACGGTGAAGACCGCCGGCACATCGGACGAAATGGTGTCGCTGATGACCCAGGGTGGCTACGACCTCGTGACCGCTTCGGGCGATGCGTCGCTGCGCCTCGTGCGCGGCGGCACGGTGCAGCCGATCAACACGGCGCTCATCCCGAGCTTCAATGCGATCGACATCCGCCTGCGCCGCGCGCTGTGGCACTACGTCGATGGCGTGCATTACGGCGTGCCCTACCAGTGGGGCCCGAACGTGCTGATGTACAACACCAAGGTGTTTCCGACGCCGCCGGTTTCATGGTCGGTCGTGTTCGAACCCCAGGACCTGCCCGACGGCAAACCGAACAAGGGGCGCATCCAGGCCTACGACGGACCGATCTACATCGCCGACGCCGCGCTCTACCTGCGCTACAACAAGCGCGACCTCGGCATCCTCAATCCCTACCAGCTCGACGAGAAGCAGTACGCCGCCGTGCTCGACCTGCTGCGCCAGCAGCACCCGCTGGTGCAGCGCTACTGGCATGACGCCAACGTGCAGGTGCAGGACTTCACCAACGAGGGCGTCGTGGCGTCGAGCTCCTGGCCGTTCCAGGTGAACACGCTCGAGGCCAACAAGCAGCCCGTCGCGAGCGTGATTCCGCAGGAAGGCGCCACCGGCTGGGCCGATACGACGATGCTCGCCACCAAGGCGAAACATCCGAACTGCGCCTACAAGTGGATGGAGTGGTCGATCAACACGAAGGTGCAGGGCGATGTCGCGGCGTGGTTCGGCTCGGTCCCGGTCGTCCCCGCGGCCTGCGACGGCAATGCGCTGCTCGGTCCGGAAGGTTGCAAGAAGAACGGTTTCGACAAATTCGACGAGATCTGGTTCTGGCGCACGCCCGAGACGACCTGCGACACGGCGCTCGGGCGCTGCGTGCCGTACAGCCGCTGGGCGACCGACTACGTCGCGATCATGGGCGGCCGCTAGCGCGACGACGGCCGACGCATGACCGCGGCGATCGAGCTCCGCTCCGTGCGGCGTGCGTTCGGGGCCACCGTCGCGGTCGACGACGTCAGTTTCGCGATCGAGCAGGGTGAGTTCTTCTCGATGCTCGGGCCTTCGGGGTCCGGCAAGACGACCTGCCTGCGCGTGATCGCGGGCTTCGAGCAGCCCGATTCCGGCGCCGTTTTCCTCGAGGGTCTCGACGTGTCGGGGACCCCGCCCTACGGGCGCGACGTCAACACGGTCTTCCAGGACTACGCGCTCTTCCCGCACATGTCGGTGCTCGACAACGTCACCTACGGGCTGCGCGTGCGCCGCGTGCCGGCCGCCGAATGCCGCCGGCGCGCCGATGAGATGCTCGCGCTCGTCAAGCTCGCGGACATGGGCGCGCGCCGACCGGCGCAGCTCTCCGGCGGGCAAAAGCAGCGCGTCGCGCTCGCGCGGGCGCTGATCAACCAGCCGAAGGTGCTGCTGCTCGATGAGCCGCTCGGCGCGCTCGACCTGAAACTGCGCGAGGAAATGCAGCTCGAACTGCGGCTCCTGCAGCGCCGGCTCGGCATCACGTTTGTCTACGTCACGCACGACCAGGGCGAGGCGCTGTCGATGTCGGATCGTGTCGCGGTCTTCAACCGGGGGCGCATCGAGCAGCTCGACGCGCCCGAGGCCCTGTACGCGCGCCCGCGCACGGCCTTCGCCGCGCGCTTCGTCGGTGGCGCGAACGTCATCGAAGGCCGCTACGCCGTGCGGGGCGAGAACATCGAAATCGCGGACCCGGCGGCGCCGGCGCCCGCCGGAACCGTGCGCCGCGAGGGCACGATCGTCGACACGCAGTACCAGGGCGCCGTGCGCCGCTGGCAGGTGCGCACCGACGACGGCGAGCTGATCACGGCGACCCGGCCCGACCGGGCCGACACATCGCAGGCGCGCGAGCCGGGCGCACGCGTCGCGCTTCGCTGGGCGCACACCCACATGATCGAACTCGCGGCGGACTGACATGGCTGCCGCAATCGCAGCCGGCGCGGCCCCATTCCCGCCGCGCGCGCTCGCCACCTGGTTCCATCGCCGCCCGCTTCTCGCCGCGTGGCTGCTGCTCGTGCCGCCGCTGCTGTGGTTCGGCACGGTCTATCTCGGGTCGCTGTTCGCGCTCCTCGCGCAGAGCTTCTATGCGATCGACGAGTTCACCGCGACGATCGTGCCGCGCCTGACGCTCGCGACCTGGGCACAGCTGCTGACGCAGCCCGCGCATCTCGACATCGTGCTGCGCACCACGGCGATGGCGATCGCGGTGACGATCGCCGCGGCGATCATCGCGTTTCCGATCGCGAACCACATGGCGTGCCACGCGAGCGGGCGGATGAAGGCGTTCTTCCACGTCGCGGTGATGCTGCCGATGTGGACGAGCTACCTCGTCAAGGTCTACGCATGGCGGCTGATCCTCGCGAAGGAAGGCATCCTCGCCTGGTGCCTCGCGGCGCTCGGTCTCGACGGCGTGCTCGACGCGCTGCTGCGCACGCCCGGCATCGGCGGTCCCTCGCTCACCTCGTCCTACCTCGGCATGTTCATCGTGTTCGTCTACATGTGGCTGCCGTTCATGATCCTGCCGATCGCCGCGGCGCTCGAACGCGTGCCGCGCAGCCTCATCGCGGCGTCGGCGGACCTCGGTGCGCGGCCCGCGCAGACCTTCTGGCGCGTAACGCTGCCGCTCGCGATGCCGGGGATCGCCGCCGGTTCGATCTTCACGTTCTCGCTGACGCTCGGCGACTACATCATCCCGAGCGTCGTCGGCGCGCCGGGCTACTTCATCGGCATGATGGTCTACCAGCAGCAGGGAACGGCCGGCAACATCCCGCTCGCGGCCGCGTTCTCGGTGGTGCCCATCGTGCTGATCGGCATCTATCTCGCGCTCGCGCGCCGTGCCGGGGCCTTCGATGCGCTCTAGCCGCGCCTGGGACGCACCATCGTTCGGCTCGCGCCTCGCCGCCTGGGCCGGGATCGCCTTCCTGCACGCGCCGGTCGCGATCATCGTGCTGTACGCCTTCACGACCGGGGATCGCAGCTACGACTTCCCGCCGCCGGGGCTCACGCTGCGCTGGTTCGCGCTCGCCTTCGAGCGCAGCGACATCTGGCAGTCGATGCGGCTGTCGATCGGCGTCGCGACCGTCGCGACGTTCGCGGCACTCGTGCTCGGCACGCTCGCGGCGTTCGCACTCGCGCGCAGCCGGATCCGCGCGAAGAACGCGCTCACGCTGCTCTTCATCCTGCCGATCGCGCTGCCCGGCATCATCACGGGGCTCGCGCTGCTCGCCGCGATGAAAATCGCCGGCATCGAGCCGTCCTTCTGGACGATCGTCGCCGGGCACGCGACCTTCTGCATCGTGATCGTCTACAACAATGTCATCGCGCGGCTGCGCCGCCTGCCGCCGAGCTGGATCGAGGCCTCGATGGATCTCGGCGCGGACGGCTGGCAGACCTTCCGGCGCATCCTCTTGCCGCAGGTCGCGACCGCCCTCCTCGCCGGCGGCATGCTCGCCTTCGCGCTGTCGTTCGACGAGATCATCGTGACGATCTTCACCTCGGGGCACGAGCGGACACTGCCGATCTGGTTCTTCAACGAGCTGTTCCGCCCCCGGGAGCGGCCGATCACCAATGTCGTCGCGGTGCTCGTGATCGCGGTGACGCTGCTGCCGATACTCCTGGCTTATCATCTGACGCGCCCCGCGAGCGGGCGGGACTGAGCGAGGCAAGCGTGGACACGAAACTCTTCATCAAGGGCAAGTTCGTCGTCGGCAAGGGCAAGGAAGAGCCGGTGCTCGATCCCGCGAGCGCGAAGCCGCTCGCGATGGTCGCGGAAGCCTCACCCGAGCAGATCGACGCCGCGGTCAAGGCCGCGGATGCCGCGTTTGCCACCTGGGCCGCCACCGCGCCGAGGGACCGCGCAACGGCGCTGCTGAAGCTCGCCGACCGCATCGAAGGCGCCGCGACCGAACTCGCGACGCTCGAATCGCAGAACTGCGGCAAGCCGTACAACGCGGTGCTCGCCGACGAAATCCCGGCCGTCGCCGATGTGTTCCGGTTCTTCGCCGGAGCGGCGCGCACGCTGCACGGCGCGATCGCCGCGGAATATGTGCCGGGCCACACGAGCATGATCCGGCGCGACCCCATCGGCGTGGTCGCATCGATCGCGCCCTGGAACTACCCGCTGCTGATGGCGGCGTGGAAAGTCGCGCCGGCGCTCGCCGGCGGCAATACGGTGGTGCTGAAGCCCTCGGAGCAGACGCCGCTGTCGACGCTGCGCCTCGCCGCGCTCGCCGCGGATCTATTTCCGCCGGGCGTCTTCAACGTGATCTGCGGGCGCGGCGCCCAGGTCGGCGCGCCGCTCGCCGCCCATCCGCAGGTGGCGATGATTTCGCTGACCGGCGACGTCGCGACCGGCGAGAAGATCCTCGCGGCGGCGGCGAAGGGCACGCGCCGCACGCATCTCGAACTCGGCGGCAAGGCGCCCGTGATCGTGTTCGACGATGCCGACCTCGATGCGGTCGTCGCGGGCGTGCGCACGTTCGGCTTCTACAACGCCGGCCAGGACTGCACGGCCGCCTGCCGCCTCTACGCGGGCGCACGCATCTACGACAAGCTGGTGGCGGACCTGTCGCACGCGGTCGCCTCGATCAAGGTCGGCACGCAGCACGAAGACGGCGTCGAGATGGGCCCGCTGATCACCGCGAAACACCGCACGCGCGTCGCGGGCTTCGTCTCGCGCGCCGAGGACAGGAAGCACATGGAGGTCACCACCGGCGGCCACTCGCGCCAGGGCGCGGGCTTCTTCTACGAGCCCACGGTGATCGCGGGCGCGCGGCAGTCCGACGAAATCGTGCGCCGGGAAGTGTTCGGGCCGGTCGTCACCATCACGCGATTCAAGGACACCGACCAGGCGGTCGAATGGGCCAACGATTCGGACTACGGCCTCGCCTCGTCCGTGTGGACGAAAGACGCCGGGCGCGCGCTCGAGGTCGCGGCGCGGCTGCGTTACGGCTGCACCTGGGTCAACACCCACTTCATGCTGGTTTCGGAAATGCCGCACGGCGGGCTCAAGCGTTCGGGCTACGGCAAGGACCTGTCGGTCTACGCGCTGGAGGACTACACCTGCGCGCGCCACGTCATGGTCAAATGGTGATCCGCTCGACCCGCTGGGTCACGCCGCAGAGCAGCTCATAGGCGAGCGTGCCGGCGGAGGACGCCACCTCTTCGACCGCGAGCGCCGGGCCCCAGAGTTCGGCCGGCATGCCGACTTCGACCGGCGGGAGGTCCGTGACGTCGACCGCGATCATGTCCATCGACACGCGACCGACGAGCGGCGCCCGCACGCCGCACAACGCCACCGGCGCGCCATTCGGCAGCCCGCGCAGCAAACCGTCCGCATAACCCGCGGCGAGCACCGCCACGCGGCTGTCGCGCGCGGCGCGCCAGAGGCCGCCATAACCCACGCTCTCGCCGCGCGCGACGGCGCGGGTCGCGATCACGGTCGTCGTGAGCGTCATCACCGGCGCGAGCCCGAGCGAGGCCGCGCTCTCGCCGGCGAACGGCGAGACGCCGTAGAGCGACAGCCCGGGCCGCACCCAGTCGCCTCCGGCGGCCGGCCAGCCGAACAGCCCGGCGGAGTTGCACAGGCTCGTCTCGAGGCCGAAGCGCGCCACGGCCGCCTCGAAGCGCGCGACCTGAGCGCCCGTCTCGGGGCAGTCGCGCTCGTCGGCGCGCGCGAAATGGGTCATCACGCGCACGCTCGCGGCGGGCACCGCGAGCGCCGCGAGACGCGCCCGCACCGCCGCCGCCTCGCGTACCGGAAAGCCGAGCCGGTGCATGCCGGTATCGAGCTTGAGCCAGATCCCGAAACGGTGCGGCCCGCGCCACGCCTCGAGCAGCGCAACCTGCCCCGGTTCGTGCACGACGAGATCGAGCCGCCTGGCCGCCGCCTCGTGCAGTTGCTCGCGGGTCACGACGCCTTCGAGCAGCAGGATCGGATGCGTGACGCCGGCATCGCGCAGCGCGACGCCCTCATCGAGGCGCGCCACGCCGAAGGCATCGGCCGCGCCGAGCGCGCGCGCCACGGTCGACGCGCCGTGGCCATAGCCGTTCGCCTTCACGACCGCGAGCACCCGGCGGCGGCCGGCGGCGGACCGGATCCGGTCGAGATTGGAGCGAAGGGCGGCGGTGTCGATGACGGCGCGGATCAACCGGCTCACCGCAGCACGCCCTCCGCGTAGCTGTCGGGCGCGTAGTTGACGAAGCGGCTGAACGGGCCCTGGAACGTGAGGATGATGGTGCCGATCTCGCCGTTCCTGTGCTTGGCGAGTTCGATCTCGGCGATGCCCTTCTTCGTCGTGTTCTTGTCGTAGACCTCCTCGCGATAGATGAGGAGGATCATGTCGGCGTCCTGCTCGAGCGCGCCCGATTCGCGCAGGTCGGACATCACGGGTTTCTTTTCCTGCCGCTGCTCGACGCCGCGGTTCAGCTGCGACAGCGCGATCACGGGCACGTTGAGCTCTTTCGCGAGCGCCTTGAGGCCGCGCGAAATCTCGGCGATTTCCGTGGCGCGATTCTCCTTGGTTCCCGCCACCTGCATCAGCTGCAGGTAGTCGACCACGATGAGGCCGAGCCCGTGCTCGCGCTTCACGCGCCGCGCGCGCGCGCGCAGTTCGGTCGGCGTCAGCGCCGGCGTCTCGTCGACGAAGATCTTCGCCTCGGACAGCTGGCTCGTCGCGCTCGAGATCCGCGCCCAGTCCTCGTCGGCCACCTTGCCGCTGCGGATGGCGCCGAGCGGCACGCCGCCGAGCGATGACAGCATGCGCGTGATCACCTGCTCGGACGGCATTTCCATCGAGAAAATGACCACCGGGGCGCGGATGCCCGGATTCACCGCCGCGTATTCGGCGATATTGACCGCGAGTGTGGTCTTGCCCATCGACGGGCGGCCGGCGACGATCACGAGGTCCCCGCCGCGCAGGCCGCCGGTCTTCTTGTCGAAATCGGTGAACCCCGTCGGCAGGCCGCGCAGGGCATCGGGGTTGTTGTGCCACTCGTCGATCTTGTCGATCAGCGCCGGCAGCAGCGAGCGCACCGAGAGCGCGCCCTCGCGGCCGCGGGCGCCCTGCTCGGCGATTTCGAACACCGCCTGCTCGGCACGATCGACGAGATCACGCGCGCTCTCCCCCTGCTGCTGGAACACCGACGCGGCGATATCCTGGCCGGCCCTCGCGAGCCGGCGCAGCAGCGAACGCTCGCGCACGATGCCCGCGTAGGCGCGCACGTTCGCGGCGGTCGGCGTATCGCTCGCGAGACGGCCGACGTACGCGAGCCCGCCGGCATCCTCGAGGCGGCCACTGCGCTCGAGCTGTTCGGACACGGTGATCACGTCGCAGGCTTTGCCCTCGCCGGCGAGCAGCGCGATGCTCTCGAAGATGAGGCGATGGTCCGGCCGATAGAAATCCTCGGCCGTCAGCACATCGCCGACGCTGTCCCACGCGGCAGCATCGAGCAGCAGTCCGCCGAGGACGGATTGCTCGGCCTCGATGGAATGCGGCGGTGTCCGCGGCTCGCCCGGCATCGCACTATTTGGCAATGGACTCGGGCGAAAAGACAGCGGAATTACTCCTCGGCGACGATCGAAATGGCGAGCGGCACGTTCACGTCGGTGTGCAGGTGCAGGCTCACCACGTGTTCGCCCACCGCACGCAGCGGGCCGTTCGGCAGCCGCACTTCACTGCGCGCCACCTTGTGGCCGGCCTTGGTGGCCGCTTCGGCGATGTCCGACGTGCCGATCGATCCGAAGAGCTTGCCTTCGGAACCCGCCTTGGCGGAAATCGTGAGCTTGAAGTCGACCAGCGCCCTGGCGCGCAGCTCGGCATCCCCGAACTGCTCGCGCGCGACGCGCTCGAGTTCGGCGCGGCGCGCCTCGAACTTCGCCACATTGGCGGGCGTCGCGAGCGTCGCCTTGCCATGCGGCAGCAGGTAATTGCGACCGTAGCCGCTCTTCACCTTGACGCGGTCGCCGATCGTGCCGAGGTTCGCGACCTTCTGCAGGAGAATGACTTCCATGGCGGGCCTCAGTGCTGGTCCGTGTACGGCAGCAGCGCGAGGTAGCGCGCGCGCTTCACGGCGATCGACAGCTGGCGCTGGTAGAACGCCTTCGTGCCGGTGATGCGGCTCGGGACGATCTTGCCGGTCTCGGTGATGTAGCCCTTGAGCGTCGCGAGATCCTTGTAGTCGATCTGCTTGACGCCCTCCGCGGTGAAGCGGCAGAACTTCTTGCGCCGGGAAAACCGGCTCTGGCGGGGTGCTGGCATGCGAATAATCCTTGCGGTGTCAGGCTCAGGCGTTGTCGCCGGCGGAATCGTCGTCCGAGTCGTCGCGGACCCGATCGCGGCGGCCGCCCGCCTCTTCGTCCTCGGCCTTCGCCATCGGCGAGGGCTCGGTCACGGCTTCGTCCATCGAGACGACGAGGTGGCGCAGCACCGCATCGCTGAACCGGAATGCGCCCGTGAGCTCGGCCAGGACCTTCTGGTCGGTCTCGACGTTCATCAGCACGTAGTGTGCCTTGTGGACCTTGGCGATCGGGAACGCCAGCTGGCGCCGGCCCCAGTCCTCGAGGCGATGCACCGCACCGCCACCAGCCGCGATCAGGCCCTTGTAGCGCTCGATCATGGCCGGAACCTGCTCGCTCTGGTCCGGATGGACCAGGAAGACGATCTCGTAATGCCTCATGTGCTCTCCTTGTGGGGTTGCCACCCGCCGAGGCGCGGCGGTGTGGTAAGGAAAAGGCGCGGAAGGGTAATGGATTGCAGTCGACGCTGCAACGCGGGGGTGGTCGGCAGCGCGCAATCGGCGGCGAACAGCGGACAGCTTATGGCGGGCAGCCGGAGGACTATCGCGAGTGGCCCGAGCGCTGGCGGATGGCTTCGTAGAGCAGCATGCCGGTGGCGACCGAGACGTTCAGGCTCTCGACCGAGCCGATCTGCGGCAATCTGACGAGAAAATCGCAGTTCTTGCGGGTAAGTTCGCGCAATCCGCTGCCTTCTGCACCCATCACGAGCACCAGCGGGCCGGTCAGGTCGGCGTCCTGGGCGAGGCGGTCCGCTTCGCCGGCCGCGCCGATCACCCAGAGGCCCGCCTCCTTCAGGAGCTTGAGCGTCCGCGAGAGGTTGGTCACCGCGGCGACCGGGGTCGTTTCCGCTGCACCTGCCGCAACCTTCCGGACCGTGGCGTTGACCTGGGCGGCCCGGTCCTTCGGCACGACGACGGCAAGCGCGCCGCAGGCATCGGCGGTGCGCAGGCAGGCACCGAGGTTGTGCGGGTCCTGCACCCCGTCGAGCGCGAGTACGAGCGGCGCATCTGCACTTCGCAGCGCCTCGAGCAAATCGTCCTCGGTCCACGGCGGCATCGGGCGCACCTCGGCGAGGACACCCTGGTGCGCCCCCTCACCGGCCATCTTCGACAAAGTGTGCGCATCGACCCGTTGCAGCGGCACGTTGGCGCTGCGCGCGAGCGCCTCGATCTCCGCGATCCGCCGATCGTCGCGTCGCTCGGCGAGCGTGAGCCGCACGATCCGCGCCGGATCACGGGTGAGCACTGCCCTGACGGCGTGCAAACCGAAGATGCGTTCTGCACTGCTCATGCGGTCACGCGAGTTCGAGGTCGATCAGGCCCTCGACCGGATTGGCATTCGTCACGGTCACGCGGATGCGCTCGCCGAGTCCGAGCCGGCGCTTCGTCTTTCGGCCCACCCACGCATGCCCGCCCGCATCGAGTTCGTACACATCATCATTGAGCGCGGCCGTGTGCAGGAGCCCATCGGCGCCGATCTCGAGAAGCTGCACGAAGCAACCGAACTCGACGACCGTGGTGACGAGACCCTCGAACGTCTGCCCGAGCCGCTCGCGCAGCCAGCAGCACTTGAGGAAGAGATCGACATAGCGATCGGCCTCGTCAGCGCGCTTCTCGAGCCTCGAGGTCGACTCGCCGAGGCGCGCCAGCTCCTCCTCGCCGTAGCGAATACCGACGGGCGGGGCAACTCCGAGTCGCGCCTTGAGTGTCCGGTGCACGACGAGATCGGGATAGCGGCGGATCGGCGAGGTGAAGTGCGCATAGGCCTTCAGCGCGAGGCCGAAGTGCCCGATGTTCGCGCTCTGGTAGATCGCCTGGGGCATCGAGCGCACGACCAGCGACTCGACGAACGGCCGCGTGGGCGATGACCCGAGGCGTTGCGTGATCTGGCGGATGTCGCGCGGCGTGACGTTTTCCGGGATTTCCGCCGGGATGCCGAGTGCCGCGAGCGTCGCGAGCAGCCGGTCGAGCTTTTCCTCTTCCGGCTTGCCGTGCACACGATAAAGGGTGCCGATGCGCTGCCGGCCAAGTTCGAGCGCCACCGCGACATTCGCGAGGATCATGCATTCCTCGATCAGGCGGTGCGCATCGTTGCGCGAGGCGAGCACGATGCCCCTGACCCGATCCTGCGCATCGATGTCGAAGCGCGCCTCCGGCGCGTCGAAATCGAGCGCGCCGCGGCGCTGGCGCGCCTTGTTGAGCGCGCGGTAGAGATCGACGAGCGGCAGCAGGCGCTGCGTGAGCGCGCCGAGCGCGGCGCGCGCTTCCGCCCGCCCCTCGAAAAGCGCCGCAAACGCCTGCGAATACGTGAGCCGCGCGGCGGAGTGCATCACCGCGGGATAGAAGCGCGCATCCTTCAGCTGGCCCTGCTTCGTGACCACCATGTCGGCCGCGAAGCAGAGACGATCCACGCGCGGCTGCAGCGAGCACAGGTGGTCGGAAAGCTCGGCCGGCAGCATCGGGATCACGCGGCGCGGGAAATACACCGAAGTGCCGCGTTCCTGCGCCTCCTTGTCCAGCGCGCCGCCCGGGCGCACGTAGTGGCTCACGTCCGCGATCGCGACGATCAGCCGAAAGCCGTCGGGATGCGGCTCGGCGTACACGGCATCGTCGAAGTCCCGCGCATCCTCGCCGTCGATCGTCACGAGCGGCAGCGCGCGCAGATCGACGCGGCGCGCCACCTCCGCGGCGTCGACCGTCTCGCCCCAGCGCGCGGCCTCCGCACATGCCGCAGCCGGGAACTCCGCGGGCACGCCGAAGCGCGCGATGGCGGATTCCGTGGCGAGTTCGATCGGGCGGTCCGGATCGAGCCGCCGCCGCACGCGCGCCTTCGCGCCACCCTTCGCGTCGCGATACTGCGTGACTTCCGCGATGACCCAGTCGCCCCGTTGCGCGCCGCCGAGGTCCGCTGCCGCCACCTGGCAGCGCAGCGCGAGCCGCCGGTCGACGGAAGCGACCCAGGCCGTGCGCCCCTCGACATCGATCGTGCCGAGAAACGCACGCACACCGTGCGCGACCACGCCGAGCACCTCGCCGCTGTAGCGGCCCGTGTGATCCCGCTTCACGGTGAGGCGGATGCGGTCGCCGTGCATCAGCATGGACATCGCGGCAGGCCGGATGAACACCGAATCGGTCATCCCCTCGACGCGCGCGAAGCCATAGCCCGCGCGATGCGCGCTCACGGTTCCCTCGACGGGACCCTGGGCCATCGGCCCGGTCGCGGCTTTCACTTTCGCGCGCGACGACGCGCCCGAAGCGTGCATGCCGTGCGCGTGCCTGCGTTGGGTGGGATGGGTACCGCGGGTTCCCCGCGGCGGCCGTCTGGACTTGCCCGGCTTCTTCATCCGCATAGCCTAATTGACAGCGCGGGGGCCCATGCGTAGATTTCGCGGCCCACCTGCCCAGGTGGCGAAATTGGTAGACGCACTAGCTTCAGGTGCTAGCGGGTAACACCGTGGAGGTTCGAGTCCTCTCCTGGGCACCATCGCCTCCTCCGCCAGCTTCCGCTGGCATCCGCGCCCTTCGCGAAAATCACTAGAATTTCAGCAGATTCTCTCCGCTGATGTCCACGACCGTCCATGGACAGCCAAAGCGCTTTGGGGGTAGATTTGGGGTAGGTGTTGGGGGAATCCTTGGGGGTATCTCATGCCTCGGCAGATCAACAAACTCACCGACGTGGCCTGCAAGAATGCTCGCCAAGGTAAGCACTTCGACGGCGGGGGCCTGTACTTGCATGTTCAGGACAGCGGCTCCAAGTACTGGCGACTGAAGTATCGCTTCGCTGGCAAGGAAAGACTCCTGGCAATCGGCGTGTATCCAGATGTCCGAATTGTCGATGCACGCAGTGCCCGACATGAGGCTCGCGCCCTGCTGCGCGATGGCCGCGATCCCATCGCTGTGAAGATTGATCAGGAAACTGCCCTACGACAAGCAGAGAAAGCCCCCTTTCCTGTAGTTGCGGCCGCTTGGTTGGAGCACCAGCGGAAGGGATGGGCTGAAGAGACGTACAGGAAGGCCAAGTACGTCATCGACGAGTACCTGACCCCCCAATTGAAGAAGCAGTCCATCGCCACACTGACTACTAAGACATGCGCAGATGCGCTGGCAGTGATTTGCTCTCACGCCCCTTCACTAGGCACAAAGGCACGCCAGTACCTCGGCAGTATTGTTGATTTCGCGATTCGAGAAGAATTGCGGGAAGACGGTCGACTGCTATCACTTCGTGGCGTGCTTCCGAAGTATGAGAAAGGCCATATTCCAGCCGCAACCGAGCCCCTTGCACTGAGCAAGGTAATCAAGGCAGTAGACAGCTATCCGACTCCAGTCACTCGCGCCGCGCTGACATTTGCCATGCTGACGGCACAGCGGCCAGGGCTAATTGCTTCTGCTGAGTGGTCAGAGATCGATCTCGACGCTGCGGAATGGTCTATCGCTGGCCCGAAAATGAAAATGCGCCGGCCCCACAAAGTTCCGCTACCGATCCAAGCGACTGAACTTCTTCGCGAATCGCTCGCGTGGACTCAAGGCAAGCGATACGTGTTCCCTCCACTCGCCAGGCAAAAGAGCCCACATCTACATCGAGACACCTTGAGCAAGGCGCTTCGCGAGATGGGCTTTCAAGGCAAGCATGCGACACATGGATTTCGTACTGCGCTCCGAACGATCGCCCGCGAGCGCCTCGGAGTCGACCCTGACGTTTTGGAAGCACAACTTGCCCATGCCAAGAAGGGCGATGTGCAGAAGGCCTATGATCGTACGGAGTTCAATGATGTCCGACGCCGTGTCATGCAGGCTTGGGCAGATTATTTAGACGAACTGCGTGCCGAGCCGAAGACCTCAGAACTGAAGCGCGCCGCCGCTTGAGTTGATCAATAAGCGAACTGGGTGCTCCAGCGGGACCGCTCTTGCGCACATCCGAAGCCCGTCAATGCCCACCGGTGTTTTGCATTCGCGCGATCACTCGCGCATTGGCTTCAACTGCCTGGAAAGCGAAACACGAAGCTCAGCTCTTCTTTCGACGGTCGAGTATCCGTGAACATTCGACAGATTGTCAGGGTTGGAATTCTTCCTTCATCGCGCGACCGTAGGAACTCACTATTGGTTCGACGTTGAAGGAGTGCTTGGTATGAACTCGAACCCTGTCTCGCCTGATGATGCTGTATTGAGGCTCCACGATGTTCGACGCATCACCGGGCTCAGTCGGTCGAGCATCTACGAGATGCAAGCGCTACGCCAGTTCCCTCATAGCATCAAGCTTAGCTCCCGCGCCGTCGGCTGGCTTCATTCGGAAGTACGAGATTGGCTTCAAGCGCGCGCTTTGCTGAGGAGTCGAACCACTCCTGATAGACATTCGCTGACCGACGACGTTCGCGCATAGACTTCGGCGCACGCGTTTATTGGTGAGCGAAGCTTTGCGCCCCCAAGACTTGGGGTCAGTGTAGACATCTCACTGTTGCCGCCTGATTGGCTACTTTGATCTCGTCCTATCAGTGGCAAGCCGCGATTCAATCACGCCCTCAAGCTGCGCAGCCAGTTGTTCCTTGTCTGTTTGGGGCTGCGACCACTGCCCAGTGAAATACCGAACAAGTTGTCCGAGATCCTGACGACCTTCATCCAGCAGGCGATCGCTGATTGCCTGCCAACCTGAGTACACCGATCGACGAGTCTGTACCAAGACCTTCTTGCTGGGCTCTGGTGCTCGTTGCCCCAGTACCACCTCTTTGGCGACCTCCTCGATCCGCGCACGCATGTAGCTCGACGCGCGACGCTGACCTGCTCGATAGACTCCATCCCGCTTGGAGGTTCGCGAGACGCCACGCACCGCCCGCTCGGTCGCATTAGCCTCCACACCCTGCTCCCTCAGCTGCCGCGCGAACTCCGATCTCCACTGGCGCAGGGTGGCCTTTCGGATGTGGAGCCGGATGCCTTGCTCGCTCACCGCCTTCACAACCGCGTGAACATGGGGATGCGGCTCGTCGGTATGCAGCACAAACGCATACCGATGCTTCAACGCAAACTCTTCCCTCAAGAAGTTTCTGGCAGCGGCCCGCACTGCCTCGGTCGGAGTACCCGGCGGCATGGAGAGCATCAGCTTGTGGACGAGCTTTGGGGGCGAGCGAGCAGCCGTGGGTTTGAGGTCGGTTTGCCGTCGATGCTCGTCGAGGTCCAGATCCCAATCCTCGAGCAACGCCTTGCCGATTTCCTTGCCGCCCATCGTCTCGCCTTGGTCGGTCTCCAGGTCGAGTTCCCCTTTGCGACCGAGGTAGTCGAGGTGTCGAGCGACCGCTGAGAGGGTGTTGGAGTTGCGGGTGAGCACCTTCACCACCGCCTCCGGCGCCCGGCGAACCGTGCGAGAGATCTGGGCGAGCTCTGCTGGTGAGAGTCGATCTCGCCCTGGTCCCCGCTTGGCGTAGCTGGCGATGTCGAAGAGGGGGCGGCCGTCGAACGCACTAACCCTGACGTTCGGCATGACCCGCCTCCCAGGACTCGACGTTCTTCCGGATGAGCCCCTTGGTGTGGTCTCGCAGCACCTCGCAGATCTTGAGGACCACGCGGATCTCCTCCTTCGCAGGCCCCGTGACCCGTCCTGCGGTTGCAGCGCGGGCGATCTGATTGAGGTTGCGCCCCACGGCCCCGAGCTCCGCGACGGCGCGCTTCAGGACCTGCAGCTCCTCCTTCGGCAGCGGGGTCAGATGACGAAGGTGGGAGCGCAGAAGGATCGACACATAGGTCGCCGAAGCCATCCCCCGAGCCGCCGCCCGATCGCGCAACATGGGTCGGTCTTCGGGCCGGACGCGGATGCAGACCCGCAGCCCCGGCTCATCGCCATCGGCGCTGAGGTCCGTGTGCGGCAGCTTCAATCGCGCTGACGGCCGCCCTAGAGCGCGTGCCGCCGAGGGCATCGGCGCCTCCTTCAGAGCCGCTGTGACGACCTGCTTCAGCCAAATCGACTCGGTGAGGCAACGCTCTTCCGCGAGCGCTCTGACTCGCGCCTTCATCTCGGCAGTCACCGGCGCCTTCACGAACTGCCGTGTTGTCATGGGCCACAATGTGGCCCGTTAGTCGCCGCGAGGCTATCCTGCATTTCTTGGTTTCTGGCACCGAAATGCCGCACCGCCGCCACGCCGGCGGCTCCTCGCCCTCTTCTCCCGCGCAAGACGCAAGGGACCCTGCCGCGGATTCAGAACCACGCACGGCGTCCTTCCCGCACTCCCCGTGGAATCCAAAAAAAGGGGGAACGAGCATCCGCAGACACCCGCTCCCCGAAGCGCCTTCTAGGACGCCAAAATCTCGGCGGCCAAATCCCATAGCCGTCCGTTGATCCGCACGTCCTCACGGATGGAGGAGATCCGCCGGGTGCGCGTAATTCGTGAGTTCTTCGAGTGACCGATCAACCCGCCTCCCAGGAGGTTCTCCTGCACCCGATTGAACGTGCTCCAGAGGTTGTCCTGCAGGTCTTCCGCTCGGCGGCATCGCAGGAGCTGAGCCGGGCTCAGTCCCCGCTCCAGGGCATCGGGATATCGAGTGGCGAGGGCCGCTCGGGCAAAGGCCCGCTGATCGTCCTTCGGGAGCTGCCGAGCCTCCATGCGCTCGACCTGCCCCGCGAGCTGCTCGAACTGATCAGCGACCCGAATCGCCCCCTCGACGACTTCGTCCACGATGTTGCCCCGATGAGCGACGCAGACGCCCGGGAAGGCGCCGCGCGAGACGATCAGGCCGTTGGTGCAGACCACCCGAAAGAGCCCCATACGAAGCTGATAGGCGCTCGTCCCATCGTGGCTATTAAGAAAGACCACCTCCGGAATGGCATCCCGAAGCTGCACCGTCTCGTACCGCCGACGCAGCCTCAACACATGCCGAGCATGACGCGCGCTCGCGCGTCGAGTCGCCGCCTGCTGGGCCTGGACCGGCACGAACCCGGCGCTCATCAGACCCGCCAACACGCGCTCGGTCGGGATGAAGGTGTACTTCGGGCTCGTACGCTCGTGCGCAGCCTCGGCGAAGACGGCCGGCGCTCGTTGACGAACCTCTTCGAGTGAGAGCGTGCCGAGAAAGACGCTGTCGCTGGAGGGAAGTGAAGCGGTGAGTACGCTGTTCATGGTGAATGTCCTTGCGATGAACCGGGGCGGGATTGCCCGCGTTCCCGCCCTCACGGCGCGCGCAAGCGGTCAATGGCCCGCCGAGGTGACCGTGGAATAAATGGAGGGGACCCGCGTCTTCGCGGGGAGGCGGCCGTTTATGCCGCGAAAGCACCTCGGCGGGCCATTGACGGCGAGCACGCCGTGATACGCTGAAGCGAATCAGGCAATCCCACCCCCGATATCTGCCTGCGCTCCTTCTCTCCTCTCGCGCGAGGGTGACCACTCGCAGTCGCGAGGACATTCTGGTCAACGCAACTGAACGGCCCGCTTACCGGTGAGCCCCCACTCTCGAGACTCACCGGCACAGGCCTGCTTCTAATCGATAGCAGAGAAAATTTCTGAGGCTTCCCGATGGCTCAGCGCATAGTCGCGCAGCCGGTAGAAGTGCTCCGCCAAGGCGCCCTCTCTCGGCCATTGAAACGACAGAAGCGAATAGGCGAAGAGGCACACGATGATTCCGGCCGCATCGGCTGACACCTTCCCTTCATAGCCATTGGAGTGAACCCGAAGGCGCGCGAACTCGAGCGGGGGACTCATATAGAAGCCGCCATTGCTGAGCTCGTGGAAGGCCCACAATCCGCCGTCGTAGTCGGCGCAGAACTCGCGCATCAGCTCATAGATTCGAGTTTCCACGAGCATCATGGATCGACCGAAATGGCGGGGCAAAGTCCCAAGCCGGGCGGCATCGGGAACGCGATAGCACGCGATGGCGTGGCTTTCGGGGTGTGTCGTGACAGAGATGGTCATGGTCAGTGCTCCTTGGGTGGCGCAGACCTTGGGGTCCGCTCGCCTCCCCGGAGAACACTCTTTGACCCAGCGAGCCGAAGCAGCCTGACGGTCAGCTGGAAAATTCCGTGCCCCCGCAGGGGCGAAGCAGCCGGCGTTCGCCGGCTGGCGCGGAATTTGGTGCAGTGACATCCATCGAAGCTTTGCAGCCGCGCCAGACCCAGAGGCGCCTCACGCATCCCAAAAGACAGGAGCCACCCCGAAGAGCAGCTCCTGTCTGAGCAGCATGTGCGGCTAGAGGAGACCTCTCTCGGCGAAGGAGATCGCATCGCCTCCTGCGACGATGATGTGATCGATGACGCGAATGTCGACCAAGGCCAGTGCCTCGCGCAGGCGCCGAGTGATGAGCTCGTCGGCCTGGGAGGGTTCGGCGATGCCGCTCGGGTGGTTGTGCGCCAGCAGACATGCAGCCGCGTTGTGTCTCAGCGCTTCCTTCACCACTTCCCGAGGATGCACGGATGCCCCATCAATCGTGCCGCGAAAGAGTTCCAGGCAGTCAATCAACCGATGCCGGGCATCGAGCAGCAGCAGCGCGAACACCTCGTGCTCGGTCTGTCCGAATCGCTGCACGAGATACGACTGAGTCAATGCTGGCGACGTCAGAGGAGTTCCTCGGCGAACTCGCCTCCTTAAAATGCCTCGTGCGGCCGCCAAGACTTCGTCGGTTTCAGCTCGACGCAGCTCCCCGCTGTCCTTCAACCACAGGGTGTCGATCGTCTTCATGAGCGTGCTCCAGAGGTGATCCGGGGCGAAATGGCCCCGAGGTCACACCGGCACGCCGCAGCGCAGCCGTCAGAGGCTGGCCGAAGGCCACTCGGCGAGGCGCGGCTCAGCGCGCCGCAGCGCCTTGACGGCGAGAACGGCGTGGCACACTCCAATGACCCGAGGCCATTTAGCTTCAATAGAGCAATTCGCTATCACGCCTGGCCCTCTCCATGAACACTGGCGTCCGGATGGAGTGAAAGGGCTGCGGCGCCCTCGGAGGACGCCAATAGCCTCTCAAACACTTCCTGAACATCGCGCGCATAGTCGCCAGAGGGGTTGTAGGCAACAAGAGTCGAATGAACGAGATTCTGTTCCTCCATTTGCTGTTTACGCTCCATACCTCCATGCCAAGACACTCGCCATTCCGTTCCGCCAATCGCCTGTCGATAGGCATCTTTCAGCAGCCCACTGCCCCTCTTGATGCTCTCCTCGTCCGAAATCGGACCTTTGGTAGACACTTGCATGATCCCTTGCGTTCGGACTAGACCCAGTGGGAACAGGATCCGCTCAATGCAACGGGCCATCTTTGGCCGATTAAAGTCCTCCACAATCATCACGGCCAGAACGAGCATCTGCCAACGCTCGTTCCCCAGCCCTCGCAAGACACCTCCAAACTGCTTTGCAAGCGCCGACTTCCGTTGCTCGACGTACGCGCGACTGCGACGATCGTGACTCGCGCTCTTGCTGGATAGATGTCCTGCGAGTAGATACAGGTAAACGACGATTGCCAGCCACGCCTCATTCGCGATTGAGTCTGGATCCGGCAGCAAACGTTCCCGACTTGAGATCACATACTTGTATGCCACGTACGCAGCAGCGATTGTTGCGAGCGACTGGCACGCAACCCGGCCCCATGGCAAAAGAAGTCGGCGCCCCATCAGCAGGCCGAACAGCACTCTGAACAGTATCGAATAGACGACAGCCAAGTAGAGATTGCGTGTGAACCCATCCAGATTCAGCGCATAGCAAATCGCCGCCACGATCGCCAATATGACGACCGGTGTCGCCACACGAAACACGAAGTTGAAAGCAACCGACTCGTCTCTCTCCTCGAACATTGTCAGGCTTTCGTACCCGAGCATTGACGAATGGCGTCCCAACCAGTTCATCCCCAAAAATATCATCAGGGCCACTGCCAAATGAAACAACATCACGTAGATAGATGACGTCATCACGCCCCCTTTGAATTCTGCTCTGCTCAAAATGCTCCAAACTCGATTAGCCCTAGCTAGACAACCAACCCGAACCCCAGGTCGTAGGTCACTTCGCGCAGAACCAGCCGGTTTATACACTCAACAACAATTGCTCCACCTGCGGTCGGATAACCAACGAACGGATGCCCGGCAGCAGTTGGGACGGCCCTGCAGCCATCGCCGCCCGTGACTCCTGGTCACGGGGAAACTGCAGGTGAGGTGCGATGAGCGGTGTACCGTGTGGGCCTCTACCGAAACATCCGAATCAACCAAGCCACTTTCCTTCAGCGGCGAGTGTCGTACTTTTCAAAATGCACAAAATTACCCTTGTCTGTTCAACGCATCGGGAGAATGGGCTCTGCAATGCCCGTGAGCTGTTAAGAATTCTTGAAGCAATCGGCCCAAACATCTCATTCGAGGAGATACGGCCACAAGACTTCGAGTCCTACTGCAAGCATGGTCCCAAATCGAGTGTGGAAGCCCAGGCACTAGAGGGATATCTTCGGATTAGGTCATTCAGGCGAGTGCCCGTCGATCAATATGAGATGCCGACAACTTCCATAGCCGACCTCAAGCTGGAGCTCGACAGTTTGCTTGACTATGTGCACCAAGCAAGTCGAGAGTATCAACTACTTGATGAGCAAAACCAGGAGAGCGCGCACGCACACGGATTCTTCTATTTGAACAGCGCCGCTTGCGAAACCTCGATGATGAAACTCGCCGAGCTCGAGGACAAGGTGATTGGTGACACTGGCGACTACAGGCTAGCCGGAATTTTGCAGAGGTGGCGAGAGTTCAACCGACGTCGAGAGCGTGAAATGGTTGGTCGCATTTACGAGCACAGTAGGTCAAGTGCTTCTGATACGGCGGTCTTCCTAGTTGGGGCTGCTCACAAGGCAGGTATCGTCAGGGAGATTGAACGGTATTCAGCAGTGGACGCAGGCCTGATTGATTGGAGACTTAGTCTGTAACCCCTGATGGCACCATCTAGCTGTTGCGTCGAGACGCCATTCAAGCACGTAGCTCAGGCAATTGTGACGCGATGTCCCTGGCCGGCCGCTCGACGTTCTCACCGAAAAAGCAGATCAACGCAGATCAGGTCATATACTGCGATCCGGAACCGCATCGCATCAGCGAACCAGTAGCATCACGTTGAGCAGAACATTGAGCTTCTCGAACTGCGGCGCTCACTAAGCCATTAAGGCTGAGCATCACCCATCTTGATTCATGGAGCGACACGCACAGGGGGCCTCACTCTTGCGGAGATCTCCTCATAGATCGGGATTTCGATACCTTCGTGCACCTCTAAAGAAACGCACAACGCGTAAGGGAGGGGCTCTTTCAGCAGACCGGCATCGGCCGCACAGCTCACCACAATCTCCAGTTGCGCGTCCTTTCCGTACGCCGTCGCACGTCCACCGCTCCATACTTCGTGCTGCACCGTACCTCGTCGCGCCGCTTGCCAATCCGCGCCAACAGTACTTACCTTCAGGGGCGAATGATCCGTTTGGAACCACACCAACCCTCTGCGATAGTCACGATGTTGGGGGTTTATCGGACTCAACCACGCTAGCGTTATCGTCAGCCGCCTCCACTCGCGCTTTCCAGCCAGCGAGTGAGGTAGTGGGACAAAGTACGATAATCCCTTCTCCGGCTCGATTTCGCCAACCGCTATAAGCGTTGCACGCTCATCGGTGCACCCACGCGCGCGCTCCAGATCCACCTGCCCGTATCCAAACATTCGAGCTAAACGACGCTTGCGCTCGTTGGCATCAATCAGCTCGGTCTGCAATGCGGCTTCGAGAGCCTGCGACTCGGGCCACATACAGGTATGAACAACCAAAGCCTTCAGTAGGACCGCGTCAAGTCTTGGCGCCAGTGCACTGCGGATCTCCTCATCCTGTCGAAGACGCACGATTCCCGCGTGCGCATGCGCAGCAGCATGCGAGACAAGTGCCGCGGCATTGCTCGTTCCACAGCAGTACTTCGAATGATTTCGAGCACCCGCTGGCGCTCCCGGAACAGCGGCTCGTATGCCCGGTGGCGTTGACACGTTAATGGGGTGCACCGCCGCCCGAGCACGAGTATTTCCTAGACGCGGCCCAAACAAGCGTCGACCGCTCGGCGCCACCACGTCGGGCTTAACGCCGCGGAGGAACCCTGGTCCAAATCGACCTTCCGGAGCTGGCCAAGGTTCGGAGAAGATTGTGAATCGATTGGCGGGAGGAACAAAGGTCGATGCATCACTGTAGATGCCGCCGACCGTGATGGAATTGATGCTCTCAGCGGGAGATAGCAGCCGTCTGAACTCGGTATCAGCTTCAATGGCACGCAGTATGGTGGCGGCCCTCTCATCTGCGCTTAGCTGTTCGAGTGCTTCACGAGCCACATCCAGTTCAATCTCTGCGATGCCATAGTTCCCCGTCGGAACGACGAAAAGAACTCGATACTTCCACGAGAGCCAGTCGAGCAGCCGCGCCAGCGGGCTCATGGTACGAGTGAACTCGCGCCGAAGATCTCCAATGCTGAGGTTGACGACACGCACGGAAGGCGCCACAGGGGCATTCGGCCCCTGCCCCTCAACAAGACGCTTTATGGCCACATGGATCACATCCGCAAGCAGACGATCCGGTGGGCTCAACTCCTGCTTGGGCACGTCATGAGAGTGTGGATCAGGAACCAGAATCGGATGCACGACAACTTGACTGGCAATTGTTGGTGAGTTGCCATTCAGATCCCCGTGAAGCACGACCGAAGCCATGCTCGTACCGTGTACACGGTCTTTCGCCTCAACCTTCCCCTGAAGATCATCTGGGTCGTCTACCAGAATGCGAGCTCCCAGTAAGACATGATTCTGCAGTGGCACACCGTCCAAAACGGCGACCACAGGCGCATCACTTGGCACCGGTCGCTCTATATCCTGTGCGACGCTGTCAGCCCCTCCGCTAACGACCATCCCGCGTACTTGCGGGCGGTAGTACATGATCTGTCCCGCAATTCCCAGTGGAGCAGTCTCGCCGGCAAGCAGCGATTCAACTACTTGCCGCGAAAGATCGACCAAAAGGGCGCGATACCGAATTGCCGATACATCTGCCTGGTCAACGATTGCCGAATTCGAACTCTGTAGAAGCGAACGAAGGCTGGTTTCCCATTCGTTGTTCTTTACCTCCGAATCCGAATACCACAACTCGATCTCTGTTCGAATCAGCTGATCTCCGGCTTCTAGCCGATTCCTCCAATACGTGCGCGTGTCGTCGCCGACGCGATCTTGCAGGCCCCATAGTCGAACATCCTTGAGGTGCTCGAAAACGTGAACCCAAGGCTTGAAGCCCCTTGCGAAGGCCGCATCTCCGCCCTTCTTCCACTTCTTCCACAAATTCAGGAGCAGCGTTATGGCATGCTGGTCTGTGAGTATCAGAAATAACTTGATCGGGATTGATTTCTTGGGATCCAGCGACTCTGCTTCCTTGGCGACGCGGAAGTTCGCATCGGGGCGAGCATCTTCGCCGTCCATCTCAAACAGCCAATGCAGTTCTGCTTTGGCGACTGCCTGCTGAAAGTTAGCGATGGAGCCGGCGACCTCAAGAACAACAACCTGCTCGACTGGACTTCCATCCAGTGCCGTAAGAAGCTCGGCTCGTCGCTCGTCAAGTTGACCCTGTAGGCGATTGAATGCGGGATCGAGTCGCCGACCTTGAGCCGCGCGCGCAGGAAACTGAATGCGTTCGCCACCTCCGCCCCGCCTACCTTTCGCGCGTGCGGTAGCCGTCGGAAGTATCAGTAAAGGGTGCTTAGGTTCGGGCACGCTTCTTCACGGACGGCGGCGATCTACGCGCCTTGTTCTTCTTAAGCTGGAAGCGGTTGGCCCACTGGCTGATGCGCTCCGAAACCACACGTGACACCTTTCTATCGGCACCCTGTAGTACGAGCCTCCGCCGCACGTCGAGCGAGAAGTCCTCCAGCTCAGAGAAGCTCTGTGGATGCAGCGACCGTGCGACCTTGTCGCGACTCAATCCCAAGGGCGCTCCCAGCGTCTTTTCCAGCGCACCAATCCAGGCCACTATTTGCGCATGAGTTGGGGCAGGAAGCTCCAGCCGTAATTGGAAACGCCGCCAAACGGCTCGATCCAAGAGCTCTGGGTGATTCGTCGCCGTAACTACAGTGACATAGCTAGGCAATGCATCAATCTGTAGCAATAGCGAGCTAACAACTCGCTTTATCTCGCCGGTCTCCTGGTTATCACCACGTTCCTTGCCTAGCGTGTCAAACTCATCGAAGAAAAGCACACACGGATGCGTGCGCACGAACTCAAAGAGCCGCCGAAGCCTGGAACTGGTTTCTCCCAGATAGCTACCTATGACGGCTTCATAGCGCACGACAAAAAGGGGCACGGCCAACTCATGAGCGATCGCTTCAGCCAAGGAAGTCTTGCCATTGCCTGGCGGTCCAGCCAGGAGCAATCGATGACGAGGTTCGAGCTCATAGGCACGGAGCAAGTCTGCGCGCCGTTGCTCCTCAATAACCTCGCGGCAGGCAGCCAAGACATCCGCGGGCAAGATCAAGGTATCCAGCGAGCGACCCGGTTCAATCTGAAAAAGAAGACCGCCGTGTCCACCGTCATAGGTACGGGGGATCCCCGCAGTGTGCTGGGCAGGCTGCAAATTCTGAACCAAGCGTTCTGCTAACTGATGGTGCTGCTTGGCGCGTTCCTCGGCCGCCAACGCCTCGACAGTTGTTCGAAGCAAGCCTTGGTCGCCCGTTGCGCCAGCTTTAACCAAACTAATGACGAGATCTGATCTAGACACGATTGCTTCTCTTGAATCCCGTCTTGGTGCGGCGTCTCCTTGTCCCTTGAGCAGCGCTCGCCGGGGTTGACTGGCTATCCAGAGCAGCCAAACGACTCAGGTCTGACGCCGAGACAAGTGCGGCCACCGTTCTACCGTGCCGCTGAAGGATGACTCGTTCACCCTGATACGCAACTCGATTGACGATCTCCGAAAGAGTCTCCCGAGCCTTGCTCACGCTCAACTGTGCCACAGTTTCTTACTACCTACATTTTGTACAAACTGTACGAATTCTCTCGGATTCTCCGTACTACCGCAATAGCCCGCCACTTTGCTGATCGCAACTCACGACCCGCGGTCGCTCCTCGACATGACTCTCTATCCTTTCTTCTTAAGGACTTCGGACGATCTCTTCAGATCACGCTGTTTGTACGAACCCGCTCTTGCGACCACGTCCCGGATCGTTGATACCGACACTCCGTACTGGCGCGCGACCTGCGTGAGCGTTCGTCGGCTGCGATACCAGGCCAGGATCTCGGCCACTTGTTCATCCGTGAGCACCCGCGGCCGGCCTATCGTGCTCGTCATGACCGTCTCCCTCGTCATTGCCTGACAGGCGAGTTGCCTGCGGCAAGCGAAGGGCACGGACGCGCACAGCCGTCACAGGCTGGCCGAAGGCCACTCGGCGAGGCGCGCCTTCGCGCGTCATGGCGCCTTGACGGCGAGCACGCCGTGCCAGACTGACGCAGCAGGCAAGTCGCCCCAGTGAGATATGGAGAGGGATCCGATGAATCTGGCGGCGGCGCTGCACCAACGCCTCCCGCGAGCGCGCGCTCAGCGTTGCGGAATAGCTTCGGGGCCCGCTCTGTCCGGGACCCGGGTTGTGCGAGCATCTTCCTGTAGTGAGGGCTCCTGCGTCTTCGAACGCAGCCGCGCGGGCGGTAGCGGTGCCCCGCTCTCCAGTGTCTTGGCCAGGCCTTCACGAACGGCGGCTAGGAAGGTGGCGCGGGCAGTGGGGTCTGTGAACGATTGCGCGAGCAGCTGCGCGTGCTGAACATAGAAGTAGGCATTCTTGAGCGGCGGATGCACGCGTGCGGCATCAACGGGATGGCTCTTCTCATCGCGCAGCATCCGAGCGCTTGCCGACAACGTCTCCCAGTGCGGGCTGCGCTCCACGACCCAGCGATTGCGGTAGGCGGTTTTCTCGCGTTCGACGATCTCGCCCGTACGTTCGTCGGTCTCGTGGATTTTGATCGTGACCGGCACGCGCCCGATGGTGCGCGCTCCGACGCGATCGCCGATCTGCGGGCGCGTGGCGCTCTCGGCCAGGGCGCGCTTGAGGTCCTTGCCCCAGAGCATGCGCAGACGCCCGCCCTGATTGAGTTGTACGTAGTAGGACTCGTCCCGATCGGGGAGGAACTCGTAGCGCGCGACCCCGTGCTCCACGAGCGTTCCACTGACGAGTTCGGGTTCTTCGGCTGCCGTCGATCGCTCTCCTGGACGGGCATCGGCCGTGGGAACGGCCGATTGAGGCTGTGGCTCGGGAACAATCGCCGCGGTCGATGGGTCGGCGCGAGCCGCCATGCGGCGGCGCCTTCGTTCGCGTTCCTCCTTCGAGGGCTGGTATCCCGCGATCACCAGACCCCGCTCCTCACCTGCCGCCCAGGCACGTTGTCGGAACTGCTCGCTGCCACTCACCGCGAGTCGCGTCCAACCCCGCGCCTGCGCAATCTCTACCATCGACTTCACGACCTCGGTGTTCTCGCTCGGGGTCACGAGGCTACGTCCCCGGTCAGCAAATGCCACGGTTCCATCCGGGAATCGGTAGGTGGTTCCGTCAACCCGATACAGGCGACGCACCGCTTCGGGCACGGCGCGCGAGGGCGGCGAGCTGCGCGTGAACCAGCCGGAGGCGATCGAACTCATCCCAAGTGTGTTGCCGCCGCCGCCGGCGCGGCGCGCCTCCTCGTCTACGCTGTCCATGGAACTCATGCGGGTGCGCCTCCCACCTGCTCCATGAACGCCGCTGCGATCGCGAGCGGATCGGGGCTCGGGGCCTCCAGCATCTCGAGAATCCGGCTCGAGGTCAGGAAGTCAGCGAGCTGAAGCTCCTCGAGGTGCTCGAGATCCTCCATCGTGGCCTCCCGCAAGGGAGGGTTTGCGCCGGCGACGGGCTTTCGCGAGGGGGTAGTACGCCGTGATTGAGCAATCGCGGGCTCGATCGGAATGGGTGCCACGATCGGCGCCGACTGCAGCCGTTTGAGGAACCTCGGATCGCGGAAGTACCGGATCTTGCGACAGCGGATCGGCGGCAAGCCCTCGTAGAATACGAGCGCCTGCTCGGTCCCGATGTCCTTCACTTCCTGGGGCAGCAGCAACGCACGCCGCTGATGACTTTCACTGACCTGGGGCGGCTTGCGCGCTCCCCAGCTCCAGCGGGATTTCGATTCGGTGCGGGCCTTGACCGTGGTGAACCCGAGTTCGTCGGAGATCTCCCGCGCATCCGCGAAATCCTTCGGCGCAAAGACGATGCGGGCCGCCAAGGACTTCAGCATGGTCTCGGCGTTGTTCATCCCATACACCTCGCGCAGCTGCGAGGGCGTCTGGATCACGAGCAGCACGCGCACGTTGTATCCCGGCAGGTACGAGATGGCCTCCGCCATGATCGGGATGCGCCCAAGCGCCGTGAACTCATCGAGCAGCATCATGACGGCGTACTTCAACGCCGGGTTGTGCTCGGGGAGTTCCCGGGTCTGCAGCCCGATGGCCTGCTGGAAAAAGAGGCTCAGCACGGGCCGCAGGCGATGCAGGTCATCGGGATTGACGCCGACGTAGATGGACATCGGCTTCGTGCGCAGCTCACGCAGATCGAAGTCGTTGGCCGCGGTCGCGGCATCGAGAATGGGGTTCAGCCACAGATCCAGGCGACTCGTGAACGTCTTGCGGATGCTGCTCGCGGTCACGGGCGCCAGATCGATGACGTCATAGAGCGCGCGCACGCACTCGGCCGAGAGCGGATGCTCGTGAGCCTGCCGGCCTTCGATGACGCGCTTCCAGTGCTCTCCGAACCCCTCCTCCGCGCTCGCCATGCCCTGGCGCAGCACCTCCCCGATCGTTTTGGGCATCGAGGGCGTCTCGAACAGATATAGCGCAATGCCTAAGAACAGCGAGCGCGCCGAGGCCGTCCAGAAGGGATCCACATTCGGGGGATCGGGATAGAGCATCTCCGCAATGCGCTGCAGATCGTTCACGCGCCGTCGGGGATCCGCCGACACATAGAAGAAGGGATTCCAGCGGGCGGTGCGGCCATCTTCGGCGAAGGGATCAAACAGATGACAGGCCTGGCCGCCGGCCACCCGGGCGCCGGCGGTCAGGGACCAGTTCTCGCGCTTGATGTCGACGCAGACGAGTGAGCCCGGCCAGTTGAGGGCGTTCGGGATCACGACGCCGGTGCCCTTGCCCGCACGCGGTGGGGCGGCCAGCGCCACGCCCTGCTGACCCGCGAGCATGAGGTAGCGCCCGGGCACCTCGCCCAGGATGATGCCCTCGCCGCCCAGGAGGCCGGCGCGCGCGAGCTCGCGCCGCGTCGCAAATCGCGCCTCGCCATGGAGTGATCGGGGCCTCGGTCGCAGCGCCGCGAACAGTGCCAGCGAGATCGCGCCGTAGCCGATCGCGAGGCTTGTCCAAAGCATGCGACGCACACGGGGATCGTGGCCCTGGTGGAATGCGATCGTGGCCACGCTGCGCAGCCCTGCCCGTTCACCCTGCCCCGACAGCCACTCGAGCAGCACGATGCCGGCCAGATACTGGCCCAGGAGCAACGCCGCAACGAGACCTAAGATCACGCGCGCGGCACGGGAACTGCGGATCGACGCGCCGCGAGTGCGGGGCGCCTGGCTAGGCGCGCAGGCGAGCGGCGCGGCGCTCGGGCGCATACCAGATCTCCTTGATCACCCGCTCGTGTCCCTCGATCCCGAATTGGATGACGATGTCGATCAGGTGATGCAACAGGTGCTTGATGTCGCGGCGGGAGAGCTCGCGGCCGCCGGGGCTCTCCTTCACGAGCAGCGTCAGCTGCTCGAACGCGAGTTCGGCACTGGAGGCATGGACCGACGTAATGGAGCCCGGATGTCCGCTGTTGGCATTGCGTAAGTAATCGAACGCTTCCTCCGAGCGCAGCTCGGCCAGCAGGATCCGATCGGGCTTCATCCGAAGGCAGGCTTCCAAGAGCTGCTTCGGCGTCACCTGCGCTCGACCTTGGTCGTCCTTGGAGTAGAAGAGCCGGACATGGTTCGGGTGGCGCGAGAGGATGAGCTCGGGTGCATCCTCGATCGTGATCAGTCGCTCGCAGGGCGCGATCTCCTGAATGAGCGCCTTCGTCCAGGTCGTCTTGCCGGAACCCGTGGGGCCCGACACGATGATGTTCTGGCGCGCCCGCACGGCCTCTCGCATGAACGTCTCGAAATCCCCCCGCCGAAGCGAGCCCGACAATTGCTCTTCATGGTCACCGCCCTCCGCGCCCGCGAGGCGCGTGCGACGGAAGATCCCGCGCGCGGCGAGCTGCTCCAAGCTCCACAGTTCGCTCGACGGCCGGCGGATCGAGATCGCGACCGTGCGCTGCGGCGTCACCGGCGGAATTGCGAGCTGCACGCGCTCGCCCGACGGGAGCGAGGCCGACAATAAGGGCGAGGTCTCGTCGACCCGCTGGCGCGAGGCATTCGCCACCAATTTGGCAAACCGCAGTCCCCACTCGAACGTGCCCGCGAGAAAATCCTGCCTCACCCAGCCCTGAGCGCGCTCCAGAAACAACTCGCCGGGGCGGTTGATGCACAGCTCGCGCACCTGCGGGTCATCAAGGAGCGCCCGAATCGGCTCGAGTACGACCTCGAGCGAGGAGCGCGTCGCGACCGCAAGGGGCAGCACGATGACCTTCGAATCAGCGTCGGGCGAGTTCATACACCCCCCGAAAATCGATGTCGCGTGCCACGAGCACCTGGATCGCCTCGCCATGTGCTTTGCGTACCGTGGACGGGATGTTGACCGTATCCTTCAAGATCTCGGTCATCACGTCACTCGCCATCCGCGGACTGTAGATCACGGTGTTGCCGTCCCCACCTTGGGCTTCGGCCACCGCGATCTGGATAGCCCCTTCCACGACGCTGATCAGCATCGCGGCGCCAAAGCGCTCCCAGAAATGACGATCGACTGCGCCCTCGAGTCCCGAGCGACCGAGTGAGTCCGTACCTGGAGAGGCCAGCGGTACCACGACGCCCGAGGGCGTGCGCGCTTCGCTCCAGGCGACGAACACCCGCGCCGTGCCTCGTTGAACTTCGCCGCGCGTCTCCCCAATCAACTTCGTGCCGCGCTCGAGCAGCACGAGCGTCCCATCCGCGCTGAACGTGTCGACCGCCGTGATGCAGGTGGTCATGCCGGGAAGCGAGGAGTCGATGGCCGTCTCAAGCGTGCAATCGATGAACGCCCCCTTGCCCAAGAGCCATTGTCTGGGCGGCAGGCGTTGCGCGAAGCGCAGTTCAGTGGGCGGTACGTTCAGGGCCTCCTGCAGCGCGCTGTGGGGAAGGGCCGGGCCCGCGTTCGAGGTCTGTTCAGTCATGGGACGTCCTCCCGCCATGTGCTCGAGTGCTGGATCCCCCATCGGCAGACTTCCGAGCGAAGCGCCGCTCGCGAACACGCTGCCGCCGAGCTGGCGCACAAGAGCCGGTGGCAATGCCGGCGCACCCGTGGCAGATGCGCTCGCGAGAGGGGAATCGATCGGCATGGGCGGTGGCGCCCCCACAATGCTGCCGGCCCAGGTGGAAGACGGCGAGCCCGAGGGCATCGCGTCCGCGGCCGGCGCGCTACTCGCCGGCGTAGCTTGCGGCGAGGAGGACTGCGGTAAGGGACCCAGCGGCGGCAGGATCATTTCGCCCTGCGCCTGCTTTTGGGTCGAGGCAGATTGCGCGCTGGCCGCCTCGCGCTGCTTCGCAAGCAGGCCCGAGTAGTACCAGACGAGCAGTCCACCGCCGATGGAGAGCAAGAGCAACAGCGCAAAGATCGCACTCAATCGCGACCCCCAGGAGCGCTCGCGATTGACGGTCCCCAGCGGTCTCTCGATGGGTGGGGCCTCATGAGGGGCATCGCGATCGCCCGAGAGGGATTCGGACGCAGCGACAGCGTTCATCGCCCGCTCTCGCGGAGCTGGCGATGCACGGCGGGCGAGATGGTCCCGGTCGGCAGCGCGAGGCCTCCGCCCACCCAGGCTTCGTTCGAGATACAGGCGACGAGGGATCCGCGTCTCAGCACAAACTGCCTCGCCACCCGATGAATGACCACCTCCTCGCCTTGGAGGTGGAAGTTCACGAGCGACTCGGCGCCGGGCGACTCGCTCACGAAGATCGCCGGCATCGCGGCACGCGGGGGAAATCTCAGGTGCGTGTGCACGCCGTTGTCCCAGGCGGCGAGGGGTTTCAGGGCCCGATCGCCACAGAACCCATAGCGCTCGTTGCGCGGGTTCGCGACGGGACCCATCTCGAGCGCAGCTTGGAGGTCCGCCTGCTTCTCGCGTTCAAGGGCTGCGCTCAAGGCCTGCAGCGACGGACTCTTGGGATAGCGGAACTGCACGGCATAGATGCGCCCGGCTTCCGGGTCGCTGTACGCGCCGCGCGACGCGCTGTAGTCGAAGTGATAGACGCGACGATTGGTCAGCACCGTAAGGTTCGTCGCGACCGGTGCCGCCTTGGGCTTGATGAAAAGGTGATTGCCCTGGGCGACGAAGGTGAGCGCATCGAGATCACCGGCCCCGAGCCCCATGAACATCTCCCCGGGCTCGAACTCGAGATCCATCTGATAGCCCACGACGCCGGACAATCGATAGACTTCGCCCTCCTGATAGTTGACGAAGCGCAGTCGTGCATCGCCTGCACCGCGCGAGGGCGTGACCTCGGCTTGCGCGAGCAGCGCACTTATCGCGAGACAGCCGGCCAGCAGAGTCTTTGGGAGAGTCATGGCGTTGCGTCCGACTGAGGTGTGGTTCCGTGTGAGGCCGTGAGCTCCGGCTGGCCCGCACTCCCCTCAGCGACCTCCGGCTCCGTGTGATACGCCACCACCCGAAAGCCGAGCGGGTTCCAGCGCCGCAGTCGCGGCTCCCCGCTCGGATCCACGTACGCGTACTGGATCGCCGCGATCCAGTGCGAGAGCGTGGGTTCGGTGGCCCCGGCCGAGCGCAGCTCGCGCACGAAGCGCACCTGCGCGAGATCCTTCACACCGCTCCCACGGTCAAAGAACGTCACCGCCTTCACCTGCACGCGCACGGTGCTGCCGTCCTTGTAGCGTTGCAGCGGCGAGTTCGGGTTATCGGGGGTCCAGAGCGAGAGCCACGCCTGGTTGCGCTGCGGGCTGTGGAAGGCCCCGCACTCCTCGTAGTCGCTTTCCGCTGTAGCCAAGGTGAAGCGCTCGCACGTGGCCACGTAGTGCGTGAGGAAGTAGCGAGTCACGACCTCGCTGACCTCGGCGCCGCCTTCATAGCGCGGCACCACATCCACGATCCCCGTACTGCGATCCACGCGCACGAGGAACGGTTCGACACTTTTCAAGGGCATGAGCGCCACCAGCGCCACGCTGGTGGCCACCGCACAGGTCCACCCGCCCCCCGCCGTCCACCACGCGATACGGGCCGAGCGGTGCGCAACGCGCACGCGATCGGCCTCCCAGCTGCGAGCCTCCTGCAGATACGCCTTCACGCTCCCGTCCTCGCCCAGTGCGCTGCGCTTCATGGCGAGCGCTTCCGGGCATGAGCGGGTGGCGCCGTCGTGGGCACGGCCGACATGTTGATCGGCTCGAGTCTCCCCCGGCACTCCGGTAGGTGAGACGAAGTGCTTTGGCAGGCTGCGAGCAGCGTGGATGCGGCGAGACTCCAGACGCCAATTCGCAGGACACCTCGCCATGGGTTGCGCGATCGATGCATGGAAGCCTCCCCGTTCACGGTCGCCGCTCCGAGCTCAAAGCACGGATACGATTGAGGTGGGTGGAACGCAGCGCTTGGGTGCTGTCGAGCCAGCTGCGACGCATGAGCTGACCCGACATCCTCGGCAGGCTGTCCCAGCGGTTGAAATCGCGATCGAGCACCGCGCCACGCAGGAACTGGCCCGAAGAGCGCGTGAGGACATGCGTCGCGCGAGAGAGGCCGTGGCTCACGAGTCCAAAACTCGAAAGCGCCAACCCACTCGCGAGTCCCGCTGACATCGGCATCACCTGGCGCATGACGAGGAAGATCAGCCCGGAGGCCAGCCCTACTCTCGCGGCATGCGCAATGGTGATGCCCTCACCCGCCGCGAGTGCCTGCGTGGTCGCAACCGTGAGCAGGTTCATCATCAGCGCCGCGGTCAGCACGGAGAGCACGGAGATCAGGGCATAGTTCGTGAGCTGGGCAAGCCAGGCCTCGAAGAAGCGCTTAGTGGAATCAAAGAGCAGCAGCGCGATGAAGAGCGGCCCGATCGCGAGCAGTACCGAGAGCGCAATGCGCGCGAGCGCCATCAGGAAGATCGTGTAGATGGCGGTCAGACCCACGATCAGGTACACGAAGAACCCGGCGAGGTAGTACGAGAGATCGCCGTCGAAGAATCCGCCTTTCTCGATCAGGTGCTCGGCGGCCTCGCCCCCGTTGAAGAGGATCTCATCGATGGTAGTCACCGGATCACTGGCCCCGGCGATGAGCGCCGCGAGCTCGCGCGGCGCCTGCAGGAAAGTGTCGACCAGGACGGGACCGTAGAGCCACAGGCGCAGTCCCACCCCCAGCACGAGAGCGAGCTTGAGGATCCGCAGCACGCCGTATCCCACCGGCTCATCGATTTGCCCGCGCAGCTGCAGGAAACCCCAGACGATCACATAGAGCACGCCAAGGGTGACCACCGCAGGCTCAATGGCCGCGGCAATCCGCGCGGTGTTGGTCCCGATGTAGGTCGAGAGGATCGCGGTCAGCCAGGCATCGAACTCAGCGAAGAAGCCCATGGAGGTGTGCTCCGTGACGAAGCTCGGCTACAGACCCATGGGTGGGAGCGTGCGCAGGCTTCCCAGACTCCCGGCCGCACGCTCCCGCATCTGACGGGCCCGCGCCTCACGATCGGCCGCCGCGACCTCGCGCAACGCCTGCAGCTTGATGGCCTCGTTCGCGAGCGCCGCCTGCTCGAGCTGCAATCGCGCCTGCAAGTCCATCATCGCCTTGGGATCGGTGGCCGAGGGCATCGTGCTGCGTAGTTGCTCGAGGGCGGTGAAGCGACGCTGGGAGGCTTCCAGTGCCGAGCGCGACAGCGCCTGCTGGAGTGCCGTATCGCGACGCTGGGACTCGACGTCCTCCCGGTGCTGCGCGCCCAACGCGGTCAACTGGGAGTTCGTGAGTACGCCGGCGTCCCTTGCCAGCGCTTCAATCTCCTGCGCGAGCCCCGCGTAGGCGTGGCTCGTGCCGAGGAGCACACGCTCGAGCTCCGCATAGTCCGGCGGCAGATACTCGCGCGCCGTGAGCCCGAGCCCCTGCATGCCCCGGTTGCCCGTGAACGAGGCGTGAGTGTTCCTCGCCTGCTGCAACTGATCACGCAGCACGCTGATCTGCGTGCGCAGCTCGTTCAGCTGCCGCACCATTTGCGCAATCGCGCTCACATCGATGACCGCCATCGCGGCCTGGCTGGGCGCCGCGGCCATGAGGCCGCTTGCGAGCAGCAGGGTGATCCAGAGCGTGTGCCGAGTTGTCATAACCGACTCCTTAATATGTAGCTATGTGCAGAGGGGTGAGGCGGGGATCACGAGGACCCCTTCGTTCTTTTCAACTCCGCATCGAGCGCCGGCAGCCACTGCGCAGGCGTCGCGCCCCACTCGCGCCGCAGCTGCTCCACGAGCGCGACGTTGCGTGCGCGACCTGACATCACCGTGAGCTCGAGATCAAAGCCCTTGAGATCGAGCCGACACACGACGCTGTGCCGACCCTGTTTCACGAGGAACTGGCGTGAGCCGGGCTCGATCTCTTCCTTGATGAGCTGGAACTCCCGATGCGTGAGCCCCAGCCCGTCGACGTAGTCGCTCTGCAGCGCATCGGCGTTCGGGAAGAACACTTTGGTGGGCGTCTGCTCGAGGATCGTGCGGGAGATCGGACTGCCGAGGACGTCACTCGCGCTCTGAGTCGCGAGTCCCATGACGGCATCGAGCTTGCGCCAGGTCTTGGGACCGTCCTTCGCGAAGCGCTCGAACGCGGGATCCTCGAGCAGACGCCAGAACTCGTCCATCCAGCACACGAAGCGCCGCCCATCGAGCCTTGAGCGCACCAGATGAAAGAGATACATCGTGAGCGGCGCGCGCACGAGCTCATGTTCAAGAAACTCCGTCACATCAAAGCCCAGCAGCGAGCTCTCCTGCACGGTCTCGGCCAGCTCGTCGCGCGCCTGATCGAACACCCAGGCGTACTCACCGCCCGCGCTCTCGCACCAGGGCGAGAGCCGCGCATGCGGGCCTTCCGGATCCGTGGCGTCGAGGAACTCGAGCAACCTCGACAGCCGCCGCAGCTCTCGCGGCAAGGCAAGCGTTCCGCGCAGCGCCTGATCGAGATCTTCCTCCACCCGACGGCTCGCACCTCGCTCACTTTGCTGGTGTGCGAGTCGGCCAAGCCATCCCCGCAGGAACTCCACGTTCGTGGGCGAGGTCTCCAGCTGCAGCGGATTGCAGCCCGTGGGCGCACCGAGCTTCAGCGGCCGATAGGTGCCACCCAGTGCGTGTACCAGAATCTCGAGTCCCCGGTCCTTGTCGAAGATCACCTGGCTCGCACCGTGCTTGGTGAGCATTGCAATCAGGAAGGCGACGAACACCGTCTTGCCGGAGCCCGTGGGGCCGCACACAAAGGTGTGGCCCGTGTCCTTGCGCGAGCCGCCGTCGGGATCCGAAGGGTCCGAAGCATGGAGCGAGAAGTGATAAGGCGAGGCCGCGTGGGTCACGAGCATCGTCGTTGCCTCCCCCCAATGATTGCCCTCGACGCGTCCCGTGGGATAGTTGTGCCAGGGGACGAGCGCCGCGAAGTTGCGCGAGGTGATGGGCGCTCGACGGGGGCGCAGCGCAAAGCAGCCCGGCAGCTGCGCCCAGAACGCGGCCTCGAGCGCCAAGTCCTCCCGCGCGACCGTGGCTCCGGTGTCACCCAGGATCGTGCGCGCGAGCGCGAGGTCATCGTTCAGATGGCGAAGCCGGAGGTTCGCGGCTTGGGGGTCCGTCGAGTCCTCGAAATCGGTGAGCACCTGGAGTGAGAGGTGATGTTCCCCCATCACGAACTCCCCGCCGGTGAGCCCATCGAGCGCAACCTTCAGGGCCTCCGACTGGCTCACCGCGAAGTCCCCGGCGTTGCGCAGACGCAGGAACTGCCGTTCGAGCAGCGTCTGCGCGGCGTCCTTGGAGAGGAACGTGAAGCTCTGCGTCAGCACCATCGGGAAGGGCGCGGCGAGCAGGGCATTCAGGAGCCCCGGCACCGTGGGACTGGGGTATTCCTTCAACCCCAGCATCGCGCCCCAGCGGGTGCGGGTCGGCGTGCGGTACTCCAGGACCTCGGACCCAAAGCGCAGTCGCGAGGTGGCGAGCGCCTCGTTCAAGGGCCCCCGTGGCAAGGGGATTGTTTGCCGTTCGCCGTTGACAAGGAGCGCCAGGTAGGCCAGCAGCTTCGAGGAGGGTCGTCCGCCCTCCTCCACGAGATCGAGCGGCTGCGGGTCGTAGCGGTCAAGCGAGGCCTGCACGTGTTCCCCGAGCTTGCGACAGGCCTCGATGGAGTCCGCGAGCTCCGCGGCGGCTTCGTTATCCCGCGCGCGGCTCAAGGTCTTGAGCGCCAGGCGCTCGGTCGTGCCCGTCCCCGGTCGATAGACGACGGCGAGAAAGAGCCGGTTGCTCATGAGCGTCTCGTTCGCCACGCGTGCGCGATAGCGCCCGTTCAGCGCTCGCGCGAAGGGCTGCGTGAATTCGCCCTCGGGATAGCAGCGATCCCGATCGCGAATCAGATGCGTCCAGAGCGCCACATGGGGACTTGCGAGGTTGCGCCACAGGATGTTCAGTCGCTCGTGCCAGTTGTTGAGCGTCGCACTTTCCGCGCACTCGAAGCTCGCCCCGCCCAGCTCGAAGGCCTGCACGTAGTGGCCTTGGGCCGTCTTGACGATTCGCTCCGACACCATCGCGGTATAGGGAATCTGCTCGCAGGCCAACCGCTCCTTCAAAAACGGCTGGCTGACCGAGCGGCCGCTCATGGCACGCGCTCCAAGATCGGTACCGGCAGCGCCCGCTGACGCGAGCGCGGTAGCACGAGCGGACAATAGCTGCTCGCCCTCCAGGTCCGAGCTCCCGCGAGCCATCCCGGCACCCGCGTTCGCATCGCCAGAAACAGCAGATCAAAGATGCGCGCATCGCGCGCGCACAGCAGCCGACAGAGACCGTGCAGAGGCAGGATGATCAGGAGCGTCAGGAGATTGCGGGTGAGGAGGAATACCTCCATGGTCAGCACGACGATCACGACGATCCCCAGATAGGTCACGCCGTAGCACATGGGCGGGCGCGTGGCTCCCAGAAAGAGCGGGTCCACGGTCAGACCCGCCTCAACGCTCACAGGGGAGTCGCTCACAGGAGATCCCTCGGTCCGCTGACCTTCAGACCGCAAACATCCCGCGGACCCAAGTCACGATCTGGGGTGCTCCAAACCCCACGGCGATGCCGAGCAAGATGCCGGCCGCTGCCGTCATCGACAGCTTCCCGAACATGAAGAACAGCGCGACCGCCATGACACCGATGATCGCGAGCGGTGTCAGCCAGGCATAAATGTTTGTCTGCAACGCGTTTGCGCCAGTGAGAAAGGGCGAGGCTTGTGCCAGGGCGAGCGTCGGTGAGAGCGTGCCGAAGGCCGTCAGGCCGATGACCTGGGTTGCACGAGGTGAACGAAACGAGTTCATGGGGATCTCCGTGGGAAGGGAAATCGATGCCAAGGTGGTCGATCGAATCAATGCGTCTTGGCCGCAGGCGGCACCCGAAGTCCCGTCTGCGCGCTCCGAAACACGCGCCACACATAGCCGTTGTGCACGCCGCGCTCTGCGTGTCCGGTGTTGAAGCAGGACAGCGCGCGGTGCACGCGCCCGTTGGTCGCAAAGTCCCCCGGCTCGCTGCCGACCTGTGTCCAGCAGCCCTGCAGCACCCAGGCCGCGGCCTTGAGGTTCGCGCAGGGCTCGAGCAGATCCGCGAGCTCGTCGATCCCGAACTCGCGCGCAAGCGACGGCAGGTGAATCTCGTTGACCTGCGCCAGACCCACGCTTACCTGCAGGCCGCGAGCATGCAGCATGGCGATGAGCGCGAGTGCCTCTTCCGGCGAGCGCGGCTGGCTCGAGAGCGGCGGCACCTCGATGCCCAGACCCCGCATACGCTCGGGCGCGTTGACGCTCACGGCATAGGGGTTGGCGGCGGACTCCACCGCAATCACCGCGAGCAAGGTCGTGGGATCGATCTGGGGGGCGCACATCATCACAAGCGCTGGCAGGTTCAACATGGGATGACACTCCTTCGGTGGGGAACCATCCCATCACGCGGGCACGCCTTGTTCGATCCCAGAAACTGCGCGATCGCGCCCGAAATGCGAGGTGGAGGAAGTTTCTGTGTGAAGTGAGCAGAAACTCGTTCTGCAAGCTCTCTGGAAGAGGCGCACACTCCCCTTCCATGCTTCCGATCGATCACAGGACGCGACAAATGCACACGCGCTGGCCCGAGATGCGCGCACCCTCGCGTTGGCAGGTCGTGGGAAGGTTCGCGTGGCGCCTCGTCTGGGCGCCTTTCTGTGCGGTGCTGATCGTGATCGCGCCCGTATTGATCGTGGCGCTCTCGCTCATCACGATCCTCGGATTGCTCTCGATCGCGTTCTATGTGGGCTTGGTGAAGCTGCCCGGGTTCCCCTGGGGCATCGTGCTCGCGATCAGCACGTCCTCGGCGATGCTCGCCGTGACGCTGCAGGAACTCGTCCGCCAGCTCGGCCGACGTTAGCGCCCTCTAGAGTCGAGGCGACTCGCCTTCGGCGCCTGCGCCGAACAAGGACTGCTGCTGGGGTGAGCCGTCGAGGTGCCGGGGCCTGGCCTTGCGGCCTCGGGTCCGTGCGGATTCGCCCTCCAGCGCCTGCCGCTCTGCAGACTTGCAGTGGCCGCAATGCTCACCCTTCACGGCCAGGGCATCCACGAGCCAGAGCGCTCCGCAGCGCTCGCAGGGCTCCGCCCGGATTCCTTGCTGGTTTTTGAGCGCCCGGACCACCGAGTAGGCCCGCTCCAGCGTCAAAGGCGATTGTGGGCAGAACTGGCGGAAGAGCCCATAGGTGTCGCAAAACCCCTCGGCCACCCGCAAACGTCCAGCCAGACCCTGCTCGGCGGGCTCCAGCCGCAGGACCTCGGACTCCCGTCGCCAGAGGCACACGAAAACGGCCGCATCCTCGCGCAGCGGTTCGTTCTTCCACAGGAAGGTCACCTGCACCGGACTCTTGCCGCGGTGGCGAACAGGAACTTCCCCCGCTTCCGATCGATACAGCCCCCGAATTCCGTGGTCCGTGAGACCGGTGAGCTGGCGTATGAGACCCGTTCTCACCTCATGCCGCAGCAGCTCCCGACCTACCTGCTGTTGTCGATGCTCAAGGTCCATTTGCGCCTTTCCCCGAGCGAGACATGCATTTATGCTGGAAAACGACGGAAAATGAATTTGGGATCTTTTTCCCAAATTTGCAAGATGGCATTTCGGGCGTTCTGCGCGACTCCTCACTTACCGCGCCAAGGGAACTTCCATGCCTGAGCCGACCAGGACGGTCTTCGCCCCCGCGCTTCAAGACGCAGTGGGCGCCCTGAATCTCCTCTGTCTCGAGGAGTTCACGATGGCGGCCGCGCTGGAGTCACCCGCCTCACCGGCCTTCATTCGAGAGCATCGGGCAATCTGGATTAGTGGATCGGGCGCCGGCCGCAGAGCTGTGAGTCAGGTCGTGCCTGTCGTTCTTATAGATCTCGCCCTCTTCGCGGAACACCTGAGTCTCGAGTCGCAGCCACCGAAGGAAAGCACGGGCCTTCAGCGGCGAACCACTTCCGCCGATACGTTCTCCTGGCATCAAAAGGATCGGCTTCTGGATGCCCTCAGCGCGCTTCTGTGGCGATGCTCCCACGCCCCACTCGCAAGCGCCTCTCTCGCGATGGGCTTGCCGGTGGTCGGTGCGCAGACCCTGCGGAGAACCGAATGGCACTCGCGTGCCACGCTGGAATCGGTGCCGCTTCCCGCGCCGCGCTGGACTGCCAATTTGACTTACTGGCGCCTTATCGGGACGGGATGCGCAACGGGATCGGCCGAGCTGGTCTCTCAGGCAAGCCGATGGTCGTTGCAACTCACAGGCGGACGTGACTCGAGAAAGGCTAACGAGACTGAAGGAGCTCAATCAGCTCGACCATGATCGAGCGGGCTACGCTATGGCAATTGAAAGGTCTGCGTCTATTTCGAATCACGCGGTCCTTGCGGATTCAAGTACCTGTTCAACTCCTGCATGAACCTCGTTCCCTGCTCTCGGCAAAATGCTCGAAACTTGCCCAATTCAGCCGCCCATTGACTACGGTCAGAGTCGGTTGAAGGTCGAGAACCCCGCCTTTGCTTGTTTCTCACCGACACTCTCCTTAGTCACGGTAGGCATGACGTTACGCCCGGCGATGCTGGAGACAAGACGCAAATCGACGTTGAACGAGACCCATTGACGACTTGACCATTTCCCCTGCCCATTCGAAGCCTCAATTGCGTGGATGGGTCTGCAGGTTCTGCACCGAGGTCTCAGTCGCCCCCGCGACAATGCCCAGTGCCGGCGCGAACGAGTCATCTCTATGGCTGAGGACCACATGATCTGGTTTTGCAGCCCACCTGCGGTTCATGACGACATCTGTGGTCGCTGCTCAAGCTGTAGAGAGGACAGCACAGATTCGGGGACCCTGGTGAGTCCGCTGTCGTCACCAAACCCCGATCACGTGCCGATGGGGTTTCGATAACTCAACAGACGAAGCGCGTTGATGACTACCAGCAGTGTCGAACCCTCATGAATGAGCACAGCGGGTCCGATCCCCAATCCCAGCACGGTGGCAGGGACCAGGAAGGCCACGACACCTAGGCTGACGACGATATTCTGCTTGATCACGCTGCGCGTGTGCCGGCTGAGGCCCACGGCGAACGGCAAATGTCGCAGATCATCGGCCATCAGCGCCACATCGGCCGTCTCCAGCGCGACGTCCGAACCCGCTGCGCCCATCGCGATACCGACCGTGGCATTCGCCATGGCGGGCGCGTCGTTGACGCCATCGCCGACCATCGCGACCTTGTTCGCTTCGCGCAATACCCGAACGGTCTCGACCTTGTCTTCCGGCATGAGATCGCCGCGCGCTTCGTCCAGCCCCACTTCAGCCGCAATCGCGTCAGCCACGCGCTGATGATCGCCCGAGAGCATGATCATGCGCTGGATTCCGAGTCCGCGAAGCGCTTGCAGCGCAGCTTTCGCACCTTCGCGCGCGGTGTCGAGCAGACCAATGGCACCCAAGTCCCGATCACCGATCCGCACCACCATGCTCGTGCGCCCCGCCTCCCGGAGCTGCGCGATGGCGCTGGCCGCTGCACTGCCCAATGGACTGATGCCCTCGACTCCGAACATCTCAGCCTTGCCGATCCACACCGTTTGCCCCGCCAAAGTCGCTTTGACGCCTCGGCCGGTCAGGCTTTCGAGGTCGGAGGCGAGTGGAATATCGCGCGCGCCCAATTTTGCTCGCCCGTCGCGGGCGATTGCAGCAGCAAGGGGGTGATCGCTTAGAGACTCCACCGCCACGGCGACGGCCAGCAGTTCCTCCTGCGTCGCGCCGTCTAGCGCGATCACGTCCGTGATTCGCGGGCGCCCTTCAGTCAGCGTGCCGGTCTTGTCGAAGGCCATCAGACCCAGCGAGCCCAACTCTTCCAGCGGAGCGCCCCCTTTAATCAGCACTCCGCCACGCGCCGCGCGGGCGATGCCCGAGAGCACCGCACTCGGTGTGGCAATGGCGAGCGCGCATGGACTGGCCGCCACCAGAACCGCCATCGCCCGGTAGAAGCTATCGCGGAATGGTTCATCGATCACGACCCACGCAAACAGCATGATCGTGGCCAACAGCAGCACAGCCGGCACGAAGATCCGCTCGAAGCGGTCCGTGAATCGCTGCGAGGGCGCCTTGCGCGTTTCGGCCTCGCTGACCATACGCACAACGCTCGCGAGCGTGGACTCGTTTGAAGTGCGCGTCACCTCCAGCTCGATGACACCGCTTCCGTTGATGGTTCCGGCGAAAACCCGCGACGCTGCGTCCACACTGTCCGGTCGCAGGCGTGCGGACGCAGCGTCCAACACCGCTCGCTTGTCTACCGGGATGCTCTCGCCAGTCACCGGCGCCTGATTGACGCTGGAGGTCCCTTGCACCACGAAGCCATCCGCGGGCAGCCGCTCATTCGGTCTGACCACGAGGACGTCTCCAATGCCGAGCGCCTCCACCGCAACTTCCTGCAGTTCGCCGTCCCGCTTCACGCGCGCCGTCTTCGGTGCCAGTTCGGCCAGCGCTTCGATGGCGCGCCTGGCGCGTCCCATCGCGTAGTGCTCGAGCGCATGTCCCAGGCTGAAGAGAAACAGCAGCAGAGCGCCCTCCGCCCATGCCCCGATCGCTCCGGCACCTGCCGCAGCCACCAGCATGAGCGTGTCGATCTCGAAGCGCTTCAGCCGCAGGTTCTCGATCGCCTCGCGCAAAGTGTAGAAGCCGCCGAAAAAGTAGGCCGCCCAGTAGAACCCGGTGGGCAACCACGATGGGGACGCCGGCACAAATCGGGCAATCAGGAATCCCCCGAGGAGGAAGGCTCCGCTGAACAATGAGAAGAGGAGCTCCGTATTCGATCCGAGCAATCCTTCGTGGTGGTGCTCCTCTGAAGCGCCTCGCTGCCCGGAGTCCTGAGCCTCTTCGCTCACGCCGACCTGCCATCGCTCGAGCTCCCGCCGAAGCTGCTGTTCCGAGATCTTGTAGCGATCGAATTCGATTCGAACGTTGCCGGTGGCACTCGCTTCGGCCTCGATGACACCGGTCAGAGCGGTCAATGCATCCGAGATCGTTCTCGCACGGCGCTGATGTGCGATGCCCTGGGTGCTCCACAGAAGATGCCCAACCTGCTTGCTGATCCCCGCGCCCGCGCTTCGAACCACACTCTCGATTCGGCGCAAGGGGATCTTCTGGCGATCGTAATGCACACACAGCTGCGCACGGGGCTGCCCACGGGAAGCCGCCTTCACGTGAACTTCCACGATGCCGTCGATCGCCCGCAGACTGCGAGTCAGCCTCTCTACGCAGGCATCCGACTCATCGGGAATGCGCGGAAGCAGCACTTCGAGATCGAGGCGCAGTTTCTCAGTCATGGTGATCCCGGTGGCCCACGAGGGTTACCTCTCAGTCAATGGCCCGGGCCACTTCCGCCATCACCATTTCGCGCAACATGACTGGATCTGGCTTGGGCAACAGTTTGCCGTTCACGTAAAAGGTGGGCGTGCTCTTGATGCCGACCGTGCGCAGATCCGCAATGTCCTGCGCGATGCGTTTCTCAGTGACATCGGACGCTACGTGCGCACGCGCGCGCTCCAGATCGACGCCCGCCTGGGCTGCCACTTGCCAAGCTCGTTCTGGATCAGGGGTGTCATGGTTGGCCCACATCGGTTGGGTCTCGAACATCGCAGTCAGGACGTCCTCGAACTTGCCTTGATCGCGCGCAGCCTCGAGGATGCGGACAGCATCGATCGAAATCTGTCCATGGAAGGGCACGTATCGCACGACCAGTCTCACCTCGCCCGCATGGTCGGCGAGGATCTGCTTCACGTGCGGATAGATGGCGCGACAACCCTCGCACGCGGGATCGAGGAACTCGACGATGGTCACGGGCGAAGTGGGTGAACCGATCACCGGCGAATGGGAACGCACGAGCGCATCGCCCAGGGAATCTCGATGATCGGGCGCGGGACGCTGCTCATGACGATTGAAGCCATAGATCAGCAGCGCAATAACTGCCGCCACCGACACTGCCGCAATGGCCATGATGACTGGACGCTTCATCGAATCATTCCCCCGCTGAGTAAGCTAACCCATTTCACTTGGCAAGCCAGATCTAGACGCCGTGCCCCGGAGCGCTCGATGGAGCGCTCCAGGGGACGGTTCTCCCATCGGGCATCGCCAGCAGCAAGTGGCTGGAAGTTGCGCTGGACGCCTGGGCACTCGAACCTGGCTGCCTGTCCTCCTCCTGGATCAGCCCCTTTGCTCGCGGCCGAAGAGTCGCCAACGACTTGAGACTTGCTGGATCCACATGTCCTTCGACGAAGTAGCCCAGGTAGACGCCCAGGTGACAGCCGGAGTATTGCCGCGGTACGTCGCGCTGGCGCCGAAGATAGCGAAGCGTCTCCACCTCCCTCAGCACGACGGTATACCCGGCTTGCTCCAGATCTTTCTTCCATTGGAAGGCACACGTGCATCCATGACGACGATAGACCCTCACCAGTTGCTCCGCGGGCGTCCACACCGAGGTATCCACCGCAATCAGTGCCAGCAGGAGCACGCCGAGGGCAGCAAACACGAACAGTGACGCCCCGACGTACCCCCGCAGTCCACCTTGATCGGCGACCTCCCGGTCAGCGACCTCTTTTCGACCTGAGCCGCTCTGAGCCCGCTTGGCGATCAGGCACCTCCTGGCGCAGCGAGCGGTCCCGAAAGTTCGGACTCTTCCTGGCGCCTGTAGGCCATTCGATACAACCCCGGCAGCACCAGTAGCGTCAGCAAGGTCGAAGAGATGATGCCGCCGATGACCACCGTTGCGAGCGGACGCTGAACTTCCGCGCCCGTACCCGTATTGAGTGCCATGGGCAGGAAGCCAAGGGCCGCGACGAGCGCGACCATCAGGATCGGCCGCAGCCGCATCATGGCCCCCTCATGAATCGCTTGATCGATCTCGGCACCATTGGCCAGCCTGTCCCGGATGGCGGCCACCATCACCACACCCGTGAGGACCGCGACTCCTGAGAGGGTGATGAAGCCCACGCCCGCCGTGATCGACAGCGGAATATCACGCAACCAGAGCGCAATGACGCCTCCCGTCAAGGCGAGGGGCACGCCGCTGAAGACGAGCGCGGCATCCTTGGCCGATCCGAAGCTCATGAGCAGGAGTGCAAAGATCATCAGGAGCGTAATGGGCACCAGCACGGTCAGGCGCTTCGTCGCAGACTCGAGCTGCTCGAAGGTTCCGCCGTATTCCATCCAGTAGCCCGAAGGCAGCTTCACTTGCTGATCAATCGCTGCGCGGGCCTCCGCGACGAAGCCGCCCAGATCACGATCCCGGACATTGGCTGACACCACGAGGCGACGCTTGCCATTCTCACGACTGATCTGATTGGGTCCGGGCGCGAGAGCCAGCCGCGCCACTTCACCGAGCGGCACGTAGCCGCGCCGCCCTTCCTCCTCTGGCAACAGTATCGGCAATCGTTCGAGTGCCGCCAGATCCGTGCGCACGTTCTCGGGCAATCTCACGATCAGCGCGAAGCGTTGATCGCCTTCGAATAGCTGACCCGCCTCCTCCCCTCCCGTGGCGGCCGCCAGCACGTCCTGGATATCAGCCACGTTCAGGCCGTAGCGGTAAAGCGCATCGCGATTGGGTTCGATCGACAGCACCGGCAGTCCCGCGACCTGCTCGACCTTGACGCCTTCGGCGCCCGGTACGCTCCCGAGCACCCTCGCAATGGCGTTGCCCGACTCGAGCAATTGATCAAGATCATCGCCATAGATCTTGATACCGACATCGGATCGGACTCCCGAGATCAGCTCATTGAATCGCAATTGAATGGGCTGACTGATCTCGTAGGTATTCCCCGGCACCGCCTGAAGCTTCTCTTCAACTTCCTTCAGCAGCTGTGCCTTGGGCTTGTCGGGATCAGGCCACTCGGCGTGATCCTTGAGCATCACGTAGCCATCCGAGATGTTGGGAGGCATCGGATCCGTCGCCACCTCGGCGGTCCCCACGCGCGAGAAGAAGGTCTTGACCTCGGGGATCTCCATGACGGCCTTCTCGACCTGAAACTGCATCTCGAGGGAGTGCGACAGGCTGGTTCCGGGCACGCGTAGGGCCTGAACGGCCAGATCGCCTTCATCCAGATTGGGGATGAATTCCGATCCCAGTCGGGTCGCCAGCCACCCGCAGAGCACGACCAGCACCATGGCCCCGCCCAGGACTGCCAAACGGCGCTGAAGCGCAAACTCGAGCACCGGGGCATAGAGTCGCTTCGCGCCGCGAACGAGCGCGTTATCCTTCTCGGCGATCTTGCCGCTCATGAAGAGCGCCACGGCAGCCGGCACGAACGTGAGTGAGAGGATCAGAGCACTCACGAGTGCCAGAATGACGGCCAGCGCCATCGGCCGGAACATCTTGCCTTCCACACCCACAAGGGCGAGCAGCGGCAGGTTCACGAGGATCACGACCAGAACGCTGACGAGCGCCGGCGTGAACACTTCGCGCGTGGCGATGTACACCGTGTGCAGACGTTCCTCGAGCAGGAGCAATCGCCCCTTGTGATGCTGTTCATTGGCCAGACGCTGGATGCAATTCTCGACGATGATCAATGAACCATCGACGATGAGTCCGAAATCCAAGGCGCCGAGGGACATCAGGTTGGCGCTAACCTTGCTCTCGACCATCCCGGTAATGAGCATCAGCATCGACAGCGGGATGACCAGCGCTGTCAATATCGCCGCACGCAGGTTGCCCAGCATCAGCAGGAGCACGACGAAGACTAGGATGGCTCCTTCGAGCAGATTTTTCTGCACGGTGGAGATCGTCCGCTCCACCAGCACCGTGCGGTCGTAGACCGGTTCGGCTGTGATGCCTTGGGGCAGGGACTTGTTGATCTCCGAGAGCTTCGCGCTCACGGCCTTCGACACCACGCGGCTGTTCTCTCCCACCAGCATCACCGCGGTGCCCAGCACGGCCTCTTCGCCGTCGCGTGTCGCGGCACCCGTCCTCAACTGCTTGCCAATGGCCACCTCTGCGACGTCGCGCACTCTCACCGGCACGCCGTCGCGGCGCGCGACAATCACGCGCTCGAGCGCCTCGATGTCGAAGACCTGACCGGGCGAGCGGATCAGGTACTGTTCACCGTTCTTCTCGATGTAGCCCGCCCCGACGTTGGCGTTGTTCTTCTCAAGCGCGGCGACGACGTCATCGAAGCTCAGTCCATAAGCCAGGAGCCGGGCGGGATCCGGCGTCACGTGAAACTGCTTCTCGAATCCGCCGATGGTGTTGACCTCGGTGACGCCTGCCACCTGACGCAGCTGCGGGCGAATCACCCAGTCCTGCAGCGTCCGTAATGCCGTCGCGTCATAGGGTTGGCCGTCTGGCTGCCTGGCATCTGCGTCGGCGTGGACTGTGTAAAGGAAAATTTCTCCGAGCCCGGTGGCGATCGGACCCATTTGCGGCTCGACTCCAGGCGGGAGTTGCCCTTTGGCCTGCTGGAGACGTTCGTTGACGAGATTGCGCGCGAAGTACACATCTGTGCCTTCCTCGAATACAACTGTCACTTGAGACAGACCATATCGGGACAAGGATCGCGTGTATTCGAGGTGCGGCAACCCGGCAATGGCCGTCTCGACCGGATAGGTGATGCGCTGCTCCACTTCGAGCGGAGAGTACCCATCGGCCTGGGAGTTGATCTGAACCTGCACGTTGGTGATATCTGGAACCGCATCGATGGGCAGTCTCTGGTAGTTCCAGACACCGGCAGCCGCGATCACGATCACGAGGAACAGCACGACCCAACGCCGGGCGATCGATGTGCGAATGAGTGCATCAATCATGATTCAGACCTCAGTGCCCGTGATCCGCTTCGCCCTTGCCCATCTCGGACTTGAGGGTGAAGCTGTTTCGGGTGGCGTAGGATTCGCCCACGCTGAGACCCTCGATGATCTCGACGATCTCTCCATCGGTACGGCCGCCCCTGACCGCGCGAGGCTCGAAGCCATGTTCATCTCGCACGAACACGACAGTCTTGCCCTCTACGGTCTGCAGGGCCGCGGACTGAACCGCGAGGGGCACCTCGGCACTCGAGAGCACAACATCGGCACCGACATACAGACCGGGTGGCCACTTTTGATCGCGGTTTGCGAGCTGCACCCGGGCAACCAGTGTCTGGTTGCTGCTGCTGCCGAAGGGAGCGACGTAGACGACCTTTCCCTCCGCTGACAATCCGGTATCCGCGCTTCGGACTCGAACGGTCTGACCCACCTTCACTTTGGCGAGGTCGCGCGGAAACACCGAGAGTTCGACCCATACGGTCGAGAGATCTGCCACCGTGAACAGGACTTTCTCGGCACTCTGTTCCCCTTCGTTTGCATTGCGTGCCGTGACGACGCCATCGATGGGGGACACCACGGCGTAGGTTTGCAGGCTCTCGTTGCTCTCCACGGTCGCCAGCGTCTCCCCGCGCCGCACCGAATCGCCGACGCGCTTCCTGACGCTGCGGATCGCGCCCGGGAAGCGCGCCGTCACATCGAGTACGCGCTCGGCATTGGGTGCTATCACGCCGTAAAGCGAGAGGTGCTCCTTGAGCTGCGCAGCTCCGGCCTGAGCGACTTCGATTCCCCCGCGCTCGATCTGCTCTTCCGTCAGCGCGATGGATTGCGCTTCCTCGGTGTGCTCGCCTTCCTCGGCATGCCTTTCCTCCTCATCGTGGCGCTCCCCTTCTGCGTGTGCATCGCCTTTCGGCTGGGCAGCGGAATTCTTGCCCGCCGCCGCATCCGCATCGGGCGTGCCTGAGCTACACCCGGCCAAAGGCCACAGCAGGAGAGTGGAGACGATGGCGGCTGCCATTCGAGTCATCCGATTTCGCTCGACGTCAGTACTGATCATGGCAACGGTGCCTCGAGATTCTGAGTAGTGAGGGGTTCGCTTGTGAGTCGCTCGATTTCTGCAAGAAGACGGTGGTAGTCGGCAGCGGCTTCGATGGCCGCCTCGCTCACCGCGAGCAAGTCCTGCTGTGCGGTCTGCAGCTCGAGAAATGAGAACCGGCCGCGCTCATAGCCGGCTCGAGTCTGTGAAAGGGCCTCCCGGGCCTGCGGAATAGCTCGATCGCGAAGGGCAATCGCCCGGTCCTTGGCCGCGTATGCCTCCCTGTAGAGCGCGAAGAGCGTGCCCAGCGTCCGCGCCTTGCTCGCTTCCCTGTTCGCATCGACCTGCGCCCTTCGCGCACGCGCCTCGGTGATGGCCCCCTGGTTGCGATCGTAAATAGCCAGAGGCATCGAGAAGCCGGCAACCAGTGCGGCATCGCTCGATTCCTCGAAGCGACGCACTCCGACACTGAAGGCCACGTTGGGTCGAGTCTGGACTCGCGCGAGACGCAGCTCGGCATCCCGCATCCGTGCCTCGCTGGCAAAGCGAAGGATGTCGGGCGTGCGTTCGATCTTGGTCGAAAGGGACTCGAATGAGTCTATCGGCTCGAACTTAAACAGGTCCGCGGTTGCACGCGAGAACTGAGCGTCGATGCGCCCCCAGCTGAGCGCCAATGCGCTTCTTGCGGTCTCGAGTGCAATGTCGGCCTGGCGCTGTTCGATCTGCGCGCGTGTCAGATCGATTTGCGCTCTACTCTCCTCTGCCACTGGCGAGCGACCGGATTTGACTCGTGCGGCGATCGCCTGCTGGGTCTTCTCCGCCAGCGACGTGTGTTCGGTGGCAAATCCTACTTTCTCCTGGGCCGCCACCACATCGATGTACTTGCGGGTGACGTCGGCCAGCAGGTCCAGCTGGCGGGCACGAAGTTCCATTGACACGGCTTCGCTATCGATCTCGGCGATCGAGCGCCGAAGATCCCGTTTGCCGCCAAGCTCCACGACCTGGCTGAACGCCAGGGTGGTCTCGAGCGAATCCACTCCCTGATACGGTCCACCGCCCGCGAAATTCTCGAGTTCGATCGAGATTTCCGGATTCAGCTTCTTGTTTGCCTGAACAACGCGCGCCTGTGCAGCCGTCAGCTCATAGCGACTTGCCGCCAGTTCGGGATTGGCCGAAAGCGCGGCGTCCAGCGCCTGCGCAAGTGTCAGCGGACCTTGGGGTTCAAGTCCTTGCGCAGCCCAAGCCGTCGACGAGACGACAGCCAGCGTTGCGATCAGGCACGCGCCACCTGCGCGTGCGAGTCGAATTTCCATGAAATCCTCCGGCGCCCGTGCAGAACTCGCACGTGCGCATCAGTGACAAGAGTCAGTGAATCAGGGAGGACTAGACGGGAGGTCCGCGCAGCGGCGGACGAAAGAACACGACAGGGCCAGCATGAGCAAGCTGGCTGCCGGGCAGGGCCACTTCATCGTACGACTGCAGGACGATCGCAGCGGCCGGGATTGCCACGGACGGCAACCAGAACTCATCGAAAGACGCCTTCTTCAGCAGGACTTCCGCTGCAGGCTGGATGTCTTTATCGCCGGAGTGATCCGTTACGGGATCTGTTTCACACGGATGGGAACCAAGATCCGCGACATGAATCGTCGCCGGAGGCTCTTTCCCGTCGAAACAAAGGTGCGCATGCGCGTCCGCCACTCGCAGGATGACGAGCATCCACGCGAAAACGCAAAGCAGCATCGGTTTGCGACGGAGAAGCGACACGCCGCGAAGTATGCCAACTTTATCCATCAGGATCGAGTGAACAAATGAGAAAGGCGTCTCGGTTGGGAGGCTAAGCGATTGACGCGGGTCGATTCGCTATAAAGAAGCGTGGAACTACTGGTGGGTCAGGCGCAGGCCGACCCGCTGGCTCTGGTCGCATCCTGCCACCGGCCCCGCATCCGTCCATTTCTAACTTCTCGGGCCGTACAGGATGATCGCCATGCCTATGATGGAGGCGGCACTGCCCACCAAATCCCATCGATGCGGTCGCACGCCCTCCACCGCCCACAACCACAGCACAGCGATCGCGACATAGAGGCCTCCGTAGGCCGCATAGGTGCGTCCCGCGGATGTCGGATGCAATGTCAATAACTAGGCGAAGAGCGCCAGGCTCACTGCAGCGGGCAGCAGAGCAGTGCGATCAACGCGCATCAATTCGGCAGTTTGGAGGACCGTGACTATGGGCCACAATGTGGCCCTTTAGTCGCTGCAAGGGCATCCGCTGATACGCAGAACATTCGCCTGATACCCGGCGTACCGGTATAGATCTGGTGTAGCCCCCCCGCTTCGCGAATAAGACGCTACAGAGGCCCTGCGAGCGTTGGCCTGCTCCGGGCATCATGAATGGCATGCGGCAGACCTTCCCAAGTGACGGTACTCCCGCCTGCACGCCGCTCTTGTGGGCATACGCAGAGTTCATGGCCCTGCTTGTTCGCCGCGACAGCCTATGCCTTGGTGTTGGGGGTATCTATGGGGCACGAAATTGAGATTGAGCCAAGCCAACTGCCATAGAAACAGGGAGTTGGACTGGTCTATCGAGTCCTCTCCTGGCACCAATCCCGGGTTTCCAGGCGCTGTGGCATCGATCGGCGCGCGCCGAAAGCAAAATTCAACTCCGCTCATCGCCCGGCAAGGGTGGCGCCTTGCGCGCGGCACGCACATATCGCAGCAGATCTTTCGGGCTCGCATCACCTGCACGCTCCCGAAGGAACTCGGCCGCCGTGCGCAGCACACCCACTTTCTCGGCCACCGCCGCAGCGATGAACTGATTGAGGGACACGCCCTCTTCACGCGCCAATGCCGCTGCTGCCGTCTTGATCGAATTCGGCAGCTTCAATGGATATGTGCTCTTGCTCATGGCTTCGGCAACTCCTTCAGCAACTGCGCCGGCGTCAATATCCGCATCCCGAACTTCACCCATGCCGATTCGAAATCGATCACGTTGTGCGTCACGATGGCATCGGCATGCCCGTTCACCGCCGCTTCGAGCATCAGTTCGTCGGCCGGGTCACGCAATTGCGGCCGCCATCGGAAGCTGATTTCCACCGGTTCTGCCGCGGCGGCCAGAGCACGGAGGAATCCTTCGATATCCTTCTCGCTCATGTGGGTGGCCAGGCGCTGTTCCGGTCGCAACAGCACAGCCTCGTACTCGAGAAATACCGCGGTAGTGACGAGCGGCCTCAAGCGCCGCCTCGCGATTGCTGCCAGCAGGAGACTGCTCGCTCCGAGCTGACTGCGCAGCCCTGCAACCAGCACCGAGGTGTCCACCACGACGCGCACGGCTGGATTCTATGTGACATCCCATGAGATGTCTATCTGGTCATGCGGGGCCGATGACGCGCATGTTCCATGGCCGCAGTCCCTCACTTCCATTGCTCATGGCCGGAAGCGATGCGCGCGCCAGCGCGGCCATCAGCGTCATCCGAAAAGCGCGTCGATCGGCTCTGTGTTGGCCGGTCGAAACGGATCGGCAAGCTTCAGCCTGTCTCAGACGTCAGCCAAAGGACAACGCCCGATCCCCCCGTTCGTCCCGGATGCGCGTCGGCAGCCCCATTTCATCGAGCAACGCGAGAAACGGCCGCGGCGGCAACTCCTCGACGTTGGCCATTGTCTTCACGTCCCAGGGGCCTTTCGCGATCAGCAGCGCCGCCGCGACCGGCGGCACGCCCGCCGTGTACGAGATCGCCTGGCTGCCGACTTCGCGATAGCACTCGGCATGGTCGGAGACGTTGTAGATGAACACTTCGCGTGCCTGGCCGCCCTTCTCGCCCTTCACGAGATCGCCGATGCAGGTCTTGCCGGTGTAATCCGGCGCGAGCGATGACGGGTCGGGCAGTACCGCCTTCACCACTTTCAGCGGCACCACCTTCTGGCCCTCGGCCGTGGTCACCGGCTGCTCCGACAGCAGGCCGAGGTTCTTGAGCACGGTGAACACCGTGATGTAGCGCTCGCCGAATCCCATCCAGAAGCGGATGTCCGGCACGTCGAGGTTTTTCGACAACGAGTGGATCTCGTCGTGGCCCGTCATGTAGGCCTTGCTCTCGCCGACCACCGGCAGGTCCCAGACGCGGCCCACTTCGAACATCGCATTCGACACCCACTTGCGACCCTGCCACGACCACACCTGCCCGGTGAATTCGCGGAAATTGATCTCGGGATCGAAGTTGGTCGCGAACCAGCGGCCGTGCGAGCCGGCGTTGATGTCGATGATGTCGATCGAGTCCATGCGATCGAAATACTCGTCGCGCGCGAGCGCCGCCCAGGCGTTGACGACGCCCGGGTCGAAGCCGGCGCCGAGCACCGCGGTGACGCCGGCTTCCTTGCACTCCTCGCGCCGGCGCCACTCGTAGTTGCCGTACCACGGCGGCGTCTCGCAGATCTTGAGCGGGTCTTCGTGGATCGCCGTGTCGATGTACGCGGCGCCGGTCGCGATGCACGCCGACAGCACCGCCATGTTGACGAAGGCCGCACCGACATTGATCACGATGCCGGCGCCGGTGGCGCGGATCAGCGCGCTCGTCGCCCCGACATCGAGCGCATCGAGCGCGTGCGCCTCGATCCTGCCCGGCACCCGCAGGCTGCCGCGCGCGCGCACTGCCGCGACGATGTCGCGCGCCTTCGCCACGGTGCGCGATGCGAGGTGGATGTCTCCCAGCACGTCGTTGTGCTGCGCGCATTTGTGCGCGACGACCCGCGCGACGCCGCCGGCGCCGATGATCAAGACGTTGCGTTTCATTTCCCGCCGTTACCTCCAGTGGACCGATCGAACGTGGCTGCCTCTCAGGAGAGGCTCGTCAGGTAATCCTCGTAACCGAACGCGCGCTGTTGCCGCACCGTGCCATCGGCGGCGCGCAGGCAGATGGCGGGCATGCGCACGCCGTTGAACCAGTTCTTCTTGACCATCGTGTAGCCCGCGGCGTTCAGGATCGACAGGCGATCGCCGACCGCGAGTTCGCGCTCGAAGGCGAACTCGCCGAAGATGTCGCCGGCGAGGCAGGAGCGCCCGCACACGAGATAGCGGTACGGCCCGACGTTTGGCGCGAGCTGCGCGCTCTCGCGATAGATCAGCAGGTCGAGCATGTGCGCTTCGACCGAGGCGTCGACGATCGCGATGCGTTTGCCGCGCTCGAAGGTGTCGAGCACGCTCACCTCGAGCGTGGTGCTGCCGGTGACCGCCGCTTCGCCCGGCTCGAGGTAGACCTGCACGCCGTAGCGTTCGCTGAAGGCGCGCAGGCGGTCGCAGAACCGGTCGAGTGGATAACCCTCGCCGGTGAAGTGGATGCCGCCCCCGAGGCTGATCCACTCGACCGCTGCGAACAATTCGCCGAAGCGCGCCTCGGCCTGTGCGAGCAGCTGATCGAAGCGCCCGAAATCGGCGTTTTCGCAGTTGTTGTGGATCATGAAGCCGGAGAGGCGCGGCAGCGCCGCGCGCACGCGCGCCGCATCGCTCTCGCCGAGCCGGCTGTGCGGCCGGGCGGGATCGGCGAGATCGAACGAGGAACTGCTGACGAGCGGGTTCAGGCGCAGGCCGCACGGCAGGGCGCCGGTTCGCGAACCGTAGCGCTCGAGTTGCCCGAGCGAGTTGAAAATGATCTTGTCGGCGTGGGTGACGACCTCGTCGATTTCGCTGTCCGCGTACGCGACGCTGTAGGCGTGCGTCTCGCCGCCGAACTTTTCGCGACCGAGCCGCACTTCGAACAGCGACGACGAGGTCGTGCCATCCATGTAGCGGCGCATCAGGTCGAACGCCGACCAGGTCGCGAAGCACTTGAGCGCGAGCAGCGCCCGGGCACCCGAGCGCTCGCGCACATGGGCGACCTTGCGCAGGTTCGCGTCGAGCTTCGCTTCGTCGACCAGGTAGTACGGAGTTTCGATCACCGCGCACCCCAGAAAGAGAAACGGGCGCCCACGTTCTGAGGAGGCGCCCGGCCACGGGGCGCGGAGGTTACCTGCGGGACCGGCTCGGTGCAATACCACGTGAAAACCCGTACCCGGAATGCCGCGCGAGCGGTGCAAAATCGGTCCCAGGGGGACACCAGACATGCGCACGGGATTTCGACTGCTGGCCGGCACGCTGCTGATCGCGGCCTCGCTCGTCACGAACACCGCGTTTTCCGCCGAAGCCACCGCGCCACCGGAGACGGTCGTGCGCGCGTTCAACGACGCGATTTCGGCGCAACGCCTCGATGCCGCGCTCGCGACGCTGGCGCAGGGCGCGGTGAAGTTCAATTTCGGCTCCGCGCACCAGTTCAGCGGTGCCCCTGGCGCGACCGAGCCGCTGACGAGCGACCTTGCTGCCTTGTGGCGCACCGTCGCGCCCGTCCTCCACAGCGCGAACAAGCGGTATCGGCGCGAGGTGATCTCGGCCACGACGCACGTGGATGGGCCACTCGCGACCGTCTGGGCGCAAGTCCGCACGACGACCGAAGCGCGCGGCGGCAAACGCTCGACGCTCGAGTTCGCGGAGAGCTACATCCTGCGCCTCGCCGACGGCGAGTGGCGCATCGCCGGCGTCGCGAACGCGCGGCCGACTCGCTGAGCGCGCGCCGCGCCGGCCGTCACTTCACGACAGCACGGTGAAGTCGATGACGATCGCGCCCGGCTCGCGCTGGCGATATTCGATCGCGAGGCGTTCACCGAAGCGTTCGCGCAATTGATTGAGCAGCGGCAGCGGATCGTGGTCGTTGACGAAGCGCATCGCCTCGCCGGGCTGCAGCGCGCCGAGCGCGCCGAAGATGGCGGAGTGGCGAAAACGGCGCGCGACGCCGCGCGCATCGAACAGGTGGGCAGCGGTTTCGGGGGAGGCTTCTTGCATGACGAATACCTGGTTCACGACAACTATACAGGACCATTTTAGTCCGAATTAACCGGCCCGTCGATCCTCGCCGACCAGTCCTCGACCTTGCGTCGCTCGAGCCGCCCGCTCACGAGCTTTCGCCACGACGGCGTGAGCGGCAGCGAGAGCATGGCGGCCAGCGTGTCGATGTCGAGCATGCGCCGGTAGAGCGCATCGATAAGGCGTTGCAGCGACCAGTCCGGGTGCGGTCGTGCCACGAGTTGCACGTCATCATCGGCCTGCAGCACGCCCGGTTCGATCACGCGGTAGTACCAGCCGGTGCGTCCCCGCTCCTGCACCCGACGCGCCATGTCGGGCCGGCCGAAACGATCATTCAGCTTCCAGCAGGGCTGGCGGCTCTGCGAGATCTCGAGCACCACTGTACCGACCTGCAATCGATCGCCGAGGCAGACGTCGGCCTCCGTGAAGCCGAGCGTCGCGAGGTTCTCGCCGAAGGCCCCGGGCTGATCGAGCACCGGCAATGCGCCGATCTCCGTTCGCCATCGCGGGTAGTGCTCGAGTGCGTAGTGGTGAACGGCCTTGTCAGGGCCGCCGTGGGCCCTGCGATCCCCCTGCTCGTCCCCTGCCAGCCCCTCGGGGCCGATCGCGACGGCGCCTTGCCGGCGTTGCTTGGCGATCGCACTGCTGGTGCCCGCTCGCGTGTAAGGCACCGCCCGCCCGGTCAGCACCGCCTCGACCCGACCCAGGTTCACCTTCATCCGCTGCTCCATCTTCCGCGCCCGCAGCCCAGGCAACCCGTGGCCGACTGCCGGCCGATACGGGTATCTACACTTGTATCGCCGCGAAACGGGCGCTCATCATTCGCGGACTTTTTTCCCGGCAGGGTGGGCCATGGAATTCTACGTCACGACTCACGGAGTGTTGCGCTGGTTGCACGTGCTCGCCATGGTGTATTGGCTGGGCGGCGAATGGGGCGTGTTCAACACGTCACGCTACGTGACCAACATGAACCTCTCGCTCGACGAGCGCCGTCGCCACATGGACACGGCCTTCCGTATCGACATCCTCGCGCGCCTCGGCATCATCCTGCTGCTGCCGCTCGGCCTGCACATGGGCTACGACCTCGGCGTGCAGCCGCTCGGCGGCCCGTGGATCACCGGCGCCTGGATATTCTTCGGCCTGTGGCTGTGCCTCACACTGGCGGCATTCTTCACGCACCAGAGCGATCTCGGGCTCAGGCTCACCCGCATCGACGAGGCATTGCGCTACGTGCTGATTCCGGCGCTCCTCGTCCCCGGCCTGATGAGCCTCTTCGGCGACGGCCCCTTCGGCGCGCGCTGGTACGCATTCAAGGTTACGCTCTACGCATTGCTGCTCGTCATCGGACTCGCGCTGCGCGTCGTGATGCGCCACTGGGTCACGCTGTTTCGCAGCCTCGACGCCGGCGGGTCGCGCGCGGCGGTCGAAGCGCAGCTCGGTCGCGAAATCTCCCTTGCCCGCATCCTCGCGTATTTCTACTGGATCGGCATCGCGACCGTGGCCTTCTTCGGGGTCGTGAAACCGATCGCGTAGTGGCGCACGCATGCGGCTGACCTTCCACGGAGCGGCCCGCCAGGTCACGGGCTCCTGCTTCGGGTTCGAGGTCGGCCGCAGCCGCTTCCTGGTCGATTGCGGGCTTTTCCAGGGCGGCCGCGCCGCCCGCGCCGAAAACATCGCGCCGTTTGCATTCGATCCGGCAGCACTCGATTTCGTGGTGCTCACGCACGCGCATCTCGACCACAGCGGCCTGTTGCCGCGGCTCGCCGCACAGGGCTTTGCCGGGCCGATCTACATGACGGCCGCCACGCGTGACCTGATCGACGTGATGCTGCGTGACAGCGCGCACATCCAGAAGGTGGAAGCCGAACGTGCGGCGCGGCGGGGCGGCGACTATGTCGCGGCCTACACGCTCGCGGACGTGGAACGCGTGCTGCCGCTCGCGCGCGAGCTCGCCTACGACGCGGTGATCGAGCCCGCGCCCGGCGTGCGCCTGCGCCTGCAGGACGCCGGCCACATCCTCGGCTCCGCGATCGTGGAACTGTGGCTCGATGACGGCAGCACGACGCGCAAGGTCGTTTGTTCGGGCGATCTCGGCCAGCCGGGGCGCCCGATCGTGCGCGACCCCGCGCCGATCGCCGAGGCCGACGTGCTGCTCCTCGAATCGACCTACGGGGATCGCGATCACCGGCCGCTGCCCGATACGCTCGACGAGCTGGTCGCGAGCCTCGATCGCGCGCTCGATCGCGGCAAGGGTGTCGTGCTGGTGCCGGCGTTCGCCGTCGGGCGCACGCAGGAGTTCCTCTACTTCCTGAACCGGCTGAGCCGCGAGGGGCGGCTGCGGGATTTGCGCGTGTTCGTCGATTCGCCGCTCGCGAAGGAAGTCACCGAAATCACCGCCCGGCATTTCGAGCTGTTCGACGCCGAGGCGCGTCGCCTCGCGCGCGAACCCGCACCGCGCGGACAGCAGCCGGTGCTGCGGTTCACCGACACGGTGGAGGAATCGAAGGCGCTCAATTCGCTGCAGAGCGGCGCCATCATCCTCGCGGCGAGCGGCATGTGCGATGGAGGTCGCATCCGCCATCACCTGCGACAGCGACTGTCGAACCCGGACACGACCGTGCTCTTCATCGGCTTCCAGGCGGCCGGCACGCTCGGCCGGCGCATCGTCGATCGCGCGCCCGTGGTACGCATCGCAGGCGAGGAAATTCCGGTGCGCGCCGACATCGTGACGCTCGGCGGCTTCTCGGCGCACGCCGATCGATCGGCGCTGCTCGATTGGCTCGGTCGGTTCAGGCGGCCGCCCTCGCAGATCTACCTCGTGCACGGCGAGACCGGATCGGCGCTCGCGCTCGCGGCCGCGATCGACCAGCGTTTCCGGCGCACGGCCACACTGCCCGCACCCCGCGAGACGGTCACGCTGTGATCCACCCCGCGCGTGTACACTGACCGCATGGCCTTCAGGATTCGACGCATCCTCGTCGCGATCGGTGACCCCCGGCGCCCGCCCGCGGCGCAGCTTCGCAAGGCGGCGCGCCTCGCGTCCGCCACCGGTGCGCACCTCGAACTGTGCCACGTGATCCATCCGGCGAACGCGCGAGACGTGGATGAGGCGCGCACACGCATGGAGCGACTCGGCGCGCGCAAGGTCTTCGCCGGTCTCGCCGTGCGGACCTGCCTCGCGATCGACGCGCCGCCCCACGAGGCCATCATCCGCCGTGCGCGCGGCATCCGTGCCGACCTGATCATCGCATCGACGGTGCCGCATCGGCGCGGCGAGCGCCTGCTGCTGCGAAACACCGACTGGGAGCTGATCCGCCACACGACCTGCCCGTTGCTGCTCGTGAAGGCGCATGGCACTTGGCGCGCCCCGGTCGTGCTCGCGGCGATCGATCCGTTTCACGCGCGGGCGAAAGCCGCCCGGCTCGACGCCCGGCTGCTCGAGGCGGCCGTCGCCATCGCAAAGCCGCTGCGCGGCGAGGCCCATGCCTTCCACGCCTGGCTGCCGTTCGTCGCGACGCTTCCTGGCGCAATGGTGCAGCCGGCCGCGATGTCGCTGCCGCCGGAGGCCGAGGCGGTCCATGGGGAGGCCGTGCGCCGCACGTTCGACAGGCTCGCTGCGCAGAGTGGAATCGCGCCCGCGCGGCGTCACCTGCGCATGGGCGATCTCGCGACACAACTCGGCAACACCGTGCAACGCACGCGCGCGCGCATCGTCGTGATGGGCGCCGTGTCGCGGTCCGCGCTCGCGCGGCTCTTCATCGGCAGCTCCGCCGAGCACCTGCTCGACCGGTTGTCCTGCGACGTCCTCATCATCAAGCCGAAGACCTGACGGAGAAGCAGCGTATGCGCGCGTACGGGCACGGCAGCCCCGTGACGGTCGCGGCGGTCGGCATCGAGGCAACGCCCCACTACCGCTCGGCCGCCGAACGACTCGCGGACAAATGGGTGCATATCATCGGCATCGCGCTCGCGGCAGCCGGTGCGCTCTACCTGCTCGCGCTCACGCTCTCGAGTGATGACCGTGGCCGGATCGCCGCCGTCGCCATTTACGGGGGCGGGCTGATCGCGACCTTCGTGTGCTCGATCGCCTACAACCTCACGCGCACACCGGCGCGCCAGCGGATCCTGCGCCGCTTCGACCACGCGGCGATCTTCCTGATGATCGCCTGCTCGTACACCCCGTTCACGACGCAGGCGCTCGAGGGCGCGTGGGCGATCGGCATGACCACCGCCGTGTGGACGATCGCGGTGGCGGGCATCCTGACGAAGCTCGCATTCGCGCAACTGCCGCGCGGCTGGTCGGTGGCGGGCTATCTCGCGCTCGGCTGGATCGCGCTCGTCGCGCTCGTGCCGCTGATCGAGAGCGTGCCGCGGCCCGCGATGTGGCTCATCGCCGCAGGCGGTCTCGTCTACTCGCTCGGCGTGCCGGTCTATGTCTCGCGCCGCGTGCCATATCGCCGCGCCATCTGGCACGCATTCGTGATCGCCGCGGCCGCATTGCACTGGGTGGCCATCCTCATCGCCACGGTCGATACCTCGCCCTGACGCAAGTCAATGCGCGCCGTGGGCGACGCGTTCAGGATGGGTCATGAGCGCGACTCCCGCCAACGGTGCCCGACCGGTCGATCCGCTGCGGCGCCCGGTGGCGCCCGGCGCCGGTGGCCTGACGCCGGCTCGCTGGTCCGCGCTGTTCGACGAAGCAGCCTTTCGCCGCGAGGCGGCCCGCAGCAATGCCGACCTGATCCCGAGACCGCTCGCGATCGCGCTGCGCACCGTCGATGGCGCCCGGTTCGAGCGGCTGCTGCGCGAGATCGAACTCGTCGCGCGCCTCTTCGACCGGGATCGCGACGTATTGTCGCTCCATGTCGACTGCGGCGCCGGAGGCGCCCTGGCGACACACGATCTCGAAGTCCTCGCCAACAGCCTCGATCGCCATTTTCACTTCGCGCCCCGGGCGACACGCCACATCTCGATCGACATCGCCGCCGGCAGCGTGCGCTGCGGGGACCTCGCGGACTGCCACGCGCTCGGGTTCGACGGCGTGGCATTCGCGGCGGCCGACGCGGATGCCAATGCCGCCCGCGCCGTCGAACTCGCGCGCCGCGAAGGCATGCGTTCGGTCAGCGTCGACTCGACACTCACCGGGCCGTGCGTTCCCGCGGATCTCCTCGCGTCCCGCCCCGACGTGATCACCTGCCTGCTACCCCGGGCATCGACATACGAATCAGCCATTGGCGACCTCGAGGATGTGGCGAAGCAACTCGGCGGCGCCGACTATGGCGGCATCGGCCTCGACCTGCGTGCCCTGCCCTGGCTCGATGCGACCGGGCCTGTCCGGATATCCGCCGTATCGCGTGGCGCGCAGCTGCCCGGCACCGAACCGCACATCGACCTGATCGGCCTCGGCATCGGTGCCGTGAGCCGCATCCACGATGCCGTCTGCCAGAACTATCCCGACGCCGAACGATGGGTGGGCGCGCTCGACGCCGCGGGCCTGCCCGTGTGGCGCGGCCTCGTGCTCGACAGCGACGAACAGCTGCGCATGGAGGTCATCGGCGAACTGCTGCGCGCAGGCGAAGTGGCGATCGACGCCATGGAGCGGCGCTTCGGGATCGACTTCCATCGCCATTTTTCGCCCGAACTCGCGCAACTGCGCGCCGCGTTTGGCGACCTGGTCGAGGCCGGCCCGTACTGCCTCAGGGTGACATCGCAAGGTCGCCTCGCACTGCGTATCATTGCAGCGTGTTTCGACAAGCCGGGCAGACGCCCACACCCATAGCCGACGACGGCGACGATTTCAGTTTCTGCAGCACCTGCGCGTTCTCGGCCGCCTGCCTCGACAGTGGCTATGACAAGTCGCAATTGCGCGAACTGCACGTGCTGGTCGAGCACATCGGGCCGTTCCACGAAGGCGAGCACATCTTCCGCGAGGGCGATCCGTTCAATGCGATCGCCGCGGTGCGCTCGGGCACGGTCAAGACCTACGTGAACGACGTGCACGGGCGCGAGCAGGTACTCGGCTTTCACCTGCCGGGCGAAATGATCGGCCTGAGCGCGATCTCGCAGGCCCGCTATCCCTGCAATGCCGTCGCGCTCGACACGGTGGTGCTGTGCCGGTTCTCCTTTCCGTCGATGGCGGCGCTCGCGACACGCATGCCCGGGGTGCAGCAGCAGCTGTTCCGGCTCCTGAGCCAGGACATCGGCAAGGCGGCGCTGCTCGCCGGCAACTACACCGCCGACGAGCGCATGGCGGCGTTCCTGGTTTCGCTTTCGCGCCGCTACGCCGCGCGCGGCTTCTCGCCGACCCGCTTCGTCCTGACGATGACGCGCACCGATATCGCCAATTACCTGCGCCTCGCCGCCGAGAGCGTGAGCCGCGTGTTCCGCCGCTTCCAGGACGAGCAGCTGATCCGCGTCGACCGGCGCGACATCGAGATCCTCGATTATCGTGCGCTCGAGGAACTCGCGCGCAGCGTCCTTCGCGACTGAACCACCCGGGGCATAGGTACAAATCGCGGGCCCGGCGCCGCGCCGCATTGACCCTGATCAGGGTCCGCGCGCGGCCCGCGCTGCAGCATGTCGCACGTTTCAATCCGGGCCGGGATTGAAGACGGAGAAACCTTGGCCGAGTTCTATACCCAGATCAAGTGGATCCACGTATGTGCAGTCTTGTCGAGCGGCGGGCTGCTGTTCCTGCGCGGGCTTGCCGCCCATCTCGGCGCCGGCTGGACGATGGCCTGGCCGCTGCGCTGGCTCAGCTACACGATCGATACCGTGCTCTTCACGGCGGCGCTGCTGCTCGTAACCATCGTGCACCAGTATCCGTTCGTGCACGCATGGCTCACGGTGAAGGTCCTGATGCTCGCCGTGTACATCGTGCTCGGCAGCCTCGCGCTGAAGCGCGGCACCACGCGGCGCATCCGCGTGGCCTGCTGGGTCGCGGCGCTCGTCGTCTACCTGTTCATCATCAGCGTCGCGCGCACCCACGATCCGCTCGGAGTGCTGCACGACCCGTCGGCGCTCGACCTGCGTGCGCGACCACTGATCCATGCACCTGCTTTTTGAAATGGGAGTGACAATGAAGAAAGTCCTGGCTGCCCTGATATGCGCCGCCGCCGCGCTGTCCCTCGGCGCGTGCGCGCAAAAGGCCCCCGCCAACACGCGCGTCGCCGATACCGGTGGATCGCGCCAGGGAGACTTCGGGCCACCACAGGGGGAGCCGATCAACGCGGTGTTGACGAGCCCGCCCCACGTGCCGCCGCCGACGAACCGGAATTTCCCGGCGAAGGTGATCGTCGAGCTCGAAGTGATCGAAAAGGAAATGGAGATCGCCGAGGGCGTGTCGTACACGTTCTGGACGTTCGGCGGCACCGTACCCGGCAGCTTCATCCGCGTGCGCCAGGGCGACACGGTCGAGATTCACCTGAAGAACCATCCCTCGAGCAAGATGCCGCACAACATCGACCTGCACGGCGTCACGGGTCCCGGCGGCGGCGCGGCTTCGACCTTCACGGCGCCGGGCCACCGGACCCAGTTCACGTTCAAGGCACTGAACCAGGGCCTCTACGTGTACCACTGCGCCACCGCGCCGGTCGGCATGCACGTCGCGAACGGCATGTACGGGCTGATCCTGGTCGAGCCGCCCGAGGGCATGACCCCGGTCGATCACGAGTTCTACGTGATGCAGGGCGATTTCTACACGGTCGGCAAGTATCGCGAAAAGGGCCATCAGCCCTTCGACATGCAGAAGGCCATCGACGAAAAGCCGACCTACGTGCTGTTCAACGGCGCCGAAACATCGATGACCGGCCCGAATGCGCTCAAGGTGGGCACCGACAAGAAGGTGCGCATGTACGTCGGCAACGGCGGACCGAACCTCGTGTCGAGCTTCCACCTGATCGGCGAAATCTTCGACAAGGTGCAGTACGAGGGCGGCACGCACTTCCAGGAGAACGTGCAGACGACGCTGATCCCGGCGGGTGGCGCGGTGACGGTCGAGTACCACACCGAAGTGCCGGGCAGCTACGTGATGGTCGATCACTCGATCTTCCGCGCGTTCAACAAGGGCGCGCTCGCGATCCTGCAGGTGGAAGGCGCCGAGAAGCCGCAGATCTACTCGGGCAAGCAGGTCGACGAGATGTACATCGGCGACAAGGTCGCTAGCCTCGCGCCCGTCGCCGAGGCGGCGACGGCCCGCGCGGCCGGCACGCTGACGAAGGCGCAGCAGATCGCTGCCGGCGGCGTGCTCTACAAGGGCACCTGCTCGACCTGCCACCAGGACAACGGCGCGGGCCTGCCGAACGTGTTCCCGCCGCTCGCGAAGTCCGATTTCCTGCTGAAGGACCCGCAGCGCGCGATCGCCATCGTGCTGAACGGTCTCACCGGCCCCGTCACGGTCAATGGCGACACGTTCAATTCCGTGATGCCGCCGATGAGCCAGCTGACGGATGACGAGATCGCCAATATCCTGACCTATGCGCTCAACACCTGGGGCAACAGCGGTCCGGCGATCTCGAAGCAGGATGTCGCGAAGATCCGCGAGACGACCAAGCGGGCCGAAGGCGCGGCGCATTGAGGACGCGCGTCGCTGCTCTGCTGGTGGGTGCCGCGCTCGCGGCGACGCCCGCTTTCGCGGTGGATGTGCCGGGCGGGCGCTTCCGCACGGTCCTGCCGCCCGCGCAGGGAGTGAAGGAGGTGACGGTCGCGCCGTTCTCGCTCGACCGCACGCCGGTGACCAACGCCGAGTTCGCACGCTTCGTACGCGCGCAGCCGCAGTGGCGGCGCGATCGCGTCGCACGCATCTTCGCGGACCAGGGCTACCTCGGGCACTGGGCGTCGGCCGACGCCCCGGGCGCCGCGCTCGCACGCCGGCCGGTGGTGCAGGTGAGCTGGTTCGCGGCGAGCGCGTACTGCGAATCGAAGGGCGCTCGCCTGCCCACCTGGCACGAATGGGAGTATGCGGCCGCGGCGAGTGACACTCGGCGCGACGGGCGCGACGATCCCGCCTGGAAGCAGCGCATCCTCGCCTGGTACTCGCGTCCCGCCACGGATCCGCTGCCCGAGGCGGGCAGCACGCCGGCGAATGCCTACGGCATCCAGGACCTGCACGGCATGGTGTGGGAATGGGTGGAGGACGTCGCCGCGATGATGATCTCGGGCGACAACCGCGAACAGGGCGATCCGGACATGATGAAGTTCTGCGGCTCGGGTGCGCTCACGATGGAAGAGAAAGACAACTACGCGACACTGATGCGCATCGCGATGCTCTCGAGCATGCAGGCGAATTACACATCGGCGACGATGGGATTTCGTTGTGCCGGAGGCAGGAAATGAGCACATTCACCGCAAGACTCGCGCTGGCACTCGTCACGGCAACCTTCGTTGGCAATCCGGCATCGGCAGTCGACGCGGCCGGCGCCGCAATGCCTTCCGGCTCCATCTATCAACTGGCCGCAGCGCTCACCGATCAGGCCGGCAAACCGGTCGGCCTCGACGTGCACCGGGGACACCCCGTCATCGTCACGATGTTCTATGCGAACTGCCCCGCCGCGTGCCCGCTGCTGATCGACACGATCCGCGCGGTCGAGCGCTCTCTCGGAGAGAGGAAATCGTCGCGGCTGCGCGTACTGATGGTCACCGTCGACCCGGAGCGTGACACGCCCGCCGCGCTCGCGGCGCTCGCAAAGACCCGTCGCATCGATTCCGCGCGCTGGACCCTCGCGGTTGCCGATCCGGCGACGACCCGCAAGATCGCCGCCCTCCTCTCGATCCAGTACCGCAAGCTCCCGGATGGCGAGTTCAATCACTCGAGCGTGCTGACCGTGCTGTCGCGCGATGGCGAAATCCTGCGCCAGAGCTCGCTGCTCGGGCGGGCGGATCCGGAGATCGTGGCCGCCCTCGATCCGCGCTGACGCACGCGCCCGGACTTTACGGACCCCGCTTCGTCCGGCCGCGCGGCCCCGGAGCGCAATAGATCCGGTGCAGCGTGCGGATCACCTCGAACGCCGGCCCGGGCTCGATCGAGTAGTACACCGCCTGCGCCTCGCGCCGGGTGCGCACCAGCCCTTGATCGCGCAGCACGGCAAGATGCTGCGACAGCGCCGACTGGCTGAGATCGACCATCTCGTTGATCTCGTGCACCGGTCGCTCGCCCTCCGCGAGCAGGCACAGGATCATCAGGCGCCGCTCGTTGGCGAGCGCCTTCAGCAGCCCGGCCGCATCACCCGCATGACTGCGCATGGCGGCGGCACCGATCGACAGCGAGAGGGATGGTGTATTCATTCGACAGTTCACCGCCGTTCGGATTAGTTGACGCTAATATAAGCTTTTGCTAATGTACGTGCAAGCACCGCGGCCGCGCGCCGCGCCACGTCACCGGGAGGAACAGTCATGGCACACGTCGTGGTTCTCGGCGCCGGAATCGGCGGAATGAGCGTCGCCTACGAACTGCGTGGAGCATTGGGTCGCGACCCCCGGATCACCGTGGTCGGCGATGGCGACCGCTTCTCCTTCGTGCCGTCAAACCCCTGGGTCGCGGTGGGCTGGCGCAAACCGGCCGACGTCGAGATACCGGTCGCCGCCTACCTCGCGAAAAAGCAGATTGCATTCGAGGCCGTGGGCGCGCAGCAAGTCGACCCGGACCACAATCGCGTGCTGCTGCGCGATGGTCGCACGCTCGACTACGATTATCTCGTGATCGCGACCGGCCCCCGGCTGGCATTCGACGAAGTGCCGGGCCTCGGCCCGGACAGCGGGTTCACGCAGTCGGTCTGCACGACCGCGCACGCCGCCGCCGCCTGGAAAGCCTACCAGGAGTTCCTGGACGATCCCGGCCCGGTCGTGATCGGCGCGGCACCCGGAGCCAGCTGCTTCGGCCCCGCATACGAATTCGCGATGATCGTCGACCGGGACCTGCGCAAGCGCAGGCTACGCCGCAAGGTTCCGATGACCTACGTGACCCCGGAACCCTACATCGGCCACATGGGCCTGGGCGGCGTTGGCGACTCGAAGGGTCTCCTGGAGTCGGAGTTTCGCAAGCGCGATATCCGCTGGCTGGTCAACGCGAAAATCACCGCCGTGCGGAACAGCGAGATGGAGGTCAGCGAGGCGGATGCGGATGGGCGCGCCGTGAAGGCGCATGTGCTGCCTTTCACGTATTCGATGGTATTGCCGGCGTTCACGGGCGTCGACGCCGTCCGTGGAGGCGGGGGACTCTGCAATCCGCGCGGTTTCATCCTGATCGACAATCACCAGCGCAATCCCGCCTATCGCAACATTTTCTCGCTCGGCGTGTGTGTCGCCATACCGCCGGTAGAACAGACGCCGGTGCCGACCGGTGCGCCGAAGACCGGTTTCATGATCGAGTCGATGGCCACCGCGATCACCCGCAACATCAGGGACGAATTGCAGGGCCGGCCGGCGACAGCGGAGGCGACGTGGAATGCGATCTGCCTCGCCGACATGGGCAATACCGGCGCGGCCTTCGTGGCGCTGCCGCAAATCCCGCCGCGCAATGTCGCCTGGGCCCGCGTCGGCAAGTGGGTGCACCTCGCCAAGGTTGCATTCGAAAAATACTTCATGCGCAAGATGAAAACCGGCAATGTCGAACCCATCTACGAGAAGTACGTCCTCAGGCTGCTCGGGATCGTCCGAACCTACTGATCCCGGTTGTCGCCATTCGAATATCGGAATATCGATCAAGGAGACCCGTCATGAATCTCGACCGTGCCGTCTTCGCCTTCGCAGGCGTGATGATCCTCCTGAGCCTCACGCTGGCGCATTTCAGCTCGGCAAACTGGCTGTGGCTGACCGCCTTCGTCGGCGCCAACCTGTTGCAGGCCGCCTTCACCGGCTTCTGCCCGGTCGCGAAGCTCTTCCGCAAGCTCGGCATCACGAGCGGCTGCGCTTTCAACTAGCGGAGTCCCGGTGAGGCCCAACGCGATGATCTTCCGCGAACACCCGTTCCGCATCGGTCTCGCCCTGCTGCTGGCCGGCGCAGTGACCGCCTGCGGCAGTGGCGCGGGGAACCCTGCGCCGTCCCCGGTCGAGGGGCTCGCGACACTGACCGTGGGCGCTGGCGAGGCCGGTCCCGGTCGTTCGTGGGACGGCGTGGTGGAAGCCGTACGGCAGGCCACGCTGTCAGCGCAAACGAGCGGAAGGGTCGCCGAGGTGCGGCACGACGTGAATGACCGAGTCGCGGCGGGCGCGGTGCTCGTGCGTCTGAGTGCCGTCGAGCAGCAGGCGGGTGTCGCCGCCGCCCGCGCGCAGTTGCGCGCGGCCGAGGCTACCCTGGTCGAGGTCGAGGGAAATTTCGGGCGCTATGTCGATCTGTACCAGCGCCACTATGTCTCGAAGGCGCAGCTCGACCAGATGCGCGCCACGCGCGATGCGGCCCAGGCGGCACGCGATGCCGCACGGGCGCAGGTCGCCAATACCGGGCAGCAAAGCGCCTACACGACGATCCGGGCGCCGTATGCCGGCATCGTCAGCTCGCGCGACGTCGAGCCGGGCGAGAGTGTCGGCGTCGGCCGGCAGCTGATGACGCTGTTCTCGCCCGATGCGCTGCGCGTCGAGGTCAGCGTCCCGCAATCGGTCGCGATGCAGATCCGTGCGCGTCCGCTCGCGCGCATCACCTTCGAGGACGGGCGCAGCGTCGATGCGCGCGATGTCACCGTGTTTCCTTCCGCCGACTCCGCCACGCATGCGGTCACGGTGCGCGTGCAATTGCCCGCGCTCGATCCCATACCGCATCCGGGCGGCACCGCGAAGGTGCTGTTCCCGGCGGTGGAGGAAACGGTGTACCCGCGCATTCCCGCTGCGACGCTCGTGCGCCGTGGCGAAGTCACTGCGGTGTATGTGCTCGCCGGCGGCCGCCTGTCGCTGCGCCAGCTGCGCCTCGGCGAGGAATCGGGCGGCGAGGTCGACGTGATTGCCGGCCTGAAGCCGGGCGAGGTCATCGCCCGGGATCCGGTCGCGGCGGTGCAGGCACTGGTGGCCGCACGCAAGGGTGCCGGCTGACGTGGTCGAACAGAACGGCAGCACTCCGCTCGGTCTCTCCGGGCGCATCGCGCGCCTCTTCCAGGCAAACCCGCTGACCCCGATCCTCGCGCTGGTCGGCCTGTTGCTCGGCATCGTCGCGGTGACGCTCACGCCGCGCGAGGAAGAGCCGCAGATCGACGTCACCATGGCCAACGTGCTGGTGCCCTTCCCCGGCGCCGACTCGCGCGAAGTCGAGCAGATGGTGGCCTATCCGCTCGAACAGGTGCTCGCGGAAATCGAAGGCGTGAAGCACACCTACTCGGTGAGCCGTCCCGGCATGGCCGTGCTGACCGTGGAGTTCGAGGTCGGCGTGAAGCGCCAGGCGGCGCTGGTGCGGCTCTACGACAAGGTGTTCTCGCACCAGGACTGGCTGCCGCGGAACCTCGGGGTCGGCCAGCCGATCGTGAAGCCGAAGGGCATCGACGACGTGCCCGTGATGGCGCTCACGTTGTGGACCGATGATCCCGCGCGCGGCGGGCGGGATCTCGCGGAAGTGGCCCATACGCTCGAGACGGAACTCAAGCGCGTCCCCGGCACGCGCGACGTCTACACGATCGGTGCGCCCGAGCGCGCGGTGATGGTCACTCTCGATCCGGCGCGGCTCGCGAGCCACGACCTCACGGTGAACGACCTGGCCGGCGCGCTCGAGGCCGCGAATCTTGCGCGCCAGGCCGGCGAGCGCGTCGGCTCGCAAGGTGTCGTGCAGGTCACGTCGGGGCAGTTCCTCGCGAGCCGCAACGATGTGGCGGATCTCGTGCTCGGCATGGCCGGAGGCAAGCCGGTGCGGTTGCAGGACGTCGCCTCGGTCGACGAGGGCGCCGATGCGCCCTCCACCTACGTCTGGCACGGTGCGCCCGCCGGACGCGCCGGCCCGGCGAGCGGCGTCGCGCCGGCCGTCACGCTCGCCATCGCGAAGAAGCCCGGCAGCAACGCGTCCGACATCACCCGTGCCGTCACGGAGCGCATCGCGGCGCTGCGCGGGCAGGTGATTCCCGAGGGCGTGCAGGTCGAGGTCACCCGCGACTACGGCCAGACGGCGAGCGACAAGGCGCAGACGCTGATCAAGAAGCTCCTGTTCGCCACTGCCTCGGTGGTGCTGCTCGTGCTCTTCACGCTCGGCCGGCGCGAGGCCATCGTGATCGGCACGGCGGTCGTGCTGACGCTCGCGATCACGCTGTTCGCGTCGATGTCGATGGGCTTCACGCTGAATCGCGTGTCCCTCTTCGCGCTGATCTTCTCGATCGGGATCCTCGTCGACGATGCGATCGTCGTGGTCGAGAACATCCATCGACACATGGCGATGGGCGGCAAGCCGCTGCGCGAGGCGATCCCGCCCGCGGTCGACGAAGTCGGCGGCCCGACGATCCTCGCCACCTTCACTGTGATCGCGGCGCTCCTGCCCATGGCTTTCGTGACCGGCCTGATGGGGCCCTACATGCGGCCGATCCCGATCAATGCGTCGGCCGGCATGCTGCTGTCGCTCGCGATCGCGCTCGTCGTCACACCGTGGCTGTCGCTGAAGCTGCTGCGGCGCCACGTCGCGCCCCCCGCGGCATCCGGGGCCGCACATGGCCACGCGGCGGGTTCGATGGCGGCGCGCCTGCACACGCTGTTCGAGCGCGTGATGACCCCCTTTCTCGCGGCGGGCAGCGGTGCACGGCGGCGGCACATCCTCTTCGGCGCGATGGGCCTGCTCGTCGTGCTCGCGGCAAGCCTCGTCGCATTCCGCCTGGTCGTGCTGAAGATGCTGCCGTTCGACAACAAGTCCGAGCTGCAGATCGTCGTGGACATGCCCGAAGGCCGCACGCTCGAGGACACGAACGCGCTGCTCACGGACATCGCCGCTGTGCTCGATCGCACGCCCGAAGTGCTGCACTACCAGGGCTACGCCGGCACCGCCGCGCCGATCAACTTCAACGGCCTCGTGCGCCAGTACGACCTGCGCGCCGGCGCCAACGTCGGCGACCTGCAGGTCAACCTCGTCGGCCGCCATGACCGCGCGCGGCAGAGCCACGAGATCGCCGTCGCGCTGAGACCCGAGGTCGAAGCCATCGGTCGCCGGGTCGGCGCGTCAGTGAAGGTCGTGGAAGTCCCGCCGGGCCCGCCGGTGCTCTCGCCGATCGTCGCCGAGCTCTACGGCCCCGACTACGATCGCCTGCGCCGGGTCGGGCGCGCGCTCGAGCAACGCTTCCTCTCCACCCCGGGTGTCGTCGACGTCGACACCAGTGTCGAGGCGGACGCGACACGCGTCGTGCTCGCGATCGACCGGGCGCGCGCGGCGCGGCTCGGTGTCTCGCAGGCCGCGATCGCCGAGACCATCGCGGCCGGCCTGTCGGGTCTCGATGCGACGCATGTCATCGATGGCAGCTCGAAGTACCCGCGCCCGATCCGCCTGCGCCTGCCGGTCGCCGACCAGGCGACACTCGATGGCGTGTTGTCACTGCGCGTGCGGGGCCGCAGCGATCAGCTCGTGCCGCTGTCCGAACTCGTGCGCGTGCAGCGGACGGCGTGGGATGGTGCGATCCACCACAAGGACCTGCTGCCCGTCGTGTACGTGACGGGCGACGAAAGCGGCACCGTGGACAGCCCGCTCTATGGCATGTTCGATCTCGTGGGACAGGTCGCGGACCACCCGATCGACGGTGAATCACTGTCGCAGTTCTTCATTCGCCAGCCGCCCGACACGGCCACGTTCGGCATCAAGTGGGACGGCGAGTGGCAGATCACCTATGAAACGTTTCGCGACATGGGCATCGCCTACGCGGCCGGCATGGTGCTGATCTACCTGCTGGTCGTCGCCTATTTCGGCAGCTACGTCGTGCCGCTCGTGATCATGGCGCCGATCCCGCTGACCGTGATCGGCGTGATGCCGGGCCATGCGCTGCTCGGCGCGCAGTTCACCGCAACCTCGATGATCGGCATGATTGCGCTCGCCGGCATCATCGTGCGCAACTCCATCCTGCTGGTCGACTTCATCAATCACCTGCTCGGGCGCGGTGTCGCGCCCGAACGTGCCGTGATCGACGCGTGCAGTGTGCGCGCGCAGCCGATCGCGCTGACGGCGCTCGCGGCGATGGCCGGCGCCTTTTTCATCCTCGACGACCCGATCTTCAACGGCCTCGCGATTTCACTCGTGTTCGGTATCCTCGTTTCGACCGTGCTGACGCTCGTCGTGATTCCCCTCCTCTACTACGCGCTGATCACGCGCCAACCCGGGGAAACCGCCCCATGAAGCTGAAATTCCCGTCCCGTTCCGCCTTGTCGTGCCTCGCCCTGCTGGCCGCCACGACCGCCCTCGGCGCACCACCCGCGGGTGCCCCGGCCGATCCCGACCCCGCGCTCGCCCGCGCGAGGGCGGCTGCCGTCTCCTTCAGCGGACAACTGCGCGGCGCATTGCAGGCGGCGATGGCGGAAAGCGGCCCGGCTGCCGCGGTCGACGTGTGCCATACCGAGGCGCCGCGCATCGCCGCCGAGGTCATGGCCCGGCACGACCTGCGACTCGGCCGTGTCGCGCTCCCTGGTCGCCATCGCAACCCCGCCCAGGCTGCGGCGGGATGGCAACTCGACACGCTCGAGCGCTTCCAGAAGGCAGTCGACGCGGGGGCGCCGGCTGCGGAACAAGTGGCCGTCATACGCAGCAACCTGCCCGAAGGCGTCGCGCTCAGGATGATGCGAGGCATCGTCACTGAACCGGCCTGCCTCGGCTGCCACGGCAAGGACATCGCACCCGCGATCCGTGACGCCATCCGGCTGCGCTACCCGGACGACGGCGCGATCGGCTTTGCGGTCGGCGACTTGCGAGGCGCGCTCTGGGTCGAAGTGCCTGCGAGGAAGCCCTGATGCAACTGCCCTGCCCGCATTGCCGGACCGTCAATCGGGTGCCGGCCGAACGCCTCGGCGACGCACCGAAATGTGGGCGCTGTGGCGAACCACTGTTCGCCGGGCACCCGCTCGCGCTCGACCAGGGCAATTTCGACCTGCATGCCTCGCGCTCCGACCTGCCGCTGCTCGTGGATTTCTGGGCGCCCTGGTGCGGCCCGTGCAAGATGATGGCGCCGCATTTCGAAGCGGCTGCCGCACAACTGGAGCCGCAGGTGCGACTCGGGAAAGTCGACACCGAGGCACAGCCGGACCTCGGCGCGCGCTTCGCAATCCGCAGCATTCCGACGCTGGTGCTCATCCAGGCCGGCCGCGAACGGGCGCGGATGTCCGGCGCGCTGCCGGCCGGCGAGATCGTGCGCTGGGCCCGCGAGCAGCTGGGCGATCTGCCCGGGAGCGAGGCATGAAGCGCATCGTCATCCTTGGCAGCGGCTTCGCCGCGCTCACGGCCATCCGCAGCCTGCGCAGACTCGACGTCGAGGCCGACGTCACGGTGGTCTCACCGCGCGAGGAACTCGTGTATCTCCCGAGCCTCATCTGGCTGCCCTCAGGCAAGCGGCGCGAGGAGGACTTGCGGGTTCCGCTCGCGAATTTCTTCCGGCGCGAGCGCGTGCGCTGGCGACAGGGCAGCGTCACGGGAGTGCTCGATGGTGGCCGGCGGGTCGTGACGGACAAAGGCGAACTCGACAACGACTACCTGATCGTCGCCACCGGCGGACGCTACCTACGCAAACTCCCCGGCATCGAGCACGCGATCATCCCGTGCGAGGGCATCGAGGCCGCCGGGCAGATCGGCAGCCGCCTCGCGGCGATGGACGGCGGCACCATCGCCGTCGGCTTTGCGACCAATCCGAAAGAACCGGGCGCCGTGCGGGGCGGACCGATGTTCGAGTTCCTCTTCGGCACCGACACGCTGCTGCGCCGGCAGCGCCGGCGCGAACGCTTCGAACTCGTGTTCTTCAATCCGTCGACGCAGCCGGGCCAGCGGCTCGGACCGGCCGCCGTCGCGAAGATCCTGGCCCACATGCGCCGACAGGGCATCCGGACACACCTCGGCCACAAGATGGTGCGATTCGAGCCTGGCAAGGTGACCACCGAGGGCGGGAGCTTCGACGCCGACCTGATCCTCTTCATGCCTGGCCTCACCGGCCCGGCCTGGCTCGAGGGCAGCGACCTGCCGCTCTCCGACGGCGGCTTTGTCGCCTGCGATGAAACGTGCCGTGCGCGCGGCCTCGAGCGCGTGTTCGTCGCCGGCGATGCCGGCAGCTTCCCGGGGCCCGACTGGATGGCGAAGCAGGCCCACCAGGCAGACCTGCAGGCCGAAGCGGTCGCGAAGAACATCGCGGCGGAATTGCGCGGCGAACCGGCGCGGCATGGGTTCGCGGCGGAGCTCGCCTGCATCGTCGACACGCTCGACGCGGGTCTCCTGGTCTACCGGCGCGGGGCGCGCAACCTCACGCTGTCGCGTTCACGGATGCTCCACTGGATGAAGCGGCGGTTCGAGGCGAGCTACCTGAAGCCCTACCGCTGAGCGCGCTGATTCGGCGCGTCTTTGCGGCACGGCGCGCATTGCGACCACATCGCCCGCCCCCGCACAATGCCGCATGGTCCGACCCCTCGTCATGCGCTGCGGCGCCTTCGGCGACATGGTGCTCGTCACGGCGCTGATCCAGCAGCTGCATGCGCGCTTCGGCGCACCTGTAGATGTCATCACCTCGGGCGGCTGGGCGCGCCCGCTGCTCGCGCCGCGCGCCGGCGTCGGGGAGATCTACACGCTGACGAGCCGCCGCACGCCCTACTGGCTCGATCGCGAGCAGCAATCGCTCGTGCGTCGTCTGCGCGCGCGCGGCGCAGGCCCTGCCTGGTATTGCGACGGCGGCGGCCATGGTCGCGCGCTGCTGCGGCGCGCCGGCATCGAAGACGCCCTCGTCTGCGATACGCGGGACCTGCCCTGGCGTCCGGGTGAGCATTTCGTCGAGCGCTGGCTGCGCATGGCGGCGTTGACACCTCCGGCCCTGTCGAGCGCACCTCCGCCGCCGCCCGCGCGCACCGCGAATGTTGCGCTCGATCTCGCCGACGGCGAGCAACGAGCCTGTGACGCGTGGCTCGAGCGGCGCGGCCTCACCGGGCGCACGCTCGTCGCCTTCCAGGCGGGCAACAAGCGCACGATGCGCGGCATTTTCCGCCGGCGTGCGAGCAACACGAAGTACTGGCCCGAGGCGCGCTGGGGAGAGGTGATCCGCCGTGTGCGCGAAGCACTGCCCGAAGCCGCGCTGCTGCTGCTCGGCGTGCGCGAGGAATTCGCGTTGAATGCCGATATTGCACGCGCCGCGGCCGTTGCCGACCTGCACAATGTCGCCGACGACCTGCCGATCCCGGTACTGCTGCCGCTTCTCGGGCGCTGTCACAGCCTCGTGAGCGTCGACACGGGCCCCGCGCATGTGGCGGCGGCGCTCGGCTGCCCCACGGTCACGCTGTTCGGTGTCGCAGATCCCGGGCGATTCCGTCCGGGCGGGGTCAGCACGCCGGTCGCCGTGCTGACGGGCACGCAGGACGGCGCCACCAGCATCCTCGGGATCAGCGCGGAGCAGGTATTCGACGCGTGGCGACGCCTGACCCGGGACCGCCCCGCTCAGTCGAACGGGTGACGCAGCACGATCGTCTGTTCCCGATCCGGGCCCGTCGAAATCACGTCGATCGGCGTGCCGGTGAGCGCGGCGATGCGCTCGAGATAGCGGCGCGCATTCGCGGGCAGCGCGTCGTACGAGCGGATGCCGATCGTCGATTCCTTCCACCCGGGCAGCTCCTCGTACACGGGCGTCACGTCGGCATAGGCATCGACGAGCGCGGGTGGCTCCGACAGCGTCGTGTCGCCGAGGCGATAACCGACGCAGACACTGATCGTGTCGAGGCCGTCGAGCACGTCGAGCTTCGTGATGCACAGCCCCGACACGCTCGAATGCACGATCGAGCGGCGCAGCGCGACGGCGTCGAACCAGCCGCAGCGGCGGCGCCGGCCGGTGACCGAACCGAACTCGTGGCCCACACGGGAGAGGTGTTCGCCCGCCTCGTCGAACAGCTCGGTCGGGAACGGCCCCGCACCGACGCGGGTCGTGTACGCCTTGACAATGCCGAGCACCGCGTCGATCGCGCGCGGGCCGAGCCCGGTACCGGTGGCGGCGAAGCCCGCCGTCGTGTTCGATGAGGTGACGTAAGGGTAGGTACCGTGATCGACATCGAGCAGCGCCCCCTGCGCGCCCTCGAACATCACGTCCGCGCCGGCGACGCGCAGCGCATCGAGCGTCGCGGTCACATCCGTGACGATCGGCTTCACTTTCTCGGCGTACGCGAGCTGTTCGTCGAGCGTCTTCTGGAAATCGATCGCCGGCTCGCGGAAATAGTGCTGCAGCACGAAGTTGTGGTAGTCGAGCAGCTCGCCGAGCTGCGCGGCGAAGCGCTTCCGGTGGAAGAGATCGGCGACGCGCACGGCGCGCCTCGCGACCTTGTCCTCGTAGGCCGGGCCGATGCCGCGGCCGGTCGTGCCGATCGCCCTCGCGCCGCGCGCCTTCTCGCGTGCGCGATCGAGCGCCACGTGCGACGGCAGGATCAGCGGGCAGTTCGGCGAAATGCGCAGCCGCTCGAAGACCGGCACGCCCTGGTCGAGGAGTGTCTGCGATTCGCGCAGCAGCGCCTCGAGCGACAGCACCACGCCATTGCCGATGAGGCACTGTACGCCCGGGCGCAGGATTCCCGAGGGAATCAGCGACAGGATCGTCTTCGCGCCGCGTATCACCAGCGTATGCCCGGCGTTGTGCCCGCCCTGGAAGCGCGCGACGGCCGCGGCACGCTCGGTCAGCAGGTCGACGATCTTGCCCTTGCCCTCGTCTCCCCATTGGGTGCCGATGACGACGACGAACTTGCCCATGTGTCAGGACCGTATCAGGAAGAGGAGGACGACGCCCGTCAGCATCGTCAGGAAACCCGCGATGCGCAACTCGCGATCGCCGAGTTCGAGCATGCGCGCGAGCGCCCGCTTCAGGCCCGCGGGATTCGCGAACGGCATGAGCCCCTCGATCACGAGCAGCAGCGCGAGCGCGCCGAGCAGATCGGCCCAGTCGAGTGCCATCGGCCTAGCGATTGCCCGGCGCCGGGTTCTTGAAGTACTTGAAGAATTCGCTGTCCGGGCTCACGACCAGCACGTCGCCTTCCTTGCCGATCGAATTGCGATAGGCCTGCAGGCTCCGGTAGAACGCGTAGAACTCCGGGTTGCGATCGTAGGCCTTCGCGTAGGTCGCGGTCGCCGTGGCGTCGCCTTCGCCGCGGATGCGCAGCGCATCGCGCGCCGCCGCCGACAGGATCTCCGTGCGCTGGCGATCGGCCTCCGCCTTGATGCGCTGGCTGTCCTTCTCGCCCTCGCCGCGCAGCTGCCGGGCCTGGCGTTCGAAGTTCTGCTTCATCGTTTCGTAGACGCGCGCCGCGACATCATCCGGCAGGTCGATGCGCTGCAGCCGCACGTCGACCAGCTGGATGCCGAACTCGTCCACGGCCTTGCTCGCGCGGCCGATCATCTCGCCCGTCACTTCCGCACGCTCGGCCGTCACGACTTCGCGCAGCGTGCGCTGTGCGACGGCATTCTTGATGCCGTCCTTGACGATGTCGGCGAGGCGCTGGCCCGCCGCCTCTTCGTTGCCGCCTGTCGCACGGAAGTACTTGGCGGCGTCGGCGACGCGCCACTTGATGTAGAAGTCGACCAGCAGGCCGCGATTCTCGTTCGTCAGGAAGGTTTCGCCTGCGTAATTCTGCGTGACCACGCGACGCTCGAAACGCGCCACCTGGTCGATGAACGGCCACTTGACGTGCAGCCCCGGGCCGTAATCGTCGCCCTTGATCTCGCCGAATTGCGTGCGGATCGCGAGCTGCGTCTGCTGCACGGTGAACAGTGACGACAAGCCGATGATCAGCACCAGGGCGATCGCGAGAAGGTACGGCATGGCACGCGAAGGCATCAGCGCTCTCCCCGCTGGCGACCGTCGACGGTGACGGTCTCGGGCTCGGGCGCGGCGGCCGCGGACGCGTGCGTCGCGCTGTCCGTATCGACCCCGCGTCCGCGCCCCTCGGTGAGCTTGTCGAGCGGCAGGTAGATCAGGTTGTTGCCGACGCCCTTCGAATCGATGACCACTTTCTTCGAACCCTTCAGCACGCCCTCGATCGTGTCGAGGTACATGCGCTCGCGCGTGACGCGCGGCGCCGTTTCGTATGCCTGGCGTAGCTGATTGAATCGCGACGCCTCACCCTCGGCGAGCGCGGTGACCTGCGCCTTGTAGGCCTCGGCGTCCTGGATCTGGCGCGCCGCCGCGCCCTCCGCCACCGGAATGATGCCGCTGCGATAGGTCTCGGCTTCCTTCTGCAGCCGCTCGCGATCGGCGATCGCCTTGTTCGCGTCGCGCTGCGAGGGCACCACGGCGTCCGGCACCTGCACTTCGGTCAGGTTGACGCTCGTGACACGGATGCCCGTGCCGTAGGTATCGAGCGTGCGCTGGATCAGATCCTTGGTGCGCTCGGTGACCTGCTGGCGCGCGGACACGAGGATCGCCTCGAGGTCGCCGCGCCCCACCACTTCGCGGATCGCGCTCTCGCTCACCTCGCGCAGCGTCGATTCCGGATCGCGTACGCCGAACAGCACCTTGACCGGATCGCCGAACTGGTATTGCACGGCGAGCGTCAGGTTCACCAGGTTCACGTCGGCGGTGAGCACACGCGATTCGTACTTGACGCTGTTGACCGCCGACACGTTCACCTTGGTGACGGTCTCGACGCCGCGCAGACGCCAGCCCCAACCCGGGTCGCGCACGCCGACGAACTTGCCGAAGCGCTGCAGGACACCCCGCTCGGCCGGATTCACCTGGTAGAAACCGGACAGCAACCAGCCGACGATCACGACCGCGAGCACGACCAGCGGCGAAATGCCCTTCTGGCCGCCGCCGCTGCCGCCGAAGAACGATTCGATCCGCCGCTGCCATTCCTTCACGGCCTGCTCGACGCCGTCCTGGCCGCCGGGCCTGCGGCCCCAGGGGTTCTGTTGTCCGCCGGGTTGGTTCCAAGCCATGTCAGTGAAGATCCGCAGCCGAAGGGGGAACGGGAGATTCTAGCAGTCCGGCGAGCGCGGCCGATATGTTCGCCGCCGGCGCCGACACTTCCACCCGCACGCCCGGTGTGCGGGCGAGTGCCAGCAGCTCCACGTCCGGCAGCTGCACCGTGAGCGCGGTGCCACCGTCCTCGAGGGCTCGCTCCGCCTGCACCGTACCCGCGGTGAACAGCCGCGAGCGCAGCGCTCCGAGTCCCGCCGGGAGGAACAACGTCGCCGTCCGCACGCTGCGCGCGAGGCGTTCGGCGATCGCCGTGCGCAGCAGATCGAGGCCTTCGCCCCGCGCGGCGGAAATCCAGACTCGGGCGGCCCCACCCTCGGGGTCGCGTTCGACGTGCGGGGCGGCCTCGAGCCGGTCGATCTTGTTGTAGACGCGGATCTGCGCAATCGCGCCGGCGCCGATTTCTTCGAGCACCGCGTTGACGGCGTCGATGTGTTCGTCGCGACGCGGGTCGCTCGCGTCGATCACGTGCAGCAGCAACGTCGCCTCGCGCGCTTCGGTGAGCGTCGAGCGGAACGCCGCCACGAGCTCGTGCGGCAACTCGCGGATGAATCCGACCGTGTCCGCGAACACGCATTCGGTGCCGCCGGGCAGCCGCAGCCGACGCACGAGCGGATCGAGCGTCGCGAACAGCTGGTCGGCGACGTAGGCGTCGGCACCCGTCATGGCCCGAAAGAGTGTCGACTTGCCGGCGTTCGTGTAACCGACGAGGGCGACCGACGGCACCGGGATTTCGGCGCGCGCGCGTCGGCCGGTCTCGCGCTGCAGCTGCAGCTTCTCGAGCCGGCGCGAAAGAACGCGCACGCGCTGGCCGACGAGCCGCCGGTCGGTCTCGAGCTGTGTCTCGCCGGGTCCGCGCAGGCCGATGCTGCCGCCGCGCTGGCGTTCGAGGTGGGTCCAGCCGCGCACGAGGCGCGTCGCGATGTGCTTCAGCTGCGCGAGTTCGACCTGCAGCTTGCCTTCGTGGCTGCGGGCGCGCTGCGCGAAAATATCGAGGATGAGGCCGTTGCGGTCGAGCACCCGCCGACCGGTAAGCTTCTCGAGGTTGCGTTCCTGGCTCGGCGACAGCGCGTGATCGACGAGGATCACATCCGCCGAGTGCGCCTCGGCGATCGCACGGATCTCCTCGGCCTTGCCGCTGCCGACGAAATAGCGCGGATCGGGCCGCTCGCGCCGTCCGGTGATCGTGGCGACGGGCTGCGCACCCGCTGACGTCGCGAGCTGGGTGAATTCCTCGATGTCGAGAGGGTCCGCAGGTGCGCCGAGCCCGAGGCGCACGAGCACAGCGCGTTCACCTGCGCGTGGGCGTTCGAACATTACTCCGCTTGCGGCTCCGCCGGCGCACCGGTCTCATCGGCCGCGGGCACACGCACGTTGCGCGCCGGAACCACGGTCGAGATGGCGTGCTTGTACACCATCTGGCTCACGCTGTTCTTCAGCAGCACGACGAACTGGTCGAACGAATCGATCTGTCCCTGCAGCTTGATGCCGTTGACGAGGTAGATCGAGACGGGGATGCGCTCCTTGCGCAGCGCGTTCAGGAAGGGGTCCTGGAGTGATTGACCTTTGGCCATGAGGTTCTCCTTGTTTTGTGAGGCGATGTCGCAGTCGGGGCCGTGACGGCGCCCTCCATGGCGAACAGCGTTTTGGCCAGCAAGCCGCCCCGAAAATCCGGGGCATAAGTGCGACGCATCATATCACAGAGAGTTCCCTCGAATTGCCGAGGCGCGCCACCCAGCCGGCGTCCGCGGCCGGCGCGAACGGCTCCACTTTTTCCAATGATAACGCGGACTTGAGCCATGTCAGCTGCCGCTTCGCGAGCTGTCGCGTCGCGGCAATCGAGCGCCGGGCTGCCACCTCGAGAGGGCATTCGCCGGCGAGGTGCTGCCAGAGTTGGCGGTAACCCACCGCGCGGATCGCGGGGTGCTCCAGCGTCAGGTCACCGCGCTCGTAGAGACGCCGCACTTCATCGAGGAAGCCGGCCGCCATCATCGCCTCGAATCGCCGCGCGATGCGCGCGTGAAGGACAGTGCGATCACCCGGCACGAGCGCGAAACCGTGGAATGCGAAGCCTGTCGCCGTGCGCGCGGGTGCCGCCTGCCACTGCGATATCGGGGTGCCTGTCATGTAGTAGACCTCGAGCGCGCGCTGGATGCGTTGCCGGTCATGGGCATGAATGCGCGCGGCGGCGCCGGGATCGAGCCGGGCAAGTTCCGCGTGCAACGCCGGCCAGCCATCGCGCGCGGCGCGCGCATCGATTTCGCCGCGCAGCGCCGCGTCGGCCCGCGGCAGCGTCGCCATGCCGAGGAGCAGCGCGCGGATGTAGAGCATCGTGCCGCCGACCACGACGGGCAGCCGACCGCGTGCATGGATGTCGCGGATGGCAGCGGTCGCGTCGCGGACGAACTCGCCCGCCGAATAGCTCTGTGACGGATCGCGCAAGTCGAGCAGGTGGTGCGGCACGCGCGCGCGCGCCGCGGCGTCGGGCTTGGCCGTGCCGATGTCGAGCCCGCGAAACACCTGCGCGGAATCACAGCTCACGATTTCGATCGGCCGGCGCTGCGCGAGGGCGAGCGCCCAGTCACTTTTGCCGACGCCGGTGGGACCGGTCAGCACGACGACCGGCACACTGCGCGCGTCAGCGGCCACGCAGGAACAGCTGGTCGAGTTCGGCCAGCGACAGGCGCGTCCAGGTCGGCCGCCCGTGATTGCACTGATCGGCGCGCTCCGTGGCCTCCATCTGGCGCAGCAGCGCATTCATTTCCGGGATCGTCAGGCGCCGCTGCGCGTGGATGGCGCTGCGGCACGCGAGCGTGCCGAGGAGCCGATGGCCCGGTTCCTCGAAATGGCGGGAGCCGGTTTCATCGAGCGCATCGCGCGCGACGGCACGCAGCAGTTCGGCGAGATCCGTGCGCGCACCGAGCAGCGCCGGCACCTGGCGCACCGCGAGGCTCTCCGGCGAGAGCTGCTCGATCCCGAAGCCGAGCGCTGTCCATTCATCGGCGGCGGCGAGCACGGCGGCGACTTCGTGCGCCCGGAGCGCGACGCGCACCGGCTCGAGGAGTGCCTGCGAGGCGACCACGCCCTGCATCTGTCGCTTGTACTGCTCGTAAAGCACGCGTTCGTGCGCCGCGTGCATGTCGACGAGCACGAGGCCCGCGCGGTTCTGCGCGAGGATGTAGATGCCGTGCAGTTGCGCGATCGCGGTGCCGAGGGGTTCCGCGGCATCCGGCACGGCGAGCGCTTCGGCCACGGCCCACGGCGACGCAGTCGCGGAAGCAGCAGGCAACCCGTCGCGGTGGATCGGCGGAAACGGCAACGCGGCGGGTGACGCAAACGCGGGTGAGGCAGCTGGCGCGGACTCCGATGTGGACACGATGCCCGGCAGGCCCGTGGTGGCGCCGTGCACGCCGCTCGCACCACCCGGCCGCACCGCTGCGAGCGTGCGCTCGACCGCGCGAAAGACGAAGTCGTGGATCTGGCGGCTGTCACGAAAGCGCACTTCGAGTTTTGCGGGGTGCGCGTTGACGTCGACGAGCCGCGGATCGAGCGTCAGGTGCAAGAGGTAAGCCGGGTGGCGCCCGTGGTAGAGCACATCGCGATAGCCGAGGCGAACCGCGCTCATCAGCAGGCGATCGCGCACGTGGCGGCCATTCACGAACCAGTATTGCGTGTCGGGCTGGGCGCGTGCGGCGGTCGGCGCACCGATCCAGCCCTCGACCGCGACCGGGCCGGCCGCGTGCGCGAGCGGCAGCGCGCGTTCGAGGAACTCGGCGCCGAGCACCGCTTCCACGCGTCGCGCCGTGTCTTCGCCCTGCACGAGGGCCGGCACGTCGAGCAGCGTGCGCCCGCCGCTTCGCAGTCGAAAGGCGACGTCCGGGCGCGACAACGCGAGCCGCTCGACCCAGCGCACAATGTGCCCGGTCTCGGTCGCATCGCTGCGCACGAACTTGCGCCGCGCCGGCACGTTGTAGAACAGGTCGCGCACCTCGACCGTCGTGCCGGGCGGATGCGCCGCGGGTCGCACCGGCTCCGCCCTGCCCCCCTCGATCAGCAGTTCAGAGGCCTGCTCGGCGCCCGCCGGGCGCGACACGATGCGCAACTTCGCCACCGAGCCGATCGAGGGCAGCGCCTCGCCGCGAAAGCCGAGCGTGCCGACGGACTCGAGGTCGTCGAGGGAGGCGATCTTGCTGGTCGCGTGGCGCGCCACCGCGAGCGGCAGTTCCGCGGCGGGCATGCCGGCACCATCGTCACGCACGCGCAACAATCCGACGCCGCCCCGCTCGATGTCGATGTCGACGCGGCTCGCGCCGGCGTCGAGCGCATTCTCGACGATCTCCTTGACCGCGGATGCCGGCCGCTCGATGACCTCGCCCGCGGCGATCTGGTCGATGAGTTCACCGGCGAGGACAAGAATCGGCATGCGCCGATTCTACGGAATTGGTGCCGGGTTTTCGGTTGTTCGGTTATTGCCGCCCGGGGCAATAACCGAACAACCGAAAACCCGGCACCAGCGCCTGGCTCAGTCGGCGGCCGCGAGGCGGCGCAGTTCGGCGAAGTGCGTCCCGTCGGGCGGATTGCGCGTGAAGTAGCTCTGCACGCCCTCGACGATCGCATCGGCGAGCTTGCGTTGCTGCGCATCGCTGCGCAGCCGCCGCTCATCCGAGGCGTTGGTGATGTAGGCCGTCTCGATCAGCATCGACGGGATGTCCGGCGATTTCAGCACGAGGAAGCCCGCCTGCTGCACGCGCGGCTTGCGCACCGGGATCACGCCGTCGAACGAGTCGAGCACACGCTCGGCGGCCTGCATGCTCGCCGAGATATTGGCGGATTGCGACAGGTCGAGCAGCACCGTCGCGAGCACGTCGTTCTTGTCGCTGAGCGACACGCCGCCGCGCAGGTCGGCCGCGTTCTCGCGCTCGGCGAGCCAGCGCGCCGCCTCGTCGGTCGCGCCGCGCTCGGACAGCACATAGACCGATGCCCCCGCGACATCGCGGTCGCGCAGCGCGTCGGCGTGCACCGATACGAACATGTCCGCCTTCGCAGCGCGCGCACGCCGGATACGCTCGCGATGCGCGATGTAGTAGTCGCCGTCGCGGATCAGCACCGCGCGCATGCCCGGCTCCCGATCGATCCGCGCCGCAAGCTCACGCGCGATCTCGAGCACGACCGTCTTCTCGCGCGTTCCGCCGTGGCCGATCGCTCCCGGATCCTTGCCTCCATGCCCCGCGTCGATCGCGATGACGACATCGCGCATGCCCGCCTTCGGTGCATGCGCCGCCGTGACCGCGCGCGGCGGGCCGGCAGCGGCTGCACCCTGCGCCTCCCCCGAACCCGCGAGGGCGATCACGATGCGATGTCCTCCGTCCACCGACGGGGCCAGACGCGTCACGCGTGGCTCCTCATCCGACGTCGTCTCGATCACGAGCCGCAGCGTGCCCCCGGGCTGCACGCCCGAACGCACGGCCGTGACCATGCCCTGCGCGCGCGGCAGGCGTACGCCGGCATCGAGCATCGTGTCGGCGAGATCGAGGACGACCCGCCGGGGATGGTCGAGCGTGAACAGCTTGTAGGCGGACGGGGCCGACAGGCCGACGACGACGCGCGCGCCCTCGGCACTCACCGCGGCGCGCACTTCATCGACCCGCGCCGTCTCCCCACGCGCCGCGGCCACCAGCAAGGCCGAAATGAGGAACGCGATGATGGCCGGCCCGGTGCGCATGGCGGGTTAATGTAAAGCTGCAAGCCGGCAATATCAATGATAATTAAGGAGATACGCGAAGAAGCTCGACTGCATCCGCGAACCACCGCGTGCCGTGGCCGGTGGCAGCGCGGCACCGCACGACATGCGCGGACGGCTCGATCGCGAGCGCGAGGTGCAGATCGGGAGCCGGCAGCGCATCGCCCGCTCGCTCGGGCCACTCGACGATCCACAGGAACCCGGGGGCATGCAGTTCGCGCAGGCCGAGCGGTTCGAGCTCCTCCGGATCCAGGAGTCGATACAGGTCCGCGTGCACCACGGACAGCGCCGGGAGCGCATGCACTTCGACCAGCGTGTAGGTGGGACTTCGAATCGGCCCGCCGACGCCGAGCTGCGCGAGCAGGCCGCGCGCCAGGGTCGTCTTGCCGGCGCCGAGATCTCCCGAAAGATACAGCAGCAGCGGCGCCGCCCCGGGCAACGGCAGGGCCCGGGCCAGCGCCGCGCCGAAGCCGGACATCGCATCGGCCGAGGGTGCGGTGAAAGTCAGATGTTGACCCAGGTCCGCAGCTCCCCGATCACATCGCGCGCGATCAGGCCGCGCTCGCCGCTGCGCGCGGCCGTGTCACCGGCGAGCGCGTGCACCAGCACGCCGACGCGTGCGGCGGCGAGCGGATCCCCGAGCTGCGCGAGGATCCCCGCGATCACGCCGGTCAGCACGTCCCCCATGCCGGCGCTCGCCATGCCGGGATTGCCGCGCTCGCACAGCTGCGGCGTCTCGCCCTCGCGACCGACGAGCGTGCCGGCGCCTTTCAGCACGATCGTGCCGCCGTAGCGGCGGCAGAGCTGCCCGAGCGCTTCGAGCCGGTCGGCCTGCACAGCCGCGGTCTCGACACCGAGCAGGCGACCCGCCTCGCCCGGATGCGGCGTGAGGATCCACGAATCCGCCCGCAGCGACGGATCGTCCGCCAGGATGTTGAGTGCATCGGCATCGACGACGAGCGGCTTGCCGGCCGCGACCGTGACACCGAGGACTTCCCACGCCCACGCGCTGCGGCCGAGCCCGGGGCCGATCGCGACCACATCCGCCCGCGCAAGGAGCCCGGCGAACTGCTGTACATCGAGCCCGACGACGATCAGCTCGGGGCAGCCGGCCGAGATCGCCGCGACGTTCTCGGGTGCGACCGCGACCGTGACGAGACCCGCGCCGACACGCAGCGCCGACTCGCCGGCGAGGCGCACGGCCCCCGGCATTCCGGGGCCGCCACCGACGACCAGCACGTGGCCGAAGCTGCCCTTGTGCGACGTGCGCCGCCGCCGCGGCAGCGCGCGCGCGATGTCGGATTCGCTCGCGCGCAGCAGCCGCGGCGCAAATTCCGCCGCAGCGGGTGGTGTGATCCCGAGATCATCGAACTGCAGCGTGCCGACGTGCTCGGGCCCCTCGCCGATGAACAGGCCGGTCTTCAGGCCGACGAACGTCAGCGTCGCCTCCGCCTGCACGGCGGCCCCGAGCGGTACGCCGCTGTCGGCCGCGAGGCCCGAGGGCAGATCGAGCGCGAACACGGGGCGCCGCGCCGCGTTGATCGCCTCGATGACCCGCACCGTGTCGGGCCGCAGCGGGCCGCGAGCCCCGATACCGAGCAGCGCATCGACGATCACCTCCGACGCCGCGAGCACCTCGGGCGCGAATGGCGCGACGACACCGCCACCTGCAACGAATTCTTCGGCGGCGCGCTGCGCATCGCCCCGCAGCGACTCCACCGGCACGGCCGCGAGCACCGACACCGTGAGCCCGGCGGCGCGCGCGAAGCGCGCGAGCACGTAGCCATCGCCGCCATTGTTGCCGCCGCCGCACACGATCGCGATGCGATGCGCGGTCGGCCAGCGCGAGCGCAGCGCGCGCAGGCTCGCCTCGCCCGCACGCTTCATCAACGTATAGCCCGGCGTGCCGAGCGTCTGGATCGCGTAGTCGTCGAGCGCGCGCACCTGCGCGGCCGAGTAGATCGCCGTGGGAAGGGCCATCGCGTGATTATACTGGTCGCGAGCCTGTGCCATGCCCGATGCCACGACACTCGACGCCGCCGCCACCCGGCGGCAATTGACCGCCGACGCGGCCGAGCTCGGCTTTGCGCACATCGGTATCACGGGTGTCGATCTCGCGGGCGACGAGCGTCATTTCGAACGCTGGCTCGCATCCGGCCGGCACGGCGAAATGGCCTACATGGCCCGGCACGGCACGAAGCGATCGCGACCGGCGGAGCTGTTGCCCGGCACGCGCAGCGTGATCTCGGCCCGGATGGATTACTGGCCGCCCGCGACGCGCGGCGCCTTCGACGTGCTCGCCGATCCCGACCTCGCCTATGTTTCGCGCTATGCGCTCGGCCGCGACTACCACAAGCTCATGCGCAAGGCGCTCGCGCAGCTCGCCGCCCGCCTCGAGGCGCGGATCGGCCCGTTCGGCCACCGCGCCTTCGTCGACAGCGCGCCGGTGCTCGAGCGGGCGCTGGCGCGCAACGCCGGGCTCGGCTGGATCGGCAAGCACACGAATCTGATCGCGCGCGATGCCGGCTCCTGGTTTTTCCTCGGCGAGATCTACACGACGCTCGAACTGCCCCCCGATCCGCCGGCGAGCGCACATTGCGGCAGCTGCAGCGCCTGCATTCCGGCCTGTCCCACCGGCGCGATCGTCGCGCCGTACGAACTCGACGCGCGGCGCTGCATTTCCTACCTGACGATCGAGCTGCACGGCCCGATCCCCGAGCCGCTGCGGCCGCTGCTCGGCAATCGCATCTACGGCTGCGACGATTGCCAGCTCGTGTGCCCGTGGAACAAGTTCGCGCGCGACGCGCACCACCCGGATTTCCGGGCACGACATGCGCTCGACGCACCGCGCCTCGTGGACCTGTTCGCGTGGAGTGAAGCCGACTTCGATGAGCGGATGCGCGGCTCGGCCATCTATCGCATCGGCTATGTGCGCTGGCTGCGCAACATCGCGGTGGCGCTCGGCAATGCGCCCAGGACTCCGGCGACGCTCGCCGCACTCGCAAGGCGCGCCAACGATGCGCCGGAACTCGTGCGCGAGCACGTCGCCTGGGCGCTCGCGCAGCACGCGGCGCGCCGCGATTGAATCGGCGCGAGCGCGGCTTTCCCGCGATGCGTCACGCAGCGACGTCCCTGCCGTGACAAAGATCAAGGGCGGGCGGGTCGTTGCGCGGGGACAATGCTCGCGCGGACTATAGAATCGGCGGCGACGAAATGGTCTGCTCCACCCTCCTCGCATGAATCGTTGCCGGGTCCGTCGCCGTGCTCTGTGGCTGCTGCCGCTGTTCGCGCTGCGTGCCATCGTGCCCGCGGGGTTCATGCTGTCGGCGCAGCCCGCTGGCCTCGCCATCACGTTGTGCCCAGACGCCTCCGGGCCGTCGTTCGCCGCCGTGGCGCAGGTCACGGGCGGACCCGAAGCACACGCGCACCACGGCGATCATTCTCAGGATCATTCAAGGCACGCGCGCAGTGACGCGCCGTGCCCGTTCGCCTTCGCGGGTGGTTGGGCTCCCGGCAGCTTCCCGACCACGCCGGGCGATCCCACCGCCTCTCGCCCATCGTCACCGCAGTATCTTCAATCCCGTCACTGCAGGTTCGGGCCCGTCGTTGCCGATCGCGCCCGGGCGCCGCCTGCGCTCCCGACCATTCTGGTCGCATAGCACGCCGGCAGGTCCTGCTCCCCTCCCCGCGGCGCCATCGGCGTGCCGGGGGATGCGCCGCCGCGTGCACACCGACCCCTGAATCGCAATGGACTGCCGGTGCCACGCGAATCGCGTGGTGATGAATTTCCATCGCGGCGCATGCAGCGCAACGGCCTGCATCGCCTGCGGGAGAACTCGATGCGAACAATCAACCTCGGGCGCACGCGGATTGCGCTCACGGCGACAATTTCACTGCTCCTGTGCATGCCTGCACGAGCCGAAGTCCGGGAGGTGCCCGACGACGATCCGCTGCGGGAGGTAATCGTGACGGCACCACGGATGCAGTCGCCGCTACAGACGGTGCTCAACGCAAAGGCGCCTCGACAGCCGCTGCCGGCCCATGACGGCGCGGACTACCTGAAGACCGTGGCCGGTTTTTCCGTGGTCCGCAAGGGTGGAACGGACGGCGACCCGGTGTTTCGCGGCATGGCCGCCTCGCGCATCAACCTGCTGCTCGACGGCGAGCAGATCCTCGGCGGATGCGGCCAGCGCATGGATCCCCCGACCGCCTACGTGTTTCCGGAAAGCTACGACCGCATCGTCATCATCAAGGGCCCCCAGACCGTGCGGCATGGCCCCGGCAACTCGGCCGCGACCGTGCTCTTCGAGCGCGACGCACCACGCTTCGATGAGCGCGCCACCCGATGGCACGCCGGTGTGCTGGCCGCGGACGCCGAACGCAGCGATCTGGTCGCCGATTTCGCCGCCGGCAATGACACCGTCCAGGCGCGCCTTTCCGGCACGCGAGCCGAAGCGGGCGACTACGCAGACGGCGCCGGGCGCTCCGTGCACGCCGAATACATGAGATGGAGCGCGAACGCGGAACTGGGCTGGACGCCGGATGCAGACACCCGTATCGCCCTCACGGCCGCGCGCAGCGATGGCGAGGCCGCCTACGCGGATCGGGCAATGGACGGTACGGAATTCGCGCGCGACAACGTCGGACTGCGGCTCGAGCGCGAGCATCCCGGCGCAGCCGTCCACCGCTTCGAAGCGCAGGTCTTCTACAACTACATCGACCATGTCATGGACAACTACTCCCTGCGCACTTTCACTCCGTCCGTGATGATGCCGAATCGCGCCGCGAGCAACCCGGATCGCAGAACGATCGGTGGCCGCGTCACGCTCGAAGTCGGACTGCGGGAGAGTCGGCGGGCGACGGTCGGCGTCGACGCACAGGAGAACGTCCACAGGATCCGCTCGACGGCCAACCAGACGCTGGTCCCCTATGGAACACTCGCGCGCATCGAAGACGGCCGCTTCCGCAATGCCGGGCTGTTCGGCGAACTCGTGTGGCCGCTCGGCGGGTCGCAACGCATCGTGGGCGGCGCACGTTTCGACCGCTGGGAAGCACGCGACCTGCGGGCCCGCATCACCCTCGGCATGACAGAGGTCGCCAACCCGACGGCCGGTGAAGTGCGCACGAGCTGGCTGCCCGGCGGGTTCGGCCGCTGGGAGCGCGAGCTCGCGACGCGGCCCGCGACGATATACGCCGGCATCGGTCACGTTGCGCGCTTCCCCGACTACTGGGAACTGCTCCCGGCCGGCCGCGAGAGCACCGGTTCCGTGAGCGCGTTTCACACGCAACCGGAGAAGACGACTCAGCTCGATGCCGGATTGATCTACCGCGCGGCGCGGCTCGAACTGTCGCTGGCGACGTTCTACAGCCGCATCGACGACTACATCCTGGTCGAGTCGAAGTTTCCGAAGGGGATGCGACGCGTGAGCGTGACGCGCAATGTCGACGCGACGACGATTGGGGCCGAGGTGGATGGCGCATTCGTGCTCGGCCGCGGCTGGAAGCTCACGGGCTCGATCGCCTATACGCGGGGTGAGAACGAAACCGATGATGCACCCCTCGCCCGGATCGCGCCTCTCGAAGCCCGCCTCGGGATCAACTACCAGCACGGAGCATGGACGTTCGGCGCACTGGCGCGCGCCGTGAGCGACCAGGAACGCTTTGCGCTCGACCAGGGTGACGTCGTCGGCCAGGATCTCGGTCGCACCGACGGCTTCGCGACCATGGCGCTGAATGTCTCGTGGCGCTCGAGACGCGGTCTGTCGATCACCGCCGGCGCCGACAATCTCTTCGACCGGCTCCACGCCGAACACTTGAGTCGCGGCGGGGCGATGCTCGCCGGATACACGCAGACGACACGAGTCAACGAGGCCGGGCGGACCCTGTGGCTGCGGATTGCGGCGGGTTCCGATTGAACTCGCCGCCGGCGGCGGGCCGCGCGGTCATCACGTGGCGCTACGGTCGACCTGCAGATTGTCGATGAGGCGCGCCTTGCCGAGCCGCGCCGCCGCGAGCACGACGAGTTCGCGATCAGCCGGGACCGGCGGCTCGAGATCGAGCCGGCGACGAACGGTGAAGTAGTCGACCTGCATCCCCTGCGCGGCGAGCCGCGCGGCGCCGGCATGCTCGAGCGCAGCCAGGTCCGCCGCGCCGGTCGCGAGTGCACTCGCGGCCTCGGCGAGCGCCGCATGGATCGCGGGCGCAACCGCCCGCTCCGCCTCGGCCAGGTACTGGTTGCGCGAGCTCATCGCGAGCCCGTCCGGCTCGCGCACGGTCGGTGCACCGATGATCGTGATCGGGAAACACAGGTCGGCCGCCATCCGGCGGATCACGACGAGTTGCTGGAAATCCTTCTCGCCGAAAATCGCGACATCCGGCTGCACGATGTTGAAGAGCTTCGCGACGACGGTCGCGACCCCGTCGAAATGACCGGGGCGGAAGGCGCCGCACAGCATCGTCGAAATCTCCGGCACTTCCACCCGGGTCGGCGGCGTCGCGCCCTGCGCATACATCTCGCCCACGTCCGGCATGAACATCAGGTCGCAGCCGGCCGCCGCGAGCATCTCGGCATCACGCGCCGGGGTGCGCGGGTAGTGCGTGAAATCCTCGTTCGGGCCGAACTGCATCGGATTGACGAAAATGCTCGCGATGAAGCGCCCGCCATGGCGCCGCGCGAGTTCGATCAGGCTGATGTGCCCGGCGTGCAGGTTGCCCATCGTCGGCACGAAGGCGATGCGCTCGCCCGCGCGCCGCCAGGCGAGCACGCGCGCGCGCACGTCCGCGATGTGCGTGACCGTCTGCATGGTGTCAGGTGAAGCCGTGCTCCCGGCCGGGGTAGCTGCCGTCCCTGACGGCGCGCACATAGGCGCGCGCGGCCTCGAGATTGTTCCCGGCACCCTCCATGAAATTCCTGACGAAACGCGGCTTGCGCCCGCTCGTGATGTCGAGGATGTCGTAGAGCACGAGGATCTGGCCGTCGGTCGCGGGCCCGGCTCCGATGCCGATCACCGGCACCTCGAGCGCCGCGGTGATCTCGGCGCCGAGTTCGTTCGGAATGCACTCGAGCAGGATGATGTCTGCGCCGGCCGCCTCGAGCGCCTTCGCGCTCTCGAGCATGCGGCGCGCGGCCTGCTCGCCCCGGCCCTGCACCCGAAAGCCGCCGGTCTTGTGCACGGACTGGGGCTTCAGACCGAGGTGCGCGCACACCGCGATGTCGTGCTTGGCGAGGAACTCGACGATCTCGATCTGGCCCGCGCCGCTTTCGAGCTTGACCATCTCGGCGCCGCCCTCCTGCATCAGCCGCACCGAGTTCTCGAGCGCGCGCTCCTTCGACGGGTAGCTCATGAACGGCAGGTCGGCCATCAGGAACGGCCGGTGCACGCCGCGGGATACCGCACGGCAGTGGTACACGATGTCGTCCATCGTGACCGGCACGGTGGTGTCGTGCCCCTGGATCACCATGCCGAGCGAATCGCCGACCAGGATCACATCGACATCCGCGATATCGAGCAGCACCGCGAAGCTCGCGTCGTAGCAGGTGAGGCACGCGATCTTTTCCCGCTCGCGCTTCATCTTGTCGAGGGTCGACAGTGACACCGGGACACGGGCCGAATCGCGCAATTCGAGGTGCGTGTACATCCGGGGAAGTGTGCCCTAAATCGCCACGTGGCGCATCGGATTGAAGTACTGGCGACCCTTGCGCACGCGGGCGATCGCCGCGAGCAGCTCGCGGAAATCCGCCGGGTTCGAAATCGGGTCCATCACGGCGGCATTGACGATCAGCAGCGGCGCGTCGCTGTAGGCGTGAAAGAACCGCGCGTAGGCCTCGTTCAGCCGCTCGAGATAGCCGCGCTCGATCAGCTGCTCGTGGCTGATGCGGCGCTTCGCGATCCGTTCGAGCAGGACATCGGCGGGCGCCTGCAGGTACAGCACGAGGTCGGGCCTCGGCGCTTCGATCGCGAGGCGTGCATGGACCTGCTCGTACAGCGCGAACTCCGCCGCATCGAGGTTCAGCTGTGCGAAGAGCCGGTCTTTCGCGAAGAGGTAATCCGCGACCCGCACCGCGCAGAACAGGTCCTGCTGGTTGAGCGCCGCCTGCTGCTGCGCGCGCTGGAAGAGGAAATGCAGCTGGGCCGGGAATGCGCCGGCGCGCGGGTTGCGATAGAAGCGTTCGAGGAACGGGTTTTCGTCGGCGCGCTCGAGCACGAGGCTCGCATCGAGCTCCGCCGCGAGCCTGCGCGCGAGGCTCGTCTTGCCGACGCCGATCGGGCCCTCGACGACGATGTAGCGATGGGACGCCGGCGCGCTCATGGCAGGCGCTCGATGCCGTCCGCGGCGACCTGGTCGCGCAGTTCGCGCACCGTGCCCATGCCGGGGATCTCGAGGTCCGGTGCGATAGCGGCGAGTGGCAGCAGCACGAACGCGCGCTCGCCGATGCCCGGATGCGGCAATTGCAGCGCCTCCTCCGCAATCCGCTCCCTGCCGAGCACGAGCAGGTCGAGATCGATCGTCCGCGGGCCCCAGCGCACGCGCGCCGGCTCACGCCCGAGCGCACGCTCGATGGCGCGCAGCGTGGCGAACAGCGCGCGGGCATCGAGCGTCGTCAGGAAACCCGCTGCGCTGTTCACGAAATGCGGCTGCGCGACCGGGCCGAACGGCGGTGTGCGATAGAGCGGCGCGCGCACGAGGCTCGCGATGCCGGGCGCGGCTGCCAGACTGTCGAACGCCGCGACGACCAGCCGCACCGAATCGCCGAGGTTGCTGCCGATCCCGACATACGCCGGCCGCCAGGGGATCATGCCGCGGGCTTGGCTCCGCCGCCGCTGCGCCGGCGGCGCCGTGGCCGCCTCGTTCCGCCTGCGCCGCGCGTGCTGCCTCCCGACAGTGCATCGGCGAGGCGCCCGCGCTCCTCCGGAGCGGCAGCCTGCAATGTCGTCCACCATGCCGCCATGTCGGGCGGCGCGAGACCGAGACCGGCCCGCAGCAGCAACAGGTCATAGGCCGCGCGGAAGCGCGGATGCTCGAGCAGGCGCAGCGCACGCCGCCCGCGAGGCTGCTCCAGGCGCGGCTGCAACGCGAACATTTCACGCACGCCGAGCGAGAAGCGCCGAGGCAGCGCCACGCGCGCCGCCAGCGCGCGAGCGGCGGCATCACATGCATCGAGAATGGCGCCCGATTCGTGCCAGCGGTTCGGCGGCAGCGCTTCGATCGCCTGCGCGATCGGCCCGTACAGCAGCAGCGCAAAGAGGTACGTGGGCGTGACCGACTTGCCCTCCCGCACGCGCGCATCGGTATTTTCGAGGCCGCGTTCGAGCAATTGCTCGACGAGGCTGTGCGGGTGGCGCCGGAAATAAGACTCGACAGTCGGCAGCAGCACCTCGAGCAGCCCGAGGCGGCGCAACTGCGCGAAGCTTGCCGCGCCGTGACCGGCGAGGAACAGCTTCAGCGTCTCGTCGAAGAGGCGTGCGGGCGGCGCCGCGGCGAGCAGTCCCGCGCACTCGTGGATCGCGGCCAGCACCGGCGGGTCGATCGTGAAATCGAGCTTTGCCGCGAAGCGCGCCGCGCGCAGCATGCGCACCGGATCCTCGCGAAAGCGCGTTTCGGGATCGCCGATGACGCGCAGCCGGCGCCCGAGGACATCTTCCAGGCCGCCGACATAGTCCCAGATCGAGTAATCCGCGATGTTGTAGTAGAGCGCGTTCGCCGTGAAATCGCGCCGCCAGACGTCATCGTCGATCGTGCCGTAGGCATTGTCGCGCAGGATCCGGCCGTGCTCGTCGAGCACATGCGACTCCTCGCCCTGCGTGTCGGCGACATCGGCGTCGAACTCCTCCGGCTCGCTGAGCTCCGGGCCCTCGCCTTCCTCGGGATCGAGGTCCGCGAGCGGCTCCTCGCCCTGCGCCGGCGCGCTCGCCGCGCGAAAGGTCGCGACCTCGATGATCTCGCTGCCGAAGAACACGTGCGCGAGGCGGAAGCGCCGGCCGATCAGCCGGCAATTGCGGAAGAGGCGCTTGACCTCCTCGGGCAGCGCGTTCGTCGCGACATCGAAATCCTTCGGCGTCCGACCGATCAGCAGGTCGCGGACGCAGCCGCCGACCAGGAAACCCTGGAAGCCGGCGTCCTTCAGCCGGTACAGGACGCGCAGCGCGTTGGGGGAGATCTGCGCACGGGAAATGCTGTGGTCGGCGCGGGGCACTACCCGGGCGAGGGGCGCCGGGGATTCCACGGGCGCGGCAGGTGAATTCAAAGGTGATACATTCCACTTGAGCAGGAAGACAGGGTCCCTATAATACCGCGCCCTCCGGCCAGGCCATGCCACGACGCTCCCTTCGTCTAGAGGCCCAGGACATAGCCCTCTCAAGGCTGTAACACGGGTTCGAATCCCGTAGGGAGCGCCACAAGATAATGTGCGGCGGATCGCAGGCACGGGCCGGGGGTGCGGCTACAGTCGGCGCATGACCGCCGACCGCTCAAATGGCGCCTCGCGCCGGGCCCATGCCCCGCCCGCAGCGACCGCTGACGGGGAGCAACTGCGGCTCCTGCTCGCACGCTGGCGGCAGAGCCTCGAACTGCATGCCCGCTATGTCGGGCTCGACGACGCGCACTACCAGCACGTCCAGCCCTGGCCGAAGCACGAGCGCCCGGCGCGCTGGATCATCGATCTTGCACGCGAGCGCGCGGCGTCATTGTCGCGCATCGTCGAGCAGCGCGCCGCCGAAGGTGACCGCGCGTTCCTCGAGGCCCTCGAGATGATGGGCTTTCTCGCCAACCTCGCGGGCCTGCAGGGCAACGAGCGGTTCATTCCGCTCGCCTCGGTCGAGAACGAACGGCGTGAAGTGCTGACCGCGCGGACACGAAGGCCGAAACGCGCGGAGCCCCCGAAACGGGCCGAGCCGGCACGCGCTGCCGAGGAGCCCACGCGCGAGATGCCGCGCGTTGCCGCCCGTCCGGCGGCGGCGCGCCGCGCGAGCCCGGAAGAGATCGATGCGCGCATCGTCGACGACGCGCTGCGCCTGCTCGGCTGGGGCCGGCAGTGGCACGAGCTCGGCGACCTGATCGCGCGCCTCGCGGAGCGGCCGGCCGCGGCCGAAGTGCGCCGCATCCTGCGCGAACACCGCGCGAGCATCGAACGCCGGGCAGGCATCACCGCCGGCTGAAAAGACCTGGTGCCGGGCTTACGGTTGTTCGGTTATTGCGCTTCGGCGCAATAACCGAACAACCGTAAGCCCGGCACCATTTCCCGTCCCCACTCGACACGCCCGCGCCTTCCGCACCAGAATGCCGCTCCCGGCCGGCCGCTGCGGAACTTTTTCGCGGCTCGCCCATTCAGACGAGACCATATGATCAAGACCGAGCGGCTGACCAGGCGCTACGAATCAATCACCGCCGTCGAAAACGTCTCGTTCGAGGTCAAACCGGGCGAAGTGCTCGGTTTTCTCGGCCCGAACGGCGCCGGCAAGACCACGACCATGCGGATGATCGCGGGCTTCATCGCCCCCTCGGAGGGCACCGCGAGCATCTGCGGGCACGATATCGAGCGCGAGCCGCTCGCGGCGAAGGCCGCGCTCGGCTACCTGCCCGAGGGCGCGCCGAGCTACGGTGAAATGAGCGTGCGCGGCTTCCTCGGCTTCATCGCCGACCTGCGCGGCCTCGAAGGCGCTGCGCGCCGCACGCGACTCGAACGCGTGATCGACCGCCTCGCCCTCGGCAGCGTCGCGGCGCAGACCATCGACACGCTGTCGAAGGGCTTTCGCCGGCGCGTCGGCATCGCCCAGGCGATCCTGCACGATCCACCGGTGCTGGTGCTCGACGAGCCGACCGACGGGCTCGACCCGAACCAGAAGCACGAGGTGCGCGCGCTGATCAACGAAATGGCGGCCGAAAAGACCATCGTCGTCTCGACCCATATCCTCGAGGAGGTCGACGCGGTCTGCACCCGCGCGATCATCATCGCGCGCGGCCGTATCGTCGCCGACGACACGCCGCAGGGCCTCGCCGCGCGATCGCGCTACCACAATGCGGTGACGTTGCGGCTCGAGCGCGCGGAACAAATGCCCGCGGCGCGCGCGGCGCTCACGGCGCTGCCGCAGGTCGCAGGCGTCGAGGTCGACGGGCAGCTGCCGAAGCTCACGGCGCTGCCGCGGGACGGCGCGCCGCTGCTCGCCGAGGTGAATGCGCTCGCGGCGCGCGAACACATCGCGCTGCAATCGCTCGAGCTCGAAGCGGGCCGCCTCGACGAGGTGTTCCGCAGCATCACGGCCTGAGTATCGGGAGGGAGGCTCTTGCACCACGTCGTCACGATCATGAAGCGCGAGCTGGCGGGCTATTTCGCGACTCCGGTCGCCTATGTCTTCATCCTGATCTTCCTGCTGCTCGCCGCGGCGTTCACGTTCTACCTCGGCGGCTTCTACGAGCGCGGCCAGGCGGATCTCGCGCCGTTCTTCAATTTCCATCCCTGGCTCTACCTGTTCCTGATCCCGGCGATCTCGATGCGCCTGTGGGCGGAGGAGCGCAAGAGCGGCGCGATCGAGCTGCTGCTCACGCAGCCGGTGACGCTGTGGCAGGCGGTGCTCGGCAAGTTCTTCGCGGCCTGGGCGTTCACCGCGCTCGCGCTCGCGCTCACCTTCCCGATCTGGATCACGGTCAATTACCTCGGCTCGCCCGACAACGGCGTGATCGTCGCGGCGTACATCGGCAGCCTGCTGATGGCGGGCGGCTTCCTCGCGATCGGCTCGTGCATGTCGGCGCTGACCCGCAACCAGGTGGTCGCCTTCATCCTGTCGGTGGTCGTGTGCTTCGCATTCCTGCTGGCCGGCTTCCCGCTCGTGCTCGACGCCTTCCACGCCTGGGCGCCACAGCCACTGATCGACGCGATCGCATCGCTCTCGTTCCTGACGCACTTCGAATCGATCTCGAAGGGCGTGCTTGACCTGCGCGACCTCGTGTACTTCGCGCTGACCATGGCCTTCTTCCTGATCGCGACCGCGATCGTGCTCGACGTGCGCAAGTCGGAGTGAGCCCCGCATGAAGCAACGCATCCTGCTCGGCCGCGGCGCGCTGCTCGCGCTCGGCATCCTGTTCATCGGCGTCACGGTGCTGTCGACCTGGCTGCTGCGCGGCCTGCGGTTCGACCTGACGGAGAACAGGCTCTACACGATCGCCCCCGGCACCGAACACATCATCCGCGGGCTCGATGAGCCGGTGAACCTCTACTTCTACTGGAGCGCGAAAACCGCGAGCGAGTACCCGGCGCTCAACACCTACGGCACGCGGGTACGCGAGTTCCTGCAGGAACTCGCGGCACGCAGCAAGGGGAAGCTGCGCCTGTCGATCATCGACCCGGAGCCGTTCTCCGAAGACGAGGACCGCGCCGCCGAGCGCGGCGTGCGCGGCGTGCCGATCGGCGCCAATGGCGAGACCTTCTATTTCGGCCTCGCGGGCACCAACTCGACCGATGGCCACGAGGCGATCGCGTTCTTCGATCCGGCGAAGGAGCCGTTCCTCGAATACGACGTCGCAAAGCTGATCCAGGAACTCGGCCGCACGAAAAAGCCGGTGGTCGGCTGGCTGTCGAGCCTGCCGATGAGCGGCGGCTATGACCCCGCGAGCGGCCAGCCACGCGATCCGTGGTACGTCTACGCGCAGGCCGGGCAGCTCTTCACGGTGCGCGACCTCACGCCCGCCCTCACGAAGATCGACCCGGACATCGACGTGCTCGTGCTCGTGCATCCGAAGTCGCTGCCCGAAGCGGCGCAGGAAGCGATCGACCAGTTCGCATTGCGGGGCGGCAGGCTCCTGGTCTTCGTCGATCCGCTCGCCGAGCAGGATCCCGGCGCCGGCGGGGCGGACACGCCGTTCGCGGCCGCCGGCCTCGACCGCAGCTCGCAGCTCGCGACGCTGCTTTCGGCGTGGGGCGTCGAGTTCAAGCCGAAGGAAGTGGTCGGCGACCTTCGCTACGGGATGACCGTGGCGATGCGCGCGGGCGATGCGCCGACGCGCCACATCGGCATCCTCGGCCTCGATGCGAAGAGCCTCGATGCCGGCGATGTCGTGACGAACGGCCTCGACAGCGTCAACCTCGCGACCGCGGGTCACATCGAGCCGGTGAAGGGAGCGACGACCACCTTCACGCCGCTGCTGCAATCGAGCAACGAGGCGGGCATCCTGCCGGCCGAGCGCTTCGCGATGCTGCTCGATCCCGCGACGCTGCAGGACGGCTTCAAGCCGACGGGCCAGCGCTACACGCTGGCGGCACGCGTCACCGGCAACGTTAAGAGTGCCTTCCCGAAGGGCCCGGGGCCGCTCAGGGAATCCGCGAAGCCGCTCAACCTGATCATTTTCGCCGATACCGACATGCTCGCGGACTACCTCTGGCTGCGCGATGTTCCCGCCTCGTTCTTCGGACCGCGTGCGAAGCAGGCGTGGGCACACAACGGTGATCTCGTCTGGAACGCGCTCGACAACCTCGCCGGCAGCAACGACCTCATCAGCGTGCGCGGGCGGGCGAGCTTCACGCGTCCGTTCGAGCGCGTCGAAGCGCTGCGACGCGATGCGGAGGGCCGCCTGCGCGTGAAGGAACAGGAACTCGAGCAGCAGTTGTCCGCCACGGAAAGCAAGCTCGGCGCGCTGCAATCGCAGCGGGCCGACCAGTCGGGGCTCATCCTCACGCCCGAGCAAACGAAGGAGATCGAGCGGTTCGAAGCGCAGAAGCTGCGCATCCGCAAGGAACTGCGCGAGGTGCGCCTCGGCCTCGACCAGGACATCCGCCGCCTCGGCAACGAGATCAAGATCCTGAACATCGTGGTCGTGCCCGCCCTATTCGCGCTGCTCGCGCTCGCGGTGGCCGTGTGGCGGCGCAAGCGACAGGCCGCGATCCTGCTCGTGCAGCGGTCATCACGGCCATGATGACGCCCCGCCGCCTCGCAATGCTCGCGGTGATCGCCGTTGTCGTGATCGCCGCGGCGCTCTGGCTGTCCACCCGCGACGCGTCGCCCGCGCGCGGACCGGTCGGCAGCCGGGTCCTGCCCGGCCTCGAGGCGAAGCTCGACGCGGTCACGAGCGTGCGGATCACATCGAAAGGCGTCACGACCACCCTGGCGCGAAGCGGCGAGGGCTGGCTCGTCAGGGAGCGCGATTACGCGGCCGACGCGGCGAAACTGCGCAAGCTCCTCCTCGGTCTCGCGCAGCTGAAAGTGATCGAGGAGAAGACCCGCAATCCCGCGCATTTCGGCCAGCTCGGCGTCGAGGACGCGGGCCCGACGGCGGCGGGTACGCTCGTCGAAGTCGTCACGCCCGGAAAGGCCTTCTCGCTGCTCGTCGGCAAGAATGTCGGCAGCGTCGGCAGTTTCGTGCGCGTTCCGGGCACGGCGCAGAGCCTGCTCGCCTCACCCGAACTGCAGGTGGAACCGGAGCCGAAATACTGGATCGACACGGCGCTCGCCGACATCGTCGCCGATCGGGTGCAGTCCGTCGCGGTGACGCCGCAGGCGGGTCCGGCATGGCGCGCCAGCCGCGATGCGGCGACCGCGGCGCTCGCGCTGCAGGCGCTCCCCAAGGGGAAGACCCAGCGCTCGCCCGACGGCGTGACGCCGGTCGCGGCGATGCTGGCCGGATTGCATGTCGAGGACGTGCATGCCGCACCGGCGGGCGATGCCGCCGCCGGGCCGCGCGTGACGCTGCGCACGTTCGACGGCCTCGAGGTCGAGCTCCGGGGACGCGCCGAAGGCGATCGGCGCTTCCTGCGCGGCACGGCGCGCGGCACGGGCGCGGCCGTGACGAAGGAGGCCGCCGCGCTCGAACGACGCCTCGCGGGGCACGAGTTCGAGATTCCGCGCTACAAATACGACGCGCTCTTCCGCCCGCTCTCCGACTTCACCTGATCGTCAGCGCGTACGCGCGACCAGCACGAGCGCCACCAGCGCGAGGCACAGGGTCGGGGCCCAGGCGAGCAGCATCGGCGGCGCATCGAACACGATGGCGCCGCTCTCGAGCATGCGCTGCGCGAGGAAAAAGGCGATGCCGATGATCAGCCCGATCGTCGTGCGGGCGCCGGTGCCCGATGAGCGCAGCGGCCCGAACACGAACGGCACGGCGAGCAGCACCGCGAACACGATCGCGAACGTGCGGGCGACACGCGACCAGAAAGCGAACTCGTAGATCCGCGCGTCCTGCCCGTTGCCGGCGAGCCCCCGGATCACCGGCCACAGCGCACGCAGCTCGATCGCATTCGGATCGCTGATCGCAAGCCCGAGGAAGCCGCTGCCGACGCCTGCGGGAAGGATGCGCGTCGAGGCACGCCGCCCGCTGACGTAATCACCCGCGAAGCGCGACTCGGAATAATCCTCGAGTTGCCATTCGCCGCCGGGCGCCGCATGCGCGCGCGGCGCGCGCCCGATGGCGGCGAGCTGGTGGTCGCGGGTCAGCTCGAACACCAGCATGCCGCCGAACTCCTCGGCACCCGACTGGCGGGCGACGTTCAGCACGAGGTCGCCGTCCCGCACCCAGGCGCCGCCGCGGCCGGCGAAGCTCACGTTGTCGAACTTGCTGAAGGCCTTCATCTGGCGCGCGAGCTTCTGCATCGGCGGCGCCAGGTACTCCCCGACCCCGACCGCGACCACCATCAGCGCGATGCCCGCGATCGCCACCGACAGCGCGACGCGCGCGATGGAAATGCCGGAGGCGCGCATCACGGTGAGTTCGCTGCCGCGCGCGAGCGCGCCGAGCCCGAGCAGCGCACCGATCAATGCCGCAATCGGCAGCATCTCGAAAATCAGCTGCGGCAGGCCGAGCACGACATAGAACATCGCGTCGAGCGTGCGATAGGTGCCGACGCCGATATCGTCCTGTTGCTGGATGAAATTGAAGAGCGCGCCGAGCGCCACCAGCACCGACAGCACGAGCGCGACGCCGCCGAACACGGTGCGCAGGATGTAGCGATCGAGGATCACGCGGCCGCCTCCGCGCGATAGCGCAACCGCGCCGCGACGCGCGGCACGGCCATCACGAGCAGCGCGAATGCGATCAGCGCGACGTGCACCCACCAGAGGCCGAGCCATTCCGGCACCACCCCGCGCTCGATCCACACCCTGCCGGCGGACGCGAGGTTCGAGTAGAGGAAATAGATCAGCACCGCGATCCAGACCCGCGAATAACGGCTTTGCCGCGGACGCAGGCGACTCAGCGGCACGGCGAGCAGCGTCAGCGTGATCGCCATCAGCGGCAGCGCCACCCGCCAGTGCAGTTCCGCGCGATCGGCGCTCGCGCGGCTCGCGAGGAGTGCGCGGGTCGGCACGGCTTCGACCCGTTGCCGGCCGAGCGCGAGATCGGGCAGCCGCACCGGCAGGACCTGCTCGGCGAAGCGCATGATGCGAAATCGCGAGGAACCGGGAATCCCCTCGTAGCGGACACCGTCGTAGAGCGTGATGGTATGCAGCGTGCCATCGGCCGAAATGGCGTGGCTCGCGCGCGCCGCCAGCGTGACCTCGACCGCCTCGCCGCGCGAGCGCTTGATGAAGACGCGATCGAGCGTCCCGTCGGGCGCGGCGCCGCGCGCATAGATCACGATCCCGCCGCCGCCGAAGCTGCGAAACTGCCCGGGCACGATCGCCGAGAACTGGCCCGAGCGCAGCGCCTCGTTACGCAGCGCATAAGCATGCTCCGCGGCCCGCGGCGCGAGATCGAGCGTGAGCCATGCGAGGCACGCCGTCACGACCAGCGCGAGACCCGTGATCGGCACATAGATGCGCGCGAGGCCGACGCCGCAGGCCTGTGCGGCCGTCATTTCGCTTTCGTGCCACAGCCGCCCGAAGGCGAGCACGACGCCGAGCAGCAGGCCGATCGGCACGACGACGGGCAGGTTCTGCACCGTCGAGAGTCCGATCAGCGTGAGGACGGCGGAGCGCGGGTACTGGTTGTCGGCCGCGCGCTCGAGCACGGCCGCCACCTGGTTCGTGAGCAGGATGGCGAGGAGCACGCCCGTGACCGCGAGCCACGCCAGCACGACTTCCTTCAGGATATAGCGATCGAGACGCCGCAAGGTCCGCCTGACACGACTTCGGTTACACTAACGCACCGCTTTCGCACCCATTTGCAACACCCGAATCGATGCCAAAACACCAGAAATGGGATGGGACGGCGGACCGGAGCTAAGGTAAATCAGACCGCTTCGCGTCTCAATGGGGCGAGTGACGCGGCGCAGGCCCATGGCGGGAGACCCAATGATGCGATTCGACGTATGGAACGGGGATGTCAGCCGGATCAATGTCGACTGCCTCGTGGCAGGCGTTTTCGAGGGCGGCGAACTGCCCGACGAGACCCGCAGGATCGACCAGGCCTGTGGCGGGCGCATCGCGGCGCTGACCCGGCGCGGCGATTTTGCGGCACGCAACGGCGACACGCTGCTGCTCACCGATCTTTCCGGCCTGCGCGCCTCGCGTGTCCTGCTCGTCGGCCAGGGCAAGCGTTCCGAACTCACCCGCAAGGCCTGGCGCCGCGCGGTCCACTCGGGCGTGGCTGCGCTCGCGAAGACGCGGATGGCAGGCGCGGCGTTCGCGCTCGCGCGCCCCGCGGCGAGTGAACTCGACGACTACTGGCTCGCGCGCGCGACCGCGGAGATCACGGCGGCCGCGCTCTACCGCGTCAATGACCTGAAAAGCGGCAAGAAGCCGCGTCCCGCGGCGCTCTCGCGGTTGCTCGCCG
>JABAQN010000042.1 GCA_019187495.1 Steroidobacteraceae bacterium
CGCGGGCCTGCTCACTGAGGCAGCGTCTGAGGCGCAGCGCGAGGCCTGGCTGCCGAAGATCGCCTCTGGCGAGGCGCTGTTCGCCCTCGCGCTCGAGGAGACACCACGCCACGACCCGAGGCAGGTGGCGCTGCGGGCCTGGCGCGAGGCGGGACACTGGTGGCTCGAGGGCGAGAAGCAGTTCGTGCTCGACGGCCATGTCGCGGATCGATTGATCGTCGTCGCACGCACCGCCGGTTCGGCGGGCGATCGATCGGGCCTCGGCCTCTTTCTCGTCGATCCTGTGGCGCAAGGCGTGCAGATCGATCGCACGTGGCTGATCGACAGTCGCGGTGCCGCGCGGGTGCGTCTCGCGCGCGTGCAGCTCGGGGAGGACGCGCTGCTCGGTGCACCGGATACCGCGTCGAACGTGCTCGAGCCCGTGCTCGATCATGCGCGGGTGTGCGTCGCCGCCGAACTGCTGGGCGTGATCACCGAAGCCTTCGAGCGCACGATCGCCTATCTCAAGCAGCGGGTGCAGTTCGATGTCGCGATCGGGTCGTTCCAGGCGCTGCAGCATCGCTGCGCCCGGCTGCACGTCGAGATCGAGTTGCTGCGCAGCTGCATCGCCGCGGCGCTCGAGGCGATCGACGCGCGCGCGCAGGACTCGGCCGCGCTCGCGAGCCTCGCGAAGGCGCGCGCGTCGGACCTCGGCGAGAAGGCGCTCAACGAGGCCGTGCAGATGCACGGCGGTGTCGGCGTCACCGACGAGCTCGACATCGGCCTCTTCCTGAAGCATGCGCGCGTGCTGCAGCAGGCCTTCGGCGATGGCGCCTTCCATCGCGACCGCTACGCAATACTGCGGGGATTCTGAGGTCGGCCGGAACCCGAGGGGGAATTCGCTTGGATGACATCACCCGTACGCTCGCCGGATTGCGCGAGAAACTGACCGCGCCGGGCGCGCCGTTCGAGTTGACCGCAATCGAAATTGGCGGGCGGGAGCTCGTCGCCTATCGCCACGCGAAGGCGACGCTGCCGGAACTGATCAATGGCGCACGAACTTTCGGCGACGATCCTTTCATTTTCCACGAGGGCGAGACCTGGAGCTTTGCGCGGGTGTTCGCCGAGGCGGATGCGCTGGCGTGGGCGCTCAGGGAAAAGCTCGGCGTGGGGCAGGGGGACCGGGTCGCCATCGCGATGCGTAATCGCCCGGAATGGGCGGTGGCATTTCTCGCCGTCGCGCTGGCCGGCGCCGTGCCGGCGCCCCTCAACAGCTTCGGGTTGCACGATGAGCTGCTGGGTGCGTGCGCGACGGTCGGGCCGCGCGCGCTGATCCTCGATGCCGAGCGGTTCGAGCGCCTGGGCGGCGACTGGAAATCGCTCGATGCCGGTGTCGTGCTCTGCGGGGCCGCTGCGCCTCCCGGCAGCGGCGTGCATGCGTGGACGGACCTGGTGAAACCTGCGCGCGAGGGGCCGCCGCCCGTGAAGGTGGGGCCGCACGATCCCGCGCTCCTGATGTTCACCTCGGGCGCTTCGGCCAAACCGAAGGCGGTGCTGACGACGCACCTCGCGCTGTGCCAGTCGATCATGAACATCAACTACATCGGCGCGATGTCCGCCATGTCGTCACCGGGCATCATCGAGGAGCTGATGCGTCGCGCCCTGCCGCCCACGACGCTCACCGTCGTGCCGCTGTTCCACGTGAGCGGCCTGCATGCGCAGCTCCTCAGCTCGCTCGTGAACGGCCGCAGGCTGGTGTTCATGCGGCGCTGGGACCCGGCCGAGGCGATCGCGCTGATCAGGAAGCATCGCGTGACACAGTTCAACGGTGCGCCGACGATGGTCATGCAGATCGTGGAGCACCCGGACTTCGATTACGACGCGATGCGCGCGACGCTTGCCGGCATCGGTTTCGGCGGCGCCGGATTGCCGCAGCGGCTGATCGACGAGGTGCTCGATCGCCTCGGGCCTTCGATGTCGGGCATCGGCTTCGGCATGACCGAGACCAGCGGGGTCGCATCCGCCATTTCCGGTGAGGGCTTTCGCGCACGTCCTGGCTGCTCCGGCACGCTCTCGCCGATCATCCAGTTGCGCATTACCGATCCGGATGACCGGGTCCTGCCGGACGGCGAGGCGGGCGAGATCCGGTTGCGCGGCGTGCCGGTGATGCGCGAGTACTGGGGAGATCCGGAGGCGACCGCGGCCGTGCTGCAGGATGGCTGGCTGCGCACCGGCGATGTCGGCTATCTCGAGGACGGGTATCTCTACGTCATCGACCGGCTGAAGAGCGTCATCAATCGCGCGGGCGAGAAGATTTCGGCGGCGGAGGTGGAGTCCTGCCTGCTGCAGCACAAGGGACTGGCCGAGGCCGCAGTGCTGCCGATCCCGGACCCGGTGCACGGCGAAGCCGTGGCGGCCGTCGTCGTGCCGGCAGGCGGCGCGTCCCCGCACGAAGCCCCGACCGAAACCGGGCTCAGGGCGTTCGTCGCCGAACGCCTCGCTTCGTACAAGGTGCCATCGCGCATCGTCGTGCGCGCGGAGCCGCTGCCGAAAAATCCCGCCGGCAAGGTGCTCAAGGCGGACTTGCGACGCGCTTATTTCGAGGGGCGCTGACCCGGCGTCTCACTTTTCCAGGGTAAGTTCCACCCACACGGGAGAATAAGCCTTGAGGCCCGCGCGCTCGGAGTTCGCGCCGCTCCAGAGCGCCACCGCGAGGCGGTAATCCTTGCCCGGTTCGAACTTCGCCACATTGCCGGTCGCGGGCGCGTCGGACGCGGCGGCCAGCGCACGCCGGAACACCAGTGTCCAGCGCCCGTCGGCGTGCGCGCCCTGCGTCGTGATCAAGGGTGAGCTGGTCAGGCGCGAAGTGCCGATGCCGTCGGCCACATTGTTGAGCCCCATCTTTGACCGGTCCGCACGCCAGTACCAGATGTTCACCGGCGCGCCCTCCATGCCCATGATGAGCGGCGCGTCTTCCGTCAGCGGAAAGAGCAACGCCGCGGCGTCGGCGAACTGATCGTTGTCATTGATCGTGGTGACCGACTTCTGGCACTCCCACTCGAGGCGAAAGGCGAGCTCCTGGCCATTGTGAGCCGCCTGCAGCCCCGCCGCGCTCGTATGCCCGAACTCCCCATCGCGCCACTTCGCCAGGATGTACTTCGAGGGCTGCATGCCCACCGGCGTCGGCACGAGCGCCACTTTGCGCGCCGGGAAGCGCTCCCACATCGATGCCCCGGGATCCCCGAGTGCGTCCGCACCCACATCGACTCGTTTCGCAAGCATCGTTCAACTCCTGGGCACGTAAGTGCGGTGAGCGGCATCGAGCGCGTAGACGGCGCTGCCGTCCGGTCCGGGTGCCGCATTCCGTACCTGCGATGCCGCAACTTTCGCCGGGAAATGCGGCTCGGCGAATGATTCGACCAGATCCCCGGCCATGGTATTCAGATGGATGGCTATCGCTCCTGCCCCGTCGGAATCTCTCCCGCCATGATCCTGGAGACGTTTTCTGCGCCATAGAGCGGCGCCAGCAGCCCCGTGAAATCGAGCGGCGATCGAAGCTCGGAGCCACCACTGACGGAGAGGCTTTGTCCGGTTACCCATGATGACCAGGGGCCGGCGAAATAACGCACCGCCGCTGCAATATCCTCGGGCTCCCCGAGGCGAGCCAGTGGATAGCGACTGGTTGCCCAGCGGATGTTCTCTTCCGATTCGAAGAAGAAGTCCGAACACTCGGCACGTGTCAGGCCGGGCCTGACCGTATTCACCCGGATCCGAAAGCGTGCCAATTCCTGGGCGCTGGCGCGCGCTAGTGCATCAACGGCTGCCTTCGCGGTGGAATAGATTGCAAACCACTCCGGGGGCATCGTCGCTGCCTCCGAAGAAATGAGCACAATGCTGCCCCCACCGGCAGTAACCATGCTCGGCGTGCAATGTCGAATGACGAGAAACGCCGACTGCACGTTGAGAGCCATCTCGTCCATGAGGGTCTTCTCATCGTGCAGCAGCAACGGGCGGCACGTCGTTCCCCCCACGGTGGCTACGCATACGTTGACAGCACCGCTGAGCTCACTCGCGGCCGCAACTGCCCTCTCAACGTCTGCACGCACCGTCGCGTCGCCAGACACGAGCCTGATTTCCACGCCATGTGGCGCGAGCGAAGCGAGGCGCAAACGCGTACGTTCGAGGGCGTCCTGTCGTCGGGCCAATAACGTCACCGAGCAACCGTCGCGCAACAACGCTGCCGCGCTCGCCGAACCGATCGCGCCGGAGCCTCCGGTGATCAACGCAGACTTGCCGAGCAGAGGCAGGTTACTCGAGACATCCGACATCACTGGCCCTCCATAATTGTTGCGTGATCATCAGTGCGCGTGGTCGTGACGAGCGATTGCGCATCTGCGGCGAATCATCGGCGCACATTCAGGCTCTCTGTGGAGCGGTCATCGCGCTGCTCCGCACTTCGCTCGAATGCGTCAGGCTTCGATTCTATCGGCGAAACGCCTGGATCGAGCCATCGGGGAAGCCCGATTGGTGGCGGTGAGCGGATTGGTCCGGACAATGATCAGCGTTGGTCCTGTGGTGTGCGGGTGCACGGAAGTACGCTAGGTTCCGTCAATCAACGAGAGCGGGGCAAGTTTGCGATGGGCAAGTGGTCTGTAGCGGAACTCAATGATGCATTTCTTCATCTGCGAAGGGTGACCGACCGTTGCTTCGCGTCGGAGCCTCGGGATCTTTCGGATTGGTACCAGTGCTACACGGAAGACGTCGTTTGGCACGACCTCGGATTTGGCTTCAACAACGGATGGGATCAGGAGATTCGCGGCTTGGGTGCTGTTCGCGCATGGATGGACAGCCACAATGCCGTGCCGCCTCAGGATTCGATGAAGTACTACCCCGTTCCCTGGTACATCGTGGACGCAGAGCGCGGTTGGGCCGTGTGCGAATGGCGCAACCGGATGCTTGATCCCGGAACGGGAGAGGTTTTCGAGGAGAAGGCGTATTCGCATCTCATCTACGGTGGAAACCGGCAATGGCGGTATGAGGCGGACATCTATAACCCGTTGCGTATGCGAACCATGATGGCGCACTGGCTGCGGACACGCGAAAAGGCCGCCGCGAACGACATACCGTTGCCGCCGTTGGACATGAACTGGGGATTGCATCTCGTGGACAGCGAAGAGGAAGTGCCTCGCCGTTGGTCGCGCGAAGAACTGGAAGCGGCCTTCGATGCTTACGTGAACGCGTGTCTTCGCGCGCGCTCGGGGCGTCGGCCGGAGGAGCAGGCAGCACAGTTCACGGAAGATGTCGTGTACCGGGAGCTCGGCTTCGGGTTCGACCAGGGCTGGAAAGAAGAGCTGCGGGGCCGAACCGCGGTGACGAACTGGCTGAATGGGTTGGCCACGATTTATCCCAATCGGCACATGCGACCATTCGAGGTCAACTGGCGTGTGATCGACCCGGAGCGAGGCTGGGTTGTCTACGAGAGCCTCGACCAGATGGAAGATCCGGGCAACGGCGAGGTGCTGCAGATGCGGACGTTCAGCCGCATGAAGTACGCCGGTTCGAATCAGTGGCGGTTCAAGGAAGATATCTACGATCCCATGAAGATGCGGGCAATGCTGGCGCGCTGGCGTGAGCTTCATCAACAGCATCAGGCAGGGCGTCGCTGAGACGCCGAACATCCTTTCCCTACGACCGGAGTACTTCGGGACGCACCATGATCAGCAAACGTGTCTTTGTGATTCTTGCGGAAGTGATTCTTGGAACAGGTGGCATGCTTCTCTCGGCAGGTTTTGCCGCTGCCCAGGGTGTCGAGCCTCGGGACAATGAAAACGGCCTTGTGGAAGTGACTGTCACTGCGCGGCGGCAGGAGGAGTCCATCCAGAAAGCGCCGGTGGCGGTAACTGCCGTGACTGGTGCGGTCCTTGATCAGATGAATATCCGGGATGTCAGTCGCATTTCGGAACTGGTTCCCAACCTGGTGATTGCCCATGAACCCTCCAGCACGACCTCGACCGCCATCCAGATACGGGGCATCGGGCAGACGGAACCCGGAGTAACCAGTGAACAGGGAGTCGGGCTCTATCTGGATGGTGTGTACGTGGCGCGAACGGCGGGCGCGGTGTTCGATCTGGTTGATCTCGAGCGTATCGAGGTTCTCAGGGGTCCGCAGGGGACCTTGTTCGGGCGCAACACGATCGGCGGCGCGGTCCAGTTGATCTCGAAGAAGCCGGCCGACGAGTTTGGCCTGGAGGAAAAGCTCGGTTACGGGAGATTCAACGACTGGTATACGCGAACGCGGCTCGATACCGGCTTGCTCTTCGGGTCATCGGTCAAGGCTACGATTGCTTTCCTGCATCGCGAGCGCGATGGTTTTTTCGACAATACGCTCGCGCCAGGTGACCGTGATCCGGGCGCGCTCGACAGCAATGCGGTCTGGTTTGGCCTCGGAGGCAATGTCGGTGATCGTGTCAGCGTGTCCTACACGCTCGACTGGAACAGACGCAACGGCGTATCGGACTTCTTTCAGCTCACGGCGGCCTCCGCAGATGCCGCAGCGTACTATGGCCGTTCGCCATCCTTTGGTGGGGCGCCCTTCGTTGTGCGTCGAGATCGCTTCGACCGAGGCGAGCAGGCGTCTTTCGACGGAAGATACGGCTCTCGTGCCGAAACGGTCGGGCACAACCTCACGATTGACGCGAAAATCAACGATAACCTCGATTTCAAGGCGATCAGCTCATATCGCTCCTTTGAACAGGACACAATTGGTGTCCTCACCGGCAATGGTGTGATGCGCGGTGTCGTGCTGGATCCGGTGACTTTTACACCCGGCATAGGAGACCTCTATGGGCCTTACTCCCAATTCCATTCGCCGCAAAGGCAGTTCCAGTACTCCGAAGAATTGCACCTCTTCGGCAATGCCGGTGCCCTGAACTACATCGCCGGGGTCTTCTATTTCTACGAGCGCGGAGCAGAATACAACCATCAGCGATTCACGTTTGTGTTGCCGGGTGGCCAGGCGGGCATGAACCTGGCTGGCCTCCAGGCCTTCGGGGGCGAGACCACCACAGCCGCCGGGTTCGGCCAGGTGAGCTACCGGCCTGCGCGGCTCGACGGACGGCTCGAATTGACAGGCGGGTTGCGCTACTCGCGGGACAGCAAGGAGTTCTTTTCCGTGGCGTATCCCGCCCGGGGCGACAGGGACTTTTCGAGCACTTCCTGGCTCGCCTCGGCAGATTACGCATTCACCGACGACGTCATGGGCTTTGCGCGCGTTTCGACCGGTTACAAAGCCGGCGGCTTTTCGCCGCGCTCCGATGTGCTTTCCAGCTTCAAACCGGAAGAGGCGACGGCCTATGAGCTGGGCCTGAAGGCAGAGTGGTTCGATCGCAAATTGCGCACCAATCTCTCTTTGTATCAGACCGATTACAAGGATCTGCAGGTACCCGTGTTCCGGGCAGGCACACAGGGCCTGAGCCTGATCGTGGAGAATGCAGGTGCCGCCACCATCAGGGGATTCGAGCTGGAAATAGAAGCGATCATCGCCGAAGGATTGAAGGTGGACGCTGCATTCGGCTACACGGATCCGGAGTACGACGAATACATGTTCAGGGATCCGGTCACGGATGTGCTGCGCAACGTCGCGCACGAAGCACGCTTCATAAACGTTGCCAAGGACAGCCTGCATGCGGGCGCGGAGTATTCCTTTCCGGTGGGCGCCGGAGAGATCTCGGCACGGCTCGACTGGTCGAAAAGCGGCCAGAGATACTTCAACCCACTCGACTTTGTCAGCGTATTCAACGAGCAGGTGAAGGATCCTGGTACAGAAAACCTGCGGGCGCGGCTGGCGCTATCGAGGATGCCATTCGGCAGCGGGTCATGGGAAATTTCGCTGTGGGGAGACAATCTTACCGATCACGAAAACGTCGGCTACGGTATTGACTTCGGCAGTCTGGGATTCGGCGGGGTCAACTACTCTGAACCACGTCGCTACGGCCTGGATGTGCGGATGGATTTCTGACCGTGGTCGATCATTCGGATTTCGCGCACCCCGCATTGTTCTCGTCGGGCGTGGGGAGCAGACTCGACGGGCATCGAAGGCACGTTCTCCCGAATGAGTCGCACCTCGCTGGAGGGTGGAAGGCATGAATCCAAAGGGTCGAGCCGGTCAGATCGGGCGCGAGATCGACGGCAAGGTCGTGAGACCACTACGTCAGCTGGCAATGGTCATCGATCTCAACAAGTGCATCGGTTGCCACAGCTGTTCGATCGCATGCAAACAGCTCTGGACCGGGGATGAAGGGCGAGAGCACATGTGGTGGAACACGGTAAACACCATGCCGGGTCGCGGCACGCCACGCGACTGGGAGAAAATGGGCGGAGGGTTCGCGTCCGACCATGAGGCCAGGCCCGGAGAAATTCCGAAGCAAGGGGAGTTCGGTGAGGCATGGAAGTTCAATCACCAGGAAGTGTTCTTCGGTGGCAAGGGTGCGAAGGCGCAGCTACGCGTGGAGGGCGAACAACCCACGTGGGGGCCCAATTGGGACGAGGACCAGGGGGGTGGAGAGTACCCTAATTCCTTCTATTTCTATCTCCCTCGCCTGTGCAACCACTGTACGCATCCGGCGTGTGTGGAAGCCTGTCCACGCGGAGCGATTCGCAAGCGCGAAGAGGACGGCATCGTCCTCGTCAATGAAGACTGGTGCAAGGGTTACCGGTTCTGCATGGAGGCATGCCCTTACAAGAAGATATATTTCAATTTCGAAAGCCAGGTGGCCAACAAGTGCATCATGTGCCTGCCGCGCGTCGAGAAAGGGGTGGCAACGGCGTGCACGCGCCAGTGTCCGGGGCGGGCGCGCTTCTTCGGATTCCAGGATGTCGAGAGTTCGGCGGTCCACAAACTCGTGGAGCGGTGGAAGGTTGCGGTGCCCTTGCATCCCGAGTACGGCACGATCCCCAATGTCTTCTACATTCCGCCGCTTTCTCCCGCAGCGATCGATGAGCACGGACACTTCGATGCAAAGCGCGGCCGAATTCCGGAGGATTATCTGCGCTCACTCTTCGGTCAGGCGGGGATCGATGCCCTCGATACGCTCGCGGGCGAAATGAAGAAGACTCGCGAAGGAGAGTCATCCGAGCTGATCGAGACACTGGTCTCGATCGAGTGGACCGAAATGCTCGGCGGCTTCGATCGCGATCCGTCCACAATTCGCTGGGTGAAGCCCGAGTCCGGGAGAGTTGGCAATGAAGGAAACGCGCACCACGACGAGTGAGCCGGCGACGCTCACACGACGCGAAGCCCTGAAGGTCTCGGGAGTTGCAGCGGGAGCCGCGGCTCTTGGAACGTCGGGCGGCAAGTCGCCGACTTCCGAATCGCGGGGCAATGGCGAGCCATCTGCATACAAGGGTCCACCGAAGGATGAGCCGCTCCCGGATGGCGACGACTTCCTCAGCCGCTGGCGAAAGCGGTGGACCTGGGATTACACGGTTCGCAGTACGCATTTCAACAATTGTGCGTATCAGGCGCACTGCGCCTTCGAAGTGTATGTACGTAACGGACGGGTGATCCGGGAAGAACAGGCGGCCACCTACACGACCAGGCAGCGTAGTATGCCCGACGCAAACCCCCGGGGTTGCCAGAAGGGTTGCGGATACAGCGAACTCATGCAGGGACCCGTGCGGCTCACACGTCCTCTGAAGCGCAAGGGCGCACGCGGCTCGGGAGAATGGCAGGAGATTTCCTGGGAGCAGGCGATCGGTGAGATTGCGGACAAAGTGGTGGATGTGCTCGCCAGGGAGGGTTCGAATTCGATAGCAATGGACCTGGGTACCAACGCGTTGATCGGTCTGGCAGCGTTCGGCGCAGGCATGCAGTTTGCGGACGCCACGGATTGTGTGGTGCTCGATCTCAATACAGGTCTGGGCGACGACGAACAGGGCGCAACAGTCACCTATGGTTCGATCTTCGCTGCGCGTTCACTCGAAGAGTATTTTCATTCGGATCTCCTGATCTGCTGGAGCGGAAATCCTGCCTACACGCAGATTCCGAATTTTCATTTTCTTGCCGAAGCCCGCTATCGCGGCACGCGCCTGGTGGTGATCTCGCCTGACTACAACGCTACCGCGATGCACGCTGATTTCTGGGTTCCGGTGCGTCCCGGGACCGATGCAGCGCTCGCGCTGGCGCTGGCCCGGGAGGTCATCGAACGGAAGTGGCACGATGAGTCGCTGTTGCGCGAGCAGACTGATCTGCCGATTCTGGTGCGTACCGACAACCGGCGTTTCCTTCGCGAGAGTGATCTCAAGCGGAATGGTTCGACCGAGCAACTCTATTGCTGGGATGAACGACGTAATCGGCTGCAGGCGATATCGACCGAGACGCTGAAGCTCGAGGGGCTGCAGCCCGCACTCGAAGGCCGCTTCGAGGTCCGAACGCTGGATGGCACGGTGGAAGTTGAGCCGGCTTTCGAGCGCCTGAAGGCGCATATTGCGCCCTATACCCCCGAAGCGGCGAGCGAACTCTGCGGGACGCCGGCGCCGGTCATTCGCGAGCTTGCGCGCATGCTCGGCGAAGCGCGCGCCGCGAGCAATGTCGGCAGCTACGCCCTGGGCAAGTATCACCACGGCGACGCGATGATGCGCTCACAGATTCTCGCCTTTGTGCTTGCCGGGCATCTGGGACGCAAGGGTGCCGGCTGGGTGACGGCTGTAGCGGATATTCCGCCAGATGCCTTGGGCGCCACCCTTGGAAAAAGGCGCAATCGCAAGGCAACCGCGAAGCTGAACCGGCGCCAGTGGTACGAACTTCTTCGCGACCACGCCAATGGGCAGCCGGCATCCCGATCGGTAGCGAGGGGTTTGTCCGAAGGTTGGGTGGACGCCAAAGTTGCCGCGAATGCGACATTGTTCTGGAACATCCATGGTGGCGTGTCCGAAGTCAGCAATCAGCCATGGGACCCGTCGCTTCCACGCCCGCCCGGTGACTACATCAATGAAGCCCTGTCCAAGGGTTGGCAGGGGCTCGAACCGCCGCGCGACCACACACCCAAGATCTTCTTCGAGGTCGCCGGCAATGCGCTTCGCCGGGTTCGCGCAGCGCACAAGTTGCGGGAAGTATTGTGGCCCAAGCTCGAGCTCGTCGTTGTGACTGATGTGCGTATGAGCACCACGGCACGTGAGGCGGATTATTTTCTTCCCGTGGCCGGGTTTTACGAAAAGCCGAATGTCGGGTTTTTCTCTGGAAATATGCTGAACGCCTACGCGGCCACACCTGTTGTACCGGCGCTTGGTGAATCGAAAGACGAATGGCAGATCTACTGGATGCTTGCCAGTGAAATCCAGAAGCGCGCACAGGAACTCGGGCTTGCCAGCTTCACGGACAGGCATGGCGAGGCGCGCCGATTCGAGGACTGCCTCAACACCTATACGCTCGATGGTACTTTGGGACGGGCGGACCTGGAAAAGCTGTGCAAGCGCGTGATCGAGGAATCGACGAATCTCGGTGGCGTCAGCTGGGAGGAAATCAGCCGGCGCGGCTATGCACCGGTGACGAGCCTCGGCAGGGGTATCAATGATTCGGCGACCAGCTGGTCGCCTGAGGAGACGGTGACACCCTATCTTTGGCACACGCGCGACAAATTGCCGTGGCCGACTCTGAGCGGCCGGGTGCAGTTTTACATCGATCACCCGTGGTACCTGGAGCTCGGCGAGGAACTGCCTGCTTACAAGGAGTCCCCGAAAGCGGGCGGCGATTATCCGCTCATGATGAATAGCGGCCATGGGCGCTGGAGCATCCATTCGCTCAACAGGACGGATCCCTTGATGCTGAGATTGCAGCGCGGCGAACCGTGTCTGTATGTCTCGGTCGAAGACGCCAGGGAGCGCGGAATAAACGATTGGGATCGCGTCGAGGTGTTCAATGACGTGGGACGCTTCCAAGTGCGCGTGAAAATCTCACCCGCAATCCGCCCTGGAATGGTCATGATTTACCATGCTTGGGAAGACTACCAACATGAAGGTGGTGCAGGTCACCGCGTCGTCATGGCGAGCCCCATCAATCCGCTGGAACTGGCGGGAGGCCAACCCTATCTCACGGCGATGAGCGGAATGCGACAGCCAGGCATGAGCGATCGCGATACCCGAGTGGAAATCCGCCGTCTCTGACAGACAAGCCGGACGCATTCGTCGGCTGCTTCACGGCAAGCTCCCGGGGCTCGCGCGTCGCGAGGCGCACCGGTGCTGTGCAGGATCGAAGACGCCAGCTCGGATCAGATTTCCGCCTGGGCCCGAAACTGCATCGGGCATTGCCCGGTCCACTTTCGAAAGGCCCGCCGGAACGCGCGGTCATCGCTGAAGCCGAGTTGGGCCGAAATTACCTGTATCGGTGTGCGCGTGGCAGTGAGAAGATACTCGGCCCATTCCCGCTGGCACGACGCCCGAATTCTCGCATAGCTCGCGCCCAACTCCTGCAGTCGCCTTCGCAAGGTCGCAGGACTGACGGATAGCGATCGCGAAATTTGCAGGCTGCTCGGAAGCCGATCACCGTTCCGCAAGGATTTCAACAGTTGAATTCTGATCTGGTCGCGCGGGTCCAGATAGGCGACTCCTGGTTCGAAAGTACTGAACGGGAAGGGCAGTAGATCCAGCACACGTGTCATTTCGTGTTCCGATTGCACGATTGGCTGCGTCAGGAAGCTTGATGAAATGAGCATCCGGTTGCGTGGTGCCCTGTAAGCCAACGGCACGCCGAGCAGTGTCGTGGCAAGGATGGGTTCATGGGGTGGTGCATACTTGACGGACGCACCGAGCAGTCGGATGGGCTTGCGGATCAAGCAGGAAAACAGCTGCAGATAGAACGCCATCGCGGAGAGGTCCACGAGCAGTCCGGCAGTGTCAGAGTGCTGGCGTCGCGAATCGATGACCAGTTCTGCGGTGTTGTCGTGCCTCACTACCTCTATTGTTCCCCCTTTGGATTCGAGAATTCGGTTGTATGTTGCGATGCGGTCGATCGCATCCTCGAGGGTCGGGCAGCTGATCACGCTGAGGCAGAGTAGATCCGTGATCTCCTTGGGCTGGACGCTGCGATCGGAGCGCCGGCTCGTTTCGCCCTCGAGCAGGCGCATCGTGACGCCATAGAGCCGCGTGAACTGAGACAGGGGTAGTGCATTCTCTGCGACATGCGGAGCACGAATCTCCGCCCTTTCGTACAATGCTTCGCGGTGATGCCCGCGACACTCGAGTTCCCGCAGCGCCGGTAGCACGTACGTGAGGGGGATCATGGGTTCCATATCTGAGTGTCCGATCCTCTTCATTCGCTACGATATTTCCAGCGAGATTTCGATCAGGAACGCGCGAGTGGATCCGCCACGAAAAGTGAAGGATGAAGCTTCAAACGACGGGAGCTCGTGACGGGCAAGTATCCGACCACTCTTCGACACCAGACTGATTTCGGATTGCGCGTTGTCAAACCAGGGCATGCCTGCGAAGGCGGGCCAAGTCTAGGGCGAATTCCGTCTGATGCATAGCGCGCCAGTGCGCCTATTTCGAGGGGCGCTGACCCGACGTCTTCGCTGGCGGACGCACGCCTTCGGGCGCGCCCGGCAAGCCGAAATAGTAGTGCCCTGCGACCAAGCCACCGTCGACCGTGAGTTCAGTGCCCATGCAATAGCTCGAATCGTCCGAGGCAAGGAACACGAAGCAATTCGCCGCTTCGACCGGGTCGCCGACCCGCTGGGCAGGAAACCAGACCAGCTCCCGATTCAACGCCTCGGTCGGCGCGCTCTGCGGGTTGACCATTGGCGTATTGATGTTCCCGGGGTGGACCGAGTTCACGCGTACACCATGTGGTCCCAGTTCCAGTGCCGCCACCTTGGTCATCCCTCGCACCGCAAATTTCGAGCTCGCATAGGCCACCAGCGAGTTTGCCGCTGCGATGCCGTCGCAGGACGAGTTGTTGACGATCGAGCCGCTGCGCTGGCGGATCATGTGGGGTGCGACGGTGCGGATGCCGATGAAAGTGCCGACCACGTTGACGTCCATGACGCGTCGCAGGTCGGCGGCGGTCGTCGCCAGCACGTCCTTGAACATCAGGATGCCCGCGTTGTTGACCAGCACGTCGATGCGGCCGTGCTTCGTGACGACGTCGGTCACGATCTCCTGCCAGCGCGCCTCGTCGGTCACGTCGTGAAGGTAGGCCGACGCGGCCGGGCCGATGGCCTTCGCGGTCGCCTCGACGTCCGGCAACACGTCCGTCAGGGCGACCGTCGCCCCTTCCTCCGCGAACCTGCGGGCGATCGCCGCCCCCATGCCGCGGGCCGCCCCGGTTACGAGAGTGATCTTTCCGGCGAGTCTGGTCACTGCATTGTCTCCTTCAGGTCTGTCGTCATCATGGGGTGATCGCACCCGGGCACGCAATCTAGTCCTTTAGGACGTAGGCTCCCGGCCGCCGGAGCGGGTAAAAAGTGACATCGCATTTTCCGGGGATGCCTATGGTCTGGTGTTGCACCTGTGAATGTCCATGGCTGACCACGACCGCGATGACGGACCGGCCATGAACAAGCTCATGACGTCCGGCGACGTCGTTGCGCAGTTGCGCGACGGCATGACCATCGGGATCGGCGGCTGGGGTCCGCGCCGCAAGCCGATGGCGCTCATCCGCGAGATCCTGCGCAGTCCCGTCAAGGACCTGACCGTCGTGTCCTACGGCGGTGCCGATGTCGGCATGCTGTGCGCGGCCGGCAAGCTGAAGAAGCTGGTCTTTGCCTTCGTGTCGCTCGATTTCATTCCGCTCGAGCCTTACTTCCGCGCCGCGCGACAGGCGGGCGCGATCGAAGTCATGGAGATCGACGAGGGCCTGTTGCTGCTCGGCCTGCGGGCGGCCGCCATGCGCGTGCCCTTCATTCCGACGCGCACCGGTCTCGGGACCGACGTCCTGCGGCACAATCCCGGGATCAAGCTCGTCGATTCGCCTTACGATGACCGGCAGTGGCTCGCCATGCCGGCGCTGCCGCTCGATGTCGCGCTGCTGCATGTCGATCGGGCCGATGCGCGTGGCGTTTGCCAGGTCAAGGGCCCCGACCTTTACATGGACGATGCCTTCGCGCGCGCCGCGGCGCGTACCTATGTGACCTGCGACGAGCTCGTTCAGCCGGAGGCGTTCGAGCAGGGCGAGGAAGCGCGTTACGTGTTCTGGGAGCGCTCGGAAACGACCGGCGTCGTGCACGTGCCCTGCGGCGCGCACCCGACATCCTGCGCGCCGCTCTACGGCTTCGATGCCAGGCATTTCAAGGAGTACGCAGCGAGCGCGAAGGAGCCGGGTGGCTGGGAGAAGTACTTCGAGCGCTACGTCGCCTGCGGGGAAGAGGAGTACCTGAAGCGCGCAGGGGGCGCGGAGGCGGTGCGCAAGCTGCCCCTGCCGGTGTTTTGAAGGAGCGCAGGCATGTCTGATACGACCCTGGTCGACACCATCATCTGCGCAGCGTCCGAAGCCTGGCGGCACGACGGCGAAGTGCTCGCGACCGGCATCGGCGTCGTGCAGCGGCTCGCCGCGTCGCTCGCGAAGCTCACCTGCAACCCCGATCTCCTGATGACCGACAGCGAGGCGTGGCTCGTGAGCGAGCCGGTGCCGATCGGGCCGCGCGGTGACTACCGCATCCGGCGCGAAACGCACATGGGTTTTGCCCGCATTTTCGATAACGTCTGGGGCGGCAAGCGCCACGCGATGGTGGGCCCCACCCAGGTGGACCGCTACGGCCAGGCCAACATTTCGATGATCGGCGCTGATCATCGCAAGCCGAAGGTGCAGATGCTCGGCGTGCGGGGCTTTCCGGGCAATTCGATGAACCACGCGAACTCCTTTTTCGTGCCGAACCACAGCACCAAGGTGTTCGTCGAAGGTGAAGTCGACATGGTCGCCTCGGTGGGCTACAACCCGGCGCGGCTCGCGCGCGGCTGGCGGCTCGAAGACATCGATATCCGGCTCATCATCACGAATCTCTGCGTGATGGACTTCGGCGGCCCGAATCGGCAGGTGCGGCTCTGCAGCGTGCATCCGGGCGTGACGGTGGAGCAGGTGCAGCAGTCCACCGGCTTCCCGCTGCACGTTCCGGGCAGCGTGCCCGCGACGCCCGCGCCGACGGCGGCGCAGCTCGCAGTGCTCGCACGGCTCGATCCGCACGGGCAGCGTGCGTCGGTGCTCGGAGCCTGATGCCATGAGCGCCAGGGTCGAGCGGCCGTTCCTCGAGGGCTGGTTCGCGAAGGACGAGGCCGGCGCGCACCTCGTGGGCGCGCGCTGCACGAGTTGCGGCACGTACTACTTCCCGCGCCAGGTGCGCTTCTGCCGCAACCCGGCCTGCGAAGGTGAACAGTTCGAGGACGTGCCGCTGTCGCGCCGGGGTCGCCTCTGGTCATTCACCGATGCGTGTTATCAGCCGCCCGAGCCGTACATCGCAGCCGATCCGTTCGTGCCGTTCGCGATTGCGGCCGTGGAGCTCGAGCGGGAGAAGATGATCGTGCTCGGACCCGTGGTGCAGGGTGTCGGCGTCGATGCGCTCACGGTCGGCATGCCGATGGAGCTCGTGATCGGCACGCTGTCCGAGACGCCGACCGAGCGCCACCTCGTCTGGCAGTGGAAGCCGGTGGCATGAGCCGGGATATCGCGATTCTCGGTGTGGGCATGCACCCCTGGGGCAAGTGGGGGCGCAGCTTCATCGACTACGGCGTCGCGGCGGCACGCGCGGCGCTGAAGGATGCCGGCGTCGCCTGGCGCTCGGTGCAGTTCGTCAGTGGGGCGGCAACGATCCGCAACGGCTATCCGGGGCAGGTGGCCGGCGCGACTTTCGCGCAAGCCCTCGGCTGGCAGGGCGCCCAGGTCAATACCTCCTACGCCGCCTGTGCATCGGGCGCGCAGGCACTCGCCGCGGCGCGCTCCCGCATCCTGTCCGGGGAATGCGAGCTCGCGCTCGTGATCGGCTCCGACACGACACCCAAGGGATTCCTGGCGCCGGCCAAGGGCGAGCGCCCCGACGACCCGGACTGGGTGCGCTTCAGGATCGGCATCACCAATCCAGCCTACTTCGCGATGTATGCCCGGCGGCGCATGGCGCTCTACGGCGATACGGTCGACGACTTCGCGCTGGTCAAGATCAAGAACTCCGAGCACGGCTTCGGGAACCCGAATGCCCGCTATCGCAAGCGCTTTACCGCCGCGGAAGTCGCGGCCTCGCCGATGGTGGCAAGTCCGCTGCGACTCATGGACGTGTGTGCCACCTCCGATGGTGCGGCGGCGCTCATCGTTTCGAGCATCGACTATGCCCGGCGCGTCGGTCGTGGCGATGCCCCACGCATTGCGGCCATCTCGACCGTGACGCCGACTTTCGCCTCCGCGATCATCGAGATGCCGGATATCGCGACGGATTCGGCCGTGGCCGCCACCGTGCACAGCTTCCGGGCGGCGTTGCCCGCGAAAGCCTACGAAATCTCGGGTATCAGCCCGTCCGACGTGAGCGTCGCCGAAGTCTACGACCTGTCGACGGCGCTGGAACTCGACTGGATCGAGGACCTGCAGCTTTGCAACCGCGGCGAAGCGGCGGCGCTGCTGCGCAGTGGCGCGACGCGTGTCGGCGGCCGCATTCCGGTCAACCCTTCCGGAGGCCTCGCGTGCTTCGGCGAGGCGGTACCCGCCCAGGCGCTCGCGCAGGTCTGCGAACTGACCTGGCAACTGCGCGGGGAGGCCGGCGCGCGCCAGGTCGAGGGCGCGACCGTGGGAATCACCGCGAACCAGGGCCTCTTCGGCCACGGCTCCACGGTCATCGTCAAGCGTTGAGGTCGCAAGCGATGTCCGATTTCCATACGCCACTCTGTGATCTCCTCGGAAGCCGCTACCCCATCGTGCAGACGGGCATGGGCTGGGTGACCGGCTCGGAGCTCGTCGCGGCCACGACCAACGCCGGCGGCTTCGGCTTCCTCGCGGGCGCCACGATCGCGGCCGATCGCATCGAAGCGGAGATCGTCCGTGTGCGCGAGCTGACGGGTGACAAGCCGTTCGGGCTCAACTTCCACATGTTCCAGCCGAACGCCGCGCAACTGCTCGATCTCGCGGTGAAGCACCGCATCCGCGCCGTGAGCTATGGGCGCGGCCCCGACAAGAAGGTCATCGGCCGGCTGCGTGACGCCGGCATCGTCTGCATGCCGACGGTCGGCGCGCTCAAGCATGCGCAGAAGGCGATCGAGATGGGCGCCAACGTCATCACGATCCAGGGTGCCGAGGGCGGCGGTCACACCGGCAGCGTGCCGACTTCGGTGCTGTTGCCGCAGGTGGTCGACGCCGTCAAGGTGCCGGTCGTCGCGGCGGGAGGGTTCTACGACGGTCGCGGACTGCTCGCCGCGCTGGCCTACGGCGCACAGGGCATCGCAATGGGCACGCGCTTCCTGATGTCGACCGACAACAAGGTGCCGAGGGCGACCCTCGAGCGTTACGTGAACGCGAAGGATGCCGAGAAGATCCAGGTGTCGTACCTGGTCGATGGCATGCCACAGCGCATGATCCCGAACGAATACCTCGCGATGCTCGAGAAGGCCTCCGCCCTGCAGCGCCTGCGGATCGCGATCCGTTTCGCGCGCCAGTACCAGGCGCAGACCGGCATGACCCATGCCCACGCGCTCAGGGTGTTGTGGAAGGGCATGCGGGAAGATGCCGGCAACGTGGCGCAAAACCTGATGGCGGCCAACGCGCCCATGCTGCTGCAGCGTTCGATGATCGAGGGCCGGCCCGCCGACGGCGTGATGGCCGCGGGGCAGGTGGCGGCGCTGATCGGCCGCCTCGCGAGCTGCCAGGAGATCATCGACGGAATCATTGCGCAGGCCCGCGAGCGCCGCGCGGCGTTGCTCGCGATCGGTGAGGCAGGGGGAAGTCATGTCTGAGCAGTTCACGAGCCAGGTGCACGGCAGCGGCGTCGCGGAAGTGGTCATCAACCGGCCGCCCGTCAATGCGCTGAATGCCGCGGGCTGGAACGCGCTCGCCGAACGGATCGCGACGCTCGGGGAGGACCCGGCCGTGCGCGTGATCGTCGTGCGCGCGGAAGGACGCGGATTCTGTGCCGGTGTCGACATCAAGGAGCTCGATGCCCACCCGGAACTGATCGTCACGGTGAATGCCGGCAACTATGCGACGTTCAAGGCCGTCCACCTCAACAAGGTGCCGGTGATCGCGGCCGTGCACGGCTTCGTGCTGGGCGGCGGCATCGGCATCTGCGGCGCTGCCGACATCGTCATCGCGGCGGATGATGCGAGCTTCGGCCTTCCCGAGGTCGATCGCGGGGCGATGGGCGGTGCCGCGCACCTGCAGCGCATGTTCGGCGTGCAGAAGACGCGCTATCTCTTCTTCACGGGCGAGATGATCGGCGCGCCGGAAGCGTTCCGGCTCGGCGCGATCGAGCGCGTCGTGCCGCGCGATCGCCTGCGGGAAGAGGCGCTCGGCATCGCCGCGAAAATCGCCGCGAAGAGCCCGGCGATGATCCGCATCGCCAAGGAAGCACTCACCGGCGTCGAGGATGGCAACCTCGAGGCGAAATACCGCTGGGAGCAGGGCTTCACCCTGCAGGCCTACATGAGCCCCGACTCGGCGGAAACCCGGCGCGCCTTCGTCGAGAAGCGCGACGCGAAATTCTGACGGAGCCGCACATGGACCTCGATTTCACTTCGCAGCAACAGGCCTTTCGCGCCGAGGTGCGCGCGTGGCTGCGTGACAATGTGCCGAAGACACCGCTCGCGAGCTATGACACGCGCGAAGGCTTCGAGCAGCACCGTGCCTGGGAGGCGAAGCTCGCCGAAGGCGGCTACAGCAGCGTGATCTGGCCGAAGGAGCTGGGCGGCCGCGGTTCCGATCTGATCGAATGGCTCATTTTCGAGGAGGAGTACCACGCGGTGGATGCGCCCATGCGCGTCAACCAGAACGGCATCCTGCTCCTCGGGCCCACATTGATGGAGTTCGGGACGGACGAGCAGAAGGCGCGCTTCCTGCCGCGCATGGCACGCTGTGACGACATGTGGGCGCAAGGCTGGAGCGAGCCGAACGCGGGCTCCGACATGGCCGCGATCGCGAGCCGCGCGGTTCGCGACGGCGCCGAGTATGTCCTGAATGGCCAGAAGACCTGGTCCACGCGCGCGGTGTTCGCGAACTGGCTGTTCGGGCTCTTCCGCAGCGATCCGCAGAGCAGCCGCCACCAGGGACTCACTTACCTCCTCGTGCCGCTCGACGCCGTCGGGATCACCGTCCGGCCGATCCGGGCGCTCAACGGCAAGCAGGCGTTCGCCGAGGTGTTCTTCGACGACGTGCGCGTCAGCGTTTCGAACCGCATCGGCGAGGAAGGCCAGGGCTGGAACGTGGCGATGGCGACGGCCGGCTTCGAGCGCGGGCTCCTGCTGCGCTCACCGGCGCGCTTCCAGCGCACCGCGAAGCGGCTCATGGAGCTCTATCGCCGCCACCAGCAGGCAGCCGATCGCGACCCGTCGATCCGCGACGGGGTGCTGAAGGCGTGGATGGATTCGGAAGCCTACAACCTCGCGAGCTACCACACGGTCAGCCGGCTGGCGAAGGGTTACCGGGTCGGTGCCGAGGCCAGCACCAACAAGATTTTCTGGTCCGAACTCGATCTGCAGATGCACGAGACCGCGATGCGGATCCTCGGGCCGCGGGCCGAACTCGTCGACGACCCGGAAGTCCACGACTGGCTCGAGGGGTTCCTGTTCGCGCAGGCGGGACCCATCTACGCGGGCACCAACGAGATCCAGCGCAACATCATCGCCGAGCGGGTGCTCGGCCTGCCGAAATCCTGAGCGGGGTCGGGCCACATGGATTTCACCTTCAACGAAGACCAGGTCGCGCTGCGCGACTCAGTGAGCCGCTTCCTGATGAACGAAGCGGCGCCCGAGCTGCTGCGCGAAATCTGGGAGACGGGCGGTGGCCGCTCGCGCGAGTTGCGCGCCAAGTTCGCGGCCCAGGGCATGACCGGGCTGTCGGTGCCGGAGGCGTACGGCGGCGTCGGGCTCGGCGACATCGACTGGGCGCTCGTCCTCGAGGAACTGGGCTACTACGCGATCCCCGACTCGCTGGTCGATACGGCGTACGTGGCGACCACGCTGATGTGCCAGGTCGACGAGGCCGCGGCGCTGCGCGAGCAGTGGTTGCCCAAGGTCGCCGACGGCACGGCGCGCCTGTCGATCGAACATCCGGTCAACCCCTACGTCGCGGATGCGCACCTCGCCAACGTGGTGTTTGCGTTTCGCGCCGGAGCGGGCGGCGCCCTCGAGTTGCACGCCGTGCCCGGCGCGGGGCTGCAGCGTTCGTCACTCACCAGCATCGACGCCTCGCGGCGCCTCGCGGCACTGCCGCAGAAGCTGAACGCTTCGACCCGCCTGCTCGCCGGCGCCCGCGCGCAGGCGATGGCGGATGCCACCCTCGATCGCGCTTCGGTCGCGGTGGCAGGTCGGCTGATCGGCCTCGCCCAGCGCATGCTCGATCTGTCCGTCGACCACGTGGCGCAGCGCAAGCAGTTCGGCAAGCCGATCGGATCGTTCCAGGCCGTCAAGCATCACCTCGCCGACGTGATGACGAAGATCGAGTTTGCGCGGCCCGTGTTCTACCGGGCGGTGCTCGCACTGCAGCGGGACGAGCGGCATCGTGCCGCGCTCGTCTCGCACGCGAAACTCGCGTGTGCCGACGCCGCGTGGACGGCCGCGCGCAAGGGCATCCAGGTCCACGGGGCGAGCGGCTACACCTGGGAGGTCGACCTGCAGATGTTCATGAAGCGCGCCTGGGTGCTCGACGCGGCCTGGGGCGATCGCGCGTTCCACAAGGCGCGTCTCGGCGAGGCGCTGGTGCGCGATGATGCACCACTCGGCCCGGCCGCCACACTGTCCTGATCCGGGAGGGATGTTCTGATGCCTGAAGCCTTCATCGTCGATGCATTGCGCTCTCCCACGGGCCGGCGCAACGGTTCGCTCGCCCAGGTGCACGGCGCCGATCTCGGCGCACACGTCATCAAGGCGCTCGTCGAGCGCAACCGCATTCCCGCGGCCGAATACGATGACGTGATCTTCGGCTGTGTCGACACGATCGGCGCGCTCGCCGGCGACATCGCGCGCACGGCGTGGCTCACGGCCGGGATGCCGATGAACGTGCCGGGAACGACGATCGACCGGCAGTGCGGCAGCTCGCAGCAGGCGGTGCATTTCGCCGCGCAGGCCGTGATGAGCGGCACGCAGGATGTGGTGCTCGCCGGTGGCGTGCAGACGATGTCGAGCATCCCGATTTCCTCCGCGATGCTCGCCGGCCAGCCGCTCGGCTTCACGACACCGTTTGCAGAGAGCAAGGGCTGGCAGGCGCGGTTCGGCAATGCGCCGGTGAACCAGTTCTACGCCGCGCAGCGCATCGCCGATCACTGGGACATCAGCCGCGAGGCGATGGAAGTGTTCGCCAAGGAGAGCCACGACCGCGCGCTGCGCGCGATGGCCGAAGGGCGTTTCGACCGCGAAATCGTGCCCTATGGCGAGTTCCGCATGGACGAAACGGCACGCGTCACGACGCTCGAGAAAATGGCCACGCTGCAGCCGGTCGATCCGGCGTACCCGAAGATCACCGCGGCCGTGTCGAGCTCGGTGTGCGACGCGGCCTCGGCGATGCTCGTGGTCTCGGAAGCGGCCCTCAAGCGCCATGGCCTCACGCCCCGCGCGCGCATCGTGCACCTCTCGGTGCTCGCCGACGATCCGATCTGGCACCTGACGGCGCCGATCCCGGCCACGCGGCACGCGCTCGCGAAGGCCGGCATGAAGCTGGACGACATCGACCTCGTCGAGATCAATGAGGCGTTCGCGTCGGTCGTGATGGCCTGGCTCAAGGAGACGGGCTATCCACACGCGCGCATCAACGTCAATGGCGGCGCCATCGCGCTCGGCCATCCGCTCGGGGCGAGTGGCACGAAGCTGATGACGACGCTGCTGCACGAACTCGAGCGCACCGGCAAGCGCTACGGCCTGCAGACGATGTGCGAGGGCGGTGGCCAGGCGAACGTAACGATCATCGAACGATTGGGATAGGCATCATGGGAATCTGCGACGGACGCACAGTCATCATCACGGGCGCCGGGGGCGGCCTCGGTCGGGCCTATGCGCTCGCCTTCGCGGCCGAGGGCGCCAATGTCGTCATCAACGACATCCGCGCCGAGGCGGCACAGGCGGTGGCCGCGGAGGTCACCGCGGCGGGCGGTCGTTCGCTCGCCAACAGCGGCGACATCACGACGCTCGAGGGCGCACAGGGCATCGTCACGGCGGCGCTCGCGGCATTCGGCGAAGTGCACGTGCTCGTCAACAACGCCGGCGTGCTGCGCGATCGCATGTTCCTGTCGCTCAGCGAGGACGATTGGGACACCGTGATGCGCGTGCACCTGAAGGGGCACTTCTGCCTCGCGAGCGTGCTCGGCAAGCGCTGGCGCGATGCCAGCAAGGCGGGCAAGCCGCTCGATGCGCGCATCATCAACACGAGTTCGGGCGCGGGCCTGCAGGGGTCGGTGGCGCAGAGCAACTACTCGGCCGCGAAGGGCGGGATCGCCGCGCTGACACTGGTGCAGGCCGTGGAGCTCAAGCGATATGGCATCACCGTGAATTCCCTGGCGCCGGCCGCACGTACGGCAATGACCGAAGGCGCGATGCCCGACATGGTGAAAAAGCCCGCGGCGGGCTTCGACGTGTGGGATCCGATGAACGTCGCGTCGGTCGTCGTCTGGCTCGGCAGCCCGCTGTCGGCCCACGTCACCGGCCAGTGCTTCGAGGCCAAGGGCGGGGAACTGTCGGTGGCCGAAGGCTGGCATACGGGCCGGATCACGGACAAGGGCGCGCGCTGGCAGCCGGCGGAATTGACTGCCGTGGTGGACAAGTTGCTCGCGGAAGGGCGTCCGGCGCAGAAAGTCTACGGCAGCTGAGGCCGGCGCCGATGGACCTGAGGCTCACCGAAGAGCAGCGCCAGATCGCCGATTCGATCGGGCAGCTGCTCGCGCACGCCAGCGATTCGGCGGGCATGCGGCGCGCGGCATTCGAGCACGGCGGTTTCGATGCATCGCTCTGGGCGCAGCTCGGCGAGCTCGGCGCCTGCGGTGTCCACATTGCCGAGGCGCACGGCGGGCTCGGCCTCGGTGCCACGGAGCTGGTGCTCGTCGCCGAGGAATTCGGCCGACGCCTCGCATGCGTGCCATGGCTCGAGAGCGTGGTGCTCGCCGGCACGACGCTCGCCGCGCTCGGCGACGACAGGGTCGCTGCGCACTGGCTGCCGCCGCTCGCGAGCGGCGAGCAGATCGTCACGCTGGACATCGGCCTCGCGCCGGGCGCGCCGCTCTCGGTGCGCCGCGAAGGCGCGGACTTGCGCATCGATGGCGTGCTGCCGGCCGTGCCGGCCGCGCTGGCCGCGCGGTCGCTGCTGCTGCCGGTGCCGGACGGCAATGAGCGGCGGCTCATGGCGATCGGGCTCGACGCACCGGGCGTGCTGCGGCGGGCCCGGGAGAATCACGACGCGACGCGCCCCGTCGCGGAAGTCAGCCTGCAGAACGTGCGCGTGCGCAGCGACGAATGCCTCGCGCACGGTGCGGCGCTCGAGCGTGCGCTCGCGCGCGGCCGGCTGCTGGCGGCGGCGGTGCTGGCGTCCGAGCTGGTGGGCGTGGCGCAGCAATGTCTCGACCTGACGGTGGCGCACCTTGCGCAACGCGTGCAATTCGGCAAGCCGCTCGCCACCTTCCAGGCGCTCAAGCACCGGTGCGCGACGATGATGGTCGCCGTGGAACTCGCGCGCTCCGCGGTGCTCGGGGCCGCCCGCACGTTCGATGCACAGCCGGACGATGCCCGGTTGCTGCGGCCCGCGACGATGGCGCGCTGCCTCGCCGACGAGGCCGCGCAGTACTGCACGCAGGAGGCGATCCAGTTGCACGGTGGTGTCGGATTCACCTGGGAGTTCGACCCGCATCTCTATTTCAAGCGTGCCCAGGCGGCCCGCGCGTGGTTCGGAACGCCGGGCACATGGCGCGAGCAACTGGCAGCGTCGCTGCTGGACGAGGTGGCCGCATGAGTGACCTCGACTACGCCGGCTTTCGCGCCGAGGTGCGTGCGTGGATGCAGGCGCACCTGCGTGGGGAGTTCGAGCCGCTGCGGGCCTGCGGCGGACTCGGCGATTCCCGCTACGATCCGAAGCTCGCGAAGCGTTGGGAACAGGAACTGGCGCGCGGCGGCTGGGTGGGTGTCGGCTGGCCGAAGGAACACGGCGGCCGTGCCTTGCCGCTGTCGCAGCAGGTCGTGTTCCACGAGGAGTATGTCCGCGCCGGCGGGCCGGGGCGGCTCGGGCATATCGGCGAGACGCTGCTCGCGCCGACGGTGATGGCGTTCGGTACGCCCGCGCAGCAGCGGCGCTTCCTGCCCGGCATCCTCGCGGGCACGGAATACTGGGCCCAGGGCTATTCGGAACCGAACGCGGGCTCCGATCTCGCCAACGTCCAGACCCGCGCCCGGCTCGAGGGCGATACCTGGATCATCGACGGCCAGAAAACCTGGACGTCGTGGGCGCACGAATCCGACTGGATATTCGTCGTCGCACGCTGCGAGCCGGGTTCGCAGCGGCACCACGGGCTCGTGATGCTGCTCGTGCCGCTGCGCCAGAAGGGCGTCACCATCCGGCCGATCCGGCAGATCACCGGCGATTCGGAATTCAACGAAGTGTTTTTCGACGGTGCGCGCACCGAAGGCGAGTTGCACCTCGGCGCGCCCGGCGAAGGCTGGAAAGTGGCGATGGCGCTGCTCGGCTTCGAGCGCGGCGTGTCGACGCTCGGCCAGCAGGCCGGCTTCGAGCGCGAAATGGCCTGCCTGATCGAGGTGGCGCGCCGCAACGGCGTCGCGCGCGATCCGGTGATGCGCCAGCGCATCGCCCAGGCCGCCGTCACGCTCGATGCGCTGCGCTGCAACGCGCTGCGCGTGCTCGCGCAGGACGACGCCGCGGCGGGCGGGGTGCCGGTGTCGCGCGAAGCCTATATCGCGAAGTACGTCTGGTCGAACTGGCGGCGCGATTTCGGCCGCCTCGCCGCGGACGTGCTCGGGGCCGCGGCCACGTTGCCGGACGACGATCCGCTCGCACAGCAGCTGCGCCAGGTCTGGCTCTTCAGCCGCTCCGACACGATCTATGCCGGCACCAACGAAATCCAGCTGAACCTCATCGCCGAGCGCGCGCTCGGCATGCCGCGCTGAGCGCGATGACACATTTGCACCGGGGAAATGCATGAGACCGCCGCCTGATTACGTGCCCGCACATGGACTGCTGCGCGACAAGACCGTGATGGTGACCGCCGCGGCGGGCGCCGGGATCGGCTTCGCGGCCGCGAAGCGCTGCGCGGAGGAGGGCTGCCGCGCGCTCGTCGTCAGCGATATCCACGAGCGCCGGCTCGCCGAGGCCGTCGCGGCGCTGAAGCGCGAAACGGGCCTCGAGGCGGTGCACGGCCAGTTGTGCGACGTCTCGAAGGAAGGCGATGTACAGGCGCTGTTCGCTTTTGCGCAGCAGCGGCTGGGCGATATCGACGTCCTCATCAACAACGCGGGCCTCGGCACGAGCAAGCTGATCGTCGAGATGGCGGACGAGGAATGGGCGAAGGTCATCGACATCACGCTCACCGGCACGTTCCGCATGACGCGTGCGGCGCTCAAGGTGATGCAGCCGCGCGGCCGCGGGGTCATCGTCAACAACGCCTCGGTGCTCGGCTGGCGGGCGCAGGCCGAGCAGGCGCATTACGCCGCCGCCAAGGCCGGCGTGATGGCGCTGACGCGCTGCGCGGCGATCGAGGCGGCGGAATCCGGCGTGCGCGTCAACGCGGTGGCGCCGTCGATTGCGATCCACGCGTTCCTGCGCAAGTCGGCGTCCGAGGAACTGCTGGCGCAACTGTCGGCGCGCGAGGCCTTCGGGCGCGGCGCCGAGCCCTGGGAGGTGGCGAACGTCATGGTGTTCCTCGCCAGCGACTACTCTTCGTACATGACCGGCGAAGTCGTGTCGGTCAGCTCGCAGCGCGCCTGAGGGGGATACGCGATGGCACAGCGATTCGATTCCGTGGCGGGAGTGCTGGCGGCGGTCGGCAGTGACCTGGGCCACACCGAATGGATGACGGTCACGCAGGAGCGCATCAATCTCTTCGCCGATGCGACCGACGACCACCAGTGGATCCACGTCGATGAGGCGCGCGCCGCCAAGGGGCCGTTCGGCGGCTGCATCGCCCACGGCTACCTCACGCTCAGCCTTGCGAGCAAGTTCCTGCCGGAACTCGTCGCCTACGACGGCCTCAGGATGGGCGTGAATTACGGCTGCGAGCGGGTAAGGTTTCCGGCACCCGTCCGTGCGGGATCGCGCATACGCGGACACGGCGAAGTGGTCGCCGCCGAGGAAGTGAAGGGCGGCGTGCAGGTCACGATCCGCGTCACGGTCGAAATCGAGGGCGGCGCGAAGCCCGCCTGCGTCGTCGACACGATCAGCCGACTCTTTTTCGATTGAGGAATTTCCGATGAAGCCCGCCGAAGCCGTCATTGTCTCGACCGCACGCACACCCATCGGCCGCGCCTATCGCGGTGCGTTCAACGACACCGAGGCGCCGGTGCTCGGCGGACACGTCATTCGCGCGGCGCTCGCGCGGGCGAAGGTCGACGGCGGCGACGTCGATGACGTGATCCTCGGCATCGCGGCCCAGCAGGGCACGCAGGGCTACAACCTCGGGCGCCTCTGCACGTACACGGCCGGCCTCCCGGACAGCGTCGGCGGCATGGCGATCGACCGCATGTGCGCCTCGGGGCTCGCGGCGATCGCGAGCGCGGCCAAGAGCATCGCGGCGGGCGAGCACACCATTGCAGTCGCCGGCGGGCTCGAGTCGATTTCGCTGACGCAGAACAAGCACAAGAACGCGTTCCGTTCGCAGTCGAAGGCCGTGCTCGAGGCGATGCCGACGGCATACATCCAGATGATCGAGACGGCCGAACTCGTATCCGAGCGCTACGGCATCCCGCGCGGCGCCCAGGACGAGTATTCGCTGCAGAGCCAGCAGCGCACGGCGCGCGCCCAGCGCGAGGGCCTGTTCGATGACGAGATCGTGCCGCTGCCGAGCGTGAAACAGCTGTTCGACAAGGAAGGCAATCCGGCCGGCACCGAGGCCGTGACGCTCGCGCGTGACGAGGGCAACCGGCCGGAGACGACGCTCGAGAGCCTCGCGGCGCTCAAGCCCGTGTGGAAGAACGGCCAATGGGTGCGCGAGGGCCGGTTCATCACGGCCGGCAACGCCTCGCAGCTCTCGGACGGTGCGAGCGCGTGCGTCGTGATGAGCCGCGAGGAGGCGACACGCCGCGGCCTGCGTCCTCTCGGCGCCTACCGCGCGATGGCGGTGGCGGGCTGTCGTGCCGACGAAATGGGCATCGGGCCGGTGTTCGCCGTGCCGAAGCTCCTGAAGCAGACCGGGCTCACGGTCGCCGACATCGGGCTGTGGGAGATCAACGAAGCCTTCGCCTGCCAGGTGCTCTATTGCCGCGACCAGCTCGGCATCCCGAACGATCGGCTCAACGTGAACGGCGGCGCCATCGCGATCGGCCATCCATTCGGCATGTCGGGCGCGCGCCTCGTCGGCCATGCGTTGATCGAAGGGCGGCGGCGCGGCGTGCGCCATGTCGTCGTCAGCATGTGCGTCGGCGGCGGCATGGGCGCCGCGGCGCTGTTCGAAGTGCTCTGAGCGGGGGCGGGCCTTGGTCCAGGTGGCAATCGGCCTCTATGGCCTGCAGCAATGGTTCGGCGGCGATTTCGCGCCGGTCGTCGACCTTGCCCGTCGCGCCGAGCAGGCAGGTGTCGACCAGGTGAGCATCACGGATCACGTCGTGATGGGCGAGCACCTCGACAAGTATCCGTACGGGAAGTTTCCCTCGGCGCTCGATTTCCCCTGGTTCGAGCCGCTCACCGTGCTCGCGGCGATCGCGGGCGCCACGCAGCGGATCCGGCTCTCGACGGGCATCCTGATCGCGCCGCTGCGCCCCGCGGTGCTGCTCGCGAAACAGCTCGCCACACTCGATGTGATGTCGCGCGGCCGGGTGACCATCGGCCTCGGGCTCGGCTGGCAAAGGGAAGAGTACGACGCCGCCGGCGTGCCCTGGGAGGGCCGCTACACACGCCTCGAGGAGCAGGTGCGTGTCTGCAAGCTCCTTTGGAGCGAGGCGCCGGCGAGCTTCAACGGCGAAACCGTGCGGTTCGAGCGCATCCACGCCTGGCCGCGCCCGGTGCAGGAGGGCGGCGTGCCGATCTGGTTCGGCCTCGCACCCACCGAACGCAACATCGACCGCATCGCGGCGCTGGGTGACGGCTGGATCCCGATGGAACAGCGACCCGAGCGGCTCGCCGTGCATGTGGACAAGCTGCGCGCGGCGTTCGCGGCGCGGGGCCGCGACCCGCGCAGCCTCGCGGTGCGAGTGGTGCTGCGGGCGGTGTTCCGTGCCGACGGCAGTCCCGATCTCGATGCGACGCTTGCGGCCGTGCCGGCGCTCGCGGCGGCCGGCGTCACGATGGTGGAAGTGCTGCCGCTCGTCTTCTGCCGCGGCCCGCAGGATTTCGATGCGTTTTGCGAGCGTATGGCTGGCGTGAAGAAGTCTTGATAAGCAATTGATAATCAACCGGTAGTTGCCTTGCGGCTGCTGCGTCCATTCTTGCCGGGTCGCGGCGCGCGTGCTTTCACGGCGAGCAACCGCGCGGCCCCGTCCAGACGCCCGGCGGGCGGATTCGCCGCGAACAGTGCGCGATAGACCAGCATCGCGAGCCAGTCCGCCATCTCCTCCGGCGTGAACTGCAGTTCGCGCAGCGCGGAATTGCGCAGGATGTAACGTTCGCGCAGCGCCGCCTCGGAAATCCCGCCGAGCGCATAGGCGATCAGCAGCGCCTCGGTCGCGCTCAGCTTCGCTTCGGGGAAGAGCCGCGGCATCTGCGCCGAAAGGAGTTGCAGTTGCGTCTTGTAGAAGTCCCGCAACTGCGCACGAAAGGGCGGGTATTCGTCCGCGAGCTGGTTCATCGCGCGCACGAGGCCGGGCCTGAGCGCATGGTTTTCGACCGACGGCACGATGTGCGAGCGGATGCGTCCCCACCAGTCGCCCCGGCCGATGCCGCGCTCGATGCGCGCCGTGTCGCCGAGTTCGGCCATCACCTCGCCCAGCAGTTCGATGGTCAGGGTTCGCAGGTCGGGAAAATAGCGGTGGAAGAGGCCGGCGGCGACTCCGGCCTCTTTCGTGACGTCGGCGACCGTCATCTGGCTGTAGCCCTTGCGGTCGAGCACGCACCGCGCCGCCGTCTTCAGCCGCTCGCGGGTCGCGCGGCCGCGGCTGCCAAGCCGGGCGCTGTGCACCGGGGATCGCTTGCGGCGATGGATGCGCGGCATAGTTGAATCCATATTCAACTACAAATACTCTACGCGCAAGACCGAGCGGAGAGGAACACATGACGCCCGAGGAAACCACGGCCTTCGAAGCGAAGATCCGCGCCTACGTGGGACGCGAGATGGGCCCGCCGAAACGCGGCTTCGACGACGTCAATGCCGCGATGATCCGCCACTGGACCGAGGTCACCGGCGATGCGAATCCGGTCTACACCGACGCGCAGTTCGCCGCCGCCTCCGGCAAGAAGGGCCTCATTGCGCCGCCGACCATGCTCGCGATCTGGGCGATGGAGGGCTACCCGATGGCGCTGCCGCAGACGGGGAAAGTCGATGTGCAGCGCGAGCTGCACAACCTCCTCGAGGCGCACGGTTACACCGGCGTGCTCGGCACGAACACGATCACCGAGTTCTATCGCGACCTGCGGCCCGGGGACCAGGTCACCGCGCACACGGTGATCGACAACATCTCGGAGCGCAAGAAGACGGCGCGCGGCCACGGTTATTTCATCGAGACCGTCACGAAGTTCACCGACCAGAAGGGCGAGCCGATCGGCCGGCAGGTGTTTCGCACGTTGCGTTTCGCGCCGAGCGCCGAACTCGCCGCGGCGAAGGGCGAGGCTGCGAAGGGTGCGGACGCGCCGCTCGAGGTGCCGACGCGCATTCCCTCGCCGCGCGGCCATGACAACGCCTGGTGGTGGGAAGCGATCGACCAGGGGCGGCTCCTGATCCAGCGCTGCAAGGGCTGTGGCACGCTGCGCCACCCGCCGCGCCCGATGTGCGGCAGCTGCCAGTCGCTCGAATGGGACAGCGTCGAGTCCTCGCTCGAGGGCGAGGTATTCAGCTACACCGAACTCAGCTATCCGAAGTTTCCGGGCTATCCCGATCCGCTGCTCTGCGGCCTCATCCAGCTGCGGGAAGGCACGCGCCTCGTGGCGAACATCGTCGGCTGCGAGCCGCAGAGAGTCCATGTCGGCATGAAGGTGAAGGGGAAGGTGGAGCGGGTCGACGACAAGACCATGCTGCCGAACTTCTACCCGGCGTGATGACAGGACAGCGAGCAGGCACCATGAAAAGAACGACACGAAGTTTCACCAGTGTGGCCGTCGGCGAAAAGCTGCCAGCCCTGAAGATCGATGTCACCGCCGGGCTGATCGTCGGCGGTGCGCTCGCCTCGCGCGATTTCACGCCGGTGCATCACGAGAAGGCCGCGGCGCAGGCCGCGGGACTGCCGGACATCTTCATGAACATCCTGACGAGCAATGGCCTGATGGCCCGTTTCGTCACCGACTGGACGGGCCCCGAGGCCACGATCAGGCGCATCGATGTCAAGCTCGGTGCGCCGAACCTGCCCGGCATGGTGATGACCATCACGGGCGAGGTCGCGGCCAGGGACGAGGCCGCCGGCACGGTGGACATCAGCGTGAGCGGCGACAACAACGTCTGGGGAAACCACATGGCGGGCATGGTGCGCGTGGCGCTGCCGAGGGAGGCCTGAGCATGGCTGCCAACTTCACCGACCAGGCCGCCATCGTCGGCATCGGCTCGACCGAGTTCTCGAAGGACTCCGGCCGCTCGGAACTCGCGCTCGCCGCCGAGGCCGTGAAGCACGCGCTCGACGACGCCGGGCTCACGCCCGCGGACGTCGACGGATTCGTGACCTACACGATCGACCAGAACGAGGAAGTCGACGTCGCGCGCGCGCTCGGCTGCAACGACATCCGGATGTTCAGCCGCGTGCCCTACGGCGGCGGTGCCGCGACCGGCACGCTGCTGCAGGCGGTGATGGCCGTCGCGACGGGCGTGGCCGAGACCGTGGTCTGCTATCGCGCGCTGAACGGCCGCTCCGGGCAGCGCTACTCGTCCGGCGTCTCCGGCAACCTGATCACCGGCAGCGCGATCCACTACGGCTATTACATGCCGTTTGGCCTGCTGACGCCGGCTTCCTGGGTCGCGATGTTCACGCGCCGCTACATGCACCTCACCGGTTGCACGCAGGACGCGTTCTTCGAAGTGGCGCACTCGACGCGCGAATACGCCGTGAAGAATCCCGCGGCGTTCTTCTACCAGCGGCCGTTCACCCGCGCCGAGTACGACGCCGGCAAGAAGATCTCGGACCCGCTCAGGCTTTTCGACTGTTGCCAGGAAAGCGACGGTGGCTCGGCCATCGTGGTCACGTCAAGCGCGCGCGCGAAGGACCTCAGGCAGCCGGGTGTGGCAGTGCGCGGCGTCGCGCAATGCCTCGCGAAGGACCAGGAGGAAATGACCTCGTTCTATCGCCCCGAGATCGCCCGCATCCCGGAAATGGATCTCGCCGCGGCCGAGGCCTACGCCCAGTGCGGCCTCGCGGCGAAGGACATCGATGCGGCGGTGATCTACGACGCGTTCACGCCGATCGTGCTCTGGCAGCTCGAATCGTGGGGCTTCTGCAAGTTCGGCGAAGCGGCGCAGTTCGTGCAGGCAGGCAATCTGCGCCCGAATGGGCGCCTGCCGTCGAATACCCACGGTGGCCAGTTGTCCGAGGCGTACATCCACGGCATGAACGGCATCGTCGAGGCGGTGCGGCTCGTGCGCGGCACGTCCGTGAACCAGCCGAAGAAGCGCATCGAGCATGCGCTCGTGACCTCCGGCGTGGGTGTTCCGACCGGGGGCGCCATCCTCGGCCGGATGTGATGAACGAAGAGCAACAGGCCATCGCCGACATGGCGGCGAGGGTGTTCGCCGACCACTGCGACGACGGGCAGATCCAGCAGTTCTGGGCAGCTGAGGCGCCGTTCGATGCGGCGTTGTGGCAGGCCCTGCGCGAGGGCGGGCTCGCAACGCTGATTCTCCCGGACGCACTCGGCGGCAGCGGGCTCGGCATGATCGAACTCTGCACCGTGCTCGAGGCGCAGGGCCGGCATCTCGCGCCGGTTCCGCTGTGGTCGCATCAGCTCGCCGTGGCGGCGATGGCGAAGTTCGCGCCGGGTGGTGCGCCTCCGTACGCGAACTGGTCGGCTGTGAGCCAGGGTGCGCGGCTCGCGACACTCTGCCTCGAGGGCCTGCGCGCAAGCCGCGGACTCACGTTGCATGCCGAGAGGGCGGCGGACGGCTGGCGCCTGACCGGGCGCGCGGTGGCGGTGCCGCAGGGCGCCGAGGCGGCGATGGCGGTATTGCCGGCGCAATCGCCGGGCGGCGTGCGCCTGTTCGCGATCGACCTCTCAGCGCCCGGGATCGGGAGGATCGCGGGCCGGCTCACGCATCACGAACCGGCTGCCGATCTCGTGTTCACGGGCCTCACGGTAGCGGCGGCGGCGGCGCTCGATGAGGCGGCGCCCGGCTGGCTCGATCCGCGTGTCGCGGCCTGCTTCGGTGCCCTGCAGCTCGGCGTGACGACGGAGGCGCTCCGGCGGGTGGTTGCCTATACGAGCGAGCGCGTGCAGTTCGGGCAGCCGATCGCGGCGTTCCAGGCGATCTCGCAGAAGACGGCCGATTGCCTGATTGATGTCGAAGCGCTGCGTTCCACGCTCTGGCAGCTCGCCTGGCGGCTGGATTCGGGTCTCGATGCCGAGGGCAGCGCTGGCGTCGTCAGGGCGTGGACCTGCGACACGGGCTTTCGTGTCAGCCACGCGGCGCAGCACATGCACGGCGGCATCGGGGTCGACGTGAGCTATCCGATCCACCGCTATACCTACTGGAGCACGGCGATCGAAATCGCCTGCGGCGGCGTTTCCGCGAATCTCGCCGCGCTCGGACAGTGGCTGGGTACACCGGCGCTGTCGGCAGCGGACTGCTGAGTCGGGCGCGGCCAGAGGCACTGCACCATGCAACAGGGCACCATGCATGTGAATCTCACGCCGGAACAAGCGGCGCTGAAGCGGGAAGTCCGCGCCTATTTCGCGAGCATCGTCACACCCGAATACCTCGCGACGATGCACGACTTTCGCAACCCTGGGCGGCTCGAGGCCTACAAGGGGCTGATCCGCACGATGGGGCGCGATGGCTGGCTGGCCGTTGGCTGGCCGAAGAAGTTCGGCGGCAAGGACTACTCGCCGCTCGAGCAACTGATCTTCTTCGAGGAGGCCTACCTCAGCGGCGCGGCGCTCCCCTTTGTGACCATCAACACCGTCGCGCCGGCGCTGATGGAGCATGGTTCCGACGCGCATCGCCGCAAGTTCCTGCCCGGCATTGCGGCCGGCGAGATCCATTTCGCGATCGGTTACACCGAGCCCTCCGCCGGCACCGATCTCGCGACGTTGAAGACGACCGCCGTGCCGGATCGTGATGGCTTCCTGGTGAACGGCCAGAAGATCTTCACGTCGGACATCGACGCCGCCGACTACGTCTGGCTCGCGTGCCGCACGGATCCCGCGAGGCCGCGCCACAAGGGGATTTCGCTCCTGATCGTCGACGCGAGGGCGAAGGGGGTTTCGTTCACGCCGATCCCCACGGTGGGCCATCAGACCTTCGCGAGCTACTACAGCGATGTGCGGGTACCGGCCGACATGCTCGTCGGGGAACTCAACGGCGGTTGGAAGCTGATCACCGCGCAGCTGAACCACGAGCGCATCAGCCTCGGCGCATTCGGCATCAAGTCACGCGGCGCCTTTTTCAGTACCCTCGAGTGGGCACGGCAGGCCGACGCGGCGGGTGACCGGCCCATCGACCGGCCCTGGGTCGCCGCGGCGCTCGCCGAGTGCTACCAGAAGCTCGAGGCGATGCGGCTCCTCAATTACCGCATGGCGGCCGATGTCACGGCCGGCAGGCTCGACGCGGGTCTCGCGGCCGCCGCCAAGGTGTTCGGCACCGAAACCGCGATCGCGGTCTTTCGCAAGCTGCTCGAAGTCACGGGTTCGGGCGGGCTCTATCGGCGTGACAGTGCCGCCGCCGTGCTGTCCGCGCGCCTCGAGGAGGAGTATCGCCTCGCGCTGATCAATACCTTTGGCGGCGGCGTCAACGAACTGCTGCGCGACATCGCCTCGCAGTTCGGGCTCGGCATGCCGAGGACCGGGCGCTGATGGCGGCGCTCGAGTTTCCGTTCGAACCGCCCGCGTGCAATGGCGAGCTGATCGATGTCGTGCCGGGCGAGATCAAGTGGCTGCGCATGCCGCTGCCGATGGCGCTGAACCATATCAACCTCTACCTCGTTCGCGACGGCGCCGGCTGGCGCATCATCGACACGGGATTCGATACCGGCGCGACGCGCGAACTGTGGGAGCGCATCCTGCCGTCGCTCGACGGGCCGGTCACCGGCATCGTCTGCACCCACCATCATGGCGATCACAGCGGTCTTGCCGGCTGGCTCACGGAGAAGCTGCGCGTGCCGCTGCACATGAGCCGGGCGGAGTACTTCGCGATGCGCCTGGTGCACGACCTGTCGCTCGATTCGTGGGAGGACAGGGCGTACTTCCGCCATGCGGGCGTCAGCGACGAGCAGGTCGCGGGCTTCGCGCAGGCCCTGCGCGGCTTCGAACGACGATCGCCGCCCGCGATGGCCTACCACCGGCTGCGAGACCGCGAGACGCTCACGATCGGCGATCACGTGTGGGCGCTGCGCAGTGGTGAAGGACACTCACCCGAGCACATCGCGCTCTACAGCAGCGATCTCGGCGTACTCCTGAGCGGCGACCAGCTGCTCGGCCGCATCACGCCGAACGTCGGCGTCATGCCGTTCGAGCCCGAGGCGAATCCGCTCGAGGAGTGGCTGGTCTCGCTCGACTACATCGGCGAGCTTCCCGACGAAACGCTCGTCCTGCCCGCCCACGAGCTGCCTTTCCATGGCCTGCGAACCCGGGCGCTCGAATTGAAGGCGCATCACGGCACGACGCTCGAGCGCGTGGCGGCGCTGTGTGCAGAGCAGCCCGATACGGTGTACGGTCTTTCGCGGCGCCTTTTCCGGCATCGGCCGGGCGCGATGGATACGATCATGGCCGTCGGGGAGACCATGGCCCATCTGGCTTACCTGCTGAAGCAGCAGCGAGTGCAGCGCACGCTCACCGCAGAGGGCTGCCACGTGTACCGGATCAGCGGCGCCGCCTGAACTTCCAAGGAGTCATTCCATGCCAGAAGCCGTCATCGTCGAAGCGTGCCGCACCCCGATCGGCCGCGGCAAACCGGTCATCGGGGACCTCTCGGGGCTGCATGTGACGAAACTGCTCTCGGTCACTTTCGATGAGCTGGTGCGTCGCACGGGGATCGACTACGCCGACGTCGATCTCGTCGCGGGTGGTTGCGTCACGCAGGCCGGGGAGCAGTCGAACAACATCGTGCGCCACGCCTGGCTCGCGATGGGAAAGAACTACGGCACCGGCGGGTACACCGTCGATGCGCAGTGCGGCTCCGCGCAGGCCTGCAACCACCAGATCGCGGCACTGGTCGGTGCCGGTTCGATCGACATCGGCATTGCCTGCGGCATCGAGATGATGAGCCACGTGCCGCTCGGCGCGAATGCCATACACGGCCCCGGCTATTTCATCCCGCCGGAGTGGCCATGGAATACGGCGCAAACGCAGTTCGAAATGGCGGAACGGATCGCGAAGCACCGCGGCCTCACGCGGGAGATGACCGACGCGCTCGCCTGCGAGTCGCAGCGCCGTGCCAAGGTGGCGTGGGCGGAAGGCCGTTTCGATCGCGAGGTCGTGAAAGTCGAGGCGCCGGTGCTCGGCGAAGACGGCAAGCCGACCGGCGCGACGAAGCTCGTGAGCCGCGACCAGGGGCTGCGCGACACCACGATGGAAGGCCTCGCCCAGCTGAAACCGCTGATGCCGGGCGGCATCATCACGGCGGGCAGCAGCTCGCAGGTTTCGGATGGCGCCGCGGCCGTGCTGTGGATGAGCGCCGCGGAGGCGAAGAAGCGCGGTCTCAGGCCGCGCGCGCGCATCATTACCGATTGCGTCGTCGGCGCCGACCCGTTTTACGGACTCGACGGCCCGGTCGATGCCACCGCCCGATTGTTCAAGCGCAGCGGCATGAAGATGAGCGACATCGATCTCGTCGAGATCAACGAGGCCTTCGCCTCGGTCGTGCTGTCGTGGGCGCAGGTTTACGGGGCCGACATGAACAAGGTGAACGTGAACGGCGGCGCGATGGCGCTCGGCCATCCGGTCGGCTCGACCGGGGCGCGGCTCATCTGCACGGCGCTGCACGAGCTCGAGCGCCAGGACAAGGCGACCGCGCTCATCACGATGTGCTGCGGGGCGAATGTCGGCACCGGCACGATCATCGAACGCATCTGAGAACTGTTGCGAGGGAGAAGGAGATGGGAGATCTGACCGGCAAGGTCGCGATCGTGACCGGTTCGGGTGCCGGGCTCGGGCGCGAGGAGGCGCTGCAGCTCGCGCGCCAGGGGGCGCGCGTGGTCGTGAACGACATTCCGGCGGCGCGGGATCGGGCCGAGGAAGTCGTGGCGGCGATCAAGGCGCTCGGGAGCGAGGCGATCGCGGTGTACGGCGACTGCGCCGATACCGCCGATGCGGGCAGGGTGTTCAAGACGGCGCTCGATACTTTCGGCGACGTCAACATCGTCGTGAACAACGCCGGGTTCACCCGCGACAAGACGCTCTATGGCATGACCGACGAGGAGTTCGACTCGGTGGTGCGGGTGCACCTGCGCGGCCATTTCGTCAACATGCGCAACGCCGCGCAGTACTGGCGCGAGAAGGCGAAGGCGGGTCCCGTGTACGGCCGCCTCGTGAGCACGGCATCGGAAGCGATGCTGTTCGCCGCGCCCGGCCAGCCGAACTATGCGCCGGCCAAGGCGGGCATCGTGTCGCTCGCGATCGGCGCCGCGACGCTGCTGCAGAAGCTCGGTGTCACGAGCAACGTGATCCTGCCGCGGGCACGCACGGCGATGACGGAAAACATGCCGCACGCGCACCTGTTCGCCGCGCCGAAGGAGGGCTTCGATGTATTCAGCCCGGCAAACGTCGCGCCGATGGTCGGTTACCTCGCCTCGCCGCAGGCGGCGCACATCTCCGGCGAAGTGTTCGTGGTCTGGGGCGGGCGGGTGACCATCGTGCAGCGCCCCCGGCTCGACGTGTTCTACGACAACCCCCATGGGGGCCAGTGGACGATCGACGACCTGCACTCGACACTCTCCCGGTATTTCACCGCCGAACACAAGCCGGTCGTGGACGGCTACGCCGTGCCGCCGCAATGACAGCGAGGCAGACATGAATTCCGCACGACCACAGATCCGTTTCGACGACCTGCCGGCGCTGACGGCCGCGGTCAGCGAGGAGTTCTCTCCGTGGGGCCCGCCGCTCAAGATCACGCAGGAACTCATTTCGGCGTTCGCGCGTCTCACGCATGATGAGTTCTGGTTGCACGTCGATCCCGAGCGCGCGCGGCGCGACAGCCCGACCGGCACGACGATCGCGCACGGGTTCCTGGTCCTGTCGCTGGCACCCGCGCTCAAGACCCCGAGTCCCATCGACATCGCCGGGTTTCGCCGCGCCTTCAACGCCGGGCTCGATCGGGTGCGTTTCGTGCGCCCGGTCCCGGTCGACTGTGAGATCATCGGTCGCATGCGCCTCGCCGAGGCGCGCGCCGGCACGCGCGGAACCCGCGTCAAGTTCGAGGTACAGGTGCAGGTCGTCGGGGATCCGGGACCGGCCCTTGCCTACGAACTCCTCGTCGCGTACGAGTGAACCGCGCGCTGCCGCGATCGACCCGGTGAAGGGACTACTTCAAATGAGGGTTGACGGTCGCCGCCGCGCATCGGAAAAGACGCAGGCTGGACTGGAAGGGTGGCGCGCGAGCGACCGCCGCAACGACGTATTTACCTGAGGGCTCACACATGTCGAATCGCGACAAATTGCAGAAGCCGGACTGGATGACCGAAGAGGAGTTTGCCTGGTTCAAGGACAGCACCTCCTCGCTCGACAAGATCCGCCGCGACGCGAACGCGGACGTGGCGGACTACCTGGCCAATCCGGCCGGGCGTTCGTCGGGTACGAGCGCCAAGGGCGGCTTCCCGACGCTGCTCCTGACCACCATCGGGCGCAAGTCCGGCGAGAAGCGCACGAACCCCGCGGTGTTCATGCGCCATGGCAAGGACCTGGTGGTCGTCGGATCGCTGGCAGGCTATGACCAGGACCCGGCATGGGTGCTCAATCTCGACGCCAACCCGAATTGCGAAGTGCAGCTCGATTTCGACAAGTACGCGGCGACTTCGCGCAGCGCGACCGAGGCGGAACGCAAGGCGCTCTGGCCCGATCTCGTCAAGCTGTTTCCCGCCTGGGGCTACTTCCAGACGCAGACCGAGCGCCCGTTTCCGATCAAGATCCTGACGCCGACGGGCCCGATCCCGGCCGGTCGCTGAGCCGCCTCATCCACAGGGGAACGCAGAATGAGCCAAGTGAATTTCGAGCACCTGTTCACGCCGCTGCAAGTGGGCCCGATGCGGGTGCCGAACCGGATCTGCGAGACGACGAACACCATCAATTCGTCGATGACTCCGGGGATGATCGATGAGCACTTCATCGCCCACCATGTCGCCAAGGCCCGCGGCGGCACGGGCTGGATCGGCAGCGAGACCTGGCTCCTCAACGTTCCCTTCCCGCCGGAGACACCGGACGAGATCGGCCTGTCGATCGGCTGCGCCCCGCACGGCGCGGCCTACCAGTACCCGGCGTTCGCGGAGGGCATGAAGAAGTTCGTCGACGAAGTGCACGCGGCAGGCTCCGTCGCGATCGTGCAGCTGACGCAGCTGACTTCCGCGTGGGGACCCTCGGCGGTGCCGATGGTCGGCGCGCAGTCCTACACGCCGCACGTGCTGACCGAGGCCGACATCGAGTTCTGCATCAACACCTATGCGGATGCGGCCGCGGTGGCCAAGGCGGTGGGTGCGGACGGTATCGAGGTGCACTGTGCCCACGAGACGATGGGCCACAGTTTCCTGTCGCCCGTCAGCAACCGGCGGACAGACAAGTGGGGCGGCGGCCCGACCGAGCGGGTCCGCTTCGTCGTCGAGGTACTGAAGGGCATACGCGCGCGGGTCGGGGACTCGGTGGCGCTCGGCATCCGCATCAGCGCGCAGGAATTCCGCCAGGGCGGCTACGACATCATGGAATTCCGCGAAATGCTCTATGCGATCGCGGAAACCGGCTTGCTCGATTTCGCCGACATCGATACCGGCCATTGCTGGGGCGCGCCGTCCTATGTGCCGAATTCGTATTATCCGCACGCGGAATACCGCGAGGCGGGCAAGGCGGCCAAGGAAGACCTGTCCGGACTCGACAAGAAGGTGGCCGTGCTCTTCACCGGCCGCATCAATGATCCGGTGCTCGCCGAAAGCCTGATCAAGGACGGCTATTGCGACCTGGTCGGCATGGTGCGCGCCGGCATCGCCGACCCCGAGTTCGCGAACAAGGCGCGCGAGGGCAGGCTCGGCGAAATCCGCCGCTGCATCGCCTGCACGCGCTGCATCGACGAGGCTTCCGAATCGCTCTATATCCCGTACACGCCGATGTGCTCGATCAATCCGGTCATCGGCAACGAACTGCGCTGGAAGGACCAGTACAAGCCCGCCACGAAGAAGAAGCGCGTGGTCGTGGTCGGCGGCGGCCTCGCCGGCTGCGAGGCGGCACGGATCTCGGCGCTGCGCGGCCACCAGGTGACGCTGCTCGAGCAGGGCAAGCGGCTCGGGGGCCAGTTGCTGATCGCCTCCAGGGCCCCGGGGCGCGATTCCTTCGAGGACCAGGTCTATTTCGAAGAGAACGAGATGAAACGCACCGGCGTCGAGGTGCGACTCGAGACGAAGGCCGACCTGGCCGCGATCAAGGCATTGAAGCCCGAGGCGATCGTCATCGCCACCGGCGCGGTGCCGCGCGTGCCGCACGATGTGGAGGGACTCGAGCTGCCGCATGTCGTATACGGCTGGGACGTGATGACAGGTGTGGCGAAGACAGGCAAGCGCGTGGCGGTCATCTCGCAGGAGGACTACTACGAAACCCCGGTCGTCGCGGATTTCCTCGCGAGCAAGGGCAAGGAAGTCACGGTTTTCTGCAAGAACGTGCACCTCGGCTGGGAGGTGGCCCGCTATTCGCTCGGCATGGTGATCGCGCGCATGGAGAGCCTCGGCGTGACCACCGTTCCCAACGTGACGCTGACGAAAGTGGATGCGAAGGGAATCGATTTCGTCTCGGCCGTCGGCAGCAAGACGTCGCGCTTCGAGGGCTTCGACAGCGTGGTGCTGGTGTACGGCGCAGTGGCTCAGCCGGAACTTTACGAGCAGCTGAAGGCGGAAGGTGGCACTGCGGAATTGTTCCTCGCAGGAGCCGCATGGTTGCCGCGCCGCATGGCGGAAGCGACGCGCCACGGCGCCCATATCGGCCTCGCGATATAGACATGCGCGGAAGAAAGATCGTCAGTCCGATCGCGGCCCTGTTGCTGCTCGCTGCGCACCCCGCGATCGCGCAGGAACCCGCACCGTCCGCCACGACGGCTTCCGTCGCCACAGGGTTGCCGTGGAAGCTCGATCCGGCCGTGCTCGCCGGCGAGGGCCTGAAGGACGTGCCGCCGGTGCCGAAGTCGGTGCTGCTGAGCGGTGTCTCGCATCCTCGCCGGGCGGTGCTGCACATGGGCGACGACATCGTGGTCGTCGTCTACGAGGAGCAACCCGTGAAGATCGCGTTGCGGGGCACGGGCATGCCGTACAACGAGTTCGTGCACGTGCTCGCCGGATCGCTCGTCCTGACCGACTCGAACGGTCGCGCGCAGGAGTTTCGCGAGGGCGATTTCCTCGTCATCCCGCAGGGATTTACCGGGACCTGGGAAACGAAGGGCGTGTTTCGCGAGCTCGTCTTCATCACGCGCGCCGCGTGGGATGCGACACACTGACCGGTGGCCGGCGGGTGCAGCTGCGCTCGCCGCTCATTCCCGAAAAGTTCCGGATATTCAATCCGGGGGTTGCACAAGCAACGGTACGCGTCTCTGTTGACAATGACATATCGATCGATATCCAATGCGGTTCGACCTGCACGTATCCGACATCAGGGCGATGCGCGGATGCACGAATCCGATGGCGGGAAACTCGGGCATGGAGCGAATCCGGCAATGTCTCGATCAAGGTTTTCGCGAGTGAGATCTTCGAGGTGGACAGCCGGCGCCGTGCTCGCGCTGGGACTGCTGCTCGCCGGAGAGGCGCTCGCGGCATCGTCGGGCGTCACCTCGGGTTCGGCGCCCGACGAGCAAGCCATGCGTGGAGAGGCGTTGTACAGGCAGCGATGCGCGGCCTGCCACGATCACCCGCAGGATCGAATCCCGCCGCGCGAGTTGCTCGGGTTTCGCTCGCCACGCGCGGTGGTCCGGGTGCTCACGCACGGCACGATGCGCCCGATGGCCGAGGGGCTCGACTCGAGCGAGATTGCCGCGCTCGCCACCTATCTCACTGGCCGTGCGCCGGGGTCGGAGCCGGTGCCGCTGCCGAACCGCTGCGCGAAGCCGGGCGCAGTGGTCACGGTGGGAAGCGGCGATTGGCCGTCCATCGGCCGCGACGTCGCAGGTCAGCGCTTCCAGCCTGAGCCGGGTCTGCGTGCAAGCGACCTGCCGCACCTGAAGCTGAAGTGGGCTTTCGCTTACCCGGAAGGTGCCTCGGGACCGGTGCAAGTGGCCGGCGGTCGGGTGTTTCTCGCCTCGGGCGACGGCCAGGTGCACTCGCTCGATGCGCGCAGCGGCTGCAGCTTCTGGAGTTTCGGGACCGGCCGCGTGGTGCGCGCCGTGACGGTTGCGGAGTTTGTGGCCGGCGAGGGCAATGCGCGCCGCTCGGCCGTTTTCTTCGGAGATGACCAGGGCATCGTCACTGCGCTCGATGCAACGAGTGGTGCGCTGCTGTGGAAAACGCAGGTCGAGACGCATCCGCTCGCCCGCATCACCGCGCCGCCGTCGGTGTACGGCGGTCGGGTGTTCGTGCCGGTCTCGGGCATGGAGGATCCGCTTACCCACGATGCTTCCTATGCCTGTTGCACCCACCGAGGCAGCGTTATCGCGCTCGACGCCGCAAGCGGCACCGTCCTCTGGAAGCAGTACACCATCGAGTCTGCGCCTCGGCCGTTGCCGAAGGCGAGCCCGGAAAGCGTGCAGCACTTCGGGCCGGCGGGCGGCTCCGTCTTTACCCCGCTTGGTATCGATGCGCGGCGCGAACTCGTGTACGCAGCGACCGCGGAGGCCTACGCCCGCGAGAGTCCCCCGGGTTCGTATGCGGTGATCGCCTTCGACATGAAGTCCGGTGCGCGGCGCTGGGAGCGCCAGTTCATGCCGGAGAACGGCGAGCGTGACCGTATCTGCCGCGAGACAGGCGAGACCGATTGCCGCAACCTCTTCTCGCTCAGCACACAGGTCATGGTGCACACGCTGGCGGGCGATCGGGACAGGCTGTTCGTCGGCAGCAAGGCAGGGTGGGTGTACGCGCTCGACCCCGACGCGCAAGGACGCATGCTGTGGAGCCGAAAGATCGGGCGTGGTGGAGATCTCGGCGGAATCATGTATGGTCCGTCGGCGGACGCGCAGACACTCTACGTGCCGATTGCGGACACGACGGTCATGCCGCCGGCGCGTGCCGGCGGACTCGCCGCACTCGATGTGCGAACGGGCGCGGTGCGCTGGCAACTCGAATCCGAATTGCCGCGCTGCAGCTGGCAGGCCGGTGAACCGGCGGCCTGCAAGGACGTGAATACCTGCGATTGCAGCAGCGCCAAGGCGGCCGCCACCACGACGATTCCGGGTGCGGTGTTCGCGGGCGGCTGGGATGGGCACTTGCGCGCCTATGCGACCGCCAACGGCCGGTTGCTCTGGGATGCGGACACGGCCGTTCCGGTCGCGGCCGTGAACGGTGTGCCGGCGCGCGGCGGTCAGCTGGGCGGGTATCCCGTCGTCGTGGCGCACGGAGCCGTCTACGTCACATCCGGCGCGAGCGCGATGGGACGTCCCGGGAACGCGCTACTCGTCTATGCGATCAACGGCAAGGCAGCGGTCACGGGCGGTACCGATGTGCGGCCGGATCAGCTTGAGCAGTGATCGGCGTTGTCTCGCCGGGGGCCAACGGGCAGGATCCATGGCGGCCATTCTTGCAACACCATCCATGGCGGCAATGAGAAGATCAGCAGTCTCTTCACGATCTTCATCACGGCTGCCATCGGCGAGCAATGCCGCGGCCAGCAAACGTCGTGCGTATTCGTAATGGCGGAGGTAGGCCTTGCGGACCGCGGGGTTGCTGACCGCGAGGGCGCCGAAGGCCTGCCAGACGAACTCCTCGCGCCGCAGCTCTGGCGTGACAGGCAAGCTGTGCAGCAGGATCCGGTCCACCGCACCTTTCCTGGGTGCGTCCAGGTGCTCGAGGCGCTCGTTCTCACGATCCACGGTCTCCTGCCATGCTGCCATGACGAGGTCTTCTTTCGAAGCAAACCAGTGATTGATGAGGCCGATGGTGCAGCCGGCTTCCTTGGCGACCCGTCGCATGGACAGGCCCTCAAGTCCATCCCGGGCAAGAACCCGAAAGGCGCTCCGGGCGATCCGGCGGCGCTGCTCCTGGACATTCACGCGTCTGGCCATGGGGAGCGAGTATAATTATGACCGTCAACGGCGCGGGCAGGAATCGTGCGATGGGGGAGCGCGTGCCCGCGGAAGACATTCTCCCGTGCGGATCGCGATTGCGCCGGATCAGCACACCATTCGCGCTGTGATACTGTCGCCGCATGGTCCCGGAGCCCGAAAGTTCTTCCGACCAGTTTCAGCGGCTCGTCGAACTCGTTTATGAGGGCCCGCTCGAGTCCCGCCCCTGGGAGAGCTTTCTGCGGGAACTGCGCTGCATCACCGGAGATCGCGCGGCGGCGATAACCCTGCACCATCCGGACACCGGCGGCATGGACAGTTACGTCATGGCTGCGGCTGCCGAAGATTGCGTGGATTGGGGGGAAGCCGAGCGCATCTACGCGCAAGAGCATCTGCAGTCGGATCCCGCGCGTGTCGACTTGCTCGAACCTGGCCGGATCGTCGTCACGGATGCGTCGAATGTCGCGCCTTCCTACGGAGAGTTCCTCCGCGCCCGTGGCATCGCTCACTTCCTCAGGATGATGTTCGTGGACCCGGGCGGGATGCGCGCCTGGCTGGACGTGATTCGGGCGTGCGACAAGCAGCCGTTCACGTCAGCAGAGCGGCTTTTCTTCGGACGATTGCTGCCGCATCTGGAAAGAGCGCTCAAATTGTATGCCGCACTGATGCGCTCGGAAATCGCGCGATCGCTGTACGAAGAGACTGTCGATCACTTCATCATCGGCGCAATGCTGCTCGACGGACATGGGGAAATCATCCATTCCAATGCCGCAGGCAACGAGATCCTGGCCGCACGCACCGATATCAGGATCAGGAATCGTCGCATCTTCCTGCAGGATGCCATCGCCCAGCAGGAACTCGACGATGCGGTGGCGGCGATTTCCCGCGGGCGTGATTCGAAGGAGCTTGCGCCGACCAGCCGGATCATCAAGATCGGCGGTGCGACGGGATCGTTGCTCGGGTTATTGGTCCGGCCCGTGCCGCTCGCCATATACTACCGCGGTGATCACGCACCGCATGTGATCGTCTACTTCAGCGATCTCGCGCGACGCTTCGAGGCATTTCAACCCTCCAACGTGCGGTCGCAGAACCTGGTTGCCAGACTGTTCGGGTTGACTCGACAGCAAGCGCGGCTTGCGCTGCTCATGGCCGATGGGTGCACGCTATCCGAGGCGGCGGTTGAAATGCATGTCAGCGAACGGACTGCCAGGAATTACTCGATCGATATCTATCAGCGAATGGATATCAAACGACAGGCGGACCTCGTCAGGATCATCCATCGATGCGTTGCGTTGCTGCGATGAGCGCGATGCCCGCCTCAGGCGAGTGCGCCCCGAAGCCGCCCGAGCAGACCCACGCCCGAGACCATCAGGCTGACTGCCGGATCGTAGAGTGATCGAAACCGGTAACGCGCCGGCGCCGTCAAACGGACTGGCAACTCTTCGTACCGATCGCGATGAATCGCCTCGGCCAGCACTTTGCCGAACTGCGTGCAGGTGGTGATGCCGAGACCATTGCAGGCGATGGGGGCGAAAAAGCCGGGCCCGAGTTCGTGGATGCGGGGCAGGGCGTCGAGGGTATTGGCGGTCCTTCCGGTCCAGTAAGCCTCGACTTCGAGTGGCTGGGCGGCGAGCTGAGGGAAGGTCCGGCGCAGCCATGCACGCAGCGTTCGGGCGAACGGCGCTGCGCTACCCGCACGCCCCAGGGCCGGAATGCTCGCGAAGTAGAACCTGCCGGTAACGTCTTTCTGTATGGCGGCCGGGATTCCTCGCTGGCTCAGCGTCGCGCCTGACGGTACCAGCGCGTCGGCGACAGCATCCGGCAGTGGTTTGAAGCCGACGACGCCCGGGATGCCTGGATAGAACGCGCGGCTCATTCCCGGAATCGCATCCGTGACATAGGCATTGGTGCAGGCAACCACGCGCTCGGCGAGCACTCGACCGACTCGAGTCGTGACACTCCAGCGAGCGCCGCTGCGCCGCACGGCCGTGACGGCGGAATCCGTGAACACCCGGGCGCCGAGCGAAGCCGCGGCTGCAGCCAGGCCGTGCGTGTAGGCGTAGGAATTGATGCGGCCGCCGGCGCGCTCGTGGAGCCCTGCCCTGAAACGCGACGAGCCCGTCGCCGTCGCGGTCGCCGCCGCGTCCAACAGCTCCATCGCGATGCCCTGCGTTTGCCAGTACCGCTGCTCGACCTCCAGGTGGCGAACATCCGATGGGCGGTTCGCGAGCACGATATGGCCGGTTGGCGTGTAGTTGCATGTGATTGCGAAGCGGCGAATGAGCTGATCGACGGCAGTCGGGCCGTTGCGCACGAGCTCGAGATAGCGCTCACCGCCCCCGGGGAGATTGCGAATACCGGGCGGCAATCGCATCCCCTCGATGTGCGTGGCCACATGCCCGGCATTGCGTCCCGATGCGCCGAAACCGATCTCCCGGGCTTCCAGCAGAGCCACATCCACGCCCATCTCAGCCAGGTGCAGCGCCAATGACGTGCCGAGCAGACCACCGCCAACGACCGCGACATCCGCGGAGAGATCGCCGTCGAGGCGCGGATAGCGATTCCGGGTCGTGCCATCCAGTGCGTTCAGCCAGCCGACATGCTCCAGTCCGATACGACCCGTCTTGTAGAGGCGGCTTTCGCTCACGTTCGACTCCGGCTCAAAACTCGAAGGACAAGCTGATTCCGTAGGTTGCCGGCTCGGCCCACGCGACCGCCTGACCGTAAAACCCCGCAATTGCGCCTGCCTGCGGCACCGGGCCATCACCGGAGGGAATCACGTGCACCGGGTATTTCTCGTCCAGAACATTCTTGCCCCAGAGACTGATTCTCGCGGACCGGCCCTCCGGGAGATCCCGGGTGAATGTCACGCGTGCATCGAGCAAGCCGAACGAGGGCTGCGCATTGAACTGACGATCGGGTACGGCGGGACCTGCCCCCGAGTCCTGGTAGACCATGTCTTGCCAGCGATAACCGAGACTTGCGGCCAGCGTGCCCGAATCACGACGCAACAGGATGTAGTCCGCGCGCGCCTCCACAGAACTCTTCGGCGCGTGAGGGATCACGAAGACGTCGGCAATGTTGTCGCCCACGCTGTATGGAGAGCCGGGGTTCACTGCCGGGTCAAACAGGCTGCCGGCGACGGCATCGATCCGGTCGATCCGCGTATGCAGCCAGGCGTAGTTGAGGCTCAGCGTCAAATCGTCCACGGGTTTCGCGAGCAGTTCGAACTCCGCGCCGCTGATCGTGGCCTTGCCCGCGTTGAAGACCGCACTGGCGAAACTCACCGGATCGACCGTGATGTTCACCTGCATATCGTCGTACTTGGCGTAGAACACCGCCGCATTGAGGCGTACGCGCCGGTTGAACAAGTAGGACTTCAGGCCGAGTTCGTAGCTCGTGAGCCTTTCGGGGCCGAAGACGGCCTGGTCGAATGAGCCGATTCCCGCGCCCGCATACACGCCGCCCGCCCTGAACCCGGTCGCGACCTTGGCATAGCTGTCGACGTCGTCGGTCCAGTGGTACATGGCGGTGAACGAAGGATCGAAGCGGCTGAAATCCAGATCCGCGATCGCACCCGTCGCCGCACCGTTCTCCACCACGAAGCCGTTCACGGACTGGAAGCGTTCACCGGATCGATCTTCCTTGGTGTAGCGCGCGCCGGCGGTCAGATCGAGTTTTTTCCCAAGGATGTCGGGCGTCCACGTCAGCTGGCCATAGATGGCGCTCGATTCGGTTTCGGCGTCGAGCAGGCTCACCTGGTCGAGGAAGAAGTCGGGCATCTGCTGCGCAATTCGATCCGAGCCGCCTTCCTTGAAGTAGTACAGCCCCGCGACGTAGCGCAAACCGGAACCGGGCGCCGTACCGATGAACTGGAACTCCTGGCTGAACTGGTGCGCTTTCAGGCGCGTCTCGCCGATCAGGCTGAAGGGCATGCCCGGCGCAAACGTGAAGGCTTCTGCGTAATTCTGGTAGAAGTGGCTGTCGATCTGGCGGTAGCCGGTCAGCGACTTGATCGTGAGCGCTTCGCTCGGGCTCCAGCTCAGTGTCAGGCCATGGGCGTCATAACGTGCCTTGCTGAGCGGAAGATCGATCGGCCGATAGGTCTTGTCCGGCGCCTCGCGCGGCTCGGCAGGATAGATGTAACCGTGGATGTCGAGGCCACCGAGTGCCGCGTTGTGGTAGTAGATCGGCGTGGAGTCGAGCGTTCCGAGTTCGAAAAAGTAGTCGGCCCGGAGCGCGGGCCCGAGTTTCCAACTCAACTGCAGCCGCCCGGCACGTTGCTCCTGTTCGCCGTAGTCGTGCGAAGAACCCGCGTTCTCCACGTAGCCGTCGATCGAACTCGCCAGCAGGGATACCTTGGCCGCGAGGCCGCGCCATTCGGGCAGATCGACGGCGGTGAGGCTGCGGTACAGATCTCGGTTGCCGAAATCGAGCGACTCTTTCACGCCAAACTCGCCGGTCGGCTTGCGGGTCACCAGATTGACGGCGCCGCCCGTGGTATTGCGCCCGTACAGCGTGCCCTGCGGACCGCGCAGTACCTCGACGCGCTCGATGTCGGCCAGATCGAACGTCGAGACATTGGGACGCGCGATCAGAAACCCGTCCTCGTAAAGACCGACCGCCGGGTTGCTGTTCACCCTGGCCGGGTTGGCCTCACCCTGACCGCGCATGTAGAGGATGAGCGTATCGGACGAGTTCGGATAAGGTGAAAAGGAGATGCTCGGTGTGGATTGCGCCACCCCGGAGAAGCTGGTTATGCCGCGATTCTCGAGGTCCTCTCCACTGAGGGCGGTGATCGCGATCGGCACATCCTGCAGGTTCTGCTCCTGCTTTTGGGCGGTGACGATCACCTCCTGCAGTGCGGGCTCTTCCTGTGCAAACGCAGCGCCGAATGCGCTGGTGCATGCCCAGAGAAGAATCGCTCGAAACAGCAATCGATTCACATCGCGCATGTAAGGACTCCCTGGAAGGTCAGTGCGAGAGCTTGGGCAGTCGCTCGGAGTCCGCGCCAGTGCCAAATGGTATCAACCGGGAGCTATTCCGGCGGGCGCTGGCGCAGCAGCAACAGCGCCGGCACCAGCGCCAGCGCCGCAATGCAAGTGGAAAGTAGGAAGGCTTCGACATAGCCGTGGGTGGCGTCGTGAATCGCACCCGTCAGCAAGGGGCCGGAAGAGGAGATCAGGCCGGTGAGGAAGTTGCTGATGCCGAGGAGCGTGCCGAACCTCGCCACACCCACCGCATCCGCGAGCAGAATCGGGGCGAACTGCAACGGCGAGTTCACGACCGAGCCCCAGAACAGCGCAAATACGATACCGGCGGTAACGCCTGCGACCCCGGGGTGGATGAATGGAAGGAGCAGACTGCTCAGCACCAGCACCGACAGTGCCGCAACCAGCACGGGCTTCGCGCCGCAGCGGTCGATGAGTGGGCCGAGGATCATCGAGCCGACGAAAGTTGCCAGCGACGAGCCGCTGTAGAACAGCACGGCGGTTGTCTCGGGGAATCCGCGGGACGTCAGGAAGGGGATGAGATGGAAGTAAATTCCATAGAAGCTCAGCTGGGACAGGATCAGCACCAGCGTGACGAGTCGAAAGACGGGCAGTTGCATCAATCTGCGCAGCGGCAACTCAACTCCCGTTGCAGCCGAATGGTCCTCGTTGCGATACGGACCGTGTATCGCCAGCGTGGCAATGATCGGCAGGCCGACGACCAGATTGAGCAAGCCGATTCCCGCCATGACCTGTCGCCAGCCGAGATGGAGCACCAGCGGCGCGATGAGTATCGGGAAGGCGGTGGCGCCGATGGCCGATGCCGCGAGCAGCATGCCGAGCGCCAACCCACGCCGCCCTGAAAACCACTCCGAGATCACGACAGTGCACGGCAGATAGGCTGATGCACCGAGGCCGACACCGCTTGTGGCGAGCGCGAACACGAGTACGGGTAGTGCCCTGCTCCCGCTCGCCAGGCCGTAGCCGAGACAAACGAGTACCGCGCCGCACGCCATGACGATGCGCGCGCCAACCTTGCCGATGAGCAGACCAACGGCGGGCAGGATGGCGGTCATCGCCAGCACGAACGCCGTGAGCGGCCGGCCGATCTGTTCACTCGTCCAGCCGAATTCGTGCTGGATCGGCTGGACGAAGACGCCGAGTGCGCCGATGGTCGTGCCCATGGCGACCGCGTTCCACAAGGACAGTCCCGCGATGATCCACCATGGGCGGGCCGCCGGGCGAACGAACGCGACGGCCGAAAGCACGGGGTGATTCAGGGCAGGGCCGCGACCGCGCTGATTTCGATCAGGGCTTCGCCGCTGCCAAGACTCGCGACACCGATCAGGTTGAAGGCATGCGGCGGAAAAGGTTGCCCGTCGCAGGCCACCTGCATTGCGGATGCGAATTCATTCGCCCGGATCTGGTTCAGGCCGACTATATAAACGTTGCTGCTGACGACGTCTTCCGGTCTCGCGCCGGCTGCCGCCAGGGCGGCACGCAGATTTGCGAATGCCGCGAGCGCCTGGGCATGCAGCGACGCACCGCCCACGATCCGGAACTCGCGGTCCAGCGCGGTCTGGCCGGCGATGAATGCAAGCTTGCCCGGTGGCGAAATCACCACATGGGACAGTGGTGGATAGCTGAAAAGGCTCTCGGGGTTGATACGTTCGACAGCCATTGGACGGGTTCCGATTCGACTGATGCCAAACGGGCCGCTGCAGCCTATCGGGGAAGCGGAGTGCTGAACAGTGTCAGGTGTCACTTGCTGCAGGGTCGGAGAGCCTCGAAAGTCCGTCGGAGGTGTGTCGTTGGCGCGAATCGTTGCTGCACGCCGATTACGATGCCGGATGGGAGGAGCGCAATGTCGACGGGGCTGGTGTGCGACGAGCGGTACTTCTGGTACGACTTGGGTGATTATCGCAGTCTGATGGGCGGCCACCCGCACATCGAACCCGGTACATTTGCCGAGACGCCTGAAAGCAAGCGCCGGATTCTGAACCTGCTTGCCGCGAGCGGACTCCTGCGGCAACTGCGGCTGCTGAGGCCCGAGCCTGTGAGTTTCGAAGAACTCTGCTGCGTGCACGACGCAACTTACGTGGAGGCCGTGAAAACGCTCAGCAGCAAGGGCGGCGGCAGTCTGGGACCCGGCGTGCCAGTGCCCGCCGGGGGCTACGAGATCGCCGCCCTCGCCGTGGGGGGCACTCGCCGCGCGATCGACGCTGTGCTGCGCTCGGAAGTCGACAATTCCTACGCCTTGGTCAGGCCGCCGGGCCATCATGCCGAGCGCGACCGGGGTTGGGGGTTGTGCATCTTCGCCAACGCGGCGATCGCGACGAAGCTCGCCATGCGCGATCACGGACTTGCGCGTGTCGCGATCGTCGACTGGGATGCCCACCACGGTAACGGTACGGAGTCGGCCTTCTATGAGGATCCCTCCGTTCTCACGATCTCTGTCCATCAGGATATGGTCGTTCCGGAGCGTGGCGCCATCGAAGATACGGGGCGTGGGCCCGGTGATGGCTACAACATCAATATCCCGTTGCCACCCGGCTCCGGTACGGGTGCCTATCTCGCGGCTATCGACCGGGTCATGGCCCCGGCTTTGCGGCGATTTCGGCCGGAGCTGATACTGGTTGCAAGCGGCGTCGATGCCTGCGCCAGTGATCCGACCGCGCGCATGCTGCTGATGAGCGACTCATATCGCATCATGTGCGCTCGCCTTCTGGATCTCGCTGTCGAACTGTGTGATGGGCGCCTGGTCATGACGCACGAGGGTGGCTATGACCCGACCGCTGCGCCTTTCTGTGCACTCGCGATTCTCGAGGAGATGGCCGGCGTGCGCACGGAAGTACGAGATCCGTTTGGAGAGCTCTTTGAAGACGAGATCTCCGGTCATCAGTGCCTCCAGCCGCACCAGGAAGCGGTGATTGATCGGGCTGTGGCGACTTTCAGTCGCGAGCGGTGAGCGGGTGATCGGGACGCCTTGATCGGGTTGCCGAACTACAGATTATACGGAGTGTGGATCAAGGAGATTGTGCGACTGTCCGCGTGTGGCCGCGATAAGTTTGCCGGAATGATCCACGTCGTTGGTCGCACATGAGTGCGATTTCCTTCAATCGCGTCGACCTTCAGGAAGATGCTCGACGGGGCCGGTCCGCGTCCACTCGACGACGAGGCGGCGGTACGCGATCTTCCATTCTCCGGCCTGGCGCGTGAAGCGATCCTGGTAGCGGATCGCCCAGTCGAGCGTCCCGGGACGTCCATCTTCGCCGACGATCCCGTGGTAGGCGATGCAGTAGGTTTCCCCGCGCGCCGCGTCGCCCTCGATCGTCACGAGCTGGTTGAACACGCAGTGCATGGTGCCGCGGAAATCCCGCGCCAGTTGCCCGGGCACTTCGCGCAGCCGCGGCCGGCCGTCGAAGCGAAAGCCCGGGCCCTCGACCACGGCATCTTCGACGAAGATCGACGCGAACAGCTCCGGGTCGTTGCGATCGACCGCGGACGCGTATTGCAGCACGAGGCGGCGCAGCGCCGACTCGTCGATGATTCGTCCATCCTGCGATCCGCCCATGCAGCGGGTCCGCTCAGCCACCGCGCAGCGCGAAGCGCTGCACCTTGCCCGATGCCGTGGTCGGCAGTTCCGCGACGAAATGCACGCGGCGCGGCACCTTGTAGTTCGCCATGTTGGCGCGGCTCCAGGCGATCAGCGCGGGCTCGTCGAGCGTGGCGCCGGGGCGCAGGACGACGTAGGCGTGCCCGACCTCGCCCATGCGCTCGTCCGGGGCGCCGACGACGGCGACCTGGGCGATCGCGGGATGCGCGGCCAGCAGGTTCTCGATTTCCGCCGGATAGCAGTTGAAGCCGCCGACGATGAACATGTCCTTCTTGCGATCGGTGATCCGCAGGTAGCCTTCCTCGTCCATCACGCCGATGTCGCCGGTATGCAGCCAGCCGTCGGCATCGATCGCCGCGCGGGTTGCCGCCTCGTCTTCGAAGTAGCCGAGCATCACGTTGTAGCCGCGCACCAGCAATTCACCTTCCGCTCCCCGCGGGACTTCCCGGCCCGCCTCGTCGGCGACGCGCACCTCGACACCCGGGATCGGCGCACCGCAGGTGTGCGCGATGCGTTCGGGGGTATCGCCGGGCCGGCAGATGCTGACGCAGCCGGTCGACTCCGTGAGGCCGTAGCCGGTGACCACGGTGCGAAAGCCGAGATCTGCGCTCATGCGCTCGATCAGCCGCACCGGCACGCTCGCCGCGCCGGTGACGGCGAGGCGCAATGAGGAGACGTCGACCGGCGCGCGCTCCTGGCTCGTGAGCAGCGACTGGAACAGGGTGGGCGGACCCGGCAGCACCGAGATATGGTCATCGACGATGCGCCTCAGCACGACGTCGGCGTCGAACACCGCTTGCGGCAGGATGGTGGCGCCGCGCAGCAGGCATGCGAGCCAGCCCGACTTGTAGCCGAAGGCATGGAAGAACGGGTTGACGATCAGGTAGCGATCGCCATGCCGCAGCCCGACGACCGTGGACCACGCATCGAAAACGCGGATGTTCTGCGTGTGCGAGCTCATCACGCCCTTCGGCTGGCCGGTGGTGCCCGAGGTGAAGAGAATGTCGGCGACATCCTCGGCGCGCAGCCGCGCGAGCCGCGCATCGAGCTCCGGGCCGGAAATGGCGGCGCCGGCGGCGAGGAATTCGTCCCATTCCGGGCCGTCGATCACGATGCGTCGCTCGAGGCGCGGCAGCGATTCGCCGGCGAGCAGGTCCGCATATCGCGTGCCGAGCAGCTCGCCGACGTGCACCAGCACGCGCGTCCCGCTGCGGTTCAGGATGTAGGCTGCCTCGCGGCCCCTGAGGCGCGTGTTGAGCGGCACCACGATGCCGCCGACCGCCTGCGCGCCGAGCGCCGCGACGATCCAGCGGCCGATGTTCGGCGCCCAGATCGCCACCCGGTCGCCATGCCCGAGTCCGGCCGCCATGAAACCCGCTGCCGCGCGGCGGACCTCGGCTTCGAGTTCCCGGTAGGTCCAGCGCCGTCCCCCTTCCTCGAGCGCGATGTCATTGCCGTACTGGCGGGCGGCGCGCACCAGGGCATCGGGCCCGGTGGCGGGAAGTGGGGCTTGCATGGGCGTCACTGAAGTGTCTATAAGTTTCAGGATCATCGGTGCTATCGAATTTGAATTCAACTTGAGGGACAGGGAGCGACGGTGGCGAACGCCAGACTTGATTTTTCGGGCAGTCGGGTCCTCGTGACCGGCGGCACTGCGGGCATCGGTCGCGGCATCGCCGAGGCATTCCTCGAATGCGGCGCCACGGTGATCGTCTGCGGCCGCAAGGATCCCGGGACGCCGCCACGGGCGGGCACGCGGCAGGCGGAGTTTCGCCAGTGCGACGTGCGCGTGGCGGCCGAGTGCCACGCGCTGGTTCAGGGCATCGCGCGCGACCATGGAGGCCTCGACACGCTGGTCAACAACGCCGGCGGGAGTCCCGAGGTCGATTCGGCGACGTGTTCGCCCTCGCTGATCGAGAAGGTGATCCAGTTGAACCTGACCTCGGCGTTCTTCATGTCGCAGGCGGCGCACGCGGTGATGAAGGACCAGCCGGGAGGGGGGTCGATCGTCAATATCTCGAGCGTGTCGGCCGTGCGTTCGTCGCCGCGCACGGCGGCCTATGGCGCCGCGAAAGCCGGCCTGCTCAACCTGACGGAATCGCTGGCGATGGAATGGGGGCCGCAGCGCGTCCGCGTCAATGCGCTGATCGTCGGCCTCGTGGTCACCGATAACTCGCTGGAGCACTACGGTGGCGAGGAGGGCGTGAAGCGGGTCGGCGCGATGCTGCCGCTGCTGCGCATGGGGACGCCGCGCGACGTGGCCGACGGCTGCCTCTACCTCGCCTCGCCACTCGCCGCGTACGTGAGCGGCGCCAAGATCGAGGTGCATGGCGGCGGGGAGAAGCCGGTGTTCCTCGATCTCGCAAAGGTGGGCCGCGAAACGGGCAAATCCTGACCCACTGGACAGAATCCGGCTGTCGATTGCACGCCGGCCGGGGGGCGGCCTATCATCGGCTGCATCCTTGTCTGGAGTGCGAGTGAGCCGGCAGCCAGCGTCCCAGCGACCACCGGAACCCACGAGCCCCGAGGAGACGCCGCTCTCGATCGATGAGTTCAGTACGGTGATCGGCGCCATCTACCAGGGTCCGCTGGATCCGGTCCCGTGGGGCGGTGCACTCGTCATGTTGCGGGAGATCATGCGCTCGAACTGGGCGACGCTGATCCTGCGCCCGGCCTCGACCGACCAGCCGGCGCTGCTGATCCGGGCCGGCGAGCATGGCCCCGAGGTCTACCACGCCGCCTACAGCCACTACGAAATGTTCTCGATGGACCCGTTCGTCGGCCTGCCCGTCGACCGCGTGGTCACCATCGACGAAATGAGCGACACCTCGTGGATGACCGGGGAGTTCTACGAGACATTCCTCGAACCGAACAACATCCGCTACATCATGGGCGCCGACATCGTCACCGAGGGCGGCGCCGATTGCCGGCTGCGCCTGACGCGTCCGCGGGGCACGCACGATTTTTCGGCGAAAGACAAGGCCCTGTGCCTCGCGCTGCTGCCGCACCTGCGACGCTCCGTGACGCTGCATTCGCGGATCGAACGCATCGAGACCGAGCGCCTGCTGTACTCGACGACGATGGATCGCATGCTGGTCGGCACGGTGCTGTTCGACGAGAAGGGCGGGATCCTGCGCACCAACCGTGTCGCCGACGCGGTGCTGGCGGAGAAGGACGGCGTTCGCATCAGCCAGAACCGGCTGCATGCCGAGTTGCCCGCGGAGGATCGGGAGCTGCAGCGCCTCATCAAGGCGGGTCTCGCGCCGGCCGGTGCCACTCCGACGGTGCCCCAGCCGATGTCCGTGACGCGATGCTCCGGGCGGGCGAGCCTCGGGGTGCTGGTGCGACCCGTCCCGGCCGGTGAATGGTCGGAGGACCGGCACCGGCCGACTGCGATCGCGTTCATCCGTGATCCGGAGCGAAAGTCGCAGCTTTCCGTCGAGATGGTCCGCCATCTGTTCGGCCTCACGGGGGCGGAAGCGGCGCTTGCCCTGCTGCTCGCGAACGGCTTCACGCTCGACGAGGCGGCGGCCGAACTCAAGATCCGCAAGAACACGATTCGCGCGCACCTGCGCTCGATTTTCGCCAAGACCGGGGTGCGGCGGCAAACGACCCTGATCCACCTGCTGCTGAGCAGCGTCGCATCGATCAGCTAGCGCCACCCCCTGTGTAGTCCTAGTGGACGAGGATGGTCGGGACATTCCCGCATAGCCTTCGGTTCGGGTTATGGTGCGGGGTGGTATGAACGGTTGGCAACGCAACAGGCGCGCTGAAATCGCATCCCGGGGCAATTTCCGTCGCTGCCGCACTTTCCGGTCACCCGCATGAGCTGCTGGGCGCTGGTTGCGGCCAAGGCCCGGCCCGCGCGCAAGGAGCGCCTCGCGGGGCGCCTGTCGCTGTCCGAGCGCGATCAGCTGGCGGAGGCGATGCTGCAGGACGTGCTCGCGGCGCTGCGCGAGAGCCATTCGCTCGACGGCATCGCGCTCGTGACCGCCGACACCGGTCGCGTCGAGCCGCAGGTCCTCGTCCTTCCGGATCCGGGCACCGGCCTCAATGATGCGCTGGCCTCGGCGGCCCGCAGCCTCGCGCAGCGCGGCGCCACGCAACTCCTGATCGTGCACGCGGACCTGCCGTTCCTGGCCACGGCGGAAATCGACCAGTTCGTGGCGGAAGGCCGGCGCGCGGGCGTGGCGCTCGCGCCGGACCGGCAGGAGGCGGGCACGAACGGCCTGTTCATTTCGCTGCCGACCCCGTTCCGGTTCCGCTTTGGCGAGGACAGCCTTGCCCGGCATCGCGCCGAGGCGGAGAAACACGGCCTGGCAGTGCGGATCGTCCGGCTCCCGGGCGTCGCCTTCGATGTCGACGAGCCTGCGGACCTGCCGGAACTCGTGCGCCGCGGCGGGCCACGCTACGCCTTCCTCGCGCGCGACGCCGGACGACTGAGCCGCGACGAAGCGCTGTCACTCGTGTCATCGAGCGCGGAGTCGCTGCTGGGCGCAGCCGAGTCGCTGACGCTGCGCGGCCACGGTCGCGCCATCAGCTATTCGCGCAAGGTTTTCATCCCGATCACGAAGCTGTGCCGCGACGTCTGCCGGTATTGCACGTTCGCGCAGGTGCCGAGGGACGGCTCACCGGCCTACCTGTCACGCGAGCAGGTGCTCGACATCGCGCGCGCCGGGGTGGCGGCCGGGTGCAACGAGGCGCTCTTCACGCTCGGCGACAAGCCGGAACTCAGGTATCGCGCCGCGCGGGTCGCGCTCGCGGAACTCGGCTGCGGGACGACCCTCGAGTACGTCGAGAAAATGGCGCGCGCCGTGCACGAGGAGACGGGCCTGCTCGTGCACCTGAATCCCGGTGTCATGTCCGCGGCGGAAATCGCGAAACTGCGGCCGGTCGCGGTGTCGATGGGAATGATGCTCGAGTCCGCGTCGGAGCGGCTGTGCGAGCGGGGCGGCCCGCACTGGGGTTGTCCGGACAAGGCGCCCGAGGTGCGGCTCGCGACATTGCGCGCGGCCGGCGAACAGCGGGTCGCCTTCACCAGCGGCCTCCTGATCGGCATCGGCGAGACGCGCGAGGAACGGATCGATTCGCTCCTCGCGCTGCGCGACCTGCACGATACTCACGGGCACCTGCAGGAAATCATCATCCAGAACTTCAGGGCGAAGCCGGGCACGGCCATGGCCAACGCCCCCGAACCGCCGCTCGAGGAGCACGTCTGGACGATCGCGGTCGCCCGGCTGATCTTCGGCCCTTCGATGTCGATCCAGGCGCCGCCCAATCTGCGCGCGGACGAACTCACGCCGCTCATCCGCGCGGGTATCAACGACTGGGGCGGCGTGTCGCCGGTGACACCGGATCATGTGAATCCGGAGGCGCCGTGGCCGCACGTCGATGCGCTGGCGGCGGCGACCGAGGCGGCTGGCCGGCGCCTCGTCGAACGGCTGGCCCTGACCCCGCCGTACGTGCAGACCCTCGAACACTGGGTCGATCCGGCACTGCGAACGGCGGTGCTGCACAAGGCCGATGCCTTCGGGCGCGCGCGCGATGCGAACTGGCACGCGGGCGTCGGTGATGATCCGCCGGCGACGGCGGGCGGCTGGGTCCGACGGGGGCGTTCCCCGGATGCCGCGTCGCCCGAAATCCGGCATGTCCTGCGCCGCGCCGCGGCGGGGCGCGGCCTGACGGAAGACGAGATCGTCCGGCTGTTCGATGCGCAGGGGCCCGATCTGCACGCGGTGCTGGGCGTCGCCGATCAGTTGCGCGCCGAGGCGGTGGGCGAGGGCGTCTCCCACGTCGTCAACTGCAACATCAACTACACGAACATCTGTACGCACCGCTGCGGCTTCTGCGCATTCGCGAAAGGGCGAAGCGCCGCGAGCCTGCGCGGCCCGGCCTACAACTACAGTCCGGATGAAGTGGCGAAGCGCGCGGTCGAGGCATGGGGGCGCGGTGCCACCGAGGTGTGCCTGCAGGGCGGCATCCACCCGGAATACACCGGCCATACCTACCTCGGGATCGTCGCGGCGGTGAAAGCGGCCGTGCCGCAGATGCACGTGCACGCCTTCTCGCCGCTCGAAGTCCGCCACGGGGCGCAGTCGCTGGGGCTTTCGGTGCGCGACTACCTGCGCGAGTTGCAGGCCGCGGGCCTCGCGACGCTGCCCGGGACGGCGGCCGAGATCCTCGACGACGAAGTCCGCGCGGTCATCTGCCCGGACAAACTGAACACCGCGGAGTGGCTCGACGTCATCCGCGAGGCGCACCTCCTCGGCCTGCGCACGACGGCCACGATCATGTTCGGCCACGTGGATCGCCCGGTGCACTGGGCGCGCCACCTGCTGCGCATCCGGCACCTGCAGGAGGAAACGGGCGGCTTCACCGAATTCGTGCCGCTGCCGTTCGTGCACCGCGAGTCGCCGCTGTGGCGACGCGGGCGCAGCCGGTCGGGCCCGACGCTTCGCGAAGCGGTGTTGATGCATGCCGTCGCACGCCTCGTGCTGCACCCGGTGATCCGCAACATCCAGACATCGTGGGTGAAGATGGGGCCGAAGGGCGTCGCGCTCTGCCTGCAGGCGGGCGCCAACGACATGGGCGGCACGCTGATGTACGAATCGATCACGCGGGCGGCCGGCGGCGTCAACGGGCAGGAATTCGATGCGACCGCCATGGCGGTGCTGGCCGCGGAAATCGGGCGGCCCGTCTGGCAGCGCACGACCCTCTACGGGCGCATCGAGACGGCGGTGAAAGCGCCACCGGCCGCGTGCCGCGAACGCGCGGCCGTTTGACGGACACCAGAGGCACGGGACGGAAATGACGGGAGAGCCGAAACCATGACGATTTCAATCGAGGACCTCGAGCGGCAGGTCCGGGAACTGCGCGACATCGAGGCCATCAAGCAGTTGAAGCACGCGTACTTTCGCTGCATCGACACCGCCAACATGGCGGAACTGAAGCAGCTGGTGCATCCCGAAGCGACGACCTGCTACATCGGCGGCAGCTACCGGATCGAGCTGAAGAATCGCGAAGAGTTCCTCGAGATGATCGCGAGCTCCTTCCACGCCGAATGCGTCGCTCGCCACAACGGCCATCATCCGGAGATCCATGTCCAGAGCGACACGGAGGCGACCGGAACCTGGTACCTGCACGACGATTTCCTCAACCTGCGCCTCATGGTGCGCACCGAGGGTACGGCGCTCTACCGGGACCGTTACGTGAAGGTCGACGGCCGCTGGGTGGTCCGGCACCAGAGCTACGAGCGAATCTTCGAGCGAGTCGAGCCAATCGGCAAGAAACCGCGATTGACGGTGAATACGCTCGCGATCACCGGCCGCCGGTTACCCGGGAAGCCGTCGCGGCCCGCAAAGGCCAAGCGTCGGTCGAAAACAAAGCGCAAGCGTTAAGGAGCGCAGATGCAATTCTGGCAATCATCCTTCCTGTGCGAAGGCGAGCACCTGTTCGACATGGTGAAGCACTGCGAGAGCGCAGGCTTCCACGGGATCCTCGTTTCGGATCACCTCGTGCATCCCGAGAAGCAGGATTCCAAGTACCTGTATTCGGCGGACCACAAACCCCCGCAGTTCGAGGACCAGACGCTCTGGCCCGAAGCCTGGTCGCTGGTCGGTGCGCTGGCGGCGCTGACGCAGAAGCTCCATTTCTGCACCAACGTCTACATCCTGCCGCTGCGCCACCCGATCGAAGTCGCGAAGTCGACCGGCAGCCTCGGCTATTTCTCGAAAGGGCGCGTGCACCTCGGTGTCGGTGCCGGGTGGATGAAAGAGGAATTCGACATGATGGGTGTCGACTTCCACACCCGCGGCAAGCGTTATGACGAGTGCATCGAGGTCATCCGCAAGCTGCAGGCCGGGAAGTACGTCGAGCACAGCGGGCAGTTCTTCAAGTTCCCCCGGATCATCATGACGCCGGCGCCGCCCACCCCGGTGCCCATCCTCATCGGCGGCACGAGCGATGTGGCGCTGAAGCGTGCGGCGCGCATCGGTGACGGCTGGGTCTCGCCGGGCGGGACGATCGACGAGGAGATCGCGATCCTGAAGACCCTCGACAAGCTGCGCCGCGAGTACGGCACGCACGGCAAGCCGTTCAATTCGATCGTGGCGGTCCGCGTCGGGAACAAGCCGGTCACGCCGTCGGACATTCGACGGCTCGAGGACGCCGGCGCGACCGGCTATACGGTCTTCCCGTTCCCGTTCACGATCGGCCGCGGTTCGACGCTCGCCCAGAAGCGTGCGGAAATCGACCGTGTGGCCGGGGAGCTGATCTCGAAGGTGTGATCGGCGCGGGGGACGGCAGTGGTTCCCGTGCAAACGATCGGTCTCCGCGAGCTCGTGGATCGCGCGTGCTCGCCGCTCCCCGATGTCGCCTCGCCGCTCGGTGGAGCGCCCTGCGTGGTGCTGCGACTCGAGCCGGCGGTGCGCGCGCTCGCGCCGGAGCAGGAGGCGCTCGTGACGCGGTGGCTCGCCCGCCAGGCGTGCCCGCTGATCGCGCTGGCCGAAGGGACCGCGCACGCGACGCTGCAGAGGGCCTGCGATGTGGTCCTGGCGGATGCGGCGGACCTGGGCCCCGTGCTCGGGAATATCCACCACTCGCCGCTCGCGGCGATGGTGCTGGTACAGGTGCTGCGCGCCACGGAGCACCTGCCCGTCGAGCAGGGGCTCGTGGTCGAATCGCTCGCGTACGCGACGCTGCAGGGCGGGCCGGAGTTTCGGCGCTGGCTCGGCGGTCGGGTGGCGCGCACGCGCCCGCGGGCCGGCGACAGCGGGCCGGCGGTGATCGTCGATCGGGCGGGTGACGACGTCGAGATGTGCCTCAATCGCCCGTCCCGCCGCAACGCGCTGTCCGTCGAGATGCGCGATGGTCTCTGCGAAGCGCTGCGACTCGTGGCGGCCGATCCTTCGATCCGCAGGGCACGGCTGCGCGGCGCGGGAGTTTGCTTCAGCGCCGGCGGGGACCTCGACGAATTCGGCACGGCACCCGACCCGGCGACGGCGCATGCGGTGCGGAGCCTGCAGCTTCCGGCGGCGGCGCTGCGCGAATGCATCGATCGCGTGGAATTCCATGTACACGGCGCCTGCATCGGTGCCGGGGCCGAATTGCCCGCTTTCGCCCGCCGCGTGCAGGCGGCCCGCGACGCGTTTTTCCAGCTTCCCGAAATCCGCCTCGGCCTGATTCCCGGCGCCGGCGGCTGCATCAGCCTCCCGCGGCGCATCGGGCGCCAGCGCACCGCGTACATGGGTCTGTCGGCGGCGCGGATCGATGCATCGCAGGCCCTGGCCTGGGGCCTCATCGACGCCATCGACGATTGACCGGCGCACGCCGTCGGATCAGGCGCGCTGCCAGATCAGATGGCCTCCACGCAGTGTCGCGACCACCTCGACGGCGGCGAGATTGCGGCGCGCGGCCGACCACGGCCGATCGAGCAGGCACAGGTCGGCAGGCGATCCGGAGTGGATCGAGCCGTGTCCCATCGATGCGACGGCGCGACCCGGCGCGAGCGGATCGCCGCCGAAGAGCGCCAGGGCCTCTTCCGGCGAAAGCGCCTCCGCCTCGCCGAGCGCGCGTCCGCCCGCGGTATGCCGCTCGACCGCGCAGTGCATCGCGAGCCAGGGGTTGGGATCACCGAGCGGCGCATCGGTGCCGCCCGCGAGCGCGATGCCGGCGTCGAGGAAGCCGCGCGCGCGATACAGCCACGGATGATCGCGGGCGGGGACTTCCGCCAGATACGCGTCGCCCCGCTCGCGCACGAAGTTCGGCTGCGTCACGACGGCGAGGTCGTGCTCCGCGAGCAGCGCCAGCACCGCCGGCGGGGCGATCGAGGCGTGTTCGATGCGATCGCCTGCGACGCGGCCCGCCATGCCGATCGCCGCGACGGCGAAGACGATCTCCGTTTCCGTCACGCAGTGCACGGCGACCGCGCGGCCTGCTGCGTGGCTGCGCTCGATCGTCGCGCAGAGTTCCCCGGTGGTCGGCAGCGCCGATTCGCGCAGGTAGATCTTGGTTTGCCCGCGCCGCGCGAGGCCGCTGTCGATCACGCCATCGAGGCTCGCATCGCCCATCACGACCACGCGCTGCAGGAGTGCGCCGCATGCCGTGGCGTCGGCGAAATACCGGTATTCCCCGGTGGAGTTGCGCGCGCCGGCGTCCGTGACGCCGGTGACGCCGTAGCTCGCGAGCAATTCGCTCGCGCGCTGCAGCGCCGGTGGCCGGCTCCCGAGACGCGCGCGCAGCCATGGGTCCGCGTCGTAGAGCCGGCCGGTGGCGGGCGCTTCGTCGCCGGGGCCGAGCAGCGCAAGCCCGCGGGAATTGATGATCCAGAGGCGGCCGGAGCGGTGCTGGATGCGCGCCGGCCGCCCAGGCACCACGCGATCGAGCCACGCGCGATCGATATCGCCGGCGACCGACTCGTGGTAGCCGATGCCCCGGATCCACTCGTCACGAGTCGAAGCGTCGGTTGCGGCGCGTTCCCGCAGGCGCTGCGCCAGTTGTATCTCATTCAATACTGCGGGCGGGCCGCAGTGCAGCGATTCGAGTGCACCGGCGAGCGCGAAAAGGTGCAGGTGGTGATCGTGCAGGCCGGGCAGCAGCGCCGCGCCATTCGCCTCGAGAACGGTCTCGCCGGGTTCGACCGTGAGGCGGTCCGCCACCGCGGCCACCGAGTCGCCGGCGATGCGGACATCCAGGGTCCTGCCGGATCGCAACTCCGCGCCGCGGATCAGCATGCCGAGGTCCAGTCGGCGAGCGCCGAGTCGTTGTCGGCGCCAATCGGACGCGCCGGCCCGGGTGCGTGCCGCGCTGCCGGCGGCGTTGCGCAAAGGCCCTGCGCCAGGGCGTCTGTGGTCCAGGCCCGCCCGCGCTCCCGCAGGGCGCCGTCCCCCGCGGGCCGGCCGAAGGCGATGCCATGCGCCACGATGTCGCGCAGCGCGAGCGATACGAGGAGGCCACCACCGCGCCGGTGCGCGGCAAGCGCTGCGACGGCCGCATGCATGCCCGTGAGCGGGTCGGCGACGGCGTCGCCACAGATGAGCGGCAAGCCGGTCACCTGCTGCATCAATGCCGAGAGGCCGGCGGCCACGCCCGCGTCGTCACCATAGGCCGTCCAGTTGCCGGCGGGCTCTTCGCGACCGTAGCCCGTGATGCTGATCCACGTGAGACCCGGTCGCCGGGCGATGCATTCCTCGGCGATCACGCCGAGTTGTCGCAGCGCGCGCGGTCGCGATGCCTCGACGACGATGTCGGCCCGGTCGATCAATTGTTGAAGGTGTTCGATCCCGGGCGCGTCGAAGGCGAGCGCGACGCTCTTCTTGCCGGAATTCAGGAGGTCGTAGAAGGCGGGCGGGCCCCTGCGTGCGCCATCGGGTCGTTCGATGCTCTCCAGCTTGATGACGCGGGCGCCGAGCCGTTGCAGCAGATGCGTGCACAGCGGACCTGCCCAGAGCGATGACAGGTCGAGGACCCTGGGCGCGCGGCCAGCAGCGTGCGGCGCCGCGGGTGCGGCGTATCGCCTCGCGGTGTACCACGGCCGCGGCGGCATCGCCGGCGGGGCCGAAACGCAGGCCGCAAGTCCGATCAGGCGCGCGCGCTCGATGAGCCGCATGGCGTCGCGCGTCGCCACGGCATTGGCGATGTCTTCCCACGAGCGGATGCGCTCATCCTCGAGCCACGCGGGGACATCCGCCCAGTCGGCGTCGCGAACCAGGCTCACGGCGATCCACTCGTCGCGAACTGCCAGGAGACAGCAGCCGCCACCCGGCGATATCGCGCCACGGCGATGCAGCCCGGCGATGGCCGCCCGTTCGCCGAGCAGGGCATGGCCCGCCGGCAGGTCGTCAGCGGCGCCCGCGGGCGCGAGGCAGCGCAGCGCACGGAGCGCGCCGTCCGCGCAGCTCGCGAGCGGCACCGGGCACATCTGCCCGGCCGCGTCGGGAAGCCCGGTGAGCGACATGAGGCCGCTGCGCGCCCACGCGACGCCGGGCGCGAGGTCTTCAGGGCCGGTCGTCACATTCACGCGTTCGCCCAGCGACTCGAGGAGATCGCGCGCATAGTCGGTGGCGGTGCCGCTCCCCGGGAGGCGCAGCGGCGGTCCGGCGAGCGAACTTCGGTCCCGAAGCGTAGAGTGGCGAGACATCGGCTGATTATTGGGATGCCGGCGGATCGACGCAAAAGGGCGTGCCAAGGGTAGTCCACGTGGACGATGATGCAGTCAGCCGGGGTGGCGAGACTTCGGTCTGCTTCGCAGGGGGTTCGTCCGGAACAACGAACGACGGGAATCGTAAATGAGATTGCTGAAGGCCGGAACGCGCGCCAGGTGCGCGGTGTGTGATACGGAGATCATGGTGGTACGCACCGTTTCGAGCGAGGTGCTGGTCACCTGCGGTGGCGTGGAATTGATCGGCATGGACGGCGCGAAGACGCCGGCGCCGCATGCGGATGTCGCGGCGGGCCAGGGGGCCCTCGTCGGCAAACGCTATGTGAACGCGGCCGACGCGGTCGAGCTCCTGTGCACGAAGGGCGGCAAGGGGCAACTCGCGATCAACGGCGAGTCGCTGGCGGTCAAGCAGACCAAGCCGCTGCCTTCCTCGGACTAGGTCATGAACCTGGTCATGACGCTCGAGATGGCGGCGGAGTGCCATCCGCAGCGCATCGCCGTCAGTTCCGGCAACCTGCAGCTTTCCTACGCCGACCTGCTGAATGCGGCGCGATCGGCGGCGAAGTTCATTCGCGCCGCCGGCGTCAGGTACGTCGGCATGCTCGACATCAACAGCCCCGCCGTGCCGATCGCGCTGTTCGCATCCGCCTACGCCGGCGTGCCCTACGTGCCGATGAACTACCGGCTGACGAAGCCGGAAATCGAGGCGCTGCTCGGGCGCATCGCGCCGGCGCTGCTCGTCAGCGACGACCCGACGCTCGCGCCGCTCGCCATTCCGCCCGGCATCGAGGTCATGCGGCGTGCGCAGTTCCAGCGCGCGGCGCTCGGTGGCGCGCCGGAAGCGCTCAGCGCGCCGGGCGAGCCGCACGATACGGCGATCCAGCTGTTCACGAGCGGGACGACCGGCAAGCCGAAGGCGGCGGTGCTGCGTCACCAGAACCTGATGTCCTACGTGCTCGGCACGGTGGATTTCGCCTCCGCCGCCGAAGACGATGCGATCCTCATTTCCGTCCCGCCATACCACATCGCCGGCATTTCGGCGGTGCTGAGCTCGACCTACGCGGGCCGGCGCATGGTGCAGCTGCCGAACTTCGACGCGGGCACCTGGATGCAGTTGTGCCGCGACGAGAAGATCAGCAATGCCTTCGTGGTGCCGACCATGCTGTCGCGCATCGTCGATCACCTGCAGCACACGGGCAAGCCGGCCGCCGTGCCGTCGCTGCGCGCGATCGCCTATGGTGGCGGCAAGATGCCGCTTGCCGTGATCGAGCAGGCCATGGGACTGTTCCCCGGCGTCGATTTCACGAATGCCTACGGGCTGACCGAGACGAGCTCGACGATCTGCCTGCTCGGTCCCGATGACCATCGCAGCGGCTTCGAGAGCCAGGACCCGCGCGTCAGAAAGCGCCTCGCCTCGGTGGGCAAGCCGGTGCCGACCATCGAACTGCAGGTGCGCGACGAGGACCGCAAGGTGCTCGGCCCCGGCGAGACCGGCGAGATTTTCGTACGCGGCGAACAGGTCGCGGGTGAATACCTCGAGCAGGGCAGCCTGCTCGACGCCGACGGCTGGTTCCCCACGCGCGACCGGGGGCATCTCGACGAGTTCGGATACGTCTATCTCGAAGGCCGCGCGGACGATGTGATCGTCCGCGGTGGCGAAAACATCTCACCGGGCGAAATCGAGGATGTGCTGCTCGCGCATCCGGCGGTGTCGGATGTGGCGGTCGTCGCCGTGCCGGACCGGCAATGGGGCGAATCCGTGGGTGCCGTCATCGTCCTGCGGGAAAACGCGCAGGCCACGGACGCGGAATTGCAGGAGTGGGTGAAGCAGCGGCTGCGTTCCTCGCGCGTGCCGACCGCGTTCCGCTACGTGGACCAGCTGCCTTTCAACGAAATGGGCAAGGTGCTGCGCCGTGTCCTGAAACAGCACTTTGCCGACAGGGCGCCCTGAGGCGACCGGTCGCGCACACACGAGCAGGAGAGGCTCCGCCATGAAGTTCGCATTGCTCCTCGGGTTCAGCGACTACCGTGATTTTCCCGCGTTGGCGCAGGCGGCGGAACAGGCGGGCTTCAATTCGGTGTGCATGCCGGACAGTCTCTTCTACCCGAAGGCGACGGAGTCGGAATACCCGTACAACGACACCGAGACCATCCGCGAGTACATCGGCGCGGCCGCCTTCATCGAGCCTTTCATCGCCATGGCCACGATGGCCGCGGTCACCTCGCGGGTCCGTTTCTATCCGAGCGTACTCAAGGTGCCGGTGCGCCAGCCGCTCGTGCTCGCAAAGCTCCTGACGTCGCTCGCGGTGGTCAGCAATGGCCGGGTCGCGCTCGGCGCGGGCCTCAGTCCCTGGAAGGAAGACTTCACCTACAACGGTGTCCCCTTCGAGCGCCGCGGTGCGCTCATGGACGAATGCATCGCGATCATCCGTGGCGTGATGACGGGCGAGTATTACGAGCACCACAGCGAGAACTACGATTTCGGGCCGCTGAAGCTGAATCCGGTGCCGGCGAAGCCCGTCCCGATCCTGGTCGGCGGCCATGCGGCGCCGGCGCTGAAGCGCGCGGCGCGGATCGGGGACGGATGGATTTCCGCCAACAGCGACTACGAGTCGCTTTCGAAAATGATCACGCAGCTGAACGGCTACCGCAAGGAATACGGCACCCTCGGCCGCAAGGAATTCGAGATCCACGTCATCGATTCCGCCGCGCAGACGGTCGCCGATTTCCAGCGGCTCGAAGCGCTCGGCGCGACGGAGGCGGCGCTCATCGCGTGGGACCCGAAAGTGCGCGACGGCAAGGCGCAGATCGAGGCGATCCGCCGCTTCGGCGATTCGGTGGTCGCGAAGTTCCGCTGACCCGGTCGCGCGCAGGCACCGCCGTCAGGCGGCGGCGCCGGCGCGTTTCAGCAATTCCCAGACACGCTGCGGCGTCGCGGGCGTCTCGGTCGCCTCGATGCCGAGCGGCGCGAGCGCGTCATTGATCGCGCAGATGACGGCCGCCGGTGTGGTGTGCATCGCGCCTTCGCCGCAGCCCTTGGCGCCGAGCGGCGTGAAGGGTGAGGGCGTGACGACGAAGTCGCGCTGCGTGATCGGCACCTCGAAGATCGAGGGCAGCAGGTAGTCGACGAAAGTCGTCACGCGGGGATTGGCTTCATCGTCGTAGACGTACTCCTCGAGCAGTGCCGCGCCGACGCCCTGCGCGACGGCACCCTGGAGCTGTCCTTCCACGCTCGCGGGATTGAGCCGCGTGCCGCAGTCGTCGACGATGAAGTACTTCAGGATTTCGGTGCGGCCCGTGCCGCGATCGATTTCCACCATCACGACGTGCGTCGCACTGGCGGCTGTCAGGTAGTTGCGGCAGCGTCCCTGGTCGTCCGGCATGTTGCGGCCCTGCGCCGTCCACACCGACGTCGCGGTCGGGTTCGGTTCCACGCCGGGTGGCAACAGATCGCTGCGACCGAGCATGGTTCCCGCGACTTCCGCGACCGTCATGCCCATCTCGGGCTTGCCCTTGACCCGCACGCGCCCGTCCATCAGTTCGATCTGTTCGGGCGGCAGGCCGCCGAAGATGTGGCCGACGACGCGCTTGAAGTCCGCCTCGAGCTTGAGGCACGCACCGAGCACCGCGCCCGTGATCGCGACGCCCACGCGGCTGCCGCCCTGGCCAAAATGGGGCGGCGCGGCATCGGTCGAAGCCGCGGTGACCCTGATCGTGTTCATGTCCACGCCGAAGAAATCGGCGGCGACCTGCGCGGCCACCGTGAACTGTCCCTGCCCCTGGAGGTTGAATCCCACGACGATGGTGATGTTGCCGAGGATGTCGAAGGACACGCGCGCACCCTCGGGCACGCCGACGCCGGGGACACCGACCGTGGCGTAGGCATTCCAGTCGAATACACCGGGTTCGACGGTGTTGACCACGCTGATCCCGACCAGCCGCCCCTCGGCGCGCGCCGCGGCCTGCTCCCGGCGCAGCGCCTGGTAATCCGCGAGCTTCAGCACCTTGTCGAGCACCGCTTCGTAGTTGCCGCTGTCGTACTCGTTGCCGCTCGGGATCGTGTAGGGGAACTGCTCGGGGCGGATGTAGTTGATGCGGCGGATTTCGGCGGGGTCCATCGACAGCTTGCGCGCCGCCATGTCGACCAGGCTCTCGAGCACCAGGAAATGGGGCGGGGGACCGTAGCCGCGGTACGGCGCCACCGGTGCGCGGTTCGTGACGACCAGCGTCGTGTCGTAGCGCGCCGCTTCGATCCGGTAATTGCCGGTAAAGGCGGCCAGCGGCTTCGCCACCGAGATTGTGCCGTAAGTTTCTGTCGTAGCACCCTGATCGTCCAGGAGTTTTACGGAAAAACCCGTGATGGTGCCATCGGCCTTCAGCGCCAGCGACGCCTCGTAGTCGCGATCCCAGGATTGCCCCGCTCCGGCGAGGAGGTATTCCATCCGGTCCTCGATGTACTTCACCGGAAGTCCACCGGCCTTGCGTGACAGCAGCGCCGCGATGTCGGTGCCGCGCGCGCCGCCCTTGCCGCCGAAGCCGCCGCCTTGCGGGCACGGGATCATCCGGACTTTGTTGCTCGGCAGATTGAGCGACAGCGAACGCGCGAGCGCCCAGAAACCCGGCACCTGGTAGGAGCCGTGGCACAAGAGGCTGTTCTCGGTGAGGTCCCACTGGGCGATGCAGCCGAACGTCTCGGTCGGGTTCGCGCCGCAGCGGTTCCAGCGAAACATGCTCGTCACGACGTGATCGGCCTCCGCGAACACGCGATCGACCTCGCCCCAGTTGTAGACACGCTTCTGGATCACGTTCGTGCCGTGCTCCTCGAACAGCACCGGTGCGTCCGCCGCGAGTGCCGCGGTCGCCGAGCCGACGGTCGGCAGCACGTCGTACTCGACTTCGATCAGCTCGATCGCATCTTCGGCGAGTTGGCGGCTGGTCGCCGCGACCGCCGCGACCGGCTCACCGACATAGAGCACCTTGTCGATCGCGATGCAGTGTGTGCCCCAGCCGGCCGGGCTCGTCGTGTGCGCGTTGGCCCAGCGCTTCACGTCGGCAGGCGTCAGCACCGCCGCCACGCCCGGGAGCGCTTCGGCCGCACGCGGGTCGACCTTCAGCACGCGGGCGTGCGCATGCGGGCTGCGAAGGATCGCACAGTGCAGCATGCCGGGAAGCTGCAGGTTGTCGATGAACGGCGCGGTGCCCGCCACGAGCGCGGGATCCTCGACGCGATTGACCTGCTTGCCGACGAATCGCACCTTGCTGGTGGGCAGGTCTTCGGGAAGGCGCGGCAGTTCCGTGGCCATGCGCGTCATCCCTGCGCCGGCTCGCGCAGCCGCCGCGCGGCGAGGCGCACGGACGCGAGGATGCTCTCGTACCCGGTACAGCGGCACAGGTTGCCGCCGAGGGCTTCCTTGATCTGCGCATCGCTCGGGTCCGGGTTGTCGCGCAGCAATTCGAGGGTGGTCACGATGAATCCCGGCGTGCAGAAGCCGCACTGCAGGCCATGCGCCTCGACGAACGCCTGCTGGATCGGGTGCAGTTGCCCGGTCTCGCGATTGCGCAGCCCTTCGATCGTCGTGACTTCGGCGCCGTCCAGCTGCACCGCGAGGGCGAGGCAGGAACGCGCGGCCTTGCCGTTGATCAGCACCGAGCACACGCCGCAGATCCCGTGCTCGCAGCCGACGTGCGTGCCGCCGAGGTGCAGTTCGTGGCGCAGGAAGTCCGCGAGCGTGAGCCGCGGCTCGACTTCTGCCTCATGGACGCGGCCGTTGACGGTAATCCTCGTGCGCTGCCTGGTCGTCATCGTTTCCTGCCCTGTCGTCTCAGCCCGCGCGGCCCGCGGCCTCGGCGAGGCAGCGGCCGACGAGCACTTTCACCAGCTGGCGGCGGTAATCCGCGCTCGCGTGCACATCGCTGATCGGTTCAGCGACGGATTCGCCCGCGAGCGCCGCCGCGCGCGCGAAGTTCTCCGCGGTGGGCGCCTTGCCGTTCAGGGCCGCCTCCGCCTGCGGCAGGCGTACCGCGGTCGCGTTGACTCCGAAGGTGGCGATGCGCACGTCATCGCACACACCCTTCGCCTTGCGCAGGGTCGTCGCGACGCCCGCGATCGCGAGATCGCCATGGCGCTTGGCGAACTCCTGGATCGCCCAGCCGGTGCCGGGCCTGAACGCCGGGATACGCACTTCGGTGAGCACCTCGGTGGATTCCAGGGCCGTCGTCATGAAGGTCACGAAGAACTCGCCCGCGGCGATGGTGCGCACCCCGTTCGGGCCCTGCGCCTTCAGCTGAATGTCCAGGACCTGCGCGACGGCGGGGTATTCCGCCGCCGGGTCGGCGTGCGCGAACGAGCCGCCCACCGAACCGCGATTGCGGACCTGGCGATGGCCGATCAGGAGCGTCGCGGCATGGAACAGCGGCTGCCGGTCCTTCAGCAGGGCCGAATCCTCGGCCGCGCGCTTGCTCGTCATGGCGCCGATGACGATCGCGTCACCCTCGGCGCGAATGTAGTCGAGCGCAGCGATCCTGCCGATATCGACCAGCACCTGCGGGCGCGCGATGCGCATGTTGAGCATCGGCATCAGGCTCTGGCCACCGGCCAGCACTTTGGCGTCGAGACCCTCGCGCTCGAACCGCTCGAGCAGCGCGACGGCCGATTCGACGGTTGGCGGCGCATGGTAGTCGAAGGCAGCTGCTTTCACGTCAGGTGTCCCGCCCCGGTTGAGTCGAGCCGATTTGCGGCTGTGATGGTTGCATTTGACCACGCATAATGTACGTAGCATCGTCCGATTGGAGGTATCGGTTCAAGGCCACGGCCGATAACTTGCCGCCATACACGAGGGGAAGCGTCCATGAGCGGACCATTACACACGCCACTGTGCGAGAAGCTCGGAATCGAGTATCCGGTCGTCGCGTTCACGCACTGCAAGGACGTCGCGGTCGCGGTGATCAATGCCGGGGGCTTTGCGGTGCTCGGTGAGGCGCTGCATTCGCCGGATCATATCGCGCAGGACATCAAATGGATCCGCGAGCGCGTGGCCGGGAAGCCCTTCGGCATCGATCTCGTGCTGCCCTCCTCGGTGCCCGAAGAGCGCACCGTCGAGCAGCTGCTCGCCGAGATCCCGCAGGAACATCGCGACTTCGAGCAGAAGATCAAGCGCAAATACAACGTGCCAGACCCGAAAGAGGCGCCGAACATCCACATCTGGGGCGGCCTCGACCAGAAGCGCGCGCTCGCGCAGGTCGAAGTCGTGTTCGACGAGCGGGTGCCGGTGTTCGCCTCCGGGCTCGGCTCGCCGGCGTTCCTGCTGAAGCGCGCCCACCAGCTCGGCATGCAGGTGTGGGGCCTCGTCGGCAAGCCGCGCCAGGCGAAGAAGCAGATCGCCGCGGGCACGGACGTGATCATCGCGCAGGGCTATGACGCCGCCGGACACACGGGCAACATCGGCACGTTCTCGATCGTGCCGCAGGTCGTCGATGCGGCGCGCGGCACCGGCGTGTGCGTCATCGCCGCGGGCGGCGTGACCACCGGCCGGCATCTCGCCGCGGCGCTCGCACTCGGCGCGGATGGCGTGTGGACGGGGTCCGCATGGCTCGCTTCGCGCGAGTCCGACCTCAACCTGCCGCTGAAGGAGCGCCTGCTCGAGGCCGAGACGGACGACACGGTGTACTCCGACTGCATTTCCGGCTACACCATGCGCACCACCCGCAGCCCCTGGCACGAGGAGTGGGCGAGCCCCGAGGCGCCGGAAGTGCTCAAGCCGCCGCTGCAGATGATACTGTCGGCCAACTACATCCAGGGATCGCTCGACTACCAGCGCAAGGACCTGATGACCGAAGCGGCCGGGCAGGGCATCCATTACGTCACCGAGATGAAGCCGGCGCGCCAGATCCTTTCGGACATGGTCGACGAGGCGCTCGATGTCTTCGACCGATTCGCTTCCGCCTGACGAAGCGGCGCGGGCCGCCGGGTACCGCGCGGGCTTCGATGCGGCGATGCGCGGGCGTCGCGCCGACTGCGAAGGCGGCAAGGCCATCGAGGGCACGCACTTCGCGGGCCGGCAGGAGTTCACCGGGACCCTGACGGGGCATTACCGTGATTTCGGCGACTACCCGTGGCGCTGGTACCTGATGACGGAGTTGACGCGCAAGCCGGGCGGCTACGCGCACGACGCCGTCTGGTGTGAATCGGACAGTCTCGTTTTCGAAGATGACGACAGGCAGGGGCCATGCGCATCGTAGTGTGTGTGAAGGAAGTTCTCGACCCGAACGCGGTCAACAACCTGGCGCTCGCGGGCAAGCTCAGGATCGGCAGCGACGGGCGCACGCTCGACGTGGCGGCGGTGCCCCGGCTGATCAACGCCTACGATGAGCAGGGCATGGAGATCGCCCTGCGCATCCGCGATGCCGGCGCCACGTGCAGGATCACGGCGGTGTCGATCGGGCCGGACCAGCAGGCCGTGCTGCGGCATTGCGCGGCGCTCGGCGCCGACGAGATCGTCGCGATCGATCCGGCCGGCCTCGAACTCGACGGCGAGGCGGTCGCGAAGATACTCGCGACGTACATCAAGGGCAGCGGTGGCGCCGATCTCGTGCTCTGTGGCCGGCAGGCCTCGGACGACGACCAGGGTGTCGTGCCGGTGCTGCTCGCGGAAAAGCTCGGCGTGCCCGCGGCGCTGTTCGCCCGCGCGGTCGAAGTCTCGGGGCGCACGGTGAGCGTCACGCGCGTCACCAGCGAAGGCGACGAGGTGGTGCAGGGTGCGCTCCCCGCGCTCGTCACCGTGAGCAATGAGGTCGGTGTGCCGCGGTTCCCGAATGCGAAAGCCAAGATGGCCGCGCGCAAGATGGCGCCGGTTGCGGTCACGCTCGCAGGTCTCGGCCTGTCCGCGACCGAACTTGCGCCGACGGTGCAACTCGCGCGGCAGCAACTGCCCGTGGTCAGCGGCAATTGCCAGTTCCTGCAGGGCCCGGCCGCGGAGTCCGCACGCCAGCTGATCGAACGGTTGCGTGCGGATGGCACCGTCTGAGGCGCCGGCCCGGGGCGGGTTCACGACATGGCGATAGAGCTCAGGCAGAATTTCCAGGTGCGGGCCCCGATGGATGCGGTCTGGGCCTTCATGCTCGATCCGGCGAACGTCGTGGCGTGCATGCCGGGGGCCTCGCTGACACGGATCGTCGATGAGAAGAGCTTCGTCGGCACCGTCAAGGTGAAGGTGGGCGCGGTGACCGCGCAGTACCAGGGCACGATCACCTACGTCGAGACCGATCGCGCGGCCGGGCTCGTGAAGATGCTGGCCGAGGGCAAGGAGCGCGGCGGCGGCACGGTGCGCGGCACGATCGAGAGCCGGCTCACGAGCCTCGAGGGCGGTGCCGTGACCAGTGTCGAGACGAGCTCCAGCATCGATCTGACCGGCAAGATCGTGCAGGTCGGCCGCGGCATGATCGAGGGCGTCTCCGGGCAGATCATCAAGATGTACGTCAACAATGTCCGCGCGATGCTCGAACCGGCCGCTGCGGCCGCGGTTCCGGCAGCGGATGGCGCCGCGACGGACGGCGGGCGATCCGCGGCCGCTGCGCCACCCCCCGTGCGACAGGAGTCGATCAACATCGTCGCCGTGGTCATGAGGACGCTCTGGGAGGGACTCGTGGGATTCTTCAAGCGCCTCTTCAGGCGCGCCTGGTGAGGCTGTCAAGTGAGGCTGTCATGGGTGTAGTGGTCTGCAGCTTTGGAAGCGCCGTCGAGGGCGGCACGGAGGAGGCGCTCACGGCAGCGCGCGCCTACAGCGTGGCCGCGGGACTGCCGCTGCGCTGGGTCGTGGCGGGACTCGACCGCGATGCGGCGCGCGAGCTGGCGCAGCGCCACGGTGTCGCGACGCTCGATGTCCTCGGCCATGCGAAGCTGAAGGGTGCCGGCCCCGATACGCTGATCGCGGCCCTCGCCGCGTACTTCGCGAAATCGCCGCCCAGGGTCGTCGTGTTCAACCAGACGGCGGCGGCGCGGCTCATCGCGCCACGCCTCGCGAGCCGGCTCGGCGGCGCGATCGTCACCAATGTGTTCGCGCTCGCGCACGAAGCGGGTGCCCTGCAGGTTTCGGCGACGGCGTACGGCGGCGATGTGCATGTCGTGTATCGCCTGCCTCGCCAGGTCAACGTGGTGTGCCTCGTCACCACCGCGATCGCGGCGGAGCCGGCCGGCGCCGCGGTCGCGACGGCCTGCAACGAGGTGCCTGTCGACCTCGAGGGCGTCGAGGAGCGCTTGAAGGTCACCTCCGCGCCGAAGTCCGAAGGGCCGCGCCTCGAGGATGCCGAGATCATCGTCGGCGGCGGCCGCGGCCTCGGCAAGGCTGAAAATCTCGCGCTCGTGAAGGATCTCGCGGGCGCGCTCGGCGGCATGTGGGCCGGCTCGCGGCTGCTCGTCGACGAGGGCTGGATCGATTCCTCGCGCCAGATCGGCCTCACGGGCAAGATCACGCGGCCGCGCCTCTATGTCGCGGTCGGCATTTCAGGTGCGAGCCAGCACATGGCCGGGTGCTCGGCCGCCAGGACGATCGTCGCGATCAACAAGGACAAGGATGCGGCGATCTTCAAGTACGCCCGCTATGGCATCGTCGGCGATTGCCTCGAAGTGATGCCGGAACTGATCAAGGCAGCCCGCAGTGGCTGAGGGAGTTGCACAAGTGGTCCAGTCTTCCGAGCCGTGCGTGGCGGGCCTGTTCAGCGCCGAAGGTGGCGCCCGGGTCCATGGGTCGCGCTGTGCCGCCTGCGGCACGCCCTATTTCCCGAAGGCGCCGAGTTGCCACAATCCGGCCTGCGCGGGATCGAAAATGGAGCCGTGCGATTTCGGCGGTCGCGGCAAGGTGTGGAGCTACTCGGTGGCGAATTTCCCGCCGCCGCCGCCCCACAAGTTCGACCAGCCGTTCAAGCCCTATGCGATCGCGGTGGTCGACCTCGACAGCGGCCTGCGCCTGGTCGGGCAGATGGTGGATCCGCCCGAAGCGATGCGCGTGGGCGCACCGGTCGAACTCGTGATCGCGCCGCTCTTCCACGAGCAGGACAAGGCGTTCACGTCCTGGAAATTCAAGCTGGCCTGAGCCGCGAGGAGCAAGCAATGCAGGATGTTGCAGTAGTCGGGGTCGGGCTCCATCGCTTCGGCAAGACCGGCGATGCCGTCGTCGGCAACAAGTCGGTCACGGAACTCTGCCGGCACGCGGTGGACATGGCGCTCAAGGATGCCGGTATCGCCTGGGGGCAGATCGAAGCGATCGCAGCGGCGAGTTCGCGCTTCTCCGGCGGCAAGGGCTGGGGCCTCAACGGCAATGACGTCGTCGAGGATGTCGGCTCGACCGGCATCCCGGTCTACAACATGTCCGCGGGCTGTGCGGCCGGTGGCAACGCCTTCAACGTCGGCTACTCGCTGGTCGCGGGCGGCATTTACGACGTCGTCCTCGTGGTCGGCGGCGAGGTGATGCCGAAAGGCATGATCCAGACTTCCGGCATCGAGGAGGTCACGGATCCGGAATTCCTGCGCCAGCGCTGCATCGGCTTCCCGGGCCCGTCCTTCTGGGCGACGCTCGCGCGCCGGCGCATGCACGATCACGGCACGACCGAGGAACAGTTTGCGCAGGTCACGGTCAAGGCACGCAAGTGTTCCGTCGGCAATCCGTATGCGCGCTTCCAGAAGGAAGTGACGCTGCAGGAAGTGCTCGCCTCGCCCTATGTCAGCAATCCGCTGCGGCTGTTCGAAATCTGCCCGGTGTCGAATGGTGCCGCGGCGGCCATCATCTGCTCGAAGCGCAAGGCGCGCGAGTTCACGGGCAAGCCCGTGTGGGTGGCGTCGAGCGCGGTCGCGACGATGACTTTCGAGGATTCGCTGCCGCGCGGTCTCGCCGGCCCGGTGCCGACCGGCCCGAGCCTGCACACCGAAGTGAAGGCGGCCGTCACGAAGGCCTTCGAGCGCGCGGGGCTCGGACCGAAGGACGTCAGTTTCACGGAACTGCAGGACAACACCTGTTATTACGAACTGGCTTTTCCGGAAGAGTGGGGCCTGTGCAAGCCCGGCGAATCCGAGCGGCTGGTGGCGGCCGGCGAAACGACACCGACCGGGCGCATGCCGATCAATCCGTCGGGCGGCTTCGTGTCGTTCGGCGAGGCGACCACGGCCATGGGCGTGTTCCAGATCGCCGAACTCACCTGGCAGTTGCGCGGCCAGTCGGGCGCAAGGCAGGTGCCGAATGCGAAGGTGGGGCTCGCGCAAACGAACGGCCTCGGTGGCAACGCGACGGCGGCGATCCTGAAGCGCTGACAGCCGGACGTGTACGACATCGGCGTCGTCAACTACGTCATCCTCGCCGTGCTGCTGTGCGCGGCGGGCGTCATCGTCTTCCTCGGCCTGCGCGACAACCTGCGTCGCATCGCGCCGGGTCGCGCGCCGTTCGCCGACATCCATTCGGTCGCGGACGCGATCGGGCGTATCAACTGGCCGTCATTCTTCAAGCGCGGCCTGCTGCTGTCGCGCCTCTTCAAGCGCCCGGCTTCCGGGATCGCGCACGCGCTGCTGTTCTTCGGGGCGCTGTTCGAGATCTTCGGCCATGGCCTCTATGGCCTGAGTTTCATCGGCGTCCCCGTGTACTCGGGCCGCTTCGGTTTCATCGTGATGGAACTCGGCCGTGAAATCGCCGGCCTCGCGATGCTGCTCGGCATCCTCTTCATGCTGGTGCGGCGCGCGGTACCGCCGGAGCGCCTCACCGTCGGCAAGGCGCGGCGCGGCTTCATCGCGATGGAGATCCTGCTGCTCGCCATCCTCCTCGCAGGCTTCGTCGCCGAAGGGGTGCGCCTCGCGCAGCCCGGAGCCGCGAGCGCGGGCGAGTTCCTCGGCAGCGCGATCGCGGGCGGTTTCGATCAGCTGAGCCTCGCGCTCGGCGGCCGCAGCTACCTCGTGATGTGGTGGTTCCATGGATTGCTGGGGCTCGCCTTCATCGTGCTCATCACCCGCACGCCGATGTCGCACATGCTGCTCGGGCCGATCAACAGCGCGCTCGCGAATCGTCGCGACGGCGTGAGCGTGCCGCCGATCGACTTCGAGGCGGACGAGCCGGTGCTCGGCGCGCAGAAGCTCTCCGACCTGCCGTTCAAGAGCCGGCTCGATTTCGACGCCTGCCTCTGGTGCGGCCGCTGCCACGAAGTGTGCCCCGCGGCGCAGACCGGCAAGCCGCTGTCACCGAAGAAGATCATGCTGACCTGCGCCGAATTCCAGGCCGAAGGACGCGAGGACGATACGTCGATCGTCGATGCGCTCGGCGTCGAGGCGCTGTTCAGCTGCACGTCCTGCGGGGCGTGCGTGGAGGAGTGCCCGGTCAGCAACAATCCGGCCGAGGTGATCCTGCACTTCCGGCGCCAGCTCGTCATGGGGCGCTCGGAGATGCCGGAGGTGATGGCGACCGCGAACCGCAACCTCGAGTCGCGCTGCCACCCGTTCGTGGGCACGTCCGCCAACCGCGACGACTGGCGCCGCGGCCTCGACGTGCCGTTCTTCGAGCCCGGCAAGACCGAATACCTGCTCTGGATCGGCTGTTCGGTCGCGTTCGAGGAGCGCGCGCAGCGGATCGCGCGGGCGTTGATGCAGGTGCTGAACGCCGCCGGCGTCTCCTGGGGCATCCTCGAGGAGACGCGCTGTTCGGGCGACCCCGCCAAGGTGATGGGCAACGAGCTGCTGTTCGTCGAGCTCGCGCAGGGCAACATCGAGGAGTTCAACGAAGCGAAGGTCACGAAGGTGATCACGATGTGCCCGCACAGCTTCAACAGCTTCAGCCGCTACTACCCCGAGCTTGGCGGCAAATGGGAGACGATCCCCCATTCCGTGCTCATCGACCGGCTGATTCGCGAGGGCAGGCTCAACCTGCGACGCGATGCGATGCAGAAGATCACGTTCCACGATCCCTGCTATCTCGCGCGGCACAACGGCATCGAGCACGAACCGCGCAGCGTCGTGGCGGCCGTCGGCGAACTCGTCGAGATGCCGCGCCACGGCAAGGACAGTTTCTGCTGCGGTGGCGGCGGCGGCAGCTACTGGTCGCGCGAGGGCGGCACGGCGCGCATCAGCGACGTGCGCGTCACGGAAGCGCTCGGCACCGGCGCGAACCGGATCGCGACCTCCTGTCCCATCTGCCTGCTGATGCTGAGCGCGAGCGCCGGCAAGCAGACGGAGGAGCCCAAGGTCTTCGATCTCGCGGAACTCGTCGCTGAAGCGATAAGCGATGCGTCGCCACGATCGCCCATCACGATCCAATGACCGGCAGAAAGACACCATGGCACTGAACCTTCCGGAAACCTTCACCTACGAGAAGCGCGGCCGCGTGGCCGTGATGACGCTGAATCGCCCGCAGGCGGCCAACGCGATGACGCGCGAAATGATCGTTGGCATGGACGCGGCGTTCGACGATTTCAACCTCGATCCGGACCTGCACGTGGCGATCCTCACGGGCGCGGGCAACCGCGCGTTCTGCACCGGCATGGACATGAAATCGGCGCTGCCGGCCATCGCGGCCGGCGATTCGATGGGTTACGAGGATCCGGTGAAGCGGCCGTTCCAGACCATCTACAAGCCGATCATCGCGGCAATCAATGGCATGTGCATGGCGGGCGGCATGGAGTTCATGCTCGGCACCGACATCCGCCTCGCGACCGAGAACGCGACTTTCGCGCTGAGCGAAGTGCGCTGGGCGGTGATTCCGGTGGGCGGCAGCCACATCCGCCTGCCGCAGCAGATCCCGTGGGCGGTGGCGATGGAAATGCTGCTGACCGGCGCCAGCATCGATGCGAAGCGCGCGCATGAGGTGGGGCTCGTCAACCGGATCGTGCCGGCGGAGCGACTGCTCGAGGAAGCGCTCGCGCTCGCGGAGAAGATCAGCGACAACGGCCCGCTCGCGGTCCGCACGGCGAAGGAGATCGCGGTGCGCGCGCTCAACAACGAGCCGAATTTCGTCCTCGAGAAGGCGATCGGCGCGCGCGTGTTTTCCTCCGACGACGCGAAGGAAGGGCCGCGGGCGTTTGCCGAAAAGCGCAAGCCCGCCTACAGGGGACGCTGAGGGCGGCCGGGCTCCGCGCCCGGTAGTCCGATTGGAGGTCGCCCCTCGCGGGGAGGGGGCAGTACTTTGGGTGCCGATTCGTGTGGTTCCGGAGTCACGCATGGACTTTGAATTCAGCGAGAAAGAACGCGCCTTCCTGCGCGAAGTCGACGGTTTCCTGAAGGACAACCACGACCCGAAGGTCATGGATGTCACGCGCGAGAACATGGCGCAGGTGTGCGATACGCCGGAGCGGCGCGCCTTCATGGGCAAGGTCGCGAAGAAGGGCTGGCTCGGCATCACCTGGCCGAAGGCGGTCGGTGGCCAGGACGGCGAGGGATTCTACGAGTTCCTGCTCAACGAGAAGCTCTCCTCGGTCGGCGCGCCGCAGATCGGCAAGGGCATCGGCATCATCGGCAAGACGCTGATCCGCGTCGGGTCCGAGAAGCTGAAGAAGGAGTTCCTGCCGCAGATCCTCGACGCGAAGATCGAATTCGCGGTGGGCTATTCCGAGCCGAGCGCCGGGTCGGATGCGGCCGCGATGCGCCTGAAAGCCGAGCGCAAGGGTGACGGCTGGGTGCTGAACGGCCAGAAGGTCTTCACGACGTCGGCGCATTTCGCCGACTGGTACTGGGTCGGTGCGCGCACCGACCCGGATGCGCCGAAGCACCACGGCATTTCGCTGTTCCTCGTCCGCATGAACGACCCGGGTCTCACGATCCAGCCGATGTACACGATGGGCGGGGAGCGCACCAACGCGGTGTTCTTCGACAACGTGTTCGTGCACGACGACTACCGCGTCGGCGAGCTCGGCAAGGGCTTCCAGTACATCGCCGAGGCGCTCGACATCGAGCGTTTCACGATGTTCACCTTTTCGCCGATCCGCGGGCGGGTGGAACTGCTGTGCAATTACGTGCGGGACACCGTGCGCGACGGCAAGTCGCTGAAGGACGACCCGGTCATCCGCCAGAAGGTCGCCCAGCTCGCGACCGAGTGCGAAGTGGCGCGCCTGCTCGGCGTGCGCTTCGTGGACGCGGCGCTGCACTCCTCCAAGACGCCGACGATCGAGGCCTCGGAATACAAGCTCTATGCGACCGAGTTGTCGCGCCGCGTCGCGGACGCGACCATGGATATCGCGAGCCCCGGTTCGCAACTCGCGCTCGGCACGGAGGACGCGCCGCTCAGGGGTCGCGCCGAGAGCTGCTACACCTACACGGTGATCGACACGGTCGGCGGCGGTTCGTCGGAAGTGCAGAAGAACATCATCGCCAAGCGCAAGTTCGACCTGCCGAAGAACTTCTGAGCCCGGCGATGTCATTCCTGCAAGGCCTCACCGCTCTCGATCTCGCTGCCGTCGGCCCCGCGGCGCGCGCCTCGCGCATCCTCGCCGATTACGGCATGCGCGTGATCAAGGTGGCGCCGGTCACGGGCTCGGGCGTGGACGCCGTCGAGCCCGTGTACCACGCCTACGGCGGCGGGCGCGGCATGCAGCGGATCCGCATCGATCTCAAGTCCGCGGCCGGGCGCGAAGTGCTGTTCCGGCTCGCGCGCAGTGCCGACGCGCTGATCGAGAGCTACCGCCCCGGGGTCGCGAGCCGCCTCGGCGTGGGCTACGAGCAGCTGAAGGCCCACAATCCGCGCCTGATCTATTGCTCGACGACGGGATATGGCCAGCAGGGGCCGTACTCGCAGTGGGCGGGCCACGACATCGATTACCTCGCCGTCGGCGGTTTCCTCGCCTGCAGTGGCCGCGACGCCGAGGGCCGGCCGGCGATCCCCGGGGCGACCGTCGCCGACAGCGCCGGCGGCGGCATGCATGCCGCGATGGCGATCATGGCGGCGCTCGTGGGCCGCTCGAAGACGGGCACGGGCACGCATCTCGACGTGTCGGTCGTCGACGGCGTGCTGAACCTCATGTCGCTGTACCTCGACCAGTACCTCGCGACCGGCGAGGAAACGGGCCCGGGCTCGGCGCTGCTCACCGGAAAGTTCGCGTGTTACGGCGTGTATACGGCGTCCGACGGCAAGCACCTCGCGGTGGGGGCGATCGAGGGCAAGTTCTTCCGCAATCTCTGCAAGCTGCTCGGCATCGAGCAATACGCGGCTGCCCAGTACGAGCCGTCGCGGCAGGAGGAGATCCGCCGCGCGATGCAGCAGCAGTTCGCGACCCGCACACGCGACGAGTGGACGGAGCAGCTCGCCGGCAAGGATACGTGTGTCGCGCCGGTGCTGACGATCGCGGAAGTGGCCGCCGATCCGCACCTGCGCTCGCAGCGCGCGTTCATGACGGCGAACCACCCGCAGCACGGGAAGTTCGAGCAGCTCTCGCCGAACCTCGCGGGCGCGGAGCGCAACCAGCCGACCTTCACTCTGCCGCCGGCGGGGCAGCTCGACACCGACCAGGTGCTCGCCGGCGCAGGCTTTTCGGGTGACGAGATCCGGCAGCTGCGGGACGGCGGGAGCGTGCAGTGACGCGCTCGACCGCAAGTCCTCCCCCTGGGGCGGCTGATTTGCCGGCCGCCGTCGCGGCGCTCATCGGCAAGCCGCAGTACGAGGAACAGTCCGAGTTCCCGATCGAGATCGGCTACGTGTACAACAGCTGCGCGGCCACACAGAACGGCAATCCGTTGTACTGGGACGCCGCCGTCGCGCAGGCGCTCACCGGCGGGCGCATCGCGCCACCCACCATGCTGTCGGTGTGGATGCGGCCGCACTATTGGGCGCCGGGCGCGCCCGGCGAACGCAAGGCGCTGATGACGCATTTCGACCTGAAGGAACTGTGCGGGTTGCCGGAGGCCGTCGTCGTCAGCAACGAAGCCAGTTTCGGCGAGCCGGTGCGCATGGGCGATGTGCTCACGAGCCGGCAGGTCGTGCGCTCGGTCGGCGAGCTGAAAAAGACGAAGCTCGGCACCGGCCGCTTCTGGGTCATCGACGTCGAGACCCACAACCAGCGTGGCGAGTGGGTGGGGACCGAGTCGTACAGCTTCCTCGGCTACCGCCGGCCGGAAGGTGAGGCGTGAGCGCCGTGCGCGACCTGCTCGCCGACGAAGTCCGTGTCGGGCAGGAGCTGCCGCCGCTGCGCGTCGACGTGAACGCGACGCTGATCGTGCTCGGTGCGCTCGCGAGCCGCGACTGGCGCCCGATGCACCACGACAAGGATTTCGCCGTCGAGCGCAATGGCCTGAGGAATATTTTCGTCAATACGCCCAACTTCCAGGCCTGGTTCGAGCGCTATCTCACCGACTGGACGGGCCCGAAAGGCCGGCTCGGGCGCATGACTTTCAAGATGAAGAAGTCGGTATTCCCGGGGGACGAAATGTCCTTCTCGGGCCGCGTCACCGGTGTCACCGAAGACGCGAGTGGCTGCCGCTGGGTGGAGGTCGACGTCGGCGTTTCCGTCGCCGGGACCCTCACCACCGAAGGGCACGCGAAAATCGCGCTGCCTGCCGACGCCGACGACAACCCGTGGGCCCGCCGGGGCCCGAACTGGCAACCCTGACAGAGCAACGCCCATGGACCTGAAATTCACTGACGAACAACGCATGCTCCGCGAGACCAGCCGCGACCTTTGTGCGGCCAGTTGCGGCGTGGATGTGGTGCGCAAGATGGAGAATGATCCGCTCGGCGTGCCGGAACCCTTGTGGCAGAACATGAAGGACATGGGCCTGCTCGGGATCCTGCTGCCGCAGGATCTCGGCGGCATGGGCCTCAACATGCTCGACTGCGCGGTCATCTACGAGGAGTTCGGTCGTGCACTCGTGCCCGGCCCGCACTTCTCGACCGCCGTCATCAGCGTGCTCGCGCTGCGACGCGCCGCGGATGCCGCGCAGCAGAAGGAATTCCTGCCGGCCATCGGCAGCGGCGCGCTCATCATGGCGCCCGCGTGGCTCGAGCCGGATGGCGGCTACGGCGCCGAAGGCGTGCAGCTCACGGCGAGCCCCGTGAAAGGCGGCTTTCGCCTGCAGGGCGTGAAGCGCCACGTGTTCTGCGCGAAAGCGGCACAGAAGCTGCTCGTGCTGGCCCGCACCGGGAAGGGCGCGGAGGATATCGATCTCTTCGTCGTCGATACGGCATCGCCGGGCGTGAAGCTCGAGCAGCAGAAGTCGATGGCGTCCGACACGCAGTACCGCGTCACCTTCGACGGCGTGGAAGTGCCGGCGGCACGACGGCTCGGGGCCGAACACAGCGGCTGGAAACACTGGTCCGGCGCGATGCACGAGGCGATCATCCTGCTCGCCGCCTACGCCGCGGGCGGAGCGGAGCGCGCCCTCGAGATCACCGTGCAGTACTCGAAGGACCGTCACCAGTTCGGCAAGCCGATCGGCGCGTTCCAGGCGCTCGCGCACTACATGGCCGACGCATCGCCGGTGGTGGAAGGCGCCAAGGTGCTCGTGTACGAGGCGGCCTGGGCGCAATCGACGGGACGGGACATCGCGCGGCTCGCGCCGATGGCCAAGCTGTTCGCCTGCAAGGCGTTCCGTGATGTGACGCACATGGCGCAGCAGGTCCATGGCGGCATCGGCTTCACGCTCGACTACGACATCCAGCTCTACTATCGCCGCGCGAAGCAGTTGCAGCTGAACTGGTGGGATTCGCGCTACCTCGAGGGCCTGATCGCCGCCGACGTGCTGGATCGCGGTCTGCCGCGGACGATCCCCGATCCGTTCTCGCCATGACCGCAGCCGGCGCCGGCGCACTGGCCGGCATCAAGGTCGTCGATTTCGGACAGATGGTCTCGGCGCCGTTCTGCGCCAAACTCATGGGCGACTACGGCGCCGACGTGATCAAGGTCGAGCCGCCCGCGGGCGACGCCGCGCGCCGGGCGGGCCCTTTCCCGGGCGATGTCGCGCACCCGGAGAAGAGCGGGCTCTACTTCATCAACAACACCAACAAGCGCGGGGTGACCTGCGACGTGTCGGTGCGTGAGGGTCGGGAACTTTTCGCGCGCCTGCTGCGCTGGGCGGATATCCTGATCGAGAACCACCTGCCGCGGCAGATGCGGGCGTGGAACCTCACGTTCGACGAAGTGCAGGCGATCAATCCCGATCTCGTGATGATCTCGATCACGCCGTTCGGCCAGACGGGGCCCTACAGCGGCTGGAACGGTTACGACCTGAACGCCTTCCACCTGACCGGCGCGAGTTCGCGCTATTGCGGCCGGCCCGGGGAAATGCCGCTCGAGCACGGCACGTTCTCCGCGGACTATTACGGTGCGGTCGCCGGTGCGGCCTGGGGCATGGCGGCGGCGTTCGGCCGCGGCGTCGCAGGAGGCGGGCAGCAGGTCGATGTCTCGTGCGCCGAGGCGATCGCGGCGTCTTTCGTCGGTGGCCAGAACATCGGGCTCGTCGCGCAGGAGGGGCGCTTCGACAAACGCACCGGCGTCGGCATGCCGCTCGGCGCGCCCGCGACCATCGTGCCGTGCAAGGACGGCCATGTGTGGATGCTCGCGCTCGAGCGCGGACAATGGGAGGGCCTGTGCAAGGTCATGGGCGATCCCGAGTGGGCGCGCCTCGAGATGTTCAACGACATGTACGTGCGCGCCCAGAACGCCGACATCATGTACTCCTTCATCGAGGAGTGGACGATGCAGCACTCGAAGATGGAGATCATGGAGAAGTGCCAGGCCGCCGGCTGCCCGATCACGGCCGTGTTCACGATCGCGGAGGCGGCGGCGCAGCCGCACCTCGCGGCGCGCGATTATTTCGTCGACATCGATCATCCGGACCTCGGTCGCGTGCGCAATCTCGGCGCGCCGTTCAAGATGCCGGCAAGTCCGGGCGGCCCGGTGCGCCCGGCGCCCCGCCTCGGGCAGCACAACGACGAGGTGTACGGCGGGCTGCTGTCGTTGCAGAGTGCCGAGATCGCCTCGTTGCGGGCAGCGGCCGCCATCTGAGCGGCGCACGAAGGACGGCGCGACATGGGTAACTCACGACCGCTCTCCGGGATCCGGGTCATCAACCTCGGCTGGGTCTGGGCCGGCCCGGTCGCCGGCCAGACCCTGTCGTTCCTCGGCGCCGAAGTGCTCAAGATCGAGTCGCGCCAGCGGCTCGACATGCTGCGCACGCTGCCGCCGTTCGCCGAGGGCATCCCGGGCCCGGACCGCAGCCTCTCGAACCATGCCTGCTGGGCGGGCAACGGTTCCGTTTCGCTCAACCTGAAAGAGAAGGAAGCGCGCGACCTCACGCTCGAGCTGATCGCGCACGCGGATGTCGTGATCGAGAACTTCGGCCCGGGTGTCATGGAGCGCCTCGACCTCGGCTACGATCGTCTGTGCGCGGTCAAGCCCGACATCATCCTGTTCTCGATGCCCGCGGCGGGGCTCACGGGTCCCCTGAGCCACGTGCGCACCTATGGCCTCAGCCTCACCTCGCTGACGGGGCTCGACAGCGTGGTCGGCTACAAGGGGGGCGGTCCGATTCCGTTCGAGAACGCTTTCGTCGACCCGCTGGCGGGTATCTTCGGCGCCTTCGCCGTCGTGACGGCCCTGCACCATCGGCGCAATACCGGCCAGGGGCAGCACGTCGATTTTTCGCAGCAGGAAGCCGTCATGCAGATGATGGGACCTGCCTACATGGATTACGTGCTGAACGGACGGGTCGGCGGCCCGAAGAGCAACGAACATCCGCTCGGCATCGCCGCGCCGCATTCGGTATTCCCGTGCCGCGGCGAGGACCGCTGGATCAGCATCGCCGTGCAGACGGAGGTGGAGTGGGCCGGGCTCGTGCGGGCGATGGGCGATCCGGAGTGGGCGCGGTCCGAAGAGTTCGCGACCGCGCGCGCGCGCGTCGCCCACATCGATGCACTGCATGCGCAGCTCGCCGCGTGGACGGCGCAGCAGGACGATCGCGAGCTCGCGACGCTGCTGCAGCGCCACGGCGTCGCGGCGGCGCCGGTGCTGAATGTCGGCGATCTGCTGCACGATCCGCACTTCGCCGCGCGCAAGACCTTCCTCGAAGTCGTGCACCCGCTCGGATTCAAGGAGACGATCTATGGCGCCTACGTCAAGCTGAGCCGCACGCCATCCGAAGTCAGGACCGGCCCGATGATCGGGCAGGACAACGAGCGCGCGTTCCGCGGGATCCTCGGGATGAGCGAGGAACGCTATCGCGACCTCATCGCGCGCAAGATCATTTACTGAAGAGCGACGGCGGACTGCCGCGCCCCAACCGAGAAACCCGCCATGACCGATGAGCTCAAAACCCTCCGCTACGCCGTCGAAGACAATGTCGGCGTCATCACGCTGAATCGCCCGGACAAGCTGAACGCGATCAGCTGGCAGCTGGCCGAGGAACTGTCGGGGCTGCTGTACCGCCTGCGCTTCGACGACTCCGTGCGGGCCATCGTCCTCACGGGTGCGGGCCGCGCGTTCTGCGCCGGTGGCGACGTCGAGTTCATCTCGGGCGAAGGCGATCACCCGATGCCCGGTACCTCGGATGCGTCGCGTCCGATCCCGCGCTGGCAGCGCAAGTCCCCGGGCGGGCACTTCTTCGATGTCGCGCGCCAGCTCATCGCGGTCGACAAGCCGGTGATCGCCGCGATCCACGGCCATGCGGTGGGCGCGGGCCTCGGGTACGCGCTCGCCTGCGACCGTCGCTTCGGCGATACGACGACGAAAATGAGCGCCATTTTCACCAGCATCGGCGTCGCGCCCGACTGCGGGCTGTCGTATTTCCTGCCGCGCGTCGTCGGCTTGCCGAAGGCGTTGATGATCGCGGAGACCGGCAGGATCTTCAAGGCGGAGGAATGCCGCGAACTCGGCCTGCTCGACGAACTCGTGCCGGAGGGTACGAGCCTCGCGGCGGCGCTCGAGTACGCGAAGCTGCTCGCGAGCCGGGCCAGCACGGCGGTGGACATGGCCCGCCGGCTCATCCACATGTCGCTGCAGCACAATCTCGAGCAGATGCTCGATTTCGAGGGGCACTACGGCGTCGCGGTGGCGACGACGGCCGATGCGAAGGAGGGCACGATGGCCTTCCTCGAGAAGCGCAAACCGGTGTTCCGGGGCGTGTGACGGCGGACCGGAAGGAGACGGCGATGTCTGCGGAAAATACAACCTGCAAGCCGCTCGCGGGGCTGCGCGTCCTCGATGTGTCGACGATGCTGGCGGGCCCCTATGGGGCGACATTGCTCGGCGACCTCGGTGCCGATGTCATCAAGGTCGAATCGCACCTCGGCGACGACAGCCGCCGGCTCGGGGCGATGCGGGACGGCGAATGCGGGCCCTTCCTGAGCCTGAACCGCAACAAGCGCGATGTCGTGATCGACATGCAGCAGATCGAGGGGCAGCAGGTGTTCGCGCGGCTCGCCGCGACGACCGACGTGCTGATCACCAATGTCCGCGAGCCGGCGCTCAGCAGGCTGGGCCTCAGCCATGAACAGGTTTCCCGCCACCGTCCCGACATCGTGTGGATCGGCGTCACCGCGTTCGGGCCCGACGGGCCTTACGCGGGGCGTCCGGGCATCGACTTCCTGACGCAGGGCTACTGCGGCGTGCTCGGGCTCAACGGCGAGCCGGGCGGCGGACCCGTGCGTACCGGCTTTCCGGCCGTCGATGTCATCACCTCGCTCCTCGTCAGCAATGCGGCGCTCGCGGCGCTGCGGGTCCGCGATCGCACGGGCAAGGGCCAGCGGGTCGAGGTATCGCTGCTCGATGCCCTGATGCACGCCCAGGCGAGCTCGATCGGCAGCTATCTCGCCACCGGCGAGCCGCCGAAGCGCACCGGCAACCGCAGCCAGTACTTCGCGCCGTCGGGCGTCTATCCCACGAAGGATGGCCGGCACGTGATCATCACGACGCCGAGCGAGAAATTCTTCGGCAACGTATGCCGGGCGCTCGGTGCGCAGTGGGACCAGGATCCGCGCTTCTCGAGCATCGCGGCGCGGCTCGCGAACCACGACGAACTCGACCGCGTGATGTCCGAGCGCACGCGGCAGTTCGATCGCGATGAACTCGTCGAACGACTGATCGCGGCGGACGTGCTGACCGCACCGATCAACGACGTCGAAGACGTCGTCAGGGACCCGCAGATCCGACACAACCGGATGATCGTATCGGTCGAACATCCGGCCCTGGGGCAGGTCGAAGTCACCGGCGTTCCGATCCGTTTCTATGGAACCCCGTGCATGGTCGAGCGCCATCCGCCGATGCACGGCGAGCACACGCGGGAAGTGCTCGCGGGGCTCGGCTACACTCAGGCCGAAATCGATGCCTCGATTGCCGCGGGCGTGACCGCGGACCGGCCTGAAATGCTGCGACGGAAGGCCGGGCGCAAGGCGCGCCAGCGGACCGGCTAGTCCGCTTGCGGGATGGCGAAGGGCGGCCGGTCGGGGATCATTCCCGACTGGCCTGAAGCATCGATCGAACGCGCGAGGCACCGAGATGGGTCGCATCCTGGAAGACGTCACAGTCCTCGATCTGACACGGCAGTTTCCCGCCGCGCTGTCGGCCGCCTTCCTCGGCGATTTCGGCGCGCGGATCATCCGCCTCGACCTCTTGCCGACGGCGCCGTCCGCGCCGACGGGCCGCTGGAACCACGAAGCGGACCTGATCCACCGGAACAAATTGTCGGTTGCGATCAATCCGTCGACGCCGCGCGGCCGCGAGGTGATCCGCTCGCTCGCCGCAAAGGCCGACGTGATCGTCACCGACTGGCAGCGCGACGAACTGGCCGCGATGGCGCTCGACTACGCGGCGGCGAGTGCCGCACGAGCGGACATCATCCACGCGCGCCTGTCGGGCTTCGGCCCCGAGGGTCCGGACCAGGACCTGCCGGCGATCGATGAACTCGCCGCGGCGCGCACCGGTGCGATGCCGATGTTGCCGCAACCCGGGCAGCCGCCTGTCTACACCGGCGCCGGCGCGATGCACGCGATGGGGCAACTCGCGTTCGGCATCGTCACGGCGCTGCTGCACCGGTTGCAGACCGGTGAAGGGCAGCAGGTCGATGTCTCGCTCTTCGGCGCGAACATGTACGGATCGGCGCTCGACCTGCAGGCGTTCCTCGCCATCGGGCACGGGGACCGGCTGCTGAATCCGATTTCGAGGCTCGATGTGTCGAACCCGATGTCGGGCTCGGTTTACATGAGCGCCGACGGGCGCTGGGTCACGCTCACGATGCCCGACACCGATCGCTGGTGGCCGGCGTTTTCCGGCATCCTCGGCATCCCGCAGGACGATGCGCGCTTCGACACCCACGAGAAGCGCACGGCGGTCAACCGGCTGGCGCTCATCGGCGAGCTCGAGGAGCGGTTCCGGCGCGAGCCGGCGGATCACTGGCGGCGCCAGTTCCAGGAAAAGCAGCTGTCCGCCGACATCATCGAACGTTTCGATTTCCCGGCGAACGATCCCGGTGTCTACGCAAATCGCTACATCATCGATCTCGAGCATCCGAGCTTCGGCAAGGTGAAGTCGCTGGGATTCCCGGTCTGGGTCAGTGACAGCCCGGCCCGGCTCGAGCGGCTCGCGCCCTGCGTCGGCCAGCACACGGACCAGGTGCTGCACGAGCTGCTCGGGCTGTCGCGGCAATCGATCCACGAACTGGCGGACGCCGGGGTACTGTCATGAGCAAGGCACTCGAGGGTGTGCGCGTCATCGACCTCACGGTCTGGTTCCAGGGACCGGTGTCCGCGCAGTATCTCGCCGATTTCGGCGCCGACGTCATCAAGGTGGAACGCCCGCAAGGCGGCGACCAGGGCCGTGGCGTGCGCAGCATCAAGTCGCTCGAAGTGGGCGACTGGAACCAGTACTTCCTCGTGATCAATCGCAACAAGAAGAGCATGGCGATCGATCTGAAGAAGCCCGAAGGGCAGGAGATTCTCTATCGGCTGGTGGAGAAGTCGGACGTGTTCCTGTCGAATCTCGCGCCGGAGATGCTGGCCGGCTGGAACCTGACGTACGAGAAACTGTCGGCCATCAATCCGAAGCTCGTTTACGCGACGAACACCGGCTATGGCAAGTTCAGCAAGGTCACCAAGCCGTCCTTCGACATGACCGTGCAGGCGCTCACCGGCGTCATGGCGCGCCTCGGCGAGCCCGGCCAGCCGCCGATCTACCTCGGCATGGGCTCGGGTGATGCCTATGGCGGCATCATGTCGGCGCTCGGCATCGTGCTCGCGCTCTACGAGTGCCGGCGCACGGGCAAGGGACAGAGCCTCGACGCCTCGCTCTATGGCGCGCAGCTCTACCTCGCCGCGCCGCAGCTCCAGGCCTATCTCGCCGGCAACGAATCGAGCGCGCTGCAGCACTCGCGCCGCGAGGTCGAAAATCCGCTCTGGAACCTGTACCCGACGAGCGGCAAGTGGATCTACATCTGCGAGCCGAATGAAGACGGGCGTTTCGCCGCGCTGCGCCGCGCGCTGGGTGAGCCGGCGGCGCTCGCCGTGCCGGCCTTCGCCACGGCCGCGCAGCGGCGAACGAACAATGAAGCGCTGATCGCAACGATCGAGGCGCAGACGCTGAAGCAGGGCCACGAAACGCTGATGGCCGCGCTGCGCGCAGCCGGCGTCGTCGCGAGTCCGGTGAACAACTTCGCCGACGTCGTGCGCGACGCGCAGGCCTGGCAGAACCAGTACTTCATGAAGGCCTATTGCGAGGAAGTGCAGCGGGAGGTCGACATCCGCGGCCTGCCGGTGAGGCTTTCCAAGACGCCGGGGGAAGTCCGCAGCCTCGGCCCGCAACTCGGCCAGGATACCGAGATACTGATGATGGACCTGCTCGGTTACGAGTGGGAGCAGATCGAGGCGCTCAAGGCGAAGGGCGCGATTCCCTGAACCGACGCGCGAGGTGGATGCAATGAGCAGTTCGAATTTCAGCGACTGGAGCGTGGTCACCGGCGACGGCCTCGATGACTTCAGGGAGATCGTCTTCGAGAAACGCCATCACCGCACGCTCGGCGGCGGGGTGGCGCGCGTCTCGCTGAACAAGCCCGACAAGATGAACGCGATGACCGTCGCGACGGTCGACGAAATGTTCCGCGCGTTCTACGACGCGAGCCATGACCCGTCGATCGGCGTGATCGTCGTGGCGGGGCGCGGCAAGCACTTCGGCGCGGGCGGCGATGTCGTCTGGGAGCGCTGGGGCCTGCGCGAGGCTTTCTACAACCGTTATCCCCACAACCGCCTGATCCGCATGTCGCGCAAACCGGTGATCGCCCAGGTGCAGGGCTATTGCGTGGGCGGGCACAACCACATGGCCTACTGCTGCGACTTCACGATCGCGGCCGACAACGCGGTGTTCGCGCAGGCCGGGCCGCGGGTCTCGTCGCCGGCAGATGGTTACTTCGTGCCCTACCTGACGAAAGTGGTCGGCGCGAAGAAGGCGCGCGAGATCTGGATGTTGTGCCGCAAGTACAAGGCGGACGAAGCGCTGCAGATGGGCCTCGTCAACACGGTCGTGCCGCTCGAGCAGCTCGAGGCCGAAGTGGAGACGTGGTGCGAGGAACTCCTCTCGAAGAGCCCGGGCTGCCTCGAGATCCTGAAGGCGGCGTTCGACCAGGAGGTCGACGGCTACAAGGAGCAGTGCGTCATCTCCTCGTCGATGTACCCGGACTGGTTCGACATGCCGGAAGGCAAGGAGGGCGGGGCCTCCTTCGTCGAAAAGCGCCCGCCGCGTTTCTGGGACATCCGCCAGCGCGAAGCGCAGATGCGCGCGACGCTGCTCGAGGAATACGAGGCGCTGCAGGCGAAAGGCAAGGGCGCCGGGTCGTCGAAGTGACGCAGCTTGCCCCGAACGTGCTGCGGGACGCCGCCTGTATCGTCGGCATCGGCGAGACGGCCGTGTGCCGCAAGCCGGGCTCGGGCCTCAGCGTCATGGCGCTGCAGCTGAAGGCGGTCGCCGCGGCCCTCGAGGACGCGGGACTGCGGGCCCGCGACATCGACGGCATCATGCCGTTCCCGAATCTCGGGCGGGCGGAGGCCTTCGCCGCGAGCCTCGGCTGCGAGAACCTGCGCTTCGCCGCCACACTGAATCTCGGCGGCGCTTCGCCGGTCGCCGCACTGCGCATGGCGGCGATGGCGGTCGCGACCGGTGTCGCGAACCACGTGCTCGTGCCCGGGGGCTGGAACGGCTATTCCGGTGCGCGCACCCGCGAGATCGCCGCGAACGATGTCGAGTCGATCCCGGGCGCGGCGATCGCGCGCGACTGGTACCTGCCCTACGGCCTTTCCGCGCCGCCGCAGTGGTACGCGCTGATGGCGCAGCGGCACATGCACGAATACGGCACCCGCGCCGAGCAGCTCGGCGCGGTGGCGCTCGCGATGCGCAGGCACGCGCAACTGAATCCCGGCGCGCTGATGTGCGGCAAGCCGATGACAATGGCGGACTATCTTGCCTCGCCGATGATCACGGCGCCGTATCGCATGCTCGACTGCTGCCTCGAGACCGACGGCGCCGCCGCCTACATCGTGAGCTCGACGGCGCGCGCGCGCGACCTGCGCCAGCGGCCGGTGTCGATCATGGGTGCGGCGTCGGGCCAGCCTTACCCGGCCGACGACATCATCAACCGCAAGGACTTCCACCGCACGGGCCTCACGACCGCGGCGCCCGAGGCGTTCGCGATGGCGGGCGTGACGCCGGCCGACGCGGACTTCGCGCAGGTCTACGACTGCTTCACCTTCGAGGTGATCCAGCAGCTCGAGGAGGCCGGCTTCTGCCGGCGCGGCGAGGGCGGCGCGTTCGTCGAGAACGGCGCGATCGAGCTCGGCGGCCGGTTGCCGGTCAATACGCACGGCGGGCTGCTGTCGCAGGCGCACCTGCTCGGCATCGGCCATGTGGTCGAGGCGGTGCGGCAGCTGCGCGGCGAGGCAGGTGCGCGGCAGGTGAAGGACGCCGAAATCGGCGTCGTCACCGGCTGGGGGGATTTCGGCGACGGCAGCATCGCGATCCTGCGTCGCGTGAATTGATCGAGGTCGTATGGGGAGCACCGAAGCGAAGCTGGTCAGGCCCTTGCCGCTGATGGAAGGCATGACGAAGGAATTCCACGACTGGTGCGCGCGCGGCGAACTGCGCTTCCAGAGATGTCGCGCGTGCGGCGAATTCCGCCACGTGCCGCGCGAGCTGTGTGCGGCTTGCGGTTCATTCGAATGGGAATGGGCGCGTTCGAGCGGCCGGGGCACGGTGTTCACCTTCACGGTGGTCGCCCGCGCGCTGCACCCGGCGTTCGCGCAGGCAGTGCCTTATGCGGCGGCCGTGATCGAACTCGAGGAGGGCGTGCGCTTCCTCGGCAACGTCGTGGACTGCCCGCCGGATGACCTGCGCATCGGCATGCCGGTGCGCGTCGATTTCGAGAAGCAGACGGACTCCATCACGCTGCCGGTGTTCCGCCGCGCCTGATCACGCCCGCGGTCACGCTGCGGGGCTGGCCGTCCAGTCGAAGTCCCGTGGCGGATAGGCCGCGAAGTGCGGCAGTTCGTCCTCGATGCCGGTCCACGGCGCACGCGAGTCGAAGAAAATGTGCGCGCGCGTGCGCACGCCCGGGTCCGTATCGAGCGTGCCCGCATTGATGTAGGCGCTCGCGCCGATTGTCGACGGTGCCGGAGCGCCGCATTCCGCGCAGAAGCTGACGACGTAGCGGGACGCCTCGGGATGCCGCCAGCGGCGGATCGAGGCTTCGCCCGCGAGGAACCGCAAGCCGCTCGAAGCGCACGCCAGCGCCACGAAATGGCTGCTGCCCGAGCGCTTGCGACAACGCGAGCAATGGCACACCCGCATCGCGAAGGGCGGCGAGGTGATTTCGAAGGCCACGGCGCCGCAAAGGCAGCTGCCGCGGACGGGAAACTTCGGCGCATGAGCCGCCGTCGGCTCGAGGCGACTCGTGCGCGGCGGTTCGCCGCTGCGGCTGCATGATGCGGGAAACGCGGGCAGGGCGGCGCTGGCGGGCAACCACGGCAGGTGATCCGCCGTGAACTCGTGCCGGGCCGGGCGCAGGCCGGAGTGTGAATCGAGGCCGCCGGCCGGAAGCAGCACCGCGGTTCCGTCGCGCCGTTCGGCCGGCAAGCGGCCGGCACAGGTCGCGCAGAACGAGCGCACGATTCCGTCCGCGGCGTCGGCGCATACGCGGCGCTGGCTCGCGCCCGACTTCCACTCGACATCCGGCACATCGATCCACGTGCCGAAGCCGACGCCGGTTTCCTTCGCACAGGCGCGGCAGTGGCAGTACGCCATATCGCGTGCAGGGCCAGTGGCGGCATAGCGGACCGCGCCGCACAGGCAACTGCCATGAAGGCTTTCGGTGTGCGAAGCGCCCATGCTTTCGCGGTCGGCCCTCAACGCTCGAAGTTCAGCAGCGCGCCGGTGTCTTGCGTGAAATCCCGCCGGCTTCCCACGATGCGCGTGGCCCGTTCGACGGCCGGCGAACTGTAGGAATAGCAGACGCCCTGGGGCATGCCGTCGCCGATGGCGGGATGATCCCGTTCGGGCGTCGGCTCGGAGCGGCGCGCCTGGGCCACGAAATAGCCCCGCTGCAGCATGGTTGCGGCCTCGAAGGCGGGGTCGGTGAACGTCTCCCGCGCCCAGGCAAAGAAACCCTGCATCATGGGTCGGCCGGCGAGCGCCGCGGGTTCGACGATCGCATGTCGCGCGATGATCCACTCGTGCACGGGTTGTCCGTCGCGGCGGATGCGGGCGCGGGTACGACCTTCGCGCTCGTCGTCGACGGCGATGTCGTAAAGCCGCTCGAAGCCGGCCTCGTCGACGTGGCCGAGCGCGAGCGCGGTCATGTCCGTCACATGGGTGCAGCTGTAGCGTGTTTCGAGCGCGCGGCGGATATCCGGCATCCCGGCGAGCGAGCGGCCGACGAGGGTCGCGACCAGGAAGCGGCTCGACTCGGGGCAGGTCGTGAAGGGATGCCGCACGTACTGCGGCTCGATCGCGGTGACCCGCTCGCCATCATGGCGCAGCACGAGGCGGAATGCGTGGTTGCTGTCCTCGAGGTCGACGTGCACCTCGCGCACCCCGGCCCGGATTCGCACCTGCCGGCGGAAAATACCGCGGCCGTAATCCGGGTTGGGCGGCAGCACGGCTCAGCCGAACGCGCCCGCCGCCTCGAGCGCGGCGCAACGCGACTCGTCGTAGCCGAGCACGCCGCGCAGCACCTGCCCCGTATGCTCGCCGACCGTCGGCGCGATGGCGGGCGCAGGCAGTTCCTCACCGACGAACTGCACGGGAAAGCCGAGCATGTCGGCGCCGTGTGTCTCGTGCGGCAGGACCTTGAAGCGTGCCTTGAACTGCGGGTCGTCGACGATGTTCTCGGGCGTATTCACCGGGGCGATCGGGGTGTTGGCCTCGACGCTGAATCTGAGCCACTCCCCGCTCGTCTTCGTCTTGAAGATCGTGCGCAGTTCGGCCTGCAGTTCGCGGTTGCCGCGCGCATGGTCGGCATACTTCGAGCCAGGCCATTTCTCGAAGAGATCGATGCGCCCGACGGCGGCGCAGAAGTTCTTCCAGAACGCCTGCTCGGAGGCCATGAAGAGCACGTGGCCGTCGCTGGATTCGTACATCTGGTAGCGCACACCCTCGCGCATCCCGGCGGTCGCGACCGGGCGGCGCTGGTAGCCGTCGGCCTTGTTGCCGGTGACCACGTCCTCCGGCCGCCGGTAGGCCATGTAGCTCTCGCTGCGGTACCAGTCGAAGGCGGCCGCGGCGTCGCTCTGCGCGAGGTCCATGAAGCAGCCCTCGCCGGTGGCCCTGGCCCGCAGCACGCCGGCGAGCACCGCAAGCCCGCCGAAGAGCGGGGCGGCGTTGATGCCGACGCCGATGTGCTCCGGGATGTAGCAGAAGCCTTCGTCGTCATAGGCGGGTTTGCAGGCGCCCGACCAGGTGTCGTAGGCGATGCCGTGCGACGGCATGTCCTTGTAGGGGCCCGTCATGCCGTAACCCGAGACCGTGCAGAACACGATCCTGCGGTTGACCTTGCGCAGGTCCTCGTAGCCGAGGCCGTATTTCGCGAGCGCGCCGGGCTTCGAGGCCTCGATCACGACGTCCGCACCCCTGACGAGATCCCGGTAGATGTCGCGCGCCGCCTCGGACTTGAGGTTGAGCGTGATGCTCTTCTTGCCGCGGTTCAGGTGGTAATGCATCAGCGAGACGCCCTGGATGATCGGCCAGGTCATTTCGCGGATGTAATCGCCGGCCGGCGTCTCGACCTTGATCACCTCGGCGCCGAGATCGACGAAGGCGGTCGTGATGGCGGCCGGCCCGAGGATCGAGCTTTCGATCACGCGCAGGCCGGCCAGTGGTGCGGGTTGCGACACGCAGTGCTCCTCAGCCACGAACGCTCATTTGGCCGGTTTCTTGATGCGCTTGGCGGGACTGATGCCGGTGAGCCTCGCGAGGTTGAGGCCGAGGATCTTCGCCTTGTCCTCGTCCGTCACTTCGGCGTAGCCCCACTTCTCCTGCAGTTCCTCGGGCATCTTCAGGTTCTTGATGTAATCGACCACGCGCGGCAGGTCGTCGAAAGGCAGGTCGAAGCCGAGCACGATCTTGTCGGCCGGCACCCACTGCAGCGCCGTGCCGATCACGTGGTAGCCGCGATACGGCGAACGCTGGTACCAGCCGAAGATGCCGGACAGGCTCATGTAGAGGTTCTTGTGCTTGCCGCACAGGCCGATCAGTTCCTCGGTGTACGGCCAGCCGGCGTGATACGCGATCATCTTGAGATCGGGGAAGGCGAGCGCGACGTCGTCGAGCTGCGTCGGATGGCAGTGGCTGTTCGGCTGCGGGCACACGTAGCTCACGCCCGTGTGCAGCGTCAGCGTGACGCCGAGCTCCTGGGCCTTCTCGTAGAAGGGCCACAGGCGCCGGTCATTGATCGGGCCGTCGTCCTCGGGCTGGTAGACCTTGAATATCCGCGCATCCTTTTCCTTCGCGAGATACTCGAGTTCCCAGTTCGCGTGCTTGATGCCGCGACGGATGATCGGGCCGACGTTCGCCTCGAGGTACATGCGATCCTTGTACGGCTCGATCTGCTGCATCATGAAGCCGTTGGTCGAGAAGGAGACGACGCCGCCGGTGATGTCCATCATCGGCTCGCGCAGGCAGAACGCCACGTCGACGCCGGCCTTGTCCATGTAAGGCGCGAGTTCGCTCGCGACCGGCGCCGGCCAGGGATCATCCAGGCTGCGTCCGGACCAGGCGCGCAGCACGCCGCTCACGCTCGAATGGAAATGCTGCATGCCGGGGTAATAGCCGATTTCGCTCATGGTCTGCACGTTCATGAAGTGAAATTCGGTCATCGCGACGAAGAAGTCTTTGGTGCTCATGAATTGGGTCCTGCGTGGGGAATCATTCGAGACTAGCAGATCGGGCGGCCGCGGCCGGCGCTACGGCTGCGAAACACCCGTGATCCGGATGCCGGATGCGGGCACCTTGTAGCGCTGGTTGATCGCGATCAGCACCGACGTCAGCGCCTCGGCGACCACGGAGTTGGCGAGTACGCCGGCGTTCCAGGCGCCGAGGCCGATGGCCTTCGCAAGCCCGATCACGGTGTCCGCCGCCGCGCGGTCGTTGCTGCAGACCAGCACTTCGCATTCGATGACGTGATCGGGATCCTTGAGATGGTGTGCCGAGATGTTCTGGAACGCGGAGACCACCTTCACCTCATCGCCGAGGAGCTCCTGGATGGCCTCGACGGCGGAGCGACCTCCCGGCAGCTGGACCCGGCTCACCTTGGGCGGCACGAGCGGCACCGTGACGTCGACCAGGATCTTGCCGGCAAGCGCCGGGCGCACTTCCTCGATCGTTGGCCGTTGCGCCGCGAACGGCACGGTCAGCACGACGATGGCCGCCGCCGCGGCCGCCGCGGGGTTGTCGAGCCCCCGGACCGCGTCGCGGCCGAGCGCCGCGTTGATTTCCTGCGCCGCCTGGGCCGCCCGCTCGGCGGAGCGGCTGCCGATGATCACGGGGTACCCGGCGTGCGCCCAGCGAAAGGCGAGGCCGCTGCCTTCCTTGCCCGAGCCACCGAGCACGGCGATGATCGGACGCGATTCAGTCTGCATGCGAGCTGCTCCTCCCCGTGGAGACGCTGGTATAACAAGCCGCGCCGCCAGCGTCCTCGTCCGTTGGGACGACGCCACTGGACGGGTATCCTGTCAGGCTCCCGGCGCACTCGCCATAGCAGGGGAAGCACGATGAGATTCGCGAACAGGGTGGCCGTGGTGACCGGGGCGGGGCAGGGCATGGGCCGCGCGATCGCGCAGCGGCTCGCGCGCGAGGGAGCACGCGTCGTCGCGATCGACATGAACGAAGCGAGCGTTCGCGAAACGATCGAGCAGGCCGGGGGCGAAGCGGCCGGCATGGCACAGGTCTGCAACATCGCCGACAGCGCGGCCGTGAAGCGCCTGTTCGAGGTCGTGGACGCGAAATACGGCCGGCTCGATGCGCTGGTCAACAACGCCGGCATCGGCAGCGCCAGGGGTGACGGCTTCAACAAGCTCATGGCCCGCATGGCCGAGCGCGGCCAGCAACTGGCCCGTGGCGAGACGCCGACCGTCTATCCCGACATCACGATCGACATGGAAGACGAGGGCTGGCACGGGGTGCTGAACGTGAACCTCAACGGCACGTTCTATTGCACCCGCGAGGCACTGCGCCTGATGATCAGGCACGGGATCAAGGGCGCCATCGTCAATATCTCGAGCACCTCGGCGCTGTCGGGCGAAGGCGCACCCCATTACGCGGCCTCGAAGGCGGCGCTCGTCGGCATGGTGCGCAGCATGGCGCGCGAACTCGGCCCGCGCGGCATCCGGATCAACAACGTGATGCCGGGCGCAGTCGAGACGCCGATCCTGAAGAACGTCTCGGCGGAATGGAAGGCGCAGATGATTGCCGCGATTCCGCTCGGCCGCATCGCCGAGCCGACCGACATCGCATCCGTCGTGGCATTCCTTGCCTCGGACGACGCGGCCATGATCACTGGCGCCGACATCGTCGCGAATGGCGGCTCGTACTTCAAGTGAGGAGATACGCATGACTGGTCGTCTCGAAGGGAAAGTCGCCTTCATCACCGGAGGCGGTTCCGGCATCGGCGAGGCCACCGCGCATCGCTTCGCCGAGGAGCAGGCCACCGTGGTCATCTGCGGCCGGCGCAAGGACATGGTCGAAGGCGTCGCCGCCGCGATCCGCGCCAAGGGCGGCAAGGCGGAGGCCGTGCAGGTCGACGTCAGCGACGAGGCGCAGTACACCGGCGCGATCAACGATGCCGCGCAGCGCCTCGGGCACCTCGACATCCTGGTGAACAACGCGATGGCCTATTCCGTCGGGCCCATCGAACGCACGTCGACGCCGGATTGGCACTCGAATTTCTCGACCACCGTCGACGGCACGTTCTGGGGCACGCGCGCCGCGATGCAGCTGATGCAGAAGCAGGGCACGGGCGGATCGATCGTGAATGTGTCGTCGATCTGCGCGCTGTTCGGCGCCGCCTACATGGCCGGCTACAGTGCCGCGAAGGCCGCCATCATCAATTTTTCCCGCGCGGTGGCGGCGGAAGGCGGGGCGCGCAATATCCGTTGCAACGTCGTGATTCCGGGCACCATCGAAACCCCGCCGATGGCCGGGATGCTGAAGGACGAGGAGGCGCGCCGCAAGACCGGGAAACTGATCCCGATGCGCCGCGTCGGCCAGCCGCTCGAGGTGGCCAACGCGATTCTTTTCCTGGCGTCGGATGAGGCCTCGTACGTCAACGGGGCAGCGCTGTCGGTCGACGGCGGCCAGGCATCCACGCTGGTCATCGCCGCGGCGCTCGACTGAGGTCGCCATGAGCGATACGCAGCTGTCGGCGCGCGTCGATCGCCTCGAGTCGATCGAGGAAATCCGCCAGCTCGCCGCGAAATACTCCCTGTCACTCGACATGCGCGATCTCGATGCGCACGTGAACCTGTTCGCGCCCGACATCCGCGTCACCCGCGAACAGGTCGGCCGCGCCCACCTCAAGGCCTGGCTCGACGACACGCTGCGCAACCAGTTCACCGGCACGTCGCATCACCTCGGCCAGCACATCATCGAGTTCAGCGACCCGGACCACGCGCTCGGCGTCGTGTACTCGAAGAACGAGCACGAGTGCGGCGCCGAGTGGGTGATCATGCAGATGCTCTACTGGGACGACTATGTGCGCATCGGGGGTCGCTGGTATTTCCGGCGCCGGCTGCCCTGCTATTGGTATGCCACGGACCTCAACAAGCCGCCGCTCGGCGACATGAAAATGCGCTGGCCGGGGCGCGAGCCCTATGACGGGGCGTACCACGACCTGTTCCCGTCCTGGAAGGAATTCTGGGCGGCGCGGCCGGACAAGGACAAGCTGCCCGAGGTGGCGGCGCCGGCGCCGCTCGAGCGCTTCCTCGAAGCCCTGCGGCGCGGGGCGCCCAATCCGAAAATCCGGGTTCGTTGAGATGACCGGCCTTTTCGATCCCCTGCAGCTCGGCGCGATCGCACTCCCGAACCGCATCGTCATGGCGCCGATGACCCGCTCGCGATCCGACGCGCAGTCGGTACCGACGCCGATCATGGTCGAGTATTACCGGCAGCGTGCCACGGCGGGACTGATCGTCTCCGAAGGCATCGCGCCGTCCCGCCACGGCATCGGCTACTGCCGCACGCCGGGCATCTACAACGCGGAGCAGGTCGCGGCATGGCGCCAGGTGACCGATGCGGTGCACGCCGCCGGCGGGCGCATCGTCGCGCAGCTGATGCACTGCGGCCGCATCGGGGCGCGTTTCAACAAGGCGCCGGACGCCGAGACCGTGGCGCCGTCGGCGGTGCGCGCGGCCGGCAGGATCTTTACCGATGTCGCGGGGATGCAGGAGCAGGAGGTGCCGCGGGCGCTCGCGACCGGCGAGATCGCCGGTGTCGTCGAAGAGTATGCCGCCGCCACCCGCCATTCGCTCGAGGCCGGCTTCGACGGTGTCGAGCTGCATTGCACCAGCGGTTATCTCCCGATGCAGTTCATGGCGGTGAACAGCAACCAGCGCACCGATGCCTACGGGGGCACGGCGGAGAATCGCACCCGCTTCGTGGTCGAGACGCTCGAGGCCATGACCGGTGCAGCCGCCGGCCGCGTCGCGATGCGCATCTGCCCGGGCAATCCGTTCAACGACGTGCACGACCCGGACCCGACGGAAACGTATCGGGCGCTGCTGTCCCGCATCGCCCACTTGGGGCTCGCCTACCTGCACGTGATCCGCTCCCCGCACCGCGATCTCGACGCCTTCGCCCTCGCGCGCGAGCACTTCAGCGGGCCGCTCATCCTCAATGATGGTTTCGATGGCGCATCTGCGGCACGGGCACTGGCCGACGGCAAGGGCGCCGCCGTGTCGTTCGCGCGGCACTACATCGGCAACCCGGATCTCGCGCGCCGGTTGCGCGAGGGCCTGCCGCTCGCGGGCTTTGACTCGAAGACCATCTACACGCCGGGCGAGGCCGGCTATATCGACTATCCCTTCGCCGCTTCCTGAGGCGTGATTCGGCTCACGGCGCGTCGTCCGTTCGGATGATGCGGCGCTCGATGCCGTCACGCATGTTGCGCGCCGGCTCCACACGAGCCCCATTACCGGAGAACTCCCAGATGACCAGGTTTCGCGCCAGAGCAGGCGTCTTGTCGCAAGTCGCCGCCCTGACCACGGGTATCGCCCTGTCCAGCACCGCGGCCTTCGCTCAGCAGGCCGAGGGGCAGGTACCCCCCGAAGATTCGTCCATGGATATCATCCAGGAAGTGACTGTGACCGCGCAGCGGCGCGAGGAGTCGCTGCAGGAGACGCCGATCGCAATCACCGCCTTCTCCTACCGCGATCTCGAGACCCAGCGCGTCAACAACGTGATGGATCTCCTCAACAAGGTGCCGTCGGTCAACCTCGCGCCGTTCGCGGGCACCCGCGTCGCGCCGAACCTTTTCATCCGCGGCATGGGCAACCTCAATGCCCAGACGACCAAGGACATGGCCACGGGCATCTACATCGATGGCGTACCGGTCGGTCGCGGCATCGGCCTCGCGGCGGACATCGCCGACCTCGAGCGCGTCGAAGTGCTGCGCGGCCCGCAGGGCACGCTCTGGGGCCGGAACACCACGGCCGGCGCCATCAACTTCATCACGCAAAAGCCGAACGATGAGTTGTCGTTCGCCGGACAGTTGACCGCTGGCAGCTGGGACCAGGTGTCCGGCCGCCTGCGGGCCAATGTGCCGATCACCGATCGCCTGTTTGCGCGCGTGGCCTACATGCGGCTGGAGAACGACGGCTGGGTGGAGAACACCAACACCACGCTGCCGAACCAGATCAACTTCAACGAGGACCGGGTCAAGGAGGCCTACAAGGCGGCCGTGCGCTTCGAGCCTGCGGACAACATCGTTGCCGATTACAGCTTCGACAGCTCGAGGATGGTCTACGGCAACCACTTCTACCAGATCATCGCCGGGCCCCTCGCGGTCCCGGGAAGGCAGGAGTCCGCGAACCGCACGCGCGGCCTGAACCCGAGCCGCACGGAAGTCTCCGGCCACAACCTGACGGTCAGCTGGGAGCTCGGCGATGTGACGCTGAAGTCGATCAGCGCCTATCGTGATCTCGACAGCGCGACGAACATGAACTTCGTCGACATCTTCACGCAGGACAACAACCAGGCGCAGCACCAGTTCTCCGAGGAGCTGCAGCTGATCGGCGACGCCTTCGGCCGCCTGAAGTACGTGGTCGGCCTGTTCTACTTCGAGGAGGCGAGCCACGAGGCGCTGTCATCGAGCTTCGCCGGAGGCGCGCTGGTGGACTTCTGGCGGGTGAAGGCCGAAGGCACTTCGGCCGCCATCTACGGCCAGGCCACCTGGACGCCGCCGGTGCTCGACGACCGCTTCGACATCACGCTCGGCATGCGCTACACCGAGGACTCGCGCAAGGCGGTCAAGACCTACGTGAACCCGGGTTTCACGCCGGCGCTGACGGGGCTCGTGGTCGCGGGCGATCGGGATTTCAGTTCGTTCAATCCGGCGGTGACGCTCGACTACGCGTTCACGGATTCGATCCGCAGCTACGCGAAGTATTCCACCGGCTACCGGGCCGGTGGTTTCAATACGCAGAGCACGCCCGCCTTCTTCGGGCCGGGTTTCAACGAGGAGAACGTCAAGGCGTGGGAAGTGGGCCTGAAGTCGGACCTGCTGAACAAGCGCCTGCGCGTGAACCTCGCGGCGTTTCGCAACAAGTACAGCGACCTGCAGGTCGACCAGGCGCGCACGCCGCCGATTTTCACCGACACGCTGAACGCGGGCAGTGCGACGGTGAAGGGCGTGGAACTCGAGAGCGTCGCCGTGCTCGCGCATGGCCTGACCGCGAACCTGTTCTATTCCTGGCTCGACGGTGAATACCAGTCCTACATCGACAACGGGGTGGAACTCGCGGCGGTGCGGCACATGCAGAATGCGCCGCGCTACCAGGTCGGCGCGGGTGTCGAGTATGCTTTCCCGCACCTTGCCATCGGCGATCTCGTGTTGAACATCGATTACCGCAAACAGGCCGATTTCTACGCGGGCCCGATCGCGAACACTCACTCGCCGGGTTACGACGTCTGGAATGCCCGCCTGCAGCTGGCCGAAATCCCGGCGCCGCACGGTACATTCCGGGTGGCGGTCTGGGGCAGGAATCTCGGCGACGAGGTTTACCGCCTCTCCACGACCAATCTCGGTGTGATCAGCGCCCAGTTCGGCCCGCCGCGGTCGGTGGGCGTGGATGCGATCTACGAGTTCTGAGTGAGCGCCGCGGGCGGGGAGGAAGGCGGGCAGACTTCGCACGCGGTGTCCGGGGGCTACGCCAGCTACGTGCTGGCGTTGCTCTCGCTCGTCTATGTGGTGAGCTTCATCGATCGCCAGATCCTGGCGATGCTGATGGAACCCATCAAGCACGAATTCGGTGTCTCGGACACCGCGATGGGCCTGCTCACGGGTTTCGCCTTCGTGCTCTTTTACACCCTGGCCGGGATCCCGATCGCGCGATTCGCGGATCGGGCGTCCCGCAAGGGCATCATCGCGGTGTCGCTCGCGGCCTGGAGCGTGCTGACCGCCGCATCCGGGCTGGTGCGCAGCTTCGCGCAGCTCGCCGCGATCCGCGTGTTCGTCGGCATCGGCGAGGCGGGCTGCAATCCCTCGGCGCATTCACTGATTTCGGACTATTACCCACCGAGGCGGCGGGCGACGGCGCTGTCCGTCTACGCCTGCGGTGTCTACGTCGGCTCGGCGATCGCATTCCTCGCCGGCGGCTGGCTGCTGACCCGCTATGACTGGCGGACCGCTTTCTTCGTGGCGGGCCTGCCCGGGCTCGTGCTCGCGATCGTCGTGGGGCTCACCGTGCGGGAGCTGCCGCGCGGGCACGCCGAGGGGCGGACCGGGGCCGTGGCGCCCGCGCCGCTCGCGGAGGTGATTCGCTTCCTGCTCGCGCGTCGCGCATTCGTGTTGATCGTCTTCGGGACGGCGGTGCAGTCGCTGTCGGGCTATGCGGTCATCAACTGGGGGCCGACATTCCTCGCGCGCGTGTACCAGATGTCCTGGAGCGAAATCGGCGCCAGCCTCGGCTGGGTCATCGGGATCGGCGGGACCTTCGGTGCGCTCCTCGGCGGCCGCCTCGCCGACTACATGGGCCGGCGCGACGTACGCTGGTACATGCGGCTGCCGGCATTGCAGTCGCTGCTCGCCGTGCCGTTCATCATCGGCTTCACGCTGTTCGCGAAGCCGGCGCATGCGCTCGCGTCCTTCGTGCCGTTTTACGTGCTGACCGCGATGTATGTCGGGCCGATGTTCGCGATGGTGCAGGGGCTCGTCGAGCTGCGCATGCGGGCCACCGCGGCGGCGATCATGCTGTTCATCACGAACCTCGTGGGGCTCGGCGTGGGCCCGCTGCTCGTCGGCGTGCTGAACGACCGGGTATTCGGGCCGCTCTACGGCGTGGCCGGCATCCGCTACTCGCTCCTCACCGTGGGCGTTCTCGGCGGCCTGTCGAGCCTGCTGTTCTGGAGCGCGTCGCGCAGGCTGCGCGACGAACTCCAGGTTTGACAGCGGATTTCCGGCTCACCACCGATACGTTAAGGTCCCGCCCCAGGTGCGCGGCCCCTGGAAGTAGGCGAGGGTGTAGTTCGCGAAGAACCCGGGGCCGAAATCGATGAAGTTCACCGGTGGCTGCTCGTCCGTGACGTTCCGGGACCACAGCGACAGCTCGCCGGTGCCGGCCTCGCCGAGCGGCATGTCGGCGAGCGTCAGCTTCAGGTTGAGGAGCCCATAGCCCTCCACTTGCGTGTTGGCCGCCGTTGCGCGGGTCGGATCGATCGTCACCAGCTGGTAAGGGTAGGCGTAGAAGGACGAGGTGTAGCTGTAGTCGGCCATCCCGTGCAGCTCGCCCCAGGAGGTCTTCGCGAACTTCGCGTCGGCCACCAGGCTGATCGTGTGCTCGGGCGCGTGCGGGAAGGATCGGTTCGACGCCACGTTCGTGATCGGCTGGCCGGGCGCCGGCGCTTCCATGTATTCGATCCACTTGCCGTCGAGGTAGCCGTAGCTCAGCTGCAGGCGCAGTGCCTCGACGGGCAGCCAGGTGGCCTCGAGCTCCGCGCCCTGCGTGCGGGCCTCGCCGGCGTTGCGGATCACTGAAATGCCGGGCAGGCCGGTGAAGCGGTTGACCTGCATGTCCTCGATGTTGTTGCGGAACACGGCCGTGTTGAGCTGCAGGCGGCCGTCGGCGGACACGAACTTGGCGCCCACTTCCCAGGTCTTCTGCTCCTCGGGGCCGAACGGAATCACCGCTTCCGCGGCGCTGCCTGCTTCGCCCGGGAACCCGCCGCTCTTGAAGCCTTCGGCGTAGCGCGCGTACAGGTTGAGGCTGTCGCCGAGCTTGTATGACAGGCTCGCCATCGGTGTCGTGGCGGAGAACGACTTCTTCGCGGTGACCCGGGGAATAGGGGCGCCGAAGCCCGTGACGGTCTTGTAGCGCAGCGTGTGCTTGTCCTCGTCCGTCCAGCGCAGGCCCGCCGAGAGCGTGAGCGCCTGCGTGAGGTCGAAGTCGAGCTGCGTGTAGGCAGCCACGGCCTCAGTGCCGAAACCGTATTCGGAACTGTCGGTACCGAAGAAGAACACGTGCGGGTTCACCGTGTAGCCGTCGTCCTTGTAGTAATAGAGCCCGAGCACGTAGTTCAGCCGCTCCGTGCTGCCGATCCACTGCAGCTCCTCCGACCGCTGGTCGAAGTCCGAGATGCGGTTGGCCGTGGCGATCATCAGCGGAACGCCGTCGAGGTCGGTCGAATCGTCGTTGTGCAGGTCGCGATACGAGCTGATGGATTTCAGCGTGTTGCGGTCGTTGATGGTCCATTCGAGCGTGAGCGCGTGGCCCTCGAGGCGCAGCTGTTCATACGCCGGCCAGTCGGTGCTCACGGTCCCGAGGCGCTTCGTCGAGGCGTAGGCCGCGGCGCTCGTGAAGAGCGGAGCGCCCGGTGTCACGCGATAGAGCTGGCTGAAGGGCGGCATCTGGTCGACGTTCGTGTAGTCGAAGCGGTAGTCGGCGACGAAGCTGTCGCTGAAATCGAGCCCGAGGGCGAAGCGGGCGCCGAACTTGTCGCGGCTGTCGAGCGAGGTGCCCGGGCTGCCGCGCGTCAACTTGACCAGGCCGTCCCGGTTCTCCGAGCGCACGCCGAAGGACATCCTCGCGATGCCGTAACGGGGCAGGTCGATCGACAGCTTCTCGACATGGTGGCCGTAGTTGCCCACTTCGACGCTGGCATGGCCCTCGAAGTTGCCGCTCGGCCTGTGGGTGATGTAATTGACCGCGCCCGACATGGTGTTGCGCCCGTACAGCGTCCCCTGCGGGCCGCGCAGGACCTCGATGCGTTCGACATCCACCACGTCGAAGACCGATCCCACGGCCTTGCCGAGGTACACGCCATCGAGATAGAGGCCGGTGCTCGGCTCCCAGTACATCGCGCCATTGATGGTCACGCCGCCGCGGATCGAGATCTGGGAGACGACGTTGCTGTTCGGATACTTGCTCACCATCAGGTTCGGCACCACCGCCTTGAGGTCGAGCAGGTTGTTGAGGCCGCGCGCCTCGATCTGGTTGGCCGAGATGGCGCTGATCGCGATCGGGACATCCTGCAGCGCCTGTTCGCGCTTCTGCGCGGTCACGACCACTTCCTCGAGCGCCCCTTCCGGGGTGTCCGCCCAGGCCGGCGGCATTCCGAGGGCAAAAAGACTCGTCATCACAACGGCGGCACGGGTCGATACACGACCGCCGGCATGGAATCGCGGCATCTGGAGCTTCCCCTGTCAGGCAGATTTTGAAACGGTCAGGCTAGGTATAGGCGGGAAAGGCGCGGGTGGCATCATCCAATTGGAGTAATCATATTGGCCCCGCGCATGGAGATACTGCGACTTCCAGACGACCTGCCAACCGGTAAAGGACATTGACCATGGCACTTCGCATCGAGGCGACGCTCTTCGGACCCGATACCCAGCAGTACGCCGCGCAGGGCCAGGCGCGGATCACGATCGAACAGATCGCCGAGCGCGCCGCACTCCTCGAGTCGATCGGCTTCGACGGCGTGACGACCGCCGAGGCCGGGCACGATGCCTTCCTGCCGATCATGGCCGCTGCGGCCAGTACGAAGCGGATCACGATGGGCACCAATGTCGCGGTGTCCTTCCCGCGCAGCCCGATGGTGACCGCGCAGATGTCCTGGGACCTGCAGCATTTCTCCGGCGGCCGGTTCAATCTCGGCCTAGGCACCCAGGTGAAGGGCCACAACGAGCGGCGCTACTCGACCGCCTGGCCGAGCGCGCCCGGACCGCGCATGCGCGAGTACTTCCTGTGCCTGCGGGCGATTTTCGCGACGTTCCAGAATCCCTCGAAGCCCACGTGGTTCGAAGGCGAGCACTATCGCTTCACGCTGATGCCACCGTTCTTCAACCCGGGGCCGATCGACCATCCGCACGTGCCACTGTATGTGGCGGCCGTCAATCCCTACATGGCGCGCCTGTCGGGCGAGATCTGCGACGGCCTGCGGCTGCATCCGATCGCGACTTTCCGTTACACGCGCGACGTGATCCTGCCGGCGATCGAGCTGGGAGCGGCCAAGGCGGGCCGTACCCTCGACCACTTCGATTTCGTCGGCGCCCCCTTCATGGCGCTCGGCAAGGATGAAAAGGAAGTGGTGCAGGCGAAGGAGAAGCTGCGGCGGCAGATCTCGTTCTACGGCTCGACGCGGTCCTATCATGGCGTGTTCGCGCACCATGGCTGGGACGACGTCGGCGCCCAGCTGCATCGGCTGTCGGTCGAGGGCAAGTGGGCCGAGATGCCGAAGCTCATCACCGACGAAATGCTCGAGGAATGGGCGATCATTGCCACCTTGGAGGGTCTCGCCGACGCGATTCGTGCCAAGGCCGACGGGCTCTACCGGACCGTGACGCTGGTGCTGGTCGACGAAGCCCGTCGCGATCCCGACCGCATGCGCGAGGCGGTGAAGCGTCTGCACGCAAATTGACCCGTCCGGTCCCGGACCGGCCAAGGAGACTGCAATGAGCGATGTTCTCTACGAACGCGACGGTGCCGTGGCGACCGTCACGCTGAACCGTCCCGAGCGCATGAACGCGATCTCGCAACCGATGCTGCTCGCGCTGTCGGACGCCCTGGTGACCGCCGGGCGCGACAACGAGGTGCGCGTGATCATCATCACGGGTGCCGGTCGCGCCTTCTGCGCCGGGCTCAACCTGCAGGATGCCGCGAGCGAGGAAGGGGTCGCGAAGGGTGGCTTCGCGCTGGCGCCGGCGCTCGACCTGCGTGACTTCCCGCCCATCGTGCTGCACGAGCTCGACAAGCCGGTGATCGGCGCCATCAACGGCGGCGCGGCGGGGTTCGGACTCGATCTCGCGCTCGGCTGTGATATCCGCGTCTGCGCGAGCCACGCCAAGCTCGCGGCGGCCTTCACGCGGCGCGGGGTGATGCCGGAAACGGGCGGCACCTGGATCCTGCCGCGATTGATCGGCTGGTCGCGCGCCGCGGAACTCGTGTTCTCCGGCCGCACGCTCTCGGCGACCGAAGCACTCGAACTCGGGCTCGTGAGCCGCGTCGTCGAGGGCGGAGAATTGCTCGCGGCCGCGCGCGCGATCGCCGACGAGATCGCCGCCTGCGCGCCTTTCGCCGTGCAGGCTGCCAAGCGCATGATGCGCGTCGCGCTCTCGGAAGGCTTCCGGGAGCACGTCGAGCGCGCCTACCTGCAGACGCTGCCACTGATCCAGAGCCGCGATTTCCGCGAAGGCTTCACCGCCTTCCTCGAGAAGCGCGCGCCGAAATTCGAGGGTCGCTAGTACTGTCGCCCGATCGCTCGAGGCCGCGCATGTCCGAGGTCCTGCCCACCATCTGTCGCTTCTGTGCCGCACACTGCGGCATCCTGGCCGAGGTGGAAGGCGGGCGCGTCACGGGCGTTGCCGGCGATCGCGCGAATCCTCTCTATCGGGGCTACATCTGTCCGAAAGGACGAGCGCTTCCCGAGCAGCATGCCCATCCGCAGCGCCTGCTGCATTCGATGAAACTCGGGCCGGACGGGACGCATGCCGCGATCCCGCACGCGCGGGCGGTCGCGGAGATCGGCGCGAGGCTGCGCGAACTGCTCGAGCGACACGGCCCGCGTTCGGTTGCGCTGTACGTCGGTACCTACGCGTTCATGTACCCGCTCGCAGGTCCGATGGCCAGCGCATGGATGAACGCCATCGGCTCGCCGATGCGCTTCATGCCCGCGACCATCGACAAACCGGGCAAGGCCATGGCGATGGCATTGCACGGGCGCTGGCAGGCAGGGCCGCAGCCCTTCGCGGGAGCGGATACGTGGATGATCGTCGGGTCGAACCCGCCGATCTCGAAGTCGATCGGTGCGCCGCCCCACAACCCCGCGGGCACGTTGCGGGATGCGGTGAACCGCGGCATGCAGCTGATCGTGGTCGATCCGCGGCGCACGGAGAGCGCGAGGCTTGCAGCCGTGCATCTGCAGTGCCGCCCGGGCGAGGACCCGACGGTGATCGCGGGCCTGATCCGCGCCATCCTGCACGAGGGCCTGCACGATCAGGCTTTCGTGCACGAAAATGCCCAGGGGCTCGAGACACTGCACCGGGCCGTGGAACCGTTTTCACCCGGATACGTCGAGCGCCGCGCCGACGTGCCGCGCTCGCTCCTGCTGCAGGCGGCGCGTGTCTTCGCGAACGGCCGGCGCGGCTTTGCATTGGCTGGCACGGGCCCGAACATGGCCCCCCGCGGAACGCTGACCGAATATCTCCTGCTGTGCCTCAACACGCTATGCGGACGGTGGCTGCGGGCGGGGGAGCGTCTGCCAAACCCCGGTGTGCTCACACCGGCGATGCGGCCGCGTGCGCAAGCCGTGCCACCCGCTCCGGCCTGGGGATTCGGCGAGCGACTGCGTGTGCGCGGACTGACGAACACCGCCGCGGGCCTTCCGACCGCCGCGCTCGCCGACGAAATCCTGCTCGACGGCCAAGGGCAGGTGAAGGCGCTGATCTGCGTCGGTGGCAACCCCGTCGCCGCCTGGCCGGACCAGGCCCGCACGAGTGCGGCCATGCGAAAACTCGAACTGCTGGTGGCGATCGACACGGAAATGTCGGCGACCGCGATGATGGCGCATTACATCATTGCGCCGCGCCTGTCATTCGAGCAGCCGGGGCTGACGCTGCCGATCGAGACGCTGTCGACCTATGCCTACGGCATGGGTTACGAAGTGCCCTACGCGCAGTACACGCCGCAGCTGGTCGATCCGCCCGCGGGGTCGGATGTGATCGAGGACTGGAAGTTCTTTTACGAGCTGGCGCAGGACATGGGATTGCCGCTGTCGCTCGAGTCCGCCTTTCCGTGGATCACGGCCGGTTCGCACGCGACACCGGTTGCCCTCGACATGGCGCGCGCACCGACGACCGACGGACTGCTCGAAATGCTGGCACGGGGTTCGCGAATCGCCCTCGCCGAAGTGAAGGCTCATCCGCACGGCCACATATTCGATGACGCGACGATCACGGTGGGAGCCAGGGACCCGGCGAGCACGGCGAGGCTCGAGCTGGCCGATCCGGTCATGCTGGCCGAGCTCGAAGCGGTCGCCGCCGGGCCGGACGATGAGGACGCAGGCTTCGCATTCCGGCTGATTTCCCGCCGGCTCCCGGATGTCTACAACTCCTACGGACGCAGCATTCCGCGCCTCGTGCGCAAGTACCGCTACAACCCGGCGTTCACGCATCCAGACGATCTCCGTGAACTCGGTGTCGCGTCCGGCGAGATCATCGAGATCCGCTCGCGGCACGGCGCGATCCTCGGCGTGGCTGAAGCCGATGCCAGCCTGCGCCGCGGCGTGATTTCCATGACGCACGCCTTCGGCGACCATCCGGATGCGTGCGATGCGCAGCAGCTGGAACGCAGCGGCAGCAACACGGGACGGCTGATTCCCGTCGATCGCGAATTCGATCCCTACACCGGCATTCCGCGCATGAGCGCCGTGCCGGTCAACGTGAGCCGCCACGATGGCGCGGTATCACCCGTCGGGATCCGGCCGGGGGGTCAGAAGGCGGTTTGACCACCATCGACCGGGAGCGCGATGCCGGTGATCCGCTTCGCTTCGTCGGATGCGAGGAACGCGACCGCGTCCGCGATGTCCGGGGGGTCGCACAGCTCGCCATCGTTGAGCCACGGCCGCGCGCGCGCGACCAGTTCATAGTCGACGCTCGCCGGCGGCGGCTTCGCGATCATCGGCGTGTTGACGCCGGTGGGACAGATCGCGTTGACGCGTACGCCGGCGCGACCGAACTCGAGCGCGAGCGCGCGCGTCAGGCCGACGACGCCGTGCTTGGATGCGACGTAGGGCGCATTGAAGGGTACGCCGACGAGCCCCGCCGCCGACGCCAGGTTGATGATGCTGCCCTTCGTCTCGACGAGCTTCGGCAACGCCGCCTGGCACATGAAAAACACGCCGCCGAGGTTGATCTGGATGATGCGATTCCAGGTCTCCGGCGTGATTTCGGCGACCGGCGCCATGGCGAGCACGCCCGCGACATTGCACAGGATGTCGAGGCGCCCGGTCGTGGCACAGGCCGCCTGCACGATCGCGGCGCAATCGGCGGGACTGGCGACATCGAGCGTGTGCGCCGACGCGGCGGCGCCGAGCCCGGCCTTGACTTCGGCGAGGCCCGCCGCATTGACATCGCCGAGCACGACCTGCGCGCCTTCGCGCGCGAACCGCTCCGCCACCGCGCGCCCGATGCCGGACGCCGCGCCCGTGACGATCACCGTCTTGCCGCTGAACCGCATGGAATCCACCCTTGCCTGCATTGCCGAAGAGTTCGGCCGACGGTCGCATTACGCAATCGCCGCGCGGGTCTGTCAATGCGGGAGGTTGTGCCGCCGCCGCGCCCGTGCCAGTCTGCTCGCGATCGCACGAAACCGGAGCAGCACATGGGACAACTGGATGGCAGGCTCGCAATCGTCACCGGCGCAGGCCAGGGCGTCGGCCAGGGCATCGCGTTCGCGCTCGCGTCGGAAGGCGCGGCCGTGGCGGTGCTCGGACGTACGGCCGCGAAGCTCGAGGAGACCTGCAGGGAGATCCGCCGGCGCGGCGGCAAGGCCCACGCGGTCGCGGGCGATGCGCACGATCGCGATGACATCGAACGGATGGTGAAGGAATCCGCGCTGGCGCTCGGCGGTGTCGACATCCTCGTCAACAATGCCAACATGCATTCGAAGGGCATGGGACCGCTGCTGTCGATCGCCGACGAGGACCTCGTGCAGAGCTTCATCGCGGGGCCCGTCTCCACGCTGCGTTTCATGAAAGCCTGCTACCCGCACATGAAGGCGCGTGGCCGCGGCGACATCATCAACCTCGTGACCTCGGCGATGGTGCGCTGGGATGCGCGCAACTACGGGCTGTATGCCTCGTACAAGCAGGCCGTGCGTTCGCTGACGCGGGCCGCCGCCTGCGAGTGGGCCGTGGACGGCATCCGCGCGCTCAACGTCGCGCCGCATGCGACCTCGCCGGCGCTGAAGCGCTGGTCGGAAACGAATCCCGCCGAGGCCGCGGAATTCGTCAAGAGCATTCCGGCAGGCAGGATCGGCGATTGCGAACAGGATATCGGCCGTGGAGTCGTCGGGCTCCTCAGCAGGGATCTCGCCTATCTGACCGGTGCCACGATTCCGCTCGACGGCGGCCAGGCTTATTTCGGCTGATGGCGGGCAGACAGCCACGGTGACCAGCGATGAGTGAAGGCAAGTTCCCGCACCTCCTTTCTCCCGGCCGCATCGGCAAGCTGCAACTGCGCAATCGCATCGTCGTGACGGCGATGGGCGTGAGCCTCGCCGAGGACGACGCCACGGTGGGAGAGCGCCTGCTGGCGTTCCTCGCTGAGCAGGCGAAGGGCGGGGCCGGGCTGATCGTCGGCGGAGTGTGCGGCGTCGCCTGGCCGGTCGGCGCAGTCGTGCGAAACCAAGTGGCGATCTCGGATGATCGCTTCATTCCCGGGTTGCGGCGCCTCACCGACACGATCCATGCGCACGGCGCGAAATTCGCGGCGCAACTGCACCAGGGCGGGCTGGTGGCCGGCTATGCGCTGTACGACGGGCACCCGATGTGGTGCCCCTCTTTGCCACAGTACGATCCGGCGGCGGAACAGGTCACCGATGCGCTCGTCGAAAGCGAATTGCCCGCGTTCGCGGATTTTCCGCAGATCGACCAGGGCAGCTTCAAGGTATTGACCCGCGATGACATCCGGCTCGTCGTGCGGCAGTTTGCGGACGGCGCGAAGCGCGCACAGCAGGCCGGCTGCGACGGCGTCGAGATCCACGCCGCCCACGGGTATCTCCTGTCGAGTTTCATTTCACCGCGCACCAATCGCCGCACCGACGAATACGGCGGGCCGCTCGAGAACCGTATGCGGCTCCTGCTCGAGGTGATCCAGGCGATCCGCGCGGCGGTCGGCCCCGACTTTGCCGTCTGGGTGAAGCTCGACTCGCAACAGTTCGGTGCGCCGGACGGCATCCAGTTGCCGGACGCATTGCGCGCGGCGCGGATGGTCGAGGCGGCCGGTGTCGACGCCGTGACAGCCTCGTCCTATCACGATATCGGCAAGCTGAAACTGCACTCGGAATCCAACATTCCGCACGTTCCGAACTGGAACCTGCCCGGAGCGGAGGCGATCAGAAAGGCGATCCGCATTCCGGTCATCGCCTCCGGGCGCGTGGAGCCCGAGGTCGCCGAGGCGAAAATCGCGGCGGGCGCGATCGATTTCCTCGGCATGGGACGCAAGCTCCTCGCCGACCCGCACCTGCCGCGCAAGCTCACCGAGGGCAAGCCGGACACGATCCGGCCCTGCATCTACTGCTACACCTGCGTGAGCGCGATTTACCTGATGGATTCGGTGCGCTGCGCCGTCAATGCGGACCTGGCATTCGAGTACCTGCGCCGTGGCGAACGGCGGGCGGTCACGCCGAAGCACTACGTCGTCGTCGGCGGCGGCCCGGGCGGCATGGAGGCTGCGCTGCGCCTCGAGGCGCAGGGCCACAGGGTGACATTGCTCGAGCGCACCGCGCGCCTCGGCGGCACGTTGCAGGTCGCGTCGCTCCCTTACGAACCGAACGAGCGCTTGCTCGACTGGCTGCGTGGTCGAATCGCAGCCTCGAAGGTCGACGTGCGCCTCGAGACATCCGGCACACCGGAGGTCGTCGCAGCGCTCGCGCCGGATGCCGTGCTCGTGGCGACCGGCGCCCGGCGCGGCATGCCGCCGATTCCAGGATCAGAACTGCCGCACGTGCTCTCCGGCGACGACATGCGCCGGATGCTGCTCGGCCAGTCGGACCCGGCGCTCGCGAAGAAGCTGCCGCTGATGGCCCGGATGGCGGCCAAGGCCGGCGCCACGCTCGGACTCACCTCCGATCCGGCGTTCGTGCGCAAGGCCACGCGTCAGTGGATGCCGCTCGGCAAGCGTATCGCCATCATCGGTGGCGAACTCGTCGGCATCGAACTCGCCGAATTCCTGGTCGAGCGCGGGCGCACCGTCACGGTGCTCGAGGAGGCGGCGCGCATGGGCGCCGGGCTGCAACTCGTGCGTCGCATGCGGGCGATGGCGGAGTTGCGCGAACACGGCGCGTCGCTGCTCGCCGGCGTGCGCGACGTTCGCATCGAGGCAGGCAGGGTGCGCTTCACGAATGCCGCCGGCGAGGCCGCCGCGGTGGATGCGGATCACGTCATCATCGCGAAGGGCGCGACGGGCGACAGCTCGGTCGCGGACGCGCTGCAGGCAGCGGGCTTGCGGGTCCACGCCTTCGGCGATTGCACCGGCGTGGGTTACATCGAAGGCGCCATCCGGGGTGCGGCGGATCTCGTTGCCGAACTGACGCAATGACAGACGGCCTGCAGCTCATCGCGGTGCCAGGCATTCCGCTGGTACGGCCCGGCGACAACCTGGCGGATCTCATCGTCCGGGGGCTCGCGGCCGCAGGGCTCGCGTTTCAGGACCGGGATGTCCTGGTGCTCGCGCAAAAGATCGTGTCGAAGTCGGAAGGACGCATCGTCGATCTTCGGACCATCACGCCGTCGGCCCGCGCCGAGGAACTCGCGCTCGTGCTGCAGAAGGATCCGCGGCTCATCGAAGTGATCCTGTCCGAGTCGCGGCGGATCGTGAGGGCCGTGAGAAACGTGCTCATCGTCGAGCACCGCCTGGGCTTCGTCATGGCGAACGCGGGCGTCGACCAGTCGAATGTCGCGGACCCGAACGGCCCGCCGCTCGCGCTGCTGTTGCCAGAGGATCCGGATGCGAGCGCCCGGCGTTTGCACGAAGAGCTGCAACAGCGATCCGGTTGTCGCGTCGGTGTCGTCATCAACGACAGCTTCGGACGGCCGTGGCGGGTCGGCACGGTGGGCGTCGCGATAGGCTGCGCGGGACTTCCCGCCGTGATCGACCAGCGTGGCGATCCGGACCTGTTCGGCCGCACGTTGCAGACGACCGTCGTGGCCTATGCGGATGAAATCGCGGCGGCGGCGTCGCTCCTCATGGGCCAGGCGGACGAATCGCGCCCGGCGATCCTGGTGCGCGGCCTCGCGCCGGAGAAGGCGCCGCAGACGGCGCGTGCGCTGCTGCGCCCCGGAAACGAGGATCTTTTTCGATGAGCAAACCCGTGCTCGCGATCGCCGGCGGAATCGGTGGCGCCAAGCTCGTGCTCGGCCTGTCCCGCGTGCTGGAGCAGGGCGACCTCGTGGTCGTCGGCAACACGGGCGATGACTTCAATCATCTCGGTTTCGCGATCTCGCCGGATCTCGACACGCTGCTCTACACACTCTCGGGCCTCGCCGATCCGGTGCGCGGCTGGGGGCGGCGGCGCGAGACCTGGAAGTTCATGGCGGCGCTCGAGGCGCTCGGCGGCCCGACCTGGTTCCGGCTCGGCGATGCGGATCTCGCGATGCATGCCGAGCGCACGCGGCGGCTCGCCGCGGGCGAGTCCTTGTCCGCAGTGACGGAGGCGCTGCGGCAAAAGCTCGGTGTCGCAACCCGCCTGCTGCCGATGTCGGACGATCCGGTGCGCACGCGGCTGCGAACCAGCACCGAATGGCTCGATTTCCAGGATTATTTCGTGCGGCTGCGGTGCGAACCCGAAGTGCGGGAAATCGCCTACGCGGGGGCGGGGGCCGCGCGAGCGATGCCGCAGGTGCTGGATCTGCTGCGCGGTGACGAGCTGCGGGCCGTCGTGATTTGTCCCTCGAACCCGTTCCTCAGCATCGAGCCGATCCTCGCGATTCCGGAAATGCGTGCCGCGATCGCCGCCTGTCGCGCGCCGGTCGTCGCCGTGTCGCCGATCATCGCAGGACAAGCGGTCAAGGGGCCGACCGCCAAGATGATGCGCGAGCTCGGCGTCGAGGCCTCGGCGGCGGCGGTGGCCCGTCGATACGCCGACCTCCTCGACGCCTTCGTCGTGGACGAAGCCGACGCCGGAGCGATCCTGCCCGAAGGTGTCGCGCGCATCATCGGCAGGACGCTCATGCTGACGCTCGGAGACCGCAAGCGACTCGCGCGCATCGTGCTCGCGGCCGCCGATTCCTGCTCCGCCGGCGCACGCGCGGCGGAGCGCAAGCCGTAGATTCCATCGTTGCAGGAGCGATTCCATGCATACCGAACTGCAGTATCTCGTCTGGGTCACGGTGCTCACCGGTGTCTTCTGGATACCGTATGTGCTCGAGCGATTCTTCATCTGGGGTATCCGTGACACCGTCGGCTACCCGGAGCGACCGACGCCGCAGACGCCGTGGGCGCGGCGGCTCATGCGCGCACACGACAACGCCATCGAAAACCTGGTGATTTTCGCGGTGCTGGTGCTGGTGGCCGACGCCATCGGTCTCGGCAATCGCGTCACCGCGGGCGCGTGCGTCGTCTATTTCTGGGCGCGCGTCGCGCATGTCGCGGCGTATATTTTCGCGATCCCGTGGGTGCGGACCGTCGCATTCACGGCGGGCTTCCTGGCGCAGGCCGCCATCGCGTGGCAGCTGTTCCTCGCGTGACGGGCGATCAGGTCGCGCGGGCCCGCTGCAGCCGGCGGGCGTAGCAACCATGCCGGGCATTGTGCGCGGGGAGTCCGGTGATCCTGAAGTCCATGCGGTGAGTCTGGCCGATTTGCGGCGACCTGGCGCTCCGGTTCTTGCCGTCGAATCGCCGGTGCCTGCCGCCAAGTCCGCATCGATCAGATAGTCGCGATCGCCGTTGAAACCGGGCGATCTACAACGTGTGGTTGTGGCGTCTGGCCGCTGGTTGTTGGACAGGGACTCGCGGTCGTGGCTAGGCTGGGGGCGCGATTGCCAGTCGCGCCTGTTCGCCCCGGGGAGCTACATGTATCCGATCCTCCGTACAAGTGTCCTCTTGTCGTTGGTCTTTGCCGCCGTCGCTGCGCACGCGCAGGAGGCCGCAAAGCAGGCCGCCGCGCTCGACGAGATCGTCGTCACGGCGCGCCGCGCCGAGGAGAACCTGCAGAAGGTGCCGCTGTCGATCACCGCGATCGGCGAATCGGACATCCAGGCGATGGGCATTTCGCGCGTGGAGGATATCGCGGCACTCACGCCGGGATTCTCGTTCCGCCAGGGCTTCGGTCGCGGCTTCGAACGCCCCGTGATCCGCGGCATGTCGAACATCCAGGGTTCGGCGAACGCGTCGTTCTTCATCGACGGCGTGTTCGTCAACGGCTCCATCACGGGCTACAACCTCGACAATGTCGAGCGGATCGAGGTGATCCGGGGGCCGCAGTCCGCATTGTTCGGCCGCAGCACCTTCGCCGGCGCGATCAATTACGTGACGCGCCGGCCCACGGACGATTACGAAGGCAGTGTCAAGGTTTCAGCCGGCGAGTTCGGCTACCAGGACATGAGCGCCTGGGCGAGCGGTCCGATCGTCGAGGGCAAGTTGCGCTTCCAGGTGAACGGCCGTTACTACAACAAGGACGGCCAGTACACGAATCTCGTGTCCGGTACAAAGGACATCGGCGGCCAGCGCTCCAAGTCGGTCGGCGCGGTGCTCGACTGGGCACCGACCGACTGGTTCGATGCCACGCTGCGCGCGACCTATTCGGTCGACGAAGACGAACTGGCCCAGCTGGTCCGCCTCGGCGGTCCGGGCACCGGCCTGACAGCCGCCGACGTGCGCAACTGCTATCAGCCTCTCGCCGGGACACGCCGCCGGGGCTATTACTGCGGTGTCGTGCCGGTTTTCGACTTCCTGTCGGCCAACACGATCAACTACCGCTCGGCGGGACTGTATCCGGGCCGGCAGGTGAACACTTTCCGTTCGAGCCTCGTGCTGAGCGCCGACTGGCGCGACTACGTCTTCACTTCGACGACAACACTCGATCGCACCAGCAATTACGGCGCGGCCGACCAGGATTACAGTTCGCTGCGTGGCTTCGGCGGCGCGTTCGAGTCGGTCGGCTTCTCGAACACCGACTACTGGAGCCAGGAGCTGCGCGTCGCGTCGCCGCGTACGGGGCGCCTGCGCTGGCAAGCCGGCCTCTACACCTACGAGGTCAACCCGGACAGGACCGCATGGTCGGGCAGCCTCGTCGCCAATCCGATGGCGGGCCTGCCGGACCTGCCGGCCGTGATCACGCCGCAGGCCGTGGACTCGGGCACGAAGAACGAGGCGGCGTTCGCCATGCTGGAGTTCGACCTGCTCGACGATCTGACGCTCACGGCCGAAGGTCGCTATGCCGAGGACAAGATCCACACGGGCGGCCGCTCGGTATTCTCGAAGTCGAGCAATACCGGATTCGTGCCGGGCAGTTATTCGAGCGGTTGCACCGTCGTCAACACGCCGATCGCCGGCAGCCCGAACCGCCAGACCCTGACCTGCGCGAACGCGTATGTGAATGATTCGTCGTTCAGGAATTTCCTGCCGCGCGTAACCGCGACTTGGCTCGCGTCCGACACGATGACGCTGTACGCGCAGTATGCCAAGGGCAACAAGCCCGGCGGGTTCAATGCGGATTCCGAAAACGCCCGCACCGTGCCGGCGGATCGTGCCGCGCTCGCCACGCTCGGCCTGCAGTCGTTCGATGAAGAGGAGGCGGACAGCTATGAGATCGGTTTCAAGAGTCGCCTCTTCGACCGGCGCATGCAATTCAACACGGCGCTGTATTTCATCGACTGGACGAACCAGCAGCTGACGCAGACGAACCCGGTACGCGAAGAGGGCACGGCCGCAGGCGCGCCCGCGGCGCCGCAGTTCACGACGTCGTACACGTCGAACCTCGGCAAGTCCGAGATCCGCGGCCTCGAGATCGAGATGCTCGCGGCGCTCGGCCGGAACTGGGACCTGCGCATGACGTATGCGTTGCAGGACGCCGAGATCAAGGAGTACTTCAGCTCCGACCAGGCCGACCTCGTCTTCGCCGGACCGTACACGAACTGCATCGCGGGTTCGCAGTGCTACGCCGATTACGTCGCCGCAGGCGACCTGCGCGGCCGGAAGCTGCCCCGCGTTCCGAGGCATCTGGCGTCCGTATCGCTCGCGGCACACTATCCGATCGGCAACTGGGGCACGCTCAATTGGCGCACGGATTACAGCTACGAGGCGAGCCGCTACGCGCAGGTGCACAACCTCGCGGAGACCGGCGACTCGAATGTCGTCAACATGCGCCTCGGAATCGAGCGGGACGCATGGACTGCGACAGTCTGGGTCAATAACCTCACGGACGACGAAACCGCGGTCGATATCATGCGTACCGTGGATCCGGCGTTGTTCGTTGTCGTGCCAGTGCAGCCGCCGCTGCCAGGCACGTTGAGTGCGACGAACGGGCGCGACTTCGCGGTGACACTGCCCGACCGGCGCATGTACGGGGTTACCCTGACGTATCGCTTCCGCTGAAGCCCCAAACTGCTCCAATGCCGATATCACGCCGCGAGTTCATGATGGTTTCCGGTGCCTTGGTGACTGCGGCCGCAGCCGCAAGCCCGGCGCGCGCTGCGACGGGCCGCGACCCCGATGTGCTCGTCATCGGAGCAGGCCTGTCCGGTCTCGGTGCGGCGCTCGCGCTCGAGGAGGCGGGGTTGCGCGTGCGGGTGCTCGAGGGCCGCGATCGCATCGGCGGCCGGCTCTACACGCTCGACGATGTGCCCGGGCATCCCGAGGCGGGCGGCAATTCCGTCGCCGGCGCCTACGGCCGCGTGATCGCGGCCGGCAAGCGGTATGGTGTCGAACTCGATGATATCGGCCTGCGCGCGTTCGGCGGCGGGCCGCCCGGCCTCTATATCGACGGGGCGCTCGTGGCGCCCGATGCGTGGGCCCGGCATCCGCGCAACCCGTTCGCCGGCGAGCTGAAGGCCCTGCCGCCCGGTGCGTGGGCCGATGCGCTGCTCAAGCGAAACATGCCGGTCAAGGACCCCGGCCGCTGGTGGGATCCGGAGAATGCGCAACATGACATCTCCGTATACGACTTCCTGACGTCGCTGGGTGCTTCGGATGCAGCCATCCAGCTCGGGTTCGATACGAATATCTCGTACGGCACGACGGCGCACGACGTGTCGCTGCTGATGCTTGCATCCGTCGAGCAGTGGCAGGTCGTGAACAGGAACGCCAACGCCCGCTTCATCGGTGCGTTCCGGGGCGGCAACCAGCGGCTGCCGGAGGCGATGGCCCGGCAGTTGAAGGGTGATTTGCTGCGAGGCCGGCGCGTCGTTGCGATCACCATCCGCAATGATGGCGCCGAGGTGCACTGCGACGACGGTTCGCGCCATCGGGCCAAGGCAGTGGTGTGCTCTCTGCCGTTTGCAACTTTGCGCCATGTCGCGATCGATCCGTTGCCGCCGGCGGCGCAGAACACGGCGATCCGCACGATCGGCTATGTGCCGATCACGCAGGTGCACATCGTCCCGAAGAGGAAATTCTGGGAAAGCGACGAACAGAACCCCTCGATGTGGACCGACGGCATCGCGGGTACCGTGTACGCGCAGCGCTTCGGGTCCGACCCGAAGGAAGTCATGAGCCTCACGTGCTGGGCGCGTGGCCTCGATGCCCGATACCTCGACCTGCTAGGAGCCGCGGCTGCGGGGCGCGCCGTGGTGGCGGAACTCGAGCGGCTGCGCCCGGCGGCCAAGGGCGCGCTCGAAGTGGCGAAGGTGCGTTCGTGGGGGACCGATCCTTTTGCGGCGGGTGTCTGGTCCTGCTATCGCCCGGGCCAGGTTGTGGCGTTCGCGAACGAGCTGGCGAAGCCGCACGAGCGGCTGTTTTTCTGCGGTGAACATACGGCGCTCGGCAGTCGCGGCATGGAGGCGGCGCTCGAGTCTGCGGAGCGCGCCGCCGTCGAGGTGCAAATCGCACTGGGCTGAAACCGGACCCCATGGGGAGAAATGACCGATGAAGCTGATGCGATCACTCGCAACCGCCGCGCTTCTGTGCGCCACCGCCGCTACAGCGTCGTGGTCGGTCGCGGCATCGCCTGCTGTGCCGCGGCTGGTACAGCCCGACGGCAGCTATCCCACCGTGCCGCTCGAGAAGGATGTGGTGGTACTCAAGGTCGTGCAGAACTCGCCCGTCAATCTGCAGAAGGCGCCGACGGTCGCAGAAGGACTCCGCACCAACCTCGAGCGGATGGCGTACTGGATCAACGAAGCCTGCACGAAGGGCAAGAAACCCGATTTCATCCTGTTCAACGAGTTCCCGCTCACTGGCTACTCGGCAGGCACGCGCAACGAGAAGCTCAAGTTTACGATCCAGGTGCCCGGCCCGGAGACCGACCGGCTCGGTGAACTCGCCAGGGCCTGCGATACCTACATCATCTTCGGCAGCTATGCGACCGATCCGGACTGGCCGGGGCACATCCTCAGCCTGAATCCCGTGATCGGCCGTGACGGCAAGGTGAAGCGGGCGTACTGGAAGTCGCGCAACGCCATCCGGGTCAACCCGAAAGAGGAAGTGCCCACCACGACCATCGAGAGCGTTCGTGACAAGTTCCGCGCGAAGTACGGCATCGAGGAGGAGTTCCCGGTCCTGAAGACCGAGTTCGGCAACATCGCGGTGAGCACCGTGCAGATCGATCCGTTCGTGTTCGCGGCCTTCGCGATGCGCGGTACCGAAATCATGCTGCGCACGGCGACGCTGTTCACCAGGATCGACGTACAGGCGGTCGCCTACTACAACAACGTGTACACGGCGATGTCGAATATCACGTTTCCCCCGGGCTCCGGCGTACCGGCGCAGCTCGGGGGCGGCTCGCTGATCGTCGCGCCCGGCGGTCGCGTGATTGCCGAGGATCCGAGCAACAACGACAGCGTGATCGAGGCGGAGATTCCGATCGCGAAGTTTCGCTCGGGGCGCACGATCCCGCGCTACCCGCTCGAGGTCGTCAAACCGGTGTTCGACCAGTACGTGCAGGAGATCCCGATCAATTTTCTCGATTTGCCCGCAGACAAGCTGCCGCAGACGAACGAGGAGATGAAACGCTTCCTGGATGGCATCAGCCGCTGGAAGAATCCGGTGACACCGTAGGATCTTCGTGGTCTGCTGGCCCGTCATGATCCGGGCCGGGCGCAGGACGCTGCGGGAGATCGATACGGGTTGACGGCACTAGCCGAACTTCGCCGATTCAACCCCCGATTGTCCTGGTATTTGGGTGCTGCGGCATGCGAGTTCGTTGATTTCATTGCGTTGCGCACGGGGTGAGTGGGCGAAGGTGGCTGTAGTGAAGACCTTGGTTCTGGTCAGCGACGCGAGCGCGCGGATAATGTCTGATCGCGATGTTTCTGCGCGCGACGACTCGCAAGAAGGACGGCAAGGTCCACTGCTACTACAGCGTGGTGGAGAACCGCCGTGTGGCCGGTGGCCGGGTCGTGCAACGTCACGTGCTTTATCTCGGCGAGATCAACGCTTCGCAAGAGCGAGCGTGGCGGCGCTCGATCGAGGTGATCGAGGACGGAGCTGATGCGCCGCGCACGGTGGCGCTGTTTCCCGAGGATCGGGTGACGGGGCTGCTGCCGGACGCCTCCATTGTCACGCTCAAGCTCGCGGCGATGCGTCTGGTGCGGCCGCGGCAGTGGGGTGCGTGCTGGCTGGCGCTGACGCTGTGGCAAACGCTCGATCTCGATGTGTTCTTTGCCGAGCGCCTGGCGCCCTCGCGCAAGGGTACGCGCTGGGATCTGGCCGTATTCGTGCTCGCCGCGTACCGGCTGATCAGCCCGGGGAGCGAGTGGCGGCTGCACCGCGAGTGGTACGGCCGCACGGCGCTCTGCGATCTGCTCGGCACCGATGAGGCGATCGTCGATCCGCACGTGCTCTATCGCGCGCATGACCGGCTGCTGGCGCACAAGGTGGCGTTGTTCAGCCACTTGACGGAGCGCTGGCGGGATCTGTTCAACGCCGCCTACGAAGTCCTGCTGTACGACCTGACGAGCACGTACTTCGAGTCCGACCCGCCGCTCGAGGAGCACGACAAGCGTCGGCACGGCTACTCACGCGACCATCGTCCGGACTGCGTGCAAATCGTGATCGCGCTGATCGTGACGGCGGAAGGCCTGCCGATCGCCTACGAGGTGTTGCCGGGCAACACCGCGGACTCGACGACCTTGCGAGGCTTCCTGCAGCGGATCGAGCACCAGTACGGCCGGGCGCGGCGGATCTGGTGCATGGACCGAGGCATTCCAACCGAGGCGGTACTCGCCGAGATGCGGGCCAGCGATCCGCCCGTGCAGTACCTGGTGGGCACGCCGAAGGGGCGGCTCAACCGGCTCGAGTCTGCGCTCGTGACGAAGCCGTGGCGCGAGGCGCGTGCGGGCGTGAAGGTGAAGCTCTTGCCCGAGGACGGCGAGCTGTACGTTTACGCCGAGAGCCACGATCGGATCGCCAAGGAGCGGGCGATGCGCAAGCGTCAGCTGAAGTGGCTGTGGGCGCGCCTTGCGCAGCTGAGCACAATGGAGCTCACGCGCGATGCGCTCCTGATGAAGCTCGGCAGTGCGCAGACGAAGGCGCCGGCGGCGTGGCGACTGCTCGACGTCACCGTCGATGCGCGCGGGGCGACGTTCCGCCATCGCCTGAACAAGGTGAAGCTCAGACAGGTGCGTCGCCGCGAGGGCCGCTACCTGCTGCGCACGAACCTGACCGAGACGGATCCGGTGAAGCTGTGGCACTACTACCTGCAGCTCGTGCAAGTCGAAGAAGCGTTCCGTACCCTCAAGCACGATCTGGCGATCCGGCCGATTTATCACCAGCACGAGTCGCGCATCGAGGCGCATGTGTTCCTGGCGTTCCTCGCCTACTGTCTCTACGTCACGCTCGGCCGACAACTGAAGGCGCTCGCGCCCGGGCTCACCGCGCGCAGTGCGCTGGAGAAGTTCGCCGCCGTGACCATGGTCGATGTGAAGATCCCGACCACCGACGGGCGCGAGTTGATGCTCACGCGCTATACCGAACCGGAACGCGAACTGCAGCTGCTACTCGAGCGTCTGAAGCTCGTCCTGCCGCCACAGCCGAAGCCGAAAATCACCGCCGCGCAGGCGGCGACCGCCGTCCCCCTGTAGTGCAGACCTGATATCGCCACCGGATGAGAAATCAACGACTTGGTCGTGCCCGTACCCGCGAATCGGCGAAGACCGGCTAGTCCGCGCGCGTCAGCGCGCGGATCTCGTCGTCCTTGCCGGTCATCTGCCAGCGGATCAGGGAAACGGGAATCAGTCCCGCCTGATTGACCTCGTCGAACCAGCGCGAAGTCGTGAACGCATCGCGAAGCTGCTTCGAGCGCTCCTGCAGCAACTGCTCGAGGAGGAACTTCCCCGTGAGGTAGCTCGTGCCGTAGCCCGGCTGGCGCAGGTACAGGCCCTGCTCGAAGCCGAGAAGATCGAGGTCCTCGCGCATCCAGCCGCGCGGGGTCCAGGCGACATGAAAATCGGCCGCTTCCTTCATCGTGAAGAGGTTCGCGTGCGCATAGAGCGAGCCGAGCCCGCGTGCGGCGCGCTGCGCGAGCAGGATCCAGACGACTTCCCGCGCCCGCGGGTTGTCGTCGAAGAGGCCCGCATGGAGCATGAATTCCTCCATCGCGGTCGCCATGCCTTCGGCGCGGCTGTCCCAGATGTTGTAGAGCAGCGCACCGCGTCGCAGCGGGCTCGGGTGCGGCATCTCCCGCATCTGCGCGAGGTCCCACCAGTGGTAGAAATGCGTGTAGAGCGTCATCGGTTCGCGATGGGTCGCCATCGCGAAGAAATTGCGCGTCGCTTCCGGCGCGTACTCCCCGATCTGCGCACGCAGTGCCGGCGCCATGTAATCGTGCATCGGCAGGATCTGGCGATCGCGCAGGAACGCCATGTATTTCTCGACGGCGGCCTCGCCGCGCTGCCGGAACTCTTCCGGGCTCGCGGTGACATGCAGTGGCGGCAAGCCGCGATTGCGGCTTTCCTCGAAGCGCAGCGCCGCGTGCGCGCGGGCGAGTTCGCGCTTCAGCAGCATCACTTCGTCGTCCCAGGTGAGCGGCACGAGGTGCACGTGCCGAAGGCTCCAGTTGTAGTTCTCCTTGCCGATGCCGGAGGAACCGGTCTTCGAGGGTGCCTCGCGTTCGAGCCATGCGACGAAATCGGCCGTTGCGCGCTGCGCGCCGTGCAGCGCTTCGCGCAGTTCCGCTCCGCTGCCCTGCGTCTTCCGGGAGAGCGCTTCGAGCGCCGTCGACTGGCCCCTGAGCGTGCGAATGCCGACTGTCCACAAGTCGCGCGCATTGCCCGTGAGATTGCCTCTGGCCTGCGCGAGGAGCGGCGCGACGGTGCGCAGTTCGGCGGCGAGCTTCGCCTCCGAGGCTGCAGTCAACGGGAACGGATAGGTCCAGAGCTCGATGGCCGCGTGGTTCGTCGGCCCTTCGTGCGCGGGTGTATCGCTCTGTTCGGTCCAGAGTGACAGGTAGAACGCCGGGTCCCGCTCCCAGGGCCTGAGCACGCGCACGTAGAAGTCGAAACCGTTCATTTCCGCGCGCAGCAGTTCGCAATCGACCCGCTGCGCCACCGGCCACGCGGCAGGATCGATTGCGGCGAGGCGCGCTCGCCAGCGCGGCAGTTCCGCGTACCGGCGCGCGAAGGTCGCGGCGGTGTAGTCCGGCACGCCTTCGCGAAGCGGTGGTGCCTCGAATGCGCGCCATTGCGCAAACAGCTGCGCGAGCTCGGGGGACGCGGCGCCTGATGCGGACCCGAGGATCAGGCTCATGGTCGCGGCCGGGAGGTTCATGGTGCGCGATCATGCGCGCGACACATCGCCGTGACAAATCGTGTGGGGATCGTGGCAACATCCGGCGAGGCAGCCACCGGCGGGGGACCTTCGATGCATATCGGGACGCGAACGGGTTTTGCCACATGGGTGCTCGTGCTGCTGCTCGGCGCGACCGCCGGCTGCCAGAGCGCGCCGCGTCGGGTCGACCTGCTGATCGAGAACGCCACCATTTACGATGGCCGCGGCGGTGAGCCGTACCGGGGCGTGGTGGCGGTCGACGACGGGCGCATCGTGACCGCGGCGGCCAGCGCGCCGGGATTGCGCGCGGCGCGCACCGTCGATGCCCACGGTCTCGCCGTCGCGCCGGGGTTCATCAATGTGCTGTCGTGGGCGGCGGACTCGCTGTTCCACGACGGCCGGGGAATGAGCGACATCCGGCAGGGCGTCACGCTCGAGATATTCGGTGAGGGAGACTCCTACGGGCCGCTCAGCGCGGCGAGTCGCGCCGAGCTGCTGAAAACGCAGGGTGATATCCGCTATGACATCACCTGGACATCGCTCGGCGGATTCCTCGACACGCTGGCGAAGAAGGGCGTGTCACCCAACATCGCGTCGTTCGTCGGCGCAGCGACGGTGCGCATCCACGAACTCGGCTACGAGAACCGTGCGCCGGACCCGGGCGAACTCGCCCGCATGCAGGACCTCGTGCGCCAGGCGATGCGCGAGGGCGCCCTCGGCGTCGGCAGCGCGCTCATCTATGCGCCGGGCACCTATGCGCGCACCGGGGAGCTCACCGCACTCGCCCGCGCGGCCGGCGAGTTCGGCGGAGGCTACATTTCGCACATTCGCAGCGAGGGCGATCGGTTGCTCGAGGCGCTCGACGAGCTGATCGGCATCTCACGCGATGCCGGCGTGCACGGCGAGGTGCACCACCTGAAGGCCGCCGGCCGCTCGAACTGGCCGAAGATGCGCGAGGCGATCGCGCGCATCGATGCCGCGCGATCGGCGGGGCTCGGCATCACGGCCAACATGTACACGTACACGGCCGGCGCCACCGGCCTCGATGCCGCGATGCCGCCGTGGGTGCAGGAAGGGGGCATCGACGCCTGGGTCGCGAGATTGCGCGATCCCGCGATTGCGGCACGGGTGGCACGGGAAATGCGGGCGCCCGGCAAGGACTGGGAGAATCTCTACTACGCGGCGGGCAGCGCCGACCAGGTCCTGTTGATCGGTTTCAGGAACGAGGCACTGAAGCCGCTGACCGGCAAGACGCTGGCGGAAGTGGCGCGGATGCGCGGCGTCACGCCGGAGGAAGCGGCCATTGCGCTCGTGATCGAAGATCACACGCGCGTCTCGACGGCATACTTCCTGATGTCGGAGGACAATGTCCGCCTCGGCCTGTCGCAGCCGTGGGTCAGCATCGATTCCGACGAGGGAGCGCTCGCGCCGGAGGGCGCGTTTCTCAAGAGCAACAACCACCCGCGCGCCTATGGCAGCTTTGCGCGTTTCCTCGGCAAGTACGTGCGCGAGGAGAAAGTGGCGACACTGCCCGACGCCATCCGGCGCCTGACGCGCCTCCCCGCGGAGAACTGGAAGCTGCGCGATCGCGGCTGCCTCGACCCGGGCTGCCACGCCGACATCGTGGTATTCGATCCGGCGACGATTGCGGACCACGCGACGTTCGCCGAACCGCGGCGTTTCGCCACGGGTGTCGTCGACGTGTTTGTCAACGGCGTGCAGGTGCTCGCCAACGGCAAGCACACGGGCGCGACCCCGGGGCAGGTGGTCCGCGGACCTGGCTGGACGGGTCGGTGAGCAGTGGTGCCGGGCTTACGGTTGTTCGGTTATTGCGCGCCAGTGGCGCAATAACCGAACAACCGTAAGCCCGGCACCTCGATCCGTCGTCGTCTTGTAGAATGGCGGAATCATGTTCCGCGTGCCGCCAATTCGCCTCGCGCTCCTGACCGGCCTGCTGGCCGCATCCGCGGCCCACGCCACCGTGTACCCGCTGCCCGAGGACGGCGCGGCACTCTTCGGCAGCGTCGAGCACATCGTGACGACCTACGAGGACACGCTGATCGATCTCGGGCGCCGTTACAGCCTGGGCTACGAGGAGATCCTGCGCGTCAACCCGGGCGTCGATCCGTGGTTGCCGGGTGAGGGCACCGCCGTCCTGCTGCCCGGCCAGCGCATCCTGCCTTCGGGCCCGCGCGACGGCATCGTCGTCAATCTGCCCGAGCATCGCCTCTACTACTACCCCAAGCCGAAGAAAGGCGAGCACCCGGTCGTCTACACCTACCCGGTGAGCATCGGCAAGATGGACTGGCGCACGCCGCTCGGCAAGACGCGCATCGTCGCCAAGGACAAGAACCCGATCTGGTATCCGCCCGCGTCGGTGCGCAAGGAACACGCCGAACGCGGCGATCCGCTGCCCGCCGCGGTGCCGCCCGGACCGGACAATCCGCTCGGCGCCTACAAGATGCGGCTCGCGATCGGTGGCGGCAGTTACCTGATCCACGGCACCAACAATCCGGCGGCCGTCGGCATGGCGATCACGCATGGCTGCATCCGGATGTTTCCGGAGGACATCGAGCAACTGTTCGCGATGGTGCCCGTCGGCACGAACGTCTATCTCGTGAACGAACCCGTCAAGGTCGCGATCGTGCACGGCGAGGTCTACATGGAGTCGCACCCGCCCGTCGATGCCGAGGGACAGGTCGCGCCGATCGACCCGAACGACTTCGCTGCGCGCCTCGACAAGGCGCTCGGCCCGACCCGCACGGCCGTGCACTGGGATTACGCGCTCGACATGCTGAACAAGGGCACCGGCATGCCGGTGCTGATCGGCATCGAAGCGGACGACGCGCCGGCGCCATCGGCGCCGGTCGCGGCAGACGATCCGCCGGCGGCTCCCGGGGCCTGACTCGCGCTTGCGCCGCGTTTTCGCAGCGCTCGGCCCGGCGACCTTCCTGGTCACGGTGCTCGTTCCCGCACCGCAGGCTTTCGCCGGGGCCGCGTGGCCCGTCTTCGGGCTCGCCGTGTGGATGGCGATCTGGTGGGCGACCGAGGCGATACCGCTCGCCGCGACCGCACTGTTGCCGCTCGCGATCGTCCCGCTCACCGGGCTGCCCTCGCCGGCGCAGGTGCTCACCGAATACGCCAACCCGACCATTTTCCTGATCCTCGGCGGTTTCCTGCTCGGCCTCGCGATGGAGCGCTGGCACCTGCATGCGCGCATCGCGTACTCGATCATCGCGGCCGTGGGCAGCGAACCGCGGCGGCTCGTGCTCGGGGTGATGATCGCCACCGCCTTCGTGAGCCTGTGGGTGTCGAATACGTCGACCACCCTGATGATGCTGCCGGTGGCGAGTTCGATCGTCGCGCTCCTCACGGCCACACTCTGGATCTCGCGGCCCTGGCTCACGGCCCTGCCGGGACTCCACGGCCTCACCGACACGGTGATCGCCATCGTCGCCGGGCTCACGCTGTTCCTGTTGCCCGCAGGGGGCGAAGCGGCCGGCGCGAGCCTTCTCGATAGCGAGGCGCTCCGGCGCGTGCCCTGGGATGTGTTGATCCTGTTCGGCGGCGGCCTCGTGCTCGCCGCCGCGATCCAGGCGAGCACGCTGTCCGCGACATTCGGCATGGGGCTGCGCGGCATTGCGCACTGGCCCGCGCTCGCCCTGACGCTCACGGTCGTGCTGCTGCTCGTGCTCTGGACGGAATTCAACAGCAACGTCGCGACCGCGGCGACGTTCATGCCCGTGCTCGCCGCCATGGCGGACGGCCATCCCGGCACCATCCTGGTGTTGATCGCGCCGGCCGCCATGGCGGCCTCGGCGGGATTCATGCTTCCCGTCGGCACGCCGCCCAACGCGATCGTCTTCGGCACGGGGCGTATTTCGATGCGGCAGATGCTGCGCACCGGCTTGCTGGTCGATCTGGCGGCCGTCGTCGTGATCACCGTCGTTGCGAGGCTCGTACTGTGAATGCACCACCCGGACCCCGCGCGCTTCGCGATGCCTTCGGCACCTTTGCCACCGGCGTCACGATCATCACCGGCACGAAACCGGGCGGCGAACCGGCGGGTGTCACCGTGAACTCGTTCACGTCGGTGTCGCTCGCGCCGCCGCAGCTCCTCTGGTGCCTGCAGCAGGACAGCACGAGCATGGATGCTTTCGCGCCGCACCGCGCGTTCGCCGTCCACGTGCTCGCCCAGGGGCAGGAAGCGCTCGCGATGCATTTTGCGCGTCGCGCGACTGTCAAGTTTCCGCACGGTGCGAATCCGGCGGGCGATGCGGCGCCGCTCATCGACGGCGCGCTGTGCCGGCTCGACGGCACCGTGGAGGCGCAGCACGCGGGGGGCGATCACGTGATCATCGTCGGCCGCGTGTCGGCGGTGACATTCGGCACTGGCGATCCGCTCGTCTTCCAGGCCGGCGTGTTCGGGCGATTCGCGCCGCTGCCGCGTGCGCGCCATGTCGAAGCCTGGGAAACCTTCGAGGGCGACTGGTTCTGATCGCGGCCATGCGGCCCCGGCCGCGCCGCCTCAGGGCGCCGTCGGGTGTTGCTGCTGCAGTTTCCGCAGCCAGTCGAGTACTTGCCCGCGGACCACCGCGGCACGCGCGGCCACGGGCGGCGCTTCCTTCGCCGTCTCATCGAGGACGCCCTCGAGACCCTGGAGGGTGCGGATGGCCCGGCCCCGCCTCGAGCTGTCGGCCGAGCGCGCCGCGGTTGCGTACATCGCCTGTCCGTAGCCCGCGATCGACTCGACGATCACCTCCGGACGGTTGGCCGTGATCGCGGCGCGCGTGCGCAGCCCGAACAACGCGGACGTCGGTTGCACGACGAGCGCACGATCGACGAGCGCCAGCGCCTCGTCACCATAGGCGCGCCTCGCTTGCGGGTTCGCGACGCGCGTGCGCCAGTCGATGCGGACCTGCAGCGCATCGATGGCCCAGGGGCGTACCCAGGGAATCGCCGCGAGATCGTCGTCCAGTTGCACGAGATCGTCCCAGCGCTCGTGCGCCGCGTGCGAGATCGCGAGCAACACGAGCGCCGGCTCGCCGCGCAGCCCGCGCGCGACCTCGACGACGCCGGCCGGCGCCGTGCCGTGGGCGAGCGAGGCGAGATTCGGGCGGACCAGTTCGAAGCGCAATTCCGCGTCGTCCGGAAAGTGCGCGCGCGCCTCGTGGTAGAGCCGCAGGCCCGCCGCCGTGTCGCCGCCGGTCATCGCGGAAAGCGCGCGCACGTAGGCGCCCCGAGGCGTATCACCGAGGATCGCGCCGAGGCGCGCAATGCGGTCGCGCAGGCTCGCATCGAGCCCGACGTACGTGGTCAGCCGTCGCGCGATGTAGCTCATCGACAGGCGCGGCGCGAGCGCGCGATGCACGAAGCTGTCGGCGCGCTGCAGCGGATCGTAGGGCGCGAGCACGCGACCCGTGGCGTCGGCGGACAAGCCACGGCCGAGTTCGAGCACGTTCGATGTGGCGAGCCGGTTGCGATCATCGGTGATGAGCGGCGCACCGGCGGCGAGCGCGCGCGCGCCCGGAGCGTCGGCGACCAGCGCGGCGACGAGGTCTTCCGCGGTGTCGATGCCGAAGCGCGCATAGTGCAGCGGCGATCGATCGAGCGGCGCTCCGGTGGTCGCGACCTGTGTCTCGGGATCGAGTTTCGCATCCGACGCGAGGAACAGCAGGGTGCTCGGGTCCGGCCGATAGATGCGCACCTCTGCAAACACGTCGAGCAGCGTCGCGGTCAGGGAGCGCAGCAGGGCCTCGTCGAGGAAGCCGACGTTCATCCACTGGATGAAGACGCCGCCGGGCGTCAGGTGCGCGTGCGCGAGGCGCAGGAATTCGCGCGTGTAGAGATGGGAAGCGCCCGCGGTCCAGGGGTGCGAGGGTTGCGAGACGATCGCGTCGTAGCGGCGGTCGGTGAGCGCGAGCGCCCCGCGCGCGTCGTTCACGACGATATCGACGCGCGGATCGAGCAGCGGATCGCGCCGGCGCAGCTGGCGTGTCGCACGGTTCGCATCGAGCACCGCGGATTCGAGTTCGATGACATCGACCGCCGCCACCGATGGCGGTACGCCCTCGACCACCATGCCGCCGCCGTAGCCGACGATCAGCATGCGTTCGACGTCGGGCCGCGCGATCACCGCGAGCGGCGACAACCAGAACTCGCCACTGAAGCGCGGCGCGATGCCCGGCGTATCCATCATCGCTTCCGGCAGGCCGTTGGTGCGCAGGACGAGCCCGCCATCCTGGCCGAGGACGACGACATCCGCGCTGCGCCCGACGTCGTAGTGCAGCAGCGTGCCATCGGACGGTACATCGAGCGGCGAGGCGAGCAGCAAGCGCAGCGGCGCACCGGGCCGGAACGCGACCGCCCCGAGCACGGCGAGCGCCGTGATGGCCGCGGGGAGCCACGGGCGGCGCCTCGCGTACAGCCAGGCCGCCGCCGCGGCGATCGCGGCGCTCGCCGTCACCGCCGCGCTGATCGCGCCCTCGTAGCGCAACGCAGGAATGAGGAGGAAGCCGCCGGATACCGCGCCGAGGATCGCGCCGACCGTATTCCACGCATAGACGCGCGCGCTCGCGGCCGCGGCCGTGTCGGGTCCGGTCGCGAGCATGCGTACCGCGAACGGGTACGTCGCGCCGATGAACAGCGTCATGGGCAGCAGCAGCGCAAAGCCGAAGGTCACCTTGTGCGCGAGGCCTGCCGCATGGGTGGGCACGTACCGATCGAGCACGAGGAAGGCAGCGGCGGCCGTCAGCGCGACGCCGATTTCACTGGCGATGAACAGCCGCGTGGCGCGTTCGCGGGTCGTCGCGAGGGAGGAGGCGATGCCGCCGCCGAGCGCGATGCCGGTCAGGAAGCTCGCGACCATCACCCCGAATGCGTGGATGCTGCTGCCGACGACATGGCTCAGCATGCGCGCCCACAGCACCTCGTTCAGGAACGTCACGGCGCCCGAGAGCAGCATCAGCGGCAGGATCCATTTCGTCGCGTCTCCGGCGAGCGGGATGCGTGGCGTTGCGGCGAAAGGTCGTCCAGAGGGCGCGCCGCGCGACACCCGGGCCGCGAGCAGAAAGACGATCGCATTGACCACCGCGGCCGCCACGATGGTCGAGCGCAAACCAAGCGCGGGCAGCATCCAGAATGCCGCGAGCAACGCGCCGGCGACGGCGCCCGCGGTGTTCGCGGCGTAGAGCAGACCGATCCGGCGCCCGACCTCGCGATCCTCGCGCACGGCATGGCGCGCGAGGAGCGGCAGCGTCGCGCCCATCAGCGTCGCGGGCACGGCGAGCACGACGAAGGCGCTCGCGAGGAAATAGAACGAAATGCCGCCGTGCTCGCTGGATGGCGGCGCGGGTTCACCGCCGAAGAGCAGCCGCAGCAGCGCCTCGCTCGCATGCAGCAGCAATGGCACGAGCACGATACTCGCGATGCCGATGCCGAGCTCGAGCACCGCGTAAGTCAGCACGGGGCGAGCAACGCGCGGCAGGAGACGTTCGATGAGCGCCGCGCCGAGCGCGAGCCCGGCCATGTACGCCGCGAGCACCGTCGCGACCGCGAGTTCCGAGGTGCCGAAGACGAGCGCGAACTGGCGGGTCCATGCGGTCTGGTAGACGAGCGCCGCAAGACCGCTCAATGCGAAACAGAGCGCGAGCACGGCGAGCGACGAGGTGTCCCGCGTGGCCGGTGCCCGCGCATTGACAGCGCCTCGTGTCCGCGACATGGTGCGCGAGTCTAGCAGTCGACCAGGCACGCATGCAGGCATCGGGCGTCATCACGATCACGACCGACTTCGGTCACCAGGGGCCGTTCGTGGGCGTCATGAAGGGGCGCATCTACAGCCGCTTGCCGGCCGCGCGCATCGTCGACCTGACACACGAGATCCTCGTGCACTGGCCCGCCGAGGCGGGCTTCTGGCTGGCGCGCGCCTACCCGTATTTCCCGCCGGGCACGGTGCACGTCGCGGTGGTCGATCCGGGTGTCGGGACCTCGCGCGACATCATCGCCGTGAGTGCCGCGAACCACATGTTCCTTGCGCCCGACAACGGACTGCTGGCCCCCGTGGTCAACGCGATCCCGGACGCGCGCATCACGCGCGTCCTGCCGCAGGCGCTCGCGCGCTTCTCGATCACCCGTCCGAGCGCGACTTTCCACGGCCGGGACATCTTCGCGCCGCTCGCCGCGGAACTCGCCGCCGGGCGTTGCCAGCCCGGGGACCTCGGGGAGGCGGTCACGACATTCGTGCCCTCGTGGGTCGAGGACGCCTCGGGAGATGACAGCGCCGTGAGCGGCGTCGTCATCACGCTCGATCACTTCGGCAACCTCATCACGAACATCGACGCGCACTGGGTGGTCCGGATGGGTTCGCCGCGCGTGTACGCAGCGAACCACTCGTGGCCGCTGCTGCGCACCTACGGGGACGTGCGACCGGGTGAGTACCTCGCGCTCGTCAACTCGTTCGGCGTCGTCGAGATCGCGCGCGCCGAACAGAGCGCCGCCCTGGGCCTCGGCCTGTCCCGCGGGGCGCCCGTCGTGGTCCGGGACACCGCCCGATTGCCCTGAAAATCAGGGGCTTGCATGCGCGCGCGAATTCGCTATAGTTCGCGTCTCGCTGCGCCGACATTTTGCGCATAACCCCTTGATTCACTTACCATTTCCTGCAGGCAATCGTGGTTAGCGAACGCGACAACGGAAGCTTCGATCTCGACGACGAATTTCTCGGAGAAGCGGCCTCCGACGACAGTCCGGAGTACGACCGGCTCCTCGACAAGGTCGACAAACGCACCCGCGTCCAGCCGGGCAAGCGCGGCAAAGCCGCGTGGAGCCGGCTCGAAGAGGTGCTCGCGGACCGGCGGCTCGCGAAAGACTTGCGCGACGTTTTCGAAGACGACGCCTGAGTCCCGTGGCCACCACGGCGGATGCCCCATGGGTCGTGCTGAAGTTCGGCGGCACGAGCGTTTCGACCGCCCCCAACTGGCAGCGCATCGCCGACATCGTGCGCGCACGGCGCTCCGACGGCCTGCGCGTTCTCATCGTGCATTCGGCGCTGAGTGGCATCACCGACCGCCTCGAACGATTGCTCGAGGGCGCGCTCGCGCGTGATTACGCGCCGACCTTGTCCGAAATCGAATCCCGCCATCGCGCGCTCGCGCTCGAACTCGGGGTCGAAGTCAGCGAGCGGCTGCAACGCAATTTCGATGAGCTGGGGCAACTCGCCGCCGGCATTGCGCTCGTCGGCGAGGTGAGCGCGCGCACGCGCGCGCGCGTGATGTCGAACGGCGAGTTGATGGCCACCGAACTCGGCGCCGCGTTCCTCGCCACGCAAGGGCTCGCGCCGCGCTGGGCCGACGCGCGGCGCATGCTGCGTGCGGAAGACCGCAAGGGCGCATCGGCGAAGGCGAGCACGCTGTCGGCGACCTGCGTGTTCACTCCGGATGATGCGCTGATCCGCGAGCTGTCGGCCGGCGCCGGTGTCGTGATCACGCAGGGATTCATCGCGAGCGATGACGAGGGCCACACCGTGCTGCTCGGACGCGGCGGCTCCGACACCTCCGCCGCCTATTTCGCCGCCAAGCTGCGCGCGGTGCGCCTCGAGATCTGGACCGACGTGCCCGGCATGTTCAGCGCCAATCCGCGCACCACACCCGCCGCACGGTTGCTGAAGGCACTGCATTACGACGAGGCGCAGGAGATCGCGACGAGCGGCGCGAAAGTGCTGCATCCGCGCTGCATCCTGCCGGTGCGGCAGTACGGCATCCCGCTGTCCGTGCACGACACCCATCACCCCGACCTCGTCGGCACCGTCGTCAGCGCGCAGGGCGGCAGCGAGGCGCAGGTCAAGGCCGTGTGCGTCAAGAAGGGCATCACGCTCGTGTCGCTCGACAGCCCCGGCATGTGGCACCAGGTCGGGTTCCTGGCCGATGCGTTCCAGGTCTTCAAGGACCAGGGCCTTTCGATCGATCTCGTCTCGACGTCGGAAACGAACGTCACCGTCTCGCTCGACCCGGCTGCGAACACGCTCGACCCGGACATCCTCGCCTCGCTCACGGAGGCCCTGTCGGACCTGTGCCGGGTGCAGGTGATCGGGCCCTGCGCCTCGGTGAGCCTCGTCGGGCGCAACATCCGCGGCATCCTGCACCGGCTCGGCGATGCCTTCGACCTGTTCGAAGAGCAGCGCATCTATCTCGTCAGCCAGGCGGCGAACGACCTCAATTTCACGTTCGTCGTCGATGAGGGCCAGGCCGACCGCCTCGTCAACCAGATGC